>JAJCYY010000019.1 GCA_029262735.1 Chloroflexota bacterium | reverse complement strand
ATTACAACTAGAGATCTAGTCGACATCATGAACGAGAACATCTCGCCCTATACGCGCGGTGCCCGCCACTTCCTGATGCGGCTTAAAAAGCCCGAATAAGGTTCACCCAACTTCCCACTTCATGCGCCACAGATCGGAAATCACTCAGGCGAGTATTCCGGTTCTTCGAACGGATACAGGGGAACTCGACGGTTCTCGTATGAAAACGTGTCCAGGTCAGCAGTTGTGACACCGGGGCTGTTTGCCAGAATGATCTCAGCTGCAATCGGCTGGTAAGCGGGCCGTGGTGAACTAACACCCTTTGCGATCACCACCCGGTAGTCCTCTGGTTGGATACCGATTGAATACATCTGCTCGCGAGCCGTGTTACCGGACCGCACCGAAGTGAGCAGCAACGTCATTCCATCTACGGTGTCGAACCGGACCCGACGCCCGTCATCATAGAATCTGCCCCCTCCATGCGTGGGGCGGGTCTCCTCGTACGAACCCTCATCGATGCTCTGGACTGTGCCGACGATGCGTATCGGCTCACCGTGCATGTCGTCCGTCTTGCCACCCACGTCAAGTTGAATCTCGGCACCGACTCCTGCTACGACGCATGCTTGAACCGCCTCCGGGTCATAGAGGGACTGCAGATACCGCTGAATGCCCATCTCCTGGGCAACCTTGAGGATATGAGTTGAGTCGGCGGAAGAGCCGCCACCGATGTTGTCACCAACGTCCATAAGGACAATCGGGCCCAGGTGCGAATGCTCCGATTGCTCGGACTCGCCAAGAGCAGAGCCATCGTCCGGCAGGAAATTTTCTACCCCCTCCGGCTTCGGGCCAACGTATCGCTCTTCGGCCATCCTCAACGCTTCCTCAATGCCGGGCACCGGCTTGTTCAGTTCTGCGCGTTTCTCCCATGCTCTTGCCGCCATCCACTGTGCAGTCTCGCGGGCGTGTTCCTCGTCTCCGTCTGCAATCGCTATCCAGGACATGCCCATCTCTTCGACGTCAGCGTACGGATAGCCCTCTGCAATCGACGTATCGAGTATCCCGGTGTGTTCATTCGCCTCGAAACAGTCGTCGACCAGGCTCTTCATTGGCTCCTGTCCGGTGAACTGTTTGACGATGTTTACCAGCATCGGCGGCATCTCAATGAACTGCACCGGCCGGATCTCGCCCTTTGCCGCCATGTAGATCAGCTCCGCGCATTTGCGGCCTCTCAGCCTGGTGTCCAGGTGAGGACAAGTCCGCCACACGACGCACACGTCCGTATTGGCAACCGTCTCTTTCGAGATATTGGCATGCATGTCGAGCGTTATTCCAACCGGCACACCGGGGCCGACGATTTCACGAACGGCACGCGTGAACTCAGCGTCCATGTCCGGGAACTCTTCAGACACAGCGGCTCCGTGATTCGCAATGAGAACCCCGTCCCACGGGCCCTGGTCTCGCAACATCTGAAGCATCTCAGTTGAGAGCCGGTCGTAGGCATCTTTGGTGATGGTGCCAATTGGACCGGTCCGGGCATACATCAGTGGTACTGCCTCAAAACCAAGCTCATCGGCGGCTTGCAGGTAGCCGGCGATGGTGTATTCGGAGGTTGCGAACCGCTCGACTATTTCTTGACCACGCTCGATGATCCGCTTCTCGAACTCCTCGTAGGTAGCAGGGACGATGGAAAATGTGTTCGTTTCATGCGAAATACCGAGAATTGCGAATCTCATCGTGAACTCCGGAGGATAGAAAAAAGGTCGTGTCGATAGTTGAGATAGTACATCGACCGGTTGGAACGGTTCCAAGAACCCGGTGTGGCTGGTCGTGATTGGAGCAGTTACGCCAGGCTCGGATCTTATCCCTGGTGTCCTCGACCGATAAGAACCGGCCCTCCTACCCGGAGGCCGCACCATCCTGAATCCCCTGCGTTCACGCTGGCACCAGGTTTGGGGAGCCGCTCGCTACGTTGGCGACTTCACGATCACCGGCATGCTGTGATCGCTTGCCGGGGGATCGCCTCACTTTTGGTGCCTGGGTCGGCTGCGACAATCCGCCCGTTCAGCATCTGACGCTGCTGCGATTGGAGGGATTCGTAGATCGCAGCTCTGGAGGCGGCTATTGCGGCATATCTGACCAGCCGTCACCACGCCTCACCGCATCGATAGCCTCCTGGAAGATCCAGCCGTCTTTGAAGGTCTGGTATCCGGAGTAGCCCTCGCCGCGGATATCCGCCACGAACTCCCGCATGAGCTGTGTCCAATTTCGCTGAGTATCGTCCTCGATGCTCGGAAGTGAGTTTGTGATCCGTTCCGGCACGTCAACGCGCTTCCAATCCGACTTTCCGTCCTTGAGGAAGAGCGGCCCCTGTGCGTAAGCGCCGTTGATGTGTATTGCCGCTTCGCTGCCATAGAAGTCGATGCTGTCCTCAAAGAACCTCGGCTGCATCCCGCCGTGCTTGAACATCGCCGAGACCGGGCTCTTGTGTTCGGCTTTTGGCTCGATCTCTGCCATCACGGTATAAGACCACTCGGCATCAACATCCTTCCACTCAAGATCTTTGCCATTGGCCAGGTCAGGGGCGAATCTCCCACGCTCACGAAAATCGTGTACACCTTCGACAACAGGCGCAACGTGCATATCGTTACGCGTGTCACCGTTGATCCGCAGCAGCCCACCGCCGAGGACGCGCAGCGCGATAGACAGCTTGTGAGAGAAGTTGTTGTTCAGCCTTCCGCCCCCGAGATCGATGCGGTGCGACCAACCGAACGGCATCAGCCGGTTCAGGTTGTAGTGCGAGACGAACTCCGCCTCCTGGGGCTCACCTATAGCGCCCTGTGCAACAAGCTCCTGCGCAAGCAGAGCGTGCGGCTGGTAGCAGAATGAGGCTGCAAAGGCCGTCTTCACATCGGCCTCTTCGGCCTTCTTACACACTTCACCTGCCTGCGTTGCGAAAGCCGTCAACGGCTTGTCACAGAAGATATGGCACCCGGCATCAATGGCCGACAGGAGCGGTTCATAGTGCGCACCTCCCGGAGTGCCAAATGCCACGATATCGGGCTTCAGCTCTGTAAGCGCAGCATCCCAGTCTGTACCTGAAAATGGAATACCCATTTCGGAGGCAACGCTTTTTACAACCTCCGGCGTGCGGCTCACCATCCCGACCACCTCGACACCCGTATCGCGGAGAGCCTCGGTGTGTCCTTTCCCCGCGAATCCAGATCCGTGAACGAGAGCTGTCAGTTTGTCCGCCATGTGGTCCTCCGGTCATTGGCTTGCGATGCGCCGCCGAGAAGCGGTCACACCCTCGGCATCACCTCTTCCGCCATCAGGCGGATGGATCGCTTTTCGTCTCCGTACGGGAACCGGGTAACCATCTCTTGAACTCCCGCCTCCTGGTAACTCCTAACGGCCTCGACTGCCTCAGCTGTAGTCCCAATAAATGAGAACCCTCGCTGTGCAACAAATTCGTTCTTCGAAACACCGCCGAACGCAGCAGCACGTTCGACAGCCTCGTCAACTTCCGATGAGTCGCGACCCATCACGAAGGTCATCAGGTGCGATGGCCTGATGCGATCGAAGTCAGTTCCTTCGGCGTCACACAGGGAACGCAACGATTCGAGTTTGGCGGCGTATGATTCAGGCGACTGGCCCGACCCCATGTTTATGCAGTCGGCGAACCGGGCGGCGGTGCGCAACACCCGGGGCCCAGAGCCTCCGATGAGAATCGGCGGATGCGGCTGCTGAGCGGGCTTAGGGGCAGAGACGGCGTCGACCGCAGAGTAGTAGCGGCCGGTGAAGTCTGTGCGTGGCTGCGTCCAGAGTCCTCGAATCATCTCCGTCGCTTCCTGCAGCCGCGTAACCCGCTCACCGGCGCCGGGAAACTCGAATCCGTATGCCTCGTGTTCCGTATCGTTCCAGCCTGCGCCAATCCCAAATGTGAGCCGGCCTCCTGACATGACGTCGACCGTGGCTGCCGCTTTCGCAAGCAGCGCCGGATTGCGGTATGTGACGCAGGTCACCATCGATCCCAGACCGATGTCCGACGTGTCTCTCGCCAGCCCGGCCAGCAGCGTCCAGCAGTCCATGCAGTTGCGTTCAGGATCGCCTGCGCCAAGAAAGAAGTGGTCGGACGACCACGCAGACGTGTAGCCGTGCTCCTGCGCTGTTGCGACAGCCTCCACCACCTCGTCGTAAGAGAAGCCGTATGCCGGTTCAATCTGAAGACCGTAGTCCATGTGTGCCTCCGTGCAGGCGATCAAGCGTTCAGGTTAGTTGTGGCCAATCAGCGCCGAGCGTATCGAACCGTCGATGCAACTCTTCCACCGTTGAAGGAGAAAGAGCCGGAGCCGAGTTCGCTATTCGAATATCGTCAGAGATGTGGTCCGGGATTGTCGTCCCGACGATCGCGGAGTCGACCTCTTCATGGGCAAGAGTGAACTGCAGCGCAAACTCAATTCGGTCCGCAGGCATGCCCGTTATCGGACCCAGTCCTGCGATGGCGCTGCAACGGTCCTTGAGCACCTGGTACTGACCCGTAGTGGCAGCGTGTGCTTCATCGCCGCCCCAGGAGCTATTGGCGATAGGGCGTTTGGCGATGACTCCCATTCCGGCTTTTCGAGCTTCCGGAAACAGCGTCTTCAGCGCCGACTGGTCAGCAAGGTTGAAAGAGGTCTGGAGAGTTTCGAAAACGCCGCTGTTGACCGCCCATTCGGCTGCCTCATTGTCACCGGCATAGCCGATGTGAAGAACCTTGCCGGCACTCCTCGCCGCTGTAAGCGCGTCGATCAGCTCGCCCCGTTCCAGGTCTTCAACGCCCGCCGAATGAACCTGCATGAGATCGATACGGTCCGTTTTCATCAGCGTCAGGCTTCGATCTATGCTCTCCGACACGTCCTTATGCGTCCACGGCGATCCAAACTTGGAGGCGAGCACAAACTCGTCTCGACGGTCGCTGACAGTTCTCCCAATCAACTCCTCCGCATTCCCGTATTTCTCGGCGGTATCTATGAAGTTGATCCCGCCATCGAGCGCGGCGTTAAACAGGCGTCCTGCAACATCGACATCGTCGGCCCCGAAACCGTCTATCCGGGCGAGTCCAAGTCCTAACCGACTGACTTTCAGTCCTGTCTTTCCAAGCGTTCGAAATTCCATGTCATGCGGGGCTCCCGGCCTCGCTTGTCAGGCCTGTTGTCGAAGCCTCGGATCATTGAAGTCCCTTAGCCAGTCACCGAGGAAATTCAGTGACATAACGGTCAAAAATATGGCGAGTCCGGGGAAGAACGACGACCACCACGCATCCGTCAGGTAGTCGCGTCCCTCTGAGACCATTAATCCCCAGGATGATGTTGGCGGTGGAATCCCTGCACCCAGGAAACTCAGAGTTGCCTCGGTCAGGATCAGGCCGCCTACCGACAGTGTTGCGACTACCAGGATCGTGTGGAGCACGCCCGGAATGAGGTGCTTTGCGAAGATTCGGAAAGTTGATGCACCAAACACCTTCGATATCTGAACGTAGTCCTGGCTCTTCACGACAAATACTTCCGCCCTGACCGACCGCACGAAGTTCACCCACGAAACCATGGCGAGCACGGCCATCAAAACACCCAGGCTTCCGCCGAATAGCGACACGACCACTAGTGCGACTAACAGGAAAGGCAACGCGTGCCAGATGTCCACAAGACGCGTGATGATCTCGTCAGTCTTGCCTCCGTACCATCCTGCGAGGAGTCCCAGCGTTACTCCGAGCACGAGGCCACTGGCAAGCGAGACTCCGGCCACCGTCAGCGAGATGCGGGCGCCATGGATGACCCGGCTGAGCACGTCTCGACCCAGGTGGTCCGTTCCGAGCCAGTACTTCGATGAGCCATCGGCGAACGTCGCGGGCGGGGTGTTGCGGTCACGCAGTGTTTGCCCATCAGGATCGTGTGGAGCTATTAGGGAAGCAAAAAGCGCAGACACGATGAGGGCAATGATCACCACAACAGGCAGCACCGGCCAGCGCCTGAAAAACCGCCAGTACTTGCGGAGCTGCTGCCAGTTTTTTGTGGCGTCGCTACCGGCTTCACGTGTGACGGCTATCTGTTCACGACTTGTGATCACAGCTTTTAAGGCCTCACTTACGAATAGCGGATTCGTGGATCGACGACGGCATAAAGAAGATCGGCAATCAGGCTGAACACTATGTAGATGATCACGAAGATCAATACACCGGCCATCAGCACCGGGAAGTCGTTGGCCCTTACTGCCTCGAGCATCGCCCTGCCAAGCCCTGGCCAGGCGAACACCGCCTCGGCGACCAGCGTTCCGTTCAACAGACCGGCAAGCAGCAACGTAGAGATCGTTATCGGTTGGATAAGTGCGTTCCTGAAAACGTGTTTCCAGATGACCATCCGGTTGGTCACGCCCTTAGCCCTTGCAAGCTTCACAAACTCGGAGTCCAGCACCTCAAGCATCGAAGACCGCGTCATCCGCAGGTATCCGGCCATAGATGCCGTCGCAACGACGATGGTCGGCATGATGAAGTGCTTAATGCTGAATCCTTCGCCCTTGAAACCGCTCGGTAAAACCTCGAACCAGACCGAAAATATGAGCACGCCAAGAATGGCAAACCAGAAGTTTGGGATCGCCTGTCCGAAAAGTGCCAGCGATCGGCCTATGTAGTCCCAGATCGTGCCTCTCTTGATGGCGGACAGCACCCCGAGCGGGATCCCTACGAATGTCGCAACCAGCCACCCGGCAACCGCAAGTTGAATCGTGTTGTTGAGCTTCTCCTTGATCACCTTGGTCACTGGCCGGTCCCCAATGAGCGAACGACCCATATCGCCTTGAGCCACGTTCGCCGCCCAGATGGCGTACTGCACGAAAAACGGCTTATCCAGGCCCAGCTTTTTCTTCAGCGCGTTTATCTGCTCCGGGGTTCTTCCGTAACCTTCAGGACTGGCATAAAGATTTATCGGGTCGCTGGATATTCGCGAGAGGCTGAAGACAATGAATGTCGCTCCGAACAATGAAATGAACGAAAAGCCCAGCCTCCGCAGGAGGAACGCTCTCATCGCCCGACTCTCATGAATGATTCCGATCGAGGTTCATGTTCGAAAAAAACCGATGCCAGCGATTCGCCAAATTGGTCGAAAAACAGGCGTGGCTCTCATCGGTTGAAAACATATAGCAGCCACGCAGCGCCGCGGAGTGGTTGAGCACGCGTTATGCATTCTCAACCACTCCGCGCTAACTAACTTGAAGCATGAGGAGGAGTGTTGCTTCCAGTCAGGGCTACTGCGCAGGAACTATCGTGTCCAGTGACACGATGTGAGTACCGGATGCGTTAGCACGCATCTCCCACGAGGCGATCTTCTTCGGGTTCCAGACCAGTGGCTCAGGCACGACGACAACTCCGGGGACCAGCCACTCTTCTGAGTAGTAGTCGGCCAGTGCGGTGTTGATCTCGACGCGCTTCGACCGGTCAGACTCGATTCCAGCGTCCAACTGTGCCTGGAGTACAAATGGAATCTCTACTGCACAACTGAACCCGCCTCTCGACAGCGTTGTGTAAGCAACACCCTTCGGGAAGTCCCAGGGCACTGAGTCACGAGCGTCGGTTCCACCACAGGCGCTCAGGAACGGCTGGTTCTGTGATCGGTCTACGACGGTCGGACGCCAGGTGCCGTAGTCCCGCCGGTCGAGCGAGGTTGTGATTCCGATCTCACCCCACATTGCACCGATGGCACTCTGGATCTCACCGGCCGTGCCGCCCGGTCCACCAGCATGGCCGGTGACGTAGACGTTTACGTTGAATCGATTTCTACTGCCCATCTCGTACCCGGCTTCGTCGAGAAGTCGAGCAGACTCCGCAGGGTCGTACTGCCATTCCCATTTCGAGTCCCAGTTCGGGTCGCGAGTTGAGAAGCTGGTCATGAACAGATCCCAGCCAAGTCCGTCCAGCAACACCTCGTTAATGGTCGGAGCGTCGATGGCCAGCGCCATTGCCTGGCGAACCTTGCGGGCCCGCGCCATGCTGGCTTCGTTACCGAACTCACCAATCCAGGGGTGATCCTCGTCTGGCGTGTAGCCGGTGTGACTCGGCTCGATCTGCTGCGGGACACCGGGGGTGAGGTCCGGGCACGACACGGATGGCTGCCCGATTGAGCAGTTGTGGTCATACTTTTCCCAGTAGTTACCGGCGAATATCACCGCCAACTGGGAGGCCTTGCCGCTGTCAGAGGTCCGGAAGCCTTCCTCACGAAGCTCATTGATCCGCTTCAGTGAGATGTCGGCTATGTCCGCCTGACCGGTCTTCAGCATTGCCAGCCGGGTCGATTCCTCGGGCACGTCCCTCACGTTGAGCGTCGGCACAGGCGCCGGCTTGCTGTGGTGACCGGCAAACGACTTGAGAGTGACGATCTCCTGAGGTCGGAACAGTTCCAGTTGGAACGGCCCGGACGCGATCGGATTCTCGAGTGCCCAGTCCCTTCCCATCTCATCGAAGGCCTTCTTGCTGTAGGTGCCGTTTGTGCCGGCGAACGTGTTAAAGAGAGCCTGGTTCCATACGACCGAGTAGTTCGAAACAGGAATCTCGACCGTGTAGGCGTCGATCAACTCCATCATCCCGAAGCTTGCCGAATAGTCTCCGGCCTGGTTGTGGACGCTCACCGGGTCTATCAACTCGTTGAAGCTCCACACCACGTCCTCGGCGGTCAATTCACCCCAGTCCCCGTGGAACTGGACGCCCTTCTTGATGCCAACGGTGATCTTCGATAGATCCGGGGCAACATCCCAGGTTGCAGCCAGTACGGGACAGACGATGTCTGCACCAACCGGTCCACAGGGCTGGAAGAACCCTTCCGTGATTCCCCACGGTCCATCAGGAGCGTCGGCGCTGTTAACGCCGGTCATCGCCAGGCCAACACGGTTCGGAGCAACCAGTTCCACCGTGCCGGCGGCGCTCTTCGGATCAGGCGCATTTGCGACCGGTGCCGAGGTCGGAGTTGCGACGGCGATTACCGTTCGCTCTGCGACAACCGTCTGCTCAACGACAACCGTCTGCTCAACAATGACCGTTTCGACAATCCTCACAGGGGTTGCCGTCGGGCCCTCTGCCACCGGATCTTCACTGCCGCAAGCGGCGGCAACCGTTGCCAGGATCGCGAAGAAAGCCAACAGATAGTACCTGCGGCCCCCGCTCATATTTGATCGAACCATATCCATCGCCATCTCCTTGTGGGCATGAGGGCATGCTCCCGCGCACATGCGTGCGGTTCAGAAGCCAAGACCTTTGTCGAACCCAGTTGATGGGAATGGAGACTCGCCGCTATGCGGCTGGCGGAATAGCTAACTGCGGTAATAGAGGCGTGTGACTGCAGTCATCATTGAACTCGGCTCACTTCGAAATACCCGCTCTTATTGCAAAAGCGGTAGCCTCCACACGGTCGGTTGCGCCTATCTGCCTGTAGATCTCGACAAGTCGATTTTTAACGCTTCCAACGGCCAGGTTCAGTTCACCCGCGATGTCCACGTTCGTACTGCCGTGCGCAAGTTCGCGAAGCATGATTCGATCACGGTCAGTCAGTGTGTCGAGAAGGTCTGATTCAGGTTCCGTAAGACCCAGCAGGTTGGCCGGCAACCTTGAGAAGAAAACGGAGAGTAGTTGCGGGTCTATCACTGTGCCGCCCGTTAGCAGTGTCTGTATGTTTGCCTCAAGCGGTCGTGTCGGAGTCTCACGAGAGATATATCCACCGATTCCCGCACGCAGCACTTCCCTGAGTCCGTCGATCGAAAGACGGTCAGTCAGGACCAGTGTGCTGAACAGATGGCTAAATCGTCCCGCCCCGCGCAGCCGCGCTGGACCGTCGGCAGAGTGAAGCCCCCAGACAACAAGGTCACATGGCCCGTCGGCAGCATTGGTCGCATCCTCGATAGACCGGCATTCTCCAACCACATTGAACGGTCTTCCAGCCAGTTGCGCCCTTATCGTGCTTCGGCATGCCGGGTGGGCATCTGCAATCACTATGTTGGCGATCCTGCTGGGCGAGACCGCAGGCAGCGAATCGTTGGTCCAACGGTCCGTTGACTGTTCGAAATCCGCATCCGCAACCGGCACCACGACAGGCGACTTGTCGAAAGACTTCGAGAGTGTCGCCGCGAGAAGAGACATCGACTTCGATATCAGGCTGCCTATGGCCTCCTGTCTGAATGCGAAGAATCCCAGTGCCCCAGCGACTCTACTATGACTATTGATTGCAACCCACGAAGAACTCTGGAGACCTGCTTCCTTTACTGAGCGTTTCACCGAATCGATAGGCTCGATGTCGCCGCCACAGTCAATGGTCGCAACCAGATCACCTTGTTTCAAGATGTGGCTCGGGAGGCCGCCGGAGTAGCGAGCGATGAGGCGGTTCGAATCGCCATCTCGCTCGCAGTAGACGAAGAGGTCACAGTAGGTTGCTGCGAGAATTTTCTCTTCGATCTGTTGAACGTACTGGGACCCGAACACCGTCCCTGTCCTCATCTCGAGTAGCGCGGCGGCCAGCCCCAGTTGCTGTTCAATCATGCCGCGGCGCTCTTCAACCTTGAGCGTCGCCAGGTATGCCGAAACGAGGGAGGCGATGCGGTCAGCAAGAGAGATCTCCCTTGCCCCGTACGCGTCCGGCAATCGGGAGTTAACAGTAATCAGCCCTTCTTGCTGGCCTCCATAGATCAACGGAACGTACATGACAGAACGAATTCCAGCCTGCCGAAATGTTTCTTCGACAGAGTTCAACGGGCCCGAATCATCGTCGGTCCTGGGCTGGTATACCGTTGGATGGCCGAGTTCCAGCGACTTCCGGGCGGCGGTATCGGCGACGCTGACCACCGTGTTTTCGCCCCATTTCGAAACTGGAATGCCACTCACGAACCTCCGCCGCAGCCTGCGTCCCGAGTCTCCGAGCGTCGCAAGAATCACCCGGTCCGCTGCCATCAACTGCCCGATACCGCTCACCAGGCGCATGAAAGCCGCCCGCTCATTCGGAGCAGAGTTAACCGTTCTGCCAATTTCATTCAGCTTCAGTCTCTCGGAGGCAAGCTGGTCCAGTGTTTTGTGCATCTCAGCGTTCGCCACCGCGCCCGCAACAAGCGCCGCAACCCTGGTGGCAATCGCTGTGTGATGCTCGTCATAGACATCTCTCTGCAGAGAACGCATCGTCAGCACGGCGATGACCCGGTCATGCCAGGTGATTGGAACGGACAGCGTGGAAACAAGCCCTGCATCGACGTAACGCTGGAACCTGGGCAGCCGTGACGTGAACTCGAACTGGTTGCGGGTGTTGACGACGATGGGCCGTCGCTGTTTGACCACGTCGCCGTAGATCGAATCCTCGAGAGGATGCACCGGGTCCACCTCGTTCAGACCGAGGTCCAGGCCGCTGGAGTAGGCGATGCGGGACGTTCCGGTGGCGTCATCAACAAGGGACAGGGACATGAGGTCGCAGGGAATCAGGCAGCCAACAAGTTCAGCGAACCGTGAGTAGACATCCCCGATCTGAAGCGTCGAACCGACAACCTTTCCGATCTCGATAAGTACCTGCGCCTGGACCGATTCACGAGCGATGCGGTCGCTGGTCTCCGCTTGACTCAGGGCACTCGTATAGATCTTCCCGACGATCGAAAGGAAACCCGATATGCCGGCGTCGAATCGTTGCGCCTTTTTCCAGTAAACGTCGAGCACGCCGATGCAACGTGCGCTTGCTATGAGGGGCACGCTAATGCCGGAGACCAACCCCAGGCCGGTGAGAACCTGCGCCGGGTAGAAACGGTTTTCTCCAGACACATCTCCAACCGCCACCGGCGATTCGGAGAATGCCATGTACTGAGCCTGGCTCCCGGCCGACAGGTCTTGCCACATCTGTTGTGGCATCCGGTCGTAGCCGTGGGAGGCCACGAGATAGATTCTGCCTGGCTCTTCGTCAGATGAACGCCAGACTCCACAGAAATCTGGCTCGAGCTCCGATACGACTTGCTGGATCACGTATTCGTCTTCGCCGTCCGTTCGGCCTCCCAGCACGAGTTCAGCAATCCTCACAACCGCTCTCAGCTGGCGATCAGACAGGAGATCAACCTGCGGAGTAAGCCCCGTCGCGTATGTGATCTGGCGCTGCATGTGAACTGGATACACCCATTGAGCAGAATCTGCAACTTCGAGCCCATCTTGATCGCTCTAGATGCATCTCTCCCGGTACGTGCTCCAGTGACAACGGCGACCGTTTCAGCCAGATCCACTCGCATATTCAACTATCCGGCTGTGATGCTCAAAGTCTCGAAAATCTTCCGCTTTACCGGGAGACCGGCTGAATCGCACGCAACCGCACGTGCGCGCTTCCTGTTTTCCCGCATCGAAAAACGTCAGCCACGGCGATGGTGCCGTGGCTGAGTGTGAAAAAATACGAATTCGGGCGTCTATTTACGCCGCCAGGTAGCCCTGGCTGGAGCTGTCCGTCAGCAGGTTCAGAATAGAGTCTGCGTCCAGGTTTCGCTTGGGCACGAAGCCCGTCGCACCCGCCGCCGCAGCCGCACCGGCATATCCAGCGTCCGCCTGCATACTGGTCAGGATCACCACCGCATCGGGATCCTCTGCCACAATCTGGACCGTCGCCTCGAAGCCCGTCATGTTCGGCATCTGCACGTCCATGATCACAACATCGGGCTTGACGCTCCGGTACAGCTCGACAGCATCGGCACCGTCTTCAGCCTCTCCAACGAACTGGAATCGGCCTGTGCGCTGCAGCACGCCGCGAATGATGTCGCGAAATATTGGCTGATCGTCAACAACAATGACGCGGAACATGATCTCTCCGTGATTAAGAAGCCCTGTCCTTGGGTCCCAAGGGCCTCGAAGGCAGACCTGGATGCACAACGCATAGCCAGGTGACCGACAAGATCAAGTAAAACTCGCCACAGGTCGTTCTGCCGTTGGCGAAAGCTCAAGAGCGAGCTTCGATTGGCTCAGTGAGCATGGATGCAGACTGCCATACCAATTCCGCCACCAGTTCAGATGGCGAACGAATCGGTCCGGATCAGGCCGCCTTATCTTGGTCGAAGGGAGTCACGTTCGAGCGCACTTCAAGCCCTGGGCCCTGGCGCTTGCCGGCTTGAGGGAGCTCCTGCGGCACAAACGGGACCGTCACCGTGAGCGTCGTGCCCCAACCGGGCTCAGACTTGAGTACGGCCGTTCCGTTGATCGAGTCGGTGTAGTCCTGGATATTCATGATGCCGAGGCCGCCGAACTCCGAAGTGGTCAGGCCATCCGGGTCGAAGCCGATACCGTCGTCCTCGACGATCAGCCGCAACGCCTGTTCAGTGGCCGAGTATTTCCAGAATACCTCGCAGCGGGTCGCAGACGCATGTTTGACCGTGTTGCCAATGGCTAGCTCGGCAATCCTGAACACAGCGAGGCGAACCGGCTCCGGAATTGTGGAGCTCCCCGCCGGTTCGAGAATCGCAGCGCTGCTGTCAACACTCAGCTGGATATTGAGGTCGCCTGAGAGCCTTGTACAGAGCGATTTCAGAGCCGGGGCGGCGCCAATACGCACAATGGCGGGGTGAAGCCGGTGGGAGAGGCCGCGGATCTCGTTTTCGCGCACGTCGTCGAGCTCATCGATAATCTGGCGCAGATCGTCCCTTTCGACCGCTATCTGCGGACCACCGCCGGATTGCGACTGTACCCGTGAAAGACGCGTCCAGAGTGAAAACAGGCGGGTCTGGACGGAGCCATGCAGCTCCTCGGCAATCGCCTTTTTCGTAGAGTCGGCAGCGGCAATCATGCGCTCTCTCGAATCCCGAACCGCAACGTACTGCTCGGCCAGGGCGTCGTTCGCCTCCTGCAGACGAGCGCGCGATCGCACAGATGCCCAGTGCACGACGAGAAGGATGACGAGCGATCCGAAGAAGAAGATCCCCACGATCACCCACATCGTGGCGTAGGCGCTGTTCAACTCATCCGAGACGTCGGTTGTAAGCGACGCCACCATGAGCGACCGACCGGTGTTGACCGAGTCCGGCGGTACGTCCATCACCAGGAAAAATGACTGTAGAAGCTCAGTTTCGCGGCCGAAATCTCTCAGAGAAGAGCTGTTACCCCGCAAGAACGATGTGAACTGGCCTAAACGAGCGGCTTCAAACGCCTCCAGCGCGCCTCCTGATAGCTCAGGAGCACGCAGCACGCCGTCCGTAGAGTAGATCGGGAAGCCTTCCAGCGTGTAGATGTCCATCCGCTCGGCCCGTAGCCCGAACAGAGCCCTGTCTACGTTCCTGTCGAAGACCGAAGTCAGGGCCAGTTCCGGCAGATCGTTCCTCGCATTTGGCCCGGTAATACTCAGGCCCGAGTAGTGCAGAACCTCACTGAACCGCAGCAGGTCTCGCTCGTGCTCCGCACCGGCGCTCCGCAGGACGTTGCGCTCCACCTGTGTATCGCCCAGGAACAGAATCGCCGCAGCGATTACAAATATGGCGACGAGGCCAACACCGACCGGCTGTGTCGAATGGGAGTACTTTCCCAGACCCTTGCTGAACAGCTTCGGCATCGTCGCTGTGCTCAAGTTCATATCGTCCTACTCGCTCCTGCTTACTGCTGCTCGGCAAAGCCTGGGCCGAACGGCGCGCCGGTGATAGGGCGGGTGCCCTGCAGGTCGGAGTATAGAAAGATAGGTGTAACGTTTCGGCGATATGGCCCGTACTAGCCCCTACGGGTTTTTACGCGTACGACCCACCAGCAAGGAGGATCCAGTCACGCGTTCCGGGGTGCAGCATCTTTAGCTGCCACTGATCAGAAAGATTTGAAAGAATACGCCGTACGCCGCTTCCTAGGCCGCCATGCGCGCTGAGTCCGCAGGAGGCAGGAAGTCGTCGATCATCCGGTGCACAGAAGTAGCAGAAAGGTCGCGCTTCGGAATAAATCCACAGGCGCCAATCTCACGAGCCAGGGGACCATACTCGGCATCGTCTCCCATGCTGGTCAGGATGATACGCACCGAAGGGTCCTCGCTAAGGATCTGGCGAGCCGCCTCGATGCCGCTCATATCCGGCATCTGGATGTCCATCACGATCACGCTGGGGTGCAGCTTCTCGGTCAGCTGGATCGCCCCGGTGCCGTCCTCGGCCTCGCCGATTATCAGAAATGCCGAATCGGTAGCCAGCTGGTCGCGAGCAATGTCCCGGAACGTCTCCTGGTCATCTACCAGCAGCACGGAATGGCGCGGAGGCTCCGGCTCACCGGTCGTGAACTGAATTATCTTGGAGTATTCCTCGGTCATGTTCTGCCCTCAGGGTTGGCCAGACTGTAACGACACGGTCCAAAACTGTCCCCTCAGCTAACAACACTAAGTTCGAGAAGCAGCACGCGCACGGGGTGACCCTCAATAGACACCTACAGGCAGGCTCACACGCGCTGATGTGGGCAGATACGCTGGGAACACTACGGGCACACCGGCCGCACACCTTCCGTCCACCTGTCTGAGTTCAAGAACTACCGGCGAATCGGGGCGTTGAAAAGACGCAGCGCGGTAGCGGGCAGTGAGCTATTCACCCGGTCGAAACGACAAAAGGAACGGTCGGGAAGGCGACCACCGCAATCCGCGCGTACCACCGCCCGCTTCCACCCTGAAAAACTACTCGAACGGGTCGATCAGGCCGGCCGGTTGCTTACCCTCCGAGACCAGGGTGATGTTGCGGGCAGCGTTATCCAGCGCCTTGTAACGAGCCTCGATGCTCAGCCCGGCCAGATGGGGCGTCATGAACACGTTCGGCATCTGAAGCAGCGGATTGTCGTCATCGATCGGCTCCAGCTCCGTTACGTCGAGCCCTGCACCAGCGATCGCGCCGTTCTCAAGAGCCCTGATCAACGCCGCCTCATCCGTCACCGGGCCTCGGCAGGAACTCACATAGATCGCAGTCGGCTTCATCCTCGCGAACTCATCATCACCGATCATGCCGCGGCTGTTTTCGGTAAGAGGAACGTGCACGTTGACAACATCCGATGTAGTCAGAAGCTCGTCGAGCGAGACGCGTTTCGCATTCGCAAACTTCTCAACCTCGGGGTCGATCTCCAGTTTGTCGTGGTAGACGATCTCGCAGTCCCAGCCCTGGAGCCGCCTTGCCACCTTCGAGCCGATCTTGCCAAGCCCTATGATGCCGACCCGTTTGTCCGTCAGCTCGTTGTACCGCTCCCATGAGTCGAAAAAGTCGCCGCCGTACTTGCCGGAATGCAGGTTCCGTACCTGCTCCTGGAGGTGCCGGTTCGCACCCACCATCAGCACGATCGTCATCTCAGCGACCGCAACCGAGTTGGCGCCCTGGTTTCCGGTCACAAGCACGCCGTTCTCATGCAGTTCCTTCTTGGGCAGGTAGTCGGTTCCCGCGCTCAGCGCCTGCACAACCTTTAATCGAGGTGACTTCGCTACCTCCGGTGTGATCTGGAAGCGCCACGGAATGATGAATTCTGCGTTCTGGGCCGGTTCAGAACCCCGCTCCTGCATCGTGTCGAGCGGCTCTCCCGGCACACCGACCAGCTCCACCTCCTCAGGTATAGCCGCGCGGACGCGCTCGATCTCCGACTCATCCCGATATCCCAAAAACGCCGCTGTGAACTTCGTCATGTATTTCTCCGACTAGAGTTTTTAACCTGTCATGTAGTAAAGGACGCGGAATTGCGAGGCACACCAGCCCGCTAGACGCGGCTCGCATGGAGTGGCAATCCCGCCCCATGCAGCGCCGGACGGCCCAACTCCTGCTCGGCGGATAGCGCCATGTCAATCACTGCATCGCCAATATACGCCGCTTCGGTGCCCATCAGCGACCAGCCATCGAACTGACTGTCGATCCACTGCGTCTTACGTGTGTCTTGGAAAGTGGCTGTGTAGATTTCCTCGAACATACGCCCGATCAGCATCTTTATGAGCGAGAACTCCGCCGTTCTGGCTCCCATTGCTGTGATGACCGCCAGCCGGATTCCCGACCCGCGATGTCCATCGAGGAATGTCCCGACACTCTCGATCAGTTCCGTTAGATCACCTGATTTTCATTGTTAATTAATATCGAATGAGGGCAGGTAAACAGGGGAGAACATTACTCTGGCCCCCGGATTGTCTGAATTTTCGACATGAACCTGGCTTCGAAACAAAAGTGAGGGACGATTCGGGAAAAGAACCTGGCTCCGGCATGCTGCCCGAGCGGCAGCAAAACGCAAAGCCCAATGTGCCGCGTAGTGAGCAACAGTTCGATGCGCCACTGGGTAAGACAGCCGGGGAGGGTGAAGCCGAGCACCTGCGCCGAGTCGCTGAGGAGTTAGGAGGGGCTAATTCCGGGTCGCTCATTGAACTTCAAACAGGATTGACTGACCCAGATGCGTCCCATCGTCGCACGGCGGCAGCCGGGTTGGGGGCGCTTGGCGACCGCAATGCAATAGCGTTACTACGGGGACTTCTAGAGGGAGATAGGCCGGACGAGTGGGAGTTGGCGGTACATGGCCTCAGGCAGAGTAAAGACCGTTCGGGCTGGCTGTGTTTGGAAAGCGTTGCGGTAGACCTCCTGTCCACACTGGACAGACCTTTTGAAGAGCCGCGGCATGCGTTCAGACTCCTCGTCATGGGCCGAACCAAGACGATGGACCGCCTCTTCAGGGCGACAGACGGTCACTCACGAACGATTCCCGGTGCCTCAGCCCTCAAGTTCTCAAAGGTAGCCGTTAGCTCCATCCCGGACGAAATGTCCCGGGTCATGGCGATGCGGCTGGGCATTGAAAACGGCTTACGAACGGTGCCTTCAACCCCCGAAGAGGTCTCCACAGAGACCGGCCTCAACCTCGAAACGGTCAGACAGCTGGAAGCAAAGGGATGGGAGAGCGTGCAGAGGCCGCGTCTGTATCGCGAGATCAGGCGCAACTACGAGGTGAACAATGACCGCTTTCGGGCTTCAAATTGAGCCAGCATTCGGTTTCGAATACGAGGACGTACTAAAGCTGGCAGAAGATCTGAGACCAAACGGTTTCGGGTCAATATGGACGTCAGACCATTTCATGCTTAACGGCGGTCACCCGGATGTCCACTGCATGGAAGCATGGACACTGCTGACAGCCGTAGCCGTCGAAGTCAAGGACATTCGCATCGGCACACTGGCTACGTGCGCTTCGTACCGAAACCCTGCACTGCTTGCAAAGATGGCCGCGACTCTAGACCACATTTCCGAAGGTCGGTTGGAGTTTGGAATCGGCGCAGGCTGGAAAGACATCGAGTACGAGGCGTACGGCTACAATTTTCCGACAACCGGGGAGCGGATTACACAATTTGAGGAGTCGCTGGAGATCATCAAGTCGCTCTGGACTCGGCCCCTGTCAACATTCGCTGGTGAACATCACTCCGTAGTCGGAGCGGTCGCAGCACCGAAGCCGGTGCAGAGTCCTCATCCACCCGTACTGATAGGCGGATCGAAGAACCGCATGCTCAGAATCATGGCAAAGCATGCCAACGTTGTTAACTTTGCTCCTCAGCCCGACCCTGAGACCTACGCCGAGACGCTGGTGCAACTTGAGAAGTTTTGTGCGGAGGAAGGCAGCGATTTTGAAGCTATCCGGAGGACCCACATACTGACCGTGCTCACAGGAGCTGATGAGGCCGCAGTCCGGGTCCGATTGGAACGTGTGGCACAACGGGATGGGATGGCACCGGACGAGTGGCGTGCGAAACGGTCGCGAGCATTCGTCGGCACGATAAATGATCTACGTGACCATCTGAAGCCATACGTGGAACTGGGTGTTACCCAGTTCATGGTCGTTTTCCCATTCCAGGAAGAGGCCGAGTCGATAAAGCTGTTCGCCGATGAGGTTGTGGCACGAGTTTAGAAGCCCGGCGACCAATCAAGATCATCGAAGCAAACTCGCGTTAGCATTGGCCAGCCTCCAATCGTCCTGTCAGTTCATGCCGTTCCCCCGCAGTCCAGACCAGTCTTCGAGCGGGTGTATGCTCCCGCTGTGGCAACAACCGTTTCAGATCAGAAAACCGAGCAATCTGCACCTTCGAGGGCAAGATTCGGCCTACCAGCCGCGTTCCGTTCCCTCTCTAATCGTAACTTCCGCTACCTCTGGTTCGGACAGCTAACCTCAGCCACGGCAATGCACGCCGACATGGTGGCGCGGGGCGTCCTAGTCTGGGAGTTGACCCAGTCCTCCGCAGCCGTCGGCGGCGTTCTCGGCGCACGAGCCGTACCGATGCTCGTGTTCGGCATCTTTGGCGGAGTCGCCGCAGACCGCTTTGACCGTAAAAGGCTCCTGATGGTCATCCAGTCCTGGAGCCTCGCGATGCACGCAATCATGGCGGCGCTGATCCTGATGGACGCCATTCAGCTGTGGCACGTCTACGTTCTGGCGGTCGGTCTTGGCGGAGGCATGGCGCTCAACCAGCCGGTCCGCACCTCAATCGTTCCAGGCATGGTCAAGAAGGGCGAACTCACCAATGCGCTCATGCTCAACTCCATCGCCATCAACTCGACTCGTCTAATCGGTCCGGCGATCATCGCCTTCGTCATCGCACTCACGAACACCGGCGCAGCGTACCTATGGTCTGCCGCCGCATACGCATTGGTCCTGTGGTTCACGACGAGAATCCAGATGCCTGAGCAAGAAGGCCCGCGCTCGACCGCCAGCCCGGTGGCACAGCTGATGGAAGGGTTCCGCTACATGGCGGCAAACCGGATGGTCCTCGCACTGGTGGTGCTTGGACTCGCGCCGCTGTCGATCGGCTTCGCCCACCAGACGCTACTGCCACAACTCGTTAGCGAGTTCGGCCGCGACCCCAGCGCAATCGGCTACATCATTTCAATCGGCGCAATTGGCGGCCTGACCGGCGGCCTGCTCATCGCATCTCGAAGAACCTTCCCTAACAAGGGCAAAGTGATGATCGGCGCATCGCTCTTGTACGCGTTAACGCTCATGGGATTTGCGGGAGCGGTGGAGGTCAACATCCTCTACCTGGCCTTCCCGCTGATGATGCTGGTTGGCGTGTCACAGACAACCTTCCGTGCCATGAATACCACCATCCTGATGGAGACGACGCCTGACCATATGCGAGGCCGCGTGATAGCAGCGACGTTGCTGGACAGTGGCCTGATGCCGGTGGCGGCGCTGGCCGCTGGGTTCATCGCGGACCAGTACGGCGTCTCGGCAGGCTACCTCGCACTGAGCGCGGGATGCCTGGCCGTCATCGCACTGGTACTGGTGATCTACCCGAAGGTGCTGAAGCTGTAAGACAGGTATCACCCGAATGTTGCCGGGCAGGTCTACAATCTGCGCCGGCAAATAGCGGGGATTGCTCCACATAGTTCGGTAGGAGCGAGCCTTAACCAAAACCGCAAACATGAACCATCCGCGCAGACTGTCCCTTCCAACCCGCGCTGATAAGACCTCACGTTAGATAGCAATAACAACTCATCCGCACCAACCACCTCTCACCCCACGGAAAAAAGAATGAAGATCACTGACGTTAAGACCTACATCATGCATGGCATCCGCAGAAACTGGGTTCTGTGCAAAGTCGAAACAGACGAAGGCGTTCATGGCTGGGGCGAAGGCACTCTCGAAAGACATGAGCCTGCGGTCGTCGAAGGCATCAAGACCCTTGCCAACAGGCTCGAAGGCGCAGACCCGACTCAGGTCGAGCGCAACTGGCAGATCATGTACCGCCACGGCTTCTGGCGAGGCGGAGTCGTCATGGGCTCCGCTATGGCCGCGCTAGACATCGCCATGTGGGACATCACAGGCAAGGTCTACGGCCAGCCCGTCTACAAGCTCCTCGGCGGCGCAGTGCGAGACCGGGTCCGCGCCTACACACACGCCGCAGACCTGCGAGGTGGAGAAGACGCCGTTGACCAGGGCTTCTCGGCCTTCAAGACAGGCGGCTGGGTTGAGGGCACGAGCAGCTTCTATGAGAAGGACGTTCCCGGCGCGCTGCGCGAAAAGATCAAAAAACTTCGGGACGGCCTCGGCCCGGATATCGACATCATGATCGACAACCACGGTCGCTCACGCCCGTCTCTTGCCATCAAGCAGATGGATGCTATCGAGGATCTGAACGTGCTCTTCTTCGAGGAGCCGGTTCCGCCTGAGAACATCGATGCCTTTGAGCAGGTGCGCGCTGCAGGTCACCGGACGGACGTCGCAACGGGCGAGCGGCTCTTCTTCCGCTGGGGCTTCCGGGACCTGCTGCACCGTCGGCTCGTTGACGTGATCCAGCCGGACATCGCCCACACAGGCGGCATTTCGGAGATCAGGCGCATCGCGTCGATGGCCGAGATCGAATACGTTAAGTTCGCTCCGCACAATCCGAACGGGCCGATCGCGGCTGCCGCAAGCGTCCATGTCTGCGCCACGGTGCCAAACTTCCAGATCCTCGAGACGGCACGCGACATGCCGTACCACGACGATGTGCAGACAACACCGCTCAAGATCACTGACGGCTTCTTCGAGTTGCCGACCACTCCAGGGCTGGGCACCGACATCGATGAAGCTGTGCTGAACAGCCGACTCTTCGACCCCTCAGCAGACCGCTACAAAGGCGGCTCCTGGAACGCCGAAGATAACTCACCTGCGGACGTGTAGGCCTGATTAAGGTTTAGACACGTACTATTAGATACAGCGCTCCAACTGGCTCTCTGACAAGTCGCTTTATGGGGATGAGAAAGTGGGTTCGAGCAGTCGTCCTTTCGGATTTCGGTGGACCCGCAGACGCATCCTCATTTTCTCAGCAGTCATTCTTCTGATTATTGTCATAGTTAAGGGTTATATCGGATTTAGTGATCTGGGAGATGAGGAAGACTATTTATCGGAGAGTGTCATTAGGTGCGAAATCGGTAGGGCCCTTGTCGTCGATTCACGCGAGGATCAACTCTCAGATGAAGATTGGATCGTTCGATCTCGTGCTCTTGTAGACAGCACCTTGATGGCTAATCACGCAATCATGGCAGCAAGCGAGGATTTGGTCCAAGCAGCGGAAGCTGGAGATGATATCGCGCGGTCGTGGGCAACGAATGATCTTCTAATAGCCTGTAGAGGCTATTGACTAGCATCTACCCTTGATTCTGTTCACAGGATCAGGGTCGAAAACAGCCTGCCACTACCCCTTCGGCGGCTCCCATAGTTCGATCTTGTTGTCCTCCGGGTCGAACACCCATGCGAAGCGCCCGTAAGGCTCGTCCTGCCGCGCCTCGTCGATTCGCACACCCGCATCGCCCAGCGCCGCCAGTGCCGCATCGAGGTCATCGACCCTGAAGTTCAGCATGAACGCCTGGTCCATGCGGCCAAAATAGTCTGTGTCGGCAGGAAACGGTGAGAACACCGTCATTCCAGCCTCCTGTTCCCACGGAGGACCGTCCGAAACCATGGAAATACCGAACATGTCCCTGTACCAGGCGGTCAGCGCTTCAGGGTCCTTCGACCGAAAGAACACGCCACCCAGACCGCTTATCTGAACCTTCGCTGCGTTCGCCAAGTTGCTCCTCCGGCTTCACCTGTTGCAGATCGTCGGGGCGCATTCTATCGACAGATAGATATCGCAGGCCAGAGATCGGCTCGCCAGTGGCAGGCACTGCGTTATCCTCAATCACTTCGCTTGCCTGTCACGCCAGAGTTCGACTCCAGGAAAACAAACGCATGCCGCCGCTGCCAGGGATAAAAGCCGTTCTCTTCGACCTTGACGACACGCTCATCGACCGTCGGACGGCTTACAACAACTTCTATCGTGCGTTCTATGACCGACATGAGAGCATCAACGAAGATATCTCGTGGCCAGAGGCGAAAGAGTTCTTCTGGTCGCTCTCACCTGACAACGCCACCGACTTACGGCACGCCTTCAACGCAATCCTGAATCGCTGGCCGAATGTCACAGGCGACCCCGATTCCCACTTTCACAGCTACTTCGAGAGCCTGGTCGCCAGCATGAAGCCACTGCCCGGTGCGCTTGAACTTGCCGAAGCTCTCAACTCGAAGGGGATGCCCTGGGGCGTCGTCACCAACGGCGGCCAGTACCAGCTCGAAAAGGTGAAATCGACGGGATTCGAGCGCCTCATCCCGTTTGTGATCGCAACCGAGCTTCACGGCGCAAGCAAGCCGGACCCCGGGCCGTATCTGCAGGCGCTGCGGTTGCTTGAGATGGATGAGACCGAAGGCGCCGGCGTGCTGTTCGTGGGCGACAACCCGCACACTGACATCATCGGAGCGCAGGGCGTCGGCATGCACACCGCGTGGGTTCGGATGGGACGCGAATTTCCCGCCGCTATGCAACAGCCTCACCTGACCATCGAAGGAGTAGCCGAACTCCACGACGTGCTTGGAGTCCAGGTTCGGACCAACCTCCCACTCCCTCGATCGGAGAGGGATTGAGGGAGAGAGTGAAACCCGGCATACTCAGGTATTCGCAATATTGGCCGATGCGCCAGCCATCCCGTCGGCCGCCTGTCTCCCACGTAAAGGAGAGGCAATCCAGTCGGCAATCGATCTGAGCAACCCACCATGCCCGACTCACCAAGAACCAAGCGCCACCCGTACGCCGCCGTGCTGTTCGACCTTGACGGCACTCTTGGTGACAGGCCGGACGCGGTAAGGCGCTGGGCGGACGAGTTCTACTTTTCGCAGCCCGGCCTCATGGCAAAACTGGAACGAGCAGACGCTGTAAAGCAGATCATCGAATGGGACGCCGGAGGCCACGTATACGCTCCGCAGCTGTTCAAGAAGCTGGTCGAAACCTGGCCTTTCGTGCGTGAGAGCGCAGCCGAACTGGTGAAATGGCACGCAGTCCACTATCCCGGCGCGTTTAGGCCGGAAAAGGTGATGAGCCGGACAATCGCACGAATGATGCGCGTCGGCCTGGAATGGGGAGTCGTCACAAACGGACCGCCGTTTCAGCGCGACAAGCTGGTCGCGCTGGGACTAGAGAAGATCGCCGGCTGCATCCTGGTTTCCGGCGAGTTCGGCAAGGCAAAGCCAGATCCAGAGATATTCCAGGAGGCTCTGCGACGGCTCAAACGCACACCCGAAGAGACCGTGTTCGTCGGCGACACTCCTGCGGGCGATATCGAAGGCGCACGCAAAGCCGGAATGGAAACAGCCTGGCTCAGCCACGGCCGCAAGTGGCCCGCCGAATTGCGTCCGCCAACCCACACGCTTTCACGGTTCGCCGATCTGCAGAAGGTGCTCGGTCTGTAAAGCTCGTCCGTCGGTACCCCACCGTTCGGCATCCTGAATCCTGTGAACCACTCTGCGCGTCCATGACTCGGTCCCAGGTATCGCCGCTTCCGGCGCCACAACTCGATGCGGTTCAGGCATACAATTCCGTCGTCCACCCAACCGCAGAAACATCCATCACATTAAGCTCCGGGGCGAGCGCGCCCGGCCCTCTGACTCTTAACAATCAACAGTCGGGTAACCGGTAAAAGGAACGAACATGGCACTCGGCGTCGCAGTACTCGGCACAGGTCGCATCGGCGGCAACTACATCGAATGGGTCGGCAAGGCTCCGGGCGCACAGGTCAAGGTCGTCGCCGAGGCCAACCCTGAAGCTGCGGCAAAGTGGAAAGACACCTACCCGGACCTCGACTTCGTCTCAGACTACAAAGAGGCGCTCCAGCGGGATGATGTTCAGGTGTGCGTGGTCACGCTGCCGCACTGGCTCCACAAGCAGGCTGCTATCGACGCCGCAAACGCCGGCAAGCACGTCTATGTCGAGAAGCCGATGGCCGTGTGGCCGTCCGAAGGACGAGAGATGCTGGCCGCCGCGCGCGAGAACGGGGTCAAGGTGATGACCGCTCACACCCAACGCTACCAGCGGCCCGTGAAGGCGATGAAGCAGATCGTGGAGTCGAAGCGCTTTGGCGATCTCATCATGGCCTACGACTACTGGCACAAACCCTACGATCCGTACATCCGCCCGAAGTGGATGCTCGATCGTGAACTCGGCGGCGGCATGGGCCAGATGGACGGCACCCACGAGATCGACCGCCTGATCCATCTGATAGGCACCGATGTCGATACCGTCAGTGCACGCGTCGGCCAGATCACTCACACCCCGGACAAGCACCCTGACATCAAGGCCGACGACACGGCGATGTGCTTCATCCGCTGGAAGTCCGGCGCGGTAGCCACGATCAGCCGCATCGCATGGGAGAAGGGATCAACGGAGTACGGCACCGACATCGCCTTCACCGAAGGCATGGCCCGCCTCCGCATCGCCTACGGACGGGACCCATCGCAGAAGACGGCGATCTGGGTCGCCGACACGCACGATGGCACGTGGGTTGAGGAGCCGGTGGACGACACGAGCCCGTTTGAGGAGGAGGTGGCCGATTTCATGGCGGCAATCGAACGCGGCGACGATGACACTCCAATCCCACAGGAGCACGGTTTGCGCGTTCTGGAGGTGCTGGAAGCCACCGAGGAATCATCACGCACAGGCCGCGAGGTCGCGCTGGGCTGGGATTGATTATCTTCGCCCGGTTCGCCTGACATTTGAACAATTGAGAGCGTACGACGGAAGTTGCCATGATCGGTTGTCTCGCCTGTGATCTGACCGCCGGTCGGGTGAACCTGCCGAGCGGTGAGATTCTCCGGACCGATTTATGGGCGGTCGAGCACTGTGTCGGGCCGCTTGGAATTGGAACGCTGGTACTGAAGCCTCTACGCCACTGCATCGGTCTCTGGGACTTGACCGACGCGGAGGCTGGCGAGCTCGGGCCGCTGACACGGATGATGGTCACCGCCACCAAGTCACTCACAGACGCAGACCAGGTCTTCTCAAGCCTCTGGTCGTTCAGCGGCGGAGAGCCCGGACACATCCACTACGTACTACAACCGGTGACGAAGGCGCAGCGGGATATCATCGGAAAGAGCGGCCCGTTCATCCAGACGGCGATGTTCGATGCTGACGAGACACTGGACCCGGAAGCGGTCGGACAGTTTTGTGATCGTGCGCGTTCGTGGCTATCGGCGCATCGGCGTGACTAGTTGCCCTTCTGGGTTTCTGCGTCGCCTTACATGCCGGCCGTCTCTCCCGACACAGGTACAAGCACATCCAGCATCTCGCCCAGGTGCTCGAAGATCCACATGTGTCCGGCGTCCGGAATCATGGTCAGCTCTGCGTCCTTGATCCGGTCCGCGAAAAATCGTCCTGCGGCGGGCGCAACCGCCACATCCTGCTCGCCCTGCCAGATGTGAACCTTCGTGCGAATCTCCCCCAGGGGAATCGGCCAGTTGCCGGGAATCGTCACGTCGTAGGCAACACCTCGTCCCCAACGACGATACGTCTCGGCCCGGTCCGGCTGCATCCGCTGCGCCAGTCCAAGGCGTGAGTACACCTCCAAGTCTACCTCGCTGAACTCTGATCTGATCATGCGGACGTAAAGCGCCGGAAACCACTTCACCAGGAGGGACATCAGCGCCATCTGCACCCTGATCAACCGCGGGAACCTGGCTGCAAAACGGTACAGCCGCCTCACCGTTGGCGACAGGCCAACCGTAGCCTCGGGCACGTAAGGTGAAACACTGGCGAACACGCCCACCGACGTTAACCGATCAGGAATCTTCCATGCGCACGCCAGCACGTACGGTCCGCCGCCGGACGGGCCGAAGATGGCGAAACTGTCGATCCCAAGCTCATCGGCCAGTTGCGCTATGTCCTCCGGATAGTCTGTTATCCCCTGGCCCCGACGAAATAAGTCCGAGCTGCCGTAGCCCGGACGGTCCGGAGCTATCAGTCGCAGCCCCGGACGAAACGGCGAGTTCTGCATTGCAGCCCAGGTCAGCCGCGATCCGGGGATGCCATGAATGAGAAATACGGGCTGACCGTCCGGATCACCGTACTCGGCGTAGTTCAGCCGACGCCCGTCGCGCAGAATGATCGAGTTTTCTCTGGCTTGCATGACCGCTCCAATCCGGCGTTTCACAAAAGTGCTCTGCAATCCGAATCAGCCGCGTCGACCTACACCGCGGCCCTTCTACAAACGAATCCGCGCCGCGTCATAATCGACCGGCTCTACCGACCCGCCGACTGTAAGATCAGACGGCAGGCGCAGTCCCGTTTTTGGACCTTCCGAGTCGCACAGCCACCGTCAGTAGCACGGCAGTCACGATCAATCCCACGACTCCGGCAACGATCAACCCGATGCCGATCGGCAGTAGAATCCCGATCTTCGCCCCCGCCTCAACGTCGGTCCTGATCCCGCGTGAACCGTCCGCATTCATCAGCACCAGCTTCCATTTGCCGTTCTCCAGCTCCCACTCCAGCACCTGTTCGCCCGTTCCCTGGCTCGCCTCGACCCAGAAGTTCTGCTCGCCCGGCAACGAAGCCGGTGCGCCGCCGCTTCTCGTCCGGTACTTCACATCGCCCCGGCGTGCACCCAGCGACGTGATCTCATCGAACGCAACACTGGACAGGTAGGCGTCGACATCAGATTCCGGACCAATCCCGACAAAGACCGACTTGCCATCTACAGGATCCACATTGAACTTCACCGTCCCGGGATCGGCCGGCCACCAGTCCCCTGGATGCGAGGCGAGGTCGATTTCGCCTGACACCAGTGCATACTGGTCAGTGCTCAGATCGTAGTCCGGGCTGGTCAGAAATCCGTCGTCATTACGCTGTGTCGTGTGCACAACCACGAGCAAAACGCCGCCAAAAAGCAGCCCAATTGCCACCAGCCCGGCAAACCCTCCGGCTATCGCCAGCAGGATCTTCACAACTGGCGTGGTATTGGGAGCGCGTGAAGCGTTCGGAGTAATCACTCCCTGACTCTGTGTCATCGTTAAATCTCCCACCCGTACCTGGCCCACCTGGAAACGGAGCGCCGTTCAATCCGGCATACCTCGCAGCTTCCAGTGTCCGGGTAGCTACAGATTCTCAGCACGATTCTTCCCACACTTATTTTCAGTGAAGAAGGTGGGGAAGACGTGAGTTGCAAGGATAACGACATGAGGATCGCGAGAAGAAGCCCGGGCGGGTAGCTGAGTTCTAAGTCCTCCGCGGCAGCGCCCTTGCCATACATCAACGAGCAGGCTATTATATCGGTCGGTTGACCGTTTTATATGAACAGGGCGCAATGTCACCTAAGATCAGCAACGAACTCGCAGCCGCACGCAGGACACAGATCCTCGATGCCGCACTGCGCTGCTTCTCGAAGCTCGGTCTTGACCGGGCAACCCTGCGAGACATCAGCCAGGAAGCCGAACTATCGCTCGGAAGCATCTACCACTACTTCCGCACCAAGGCCGAGCTAATCGAGGCCATCCGGCAGCGGTCCACGGAGGCCGAGGACGCGGAGTACCTGGAAGATGCACCGCAGATGGAGGGACAGCAGGTGATCGACTTCGCTGTCGATCACCTCTTCGATCAAATGAACGACCCGGCGTCATATGACGCCAACCGCGTCGCCGTAATGCTGTGGGCGCACGCCCTGCTGGATGAGAAAACTCTGGCCGGTCAACTTGAATCCCTCGTAGAGCCCAGAGCCCAGGTATTGCAGGCACTGCAACACCTCCAGGAATCAGGCCACATCAATCCAAACCTGAGTCCGCGACATATCGGAAACGTCATTCTGGGCATGCTCATGGGCGTGCAGATCCAGAAAACGTGGGAACCGGAGATCGACGGTCGCAAGGCGGCCGATGTTACGAGGGCAATGCTCACCGGCAATTTCTGGATTGGTGCCGGTGACAGCAGCAAAAAGGAGCAAAACGGCCGGTAATCGTGACCTGCTCAACCTTCTCGATTGGAGTCAATCATGTCCTCAAATATCATTCCGACTCTGCGTAAGTGGCACGAGAGAGCGCATCGCGACATCCTCGATGCCACGGCGGAACTCTCCGACCGTGAGCTCTTCTGGAAGGCTTCCGATGAGGGGGTGCCGGTCGCATGGCACATGTGGCATATTGCCCGGTTTGCAGACATAACCCAGTCTGCATTCACCGACACGGAGCAGGCGTGGCACGCCCAGGGCATCGCCAAAAGCTGGGGCTTCGATCCGGACCGCCTTGGCCTGTTGGAAGGTGGAACTGGCATGGATCAGGCTTACGCCGCAGGAATCGAATGGCCTGCCGGCCGGGAGTTTCGCAGCTACGTGGAAACAGCGTTCGAGACCGCGATTTCAGCCACAAAACAGGTCACAGAAGCCAATTTCGACGAGCGGGTACCGAGGATTCCCGACGTTCCGGCGGTGGTGCTGACCTACGGCAACATACTCACGCGATTCGTCTGGCATCCCGGCTGCCACCTCGGCAATATCGAAACTTTGCTCGGGCTACAGTCGCGGCTGGCAGTGGCGAGCTGATCCCGGACCTCTACTCAGCCTGCAAAAAACGTCGCACGGCCTTTGCGAAATCGAAGTTCCGTGCGACGTGCAGGTTGTGACCCGTGTGCGGCCAGTGAACGACCTTCACCTCCGGGATCACACTGGCGACACGCTCCGCCTCGGCAACATCCATGATCCCGCCCTTGTCCGGGTTGCCGTGCATCAGTAATACCGGGCAGTCGATCTTCGCAAACGCCTCGTCCTGGCTGCGTTCCGGCTCGTCCCGAGTCCCGCGGCCTCGGATCAGCGCCGGGTCCATCCGGAACTGCATCGTCGCCAGCCGATCCACGATATCAGGGGCGTAGTGAGGATTCTGTTCCGTGACCAACGCTGCAATCGGCTCGATAGAGGTCGCAGCCGCAACGAAATCCGGGTCGGGCCGGAACCTGCGCGACACATCGCCACGGGCACGTTCGCCGACAAGCGAGTTCGGACCTGTGTATGGATCCTCGGAAACGATCTTTGTGGCAAGTCCGGGCGCTAGCGAAGGAAGCGTCAGGCTTACCCAGCCGCCCAGCGAGTGACCGACTACCGCTGCTCCGTCTGGGGTCAGCTTCTCCATCAGCCGCACAGTGTCCTCTGCCCACGTGATGCGCTGGTGATCATCGAGCACACGACCGGAACGTCCGTGGCCGCGTAGATCGAACGCGATCACGCGGAACTGCTTCGCAAGCAGCGGGGCGACAGACAGCCAGACCTGCCACGAGACGCCCCAGCCGTGGACCATCACCAGCGGAGGACCGTCTCCCGGCCACTCAACCACGTTCAGCGCTGTATCGCCCAGGTGCAAGAACCGTTCTCGTGGCTCCACTGGCGCTTCTCGAGTGCTCATGAACTCCGGCCCGCACTAGCCAGCCCTGAAACGAACCCGTTCACCTGCTCTATGAACCGCTCCGGATGCTCCCGATGCAGGCTGTGCCCCGCGTCTTCCCAGGTCTCCAGTTTGCAGTCGGGAATCAGCTTTTTCGCGCGAACACCGTCGCCCGGCTGCATCCATCCGCCAAGCTCCATGTTCCCCTGCAAAAGCAACGTTGGACACTCGACTCGGCGCATCTTGCTTTCGATCTCGTTCAACCAGTCCAGCGATTCATCGGTCAACTGCGTCATCGCTCCTGAAATCACGCTCGAATCGGTAGCGAACAGATGCTGCGATCTGCGTTCCACAAACTCCTCAGGGACATCCGGGTTGTCTGACCGTATCAATGCAGCCATACCTTCGATCGACTGTCTGCTTCCTGCGATCTCGGCACTTCGATCGAACTGAGCTCGCCACTCAGGATGATGGTTCTGCATGATTTCCCTCCCGTAGAGCGGAGGGTCTTCGAGAACGATCGCATGAACCAGTTCCGGGCGGGTTGCTGCCAGCTGGATAGCGGTCAAGCCACCGAGCGAGTGTCCAACGATTACGACTGGCGCAAGATCGAGTTCATCGAGTAATGCCGCCATATCGCGGGCATAGTCAATGAAGACGTAGGGCTTGGGAACGTGACCGGAGCGCCCGTGGCCCCTGAGATCGACCGCGACCGCGCTAGATCCTCGCCGGATTTCATCTGAAACGTCGTACCACGTCTCGTGCCGGTCAGTGATTCCGTGGATGAACAGAAACGCAGGCTTTTCACCTTCCCACCGAGCGTAATTGATCGCCACTTCACCGGTGTTGAAATAGCGTACTTCTGGGAGTGTCTGGGGCATAAGTAGACGGTTGTCTGGGCTTCGAGACCCGGATCAGCCCGGTATCCCTTTCGCCGGTATCCCTTTTGAAAGAAGGGCCGAAACAGCCGCCCAGTATACGGACTACTCGTTGGTCAGCAGCTCGTTGGCCAGCAGTTTCCTGGCGTAGTCCAGCTCCATCTGGTGAAGCTTCTGCACACGGCGGCGCAGGTCAGGGTCCGTCGAGAACTCGGCCGCAATGAACGCGTCGAGAATCTCCTTTACGACCTCGATGCCAACAATCCATGCGCCTACGCAAATCAGGTTCACATCGTCATGTTCGACGCCCTGGTGAGCGGTGTGAATATCGTGGCTGAGAGCTGCCCTGATCCCGGGGATCTTGTTCGCAGCTATTGCCGCACCGACGCCCGTCCCGCACACCAGCACGCCGCGCTCTGCCTCGCCGTCGAGCACCGCCTGGCAGACCTTCGCCGAGATGTCCGGGAAGTCGACCGGTTCTTCCGAATGCGTCCCGTGGTCCGTCACGTCATGCCCGCGTGCCCTTAAGTACTCAACAACCGGTCCCTTCATCGGGAACCCGGCATGGTCGCCACCAACGGCAAGTTTCATTGTTTATTCCGCAGGCTCACTCAAACTACTTGGTGTGCTGATTATTCATTCTCTATGGTCACAATAATTCCTGGCGCCCGATTTGCAGAGCTTCCAGCGTCTCATTCTCTCTTATCTCCGCGGATAGTTCGCTACTACCAGCAATGAGTGTGTATGACAGATCCCAATCTGAATAGACGACCCAGTCATGGGATTCGGGCCACCACAAGGTAGGAGTGAAATTTAGCGAACCGTCCGTTTGTCCTTCAAGAAGGTCTTCCAATCGACCCACATAGAACATGTCGCCCCACTCTTTTTCTGGATTCCAATCAGGTGGCCAAGCATAGCTATCGTATTCGAAGTAGATCTTTTCATTGCGAGAAAATTCTCGTAGAACCGAAATAAGAGCGAAGCAAGATTCTGTATCTAGCGTCCCTTCTATAGGGCCAAAAAGGGCATATGGCCATCTTCCGTCAGGGAACAGGCTCGTAAACTGGTCAACACTTACGCTTGAATCAAATGGGATATCAAAATACTCACACAACCCCTTCCAACTTATTCGCCTAGGTCGCTCGGAATCGCTTAGGCTTCCATTCGCCGCACCGCTGGTCCTAATCAGGTCGGATGAGCTGATCTTGCTGAATCCCTCCCAGCCTTTGCCGATCTCTGCGATTTCTTGATCTTCATAGATCGCGTGAAAAATCTTGACGTACGATTCATAGCCGGATGGCAGATGACAACTGACTCTGCAAGGTTGTCCAACGTGTTTAAAATCACACCTGATGGATCTGAGCCATTCAAATGCTTGACTCGAATACAACCGCTTAAACGCCATATCGAGTACCCCTCACTCCGTCACCCGCTTCAACAGCGCCAGCTTTTCCTTCGGCGGGTACCCGTAAGCGGTTTACCCACATACCGCTTTCGCCCGTCTTCCAGCCGACGCGCACCGCCGCTCGATATGGCCCACCGGCCAGTAGGCGTGCACAGCACGTGTCTTCTGTTCGATCATATGTGTAGAAAACCTTGACGATGGGAACGACTATTGGTTCAGACTGATGGCTCTTCTACCCACTCGCCCTCAAGCGGCAATCCTGCTTCTTCCCACTCTGCGATGCCGCCGGCGTAACGTCGAACGTTCTCGAAGCCGTTCGTGGTGAGCTGGTGGAACGCGAATTTGCTCGCAGGGCAGTTCTCGTCGGAGCAGTAGATGACGATCTCGTCAGACGGGTCCAGGTACTCGGTGACCTTCGTTGGGTTGTCGACGTTCAGGGAGCCCGGAATGTGTTTGGCCCTGAACGCCCATTCACTGAGCGTCATCACCAGCTTGAACTCATCGCCGGAGTCGAGCTTCGCCTTCAGTTCATCCCGTGAAATCAGGTTCATTGTTGGCTCCGTTTTTTTCGTCTCTCCCGTTGTCGGGTGATCGTCTGAATCCGCAGTATGAACCGACAGGCTCAATTAGTGTCATTCCGACCTTCGCGGAGGAATCTTACCCGCCGACGTGACGACACCTGAGAGATTCTGGACTTCATCCTGAGCCTGTCAAAGGGTCAAGTTCAGAATGACAACCTCGGCCCCTCCCCGCTACCCCAGCACTTCCTTCATCCGAGCGCCTATGTACGCCGGTGACTCCACAACGTGCACACCTGCCTCCGTCAGCACACGGTTCTTCTCAGACGCCAGCCCCGCCTTGCCTGTAATGATCGCCCCTGCGTGCCCCATTCGCTTGCCCGGAGGCGCAGTCTGGCCCGCTATCGCCGCAACGACAGGCTTCGTCACCTTCTCCGAGATGAACTCGGCCGCGAGCTGCTCCCTGATGCCGCCAATCTCGCCGATCATCACGATCGCATCGGTCTCGTCGTCCTCCTGGAACAGCTCGAGCACATCGGTGAAGGTCGTTCCGTGAATCGGGTCGCCTCCGATGCCGACGCACGAAGACTGGCCCAGCCCGACCTGCACAAGCTGCGCGATCGCCTCGTAAGTCAGGGTGCCGGAACGTGACACAACGCCAATTCGCCCCGGCTGCACGATGCTGCCCGGAATGATTCCGACCTTCGCCTTCGACGCCGGGTGGATCAGGCCGGGGCAGTTCGGGCCGACCAACCGGCTGCCGCTTCCCGCCACATACGCGTTCACCTTCACCATGTCCTGCACCGGAACGCCCTCCGAGATACACACAACAACCTCGAGACCTGCATCCACCTGTTCGATAATGGCGTCTGCTGCGAACGGCGCGGGCACGAAGATCACTCCGGTGTTCGCCCCGGTCTCCTTCACCGCTTCGGCAACCGATGAGAAGTACGGGACTGTGTCCTCGAACTTCTTGCCCTCACGGTTCGGGTGAACGGCCGCCACCATGTTCGTGCCGTACTCCCGCATCCGGCTTGCCTGGAAGCTGCCGTCCCGGCCAAGCCCCTGCACAATCAGCTTCGTCTCCGGTCCTGCGAGAACGCTCACTGCGCACCGCCTTTGTGGCTCGAAAGCTTATCTCGCAAGACCTCGGCCGCTCCCGCCAGGTCCTGCGCGGAAGTGATATCCAGCCCCGACTCATTAAGTATCGTTCGTCCCTCCTCTGCGTTCGTGCCGCGCATCGCAACCACCATCGGCAGCTTCGTGCCTGTCTCCTTAGCGGCGTTCACAATGCCCTGCGCCACGATGTCCGAACGAGCGATGCCTGCGAACAGGTTCACCAGGATGATCTCGACATCGCTGTCAGAGACGATGATCTTGAACGCCTCCTCGATGCGGCCCTCATCTGCGCTGCCGCCGATGTCCAGGAAGTTCGCCGGGTTGGCACCCGCCCACTTGGTGATGTCCATCGTTGCCATCGCAAGTCCGGCGCCGTTCACCATGCAGCCGACGCGGCCACCGTCCAGCTTTACGTAAGCCAGGTCCGCCTTTCCCGCCCGCAGCTCAAGCTCATCCTCCTGCGTAGGATCGTGCAGAGCTGCCAGGTCCCTGTGCCTGAACAGCGCATCGTCCTCAATGTTGATCTTGGCATCAAGCGCAATCACTTCGTCGTCCTTCGTGATCACAAGAGGATTGATCTCAACCAGCGAGCAGTCGCTTTCGACAAATACCCGGTACAGGTTCGATATGAGCGCTGCTGTGGCTCGCCGGGCAGCCACAGGGACGTTCAGCATGGAAGCGATATCGCGGGCGTGGTAGGGCGAGAGGCCCATCAGCGGGTCCGCGGCGACCCTGAACAGCAGCTCCGGCGTCTTGTCGGCCACCTCTTCGATGTCCATGCCGCCTTCTGTGGAGGCGATCACGACGGGCACACCAAGGTCGCCGTCGACGATTATCGACAGATAGAGCTCATCCGCGATGTCAGTGGCCTCGGCGACCATCACCTTGTGAACTGGAACGCCCTGCGGCCCGGTCTGGTGTGTAACGAGATTCGTCCCGAGCATGCCCGCTGCGGCCTGTTCGGCTTCGTCGGGACCAGAAACCAACTTCACGCCACCCGCCTTGCCGCGGCCACCGGCGTGGACCTGCGCCTTGACGACAACCTTCCCACCGAGCTCCTCAGCCACGGCTCTCGCTTCGGCAGGCGTAGATGCAACTCCCGCCTTCGGGACGGGCAGGCCGAAGCGTTCGAGGATCTCCCTCGCCTGGTACTCGTGGATATTCAACTGCGGACGCCTCCCCGCGGCTCAGTGGTCACATATGAGATCGGATGCTGATCGGGTCCGGCCAGTTGCGGTGTATCCAGTTCGCCCGGCGCGTGACGATGCCGGAGAAGTGAAGCCGAAGACCGGCTAGCCATGCTAGCTAGCGGCCAGAGTTGTGTCCATCCGTCGACCGCTCGCAAACGTGAGTTCACAGTCGACGAAGTTGCGGAGACGTGAAGATCAGCGTCGTATGAATGAGAATGTTCAAACTACCACTCGCCAACAGCATCCAATCGTTGCCGATCTGCTGACCAACCCATGCGCCTACCAGCCACCCGAGTGTAAAACCTTCGAGTGAAAGAGCGTAGACAGACATCACCCGCCCGAGCATCGCCCGATCGGTCTGTAACTGGAGCAGCGTGACGATACTCGAGACCCAGATTGGCAGCGCTGCTCCGCCCAGGAATAGAGCGGCCAGCGAAAGTGGGAAGGACGTCGAGAACCCGAACACGATCATGGTTATCGTCCACATCGCGGCGGCTGTTACTACCGGAAGGGCTTTTCGCTCCCACCCGCCTCGGACGACGATGAAGATCGCAGAGAGGGCTTGCCCTGCTGCGAACGAGGCCATCAGAAAGCCGAAGCCGGTCCCGCCGACGTCAAACCTGTCCCTGGCATAGACGGGAATGATCGGCATGATCGAGCCGGCCAGGATGGCGCTGAAAGCGAGGATCATGATCCTGGTGATCACCGGATTGGCTCGTATGTAGCGGAGGCCAGCCAGGATCTCTCGTCCGAGCGATTTTGATTCCTTCTTTTCTACCTCGTGGCGCGGCAGCCTGTATGCAAACCCAATAGCCAGTGCGTATAGGCCTATCAGGGCGAGCCACGGCGACCCAAGGCCGAACCCGGCGATCAGGAACCCGCCACCAACGGGTCCAATCGCTCTTGCGAAGCTGAACGCCAGCGAATTGAGCGACTGGGCCGCCTGCAAACTGGTTCCCGGCACGATCTCCCTCATCATGGTCTGCATTGACGGCATGCCAACGGCAAGTGCCGAGCTTGCAGCAACCGACAACACGACCACGTGCCAGAGAACAACTGTGTCGGTGATCACGAGAAGGGCTGTGACAACGGCCAGGCCGATCAGCAGCCCACGCTCCATGAGCAGCATGAACCTGCCGCCAAGCCGGTCCACCCACACGCCAGCCATCAGCGAAATGGCAATGAATGGGACTACGCGGAGACCGTTCGCGGCGCCGACCCAGACCTGGGAGCCGCCAAGCTCCAGGATCAGCCACGCCTGCGCCATCAGACGCAGCTCGATCCCCATTGCATTGCTGAAGTTGCCGAAGAAAAGCGCTCTGAACGAGCCGATGGAGAACAGCCCGACCACTGGACTGTTTCGAACCGCACCGAGCCGCCGCACATAGACCGAAATAGTTGTCATCTGCGCTCCCAGAGCGCGCAGACTACAACAGAATTACCGAAATGACTGATCTCAGTGCGGCTGCCATCACGAAATACGTTTGGCTAAAAAGATAGAGATGCGCCGTACATTCAGTTCCAGAGGCAGCCGACGCCTCCGCGCCGGGCGGTGTTCTCTAGCTCAACCAGGAAGTCACGGTGCTGGCCGTCCCGTGCCCAGGCCTCGGCAAACCCGTTCCTGACCAGCAGTTCATCGATGCTGGTGCCTGCCTCGGTGTATAGGTAGAAGAGATTGCGGTCGAACACGTCCATCTGGCGCGGGCCTTGTTCTACCCTCACCTCGTCGCCAGCCAGCCTGCGCATCTCCTCGGTGGCCTCGTCGAAGCATCGCTCGCCGCGCTCAGGAGTATCGGCACCGTAAATCCTGACCCGCCCAAAGCTCGTGTCCAGCGTGTCGCCGTCGATGATGCGAATCACGTCAATCTTCTGGCACCCGTCACACGAAAGCTCAGTCGTGTCGGCGTCATTGTCTCGAAGTAGAAGGATCGCAACGACCACGATTCCCACTATCACGAGAGTGGAAGCGATAACTGATGCCGTGATCCGCATCCATCGCACCCCGATCTGACACGAGTGCCGGACTCGTCTAAGAACGGTCTTTGCCCTGCGAATCAGCCCGGGACGGGCACTTTCGTACCGTTCCAGGCTGTCGGCCTTCAGCTCACTCAGCTCTTTCGCGGCCCGCTCGGATATCTGCTCAGATGTCTGATGTGCTTTCTCTCGCCATTCACGGCCTTTTGAGCGATTGAACCGTCGCCAGGCCGCACGTGTTCGCCTGAAACGGCGCCGAGGCTTGATTCGGAGCCACTTACGGATGCGGTTCCATGTGTTCAGCCGAACGGTTGTGTCACTGCCACGTTTCATCTCACACCACGCCGGTCAACGCCGCCACTATCCACTGCATTGCTCAAGCCAACGCAACTAACCCGACGAGTCTCAACCGAGATTCATCCGAATGTTCGCATAGTCGGCAAAATACGTCAGGTCACCCATCCTGATCGGCATAGGCTCATCGTCTCCAAGATTCAGAAAACTAGAGCCCCGGCAACATGCCGGGGCTCTTTCGTTTAGATGTGGGGTCGAGAGAAAACCGCCCGCTAGGCTGCTTCCTTCTGCTCCCTGGTGCTTTCGGCCAGGCCGATTCGCACCCGCAGAATGCCCATCTCGCTCTCGAACGTGACCTGGATCTGCTTCGGCACCCCGGCAGTCAGTGTTGCGCCGACGGGCTCCAGGATCACCGGCGGGCTGATATCGCAGGAGTAACCAGAGGCGGCAAGCTGCGTCGCCGCGTTCCCGGTGATCACATTCGCAATCTCGCCGAGAGCCGAGAGGGCCATCGGGTCGCGAGTGTCGAAATCCATGCCCACCATCCGATTGATGATCTGCTTCACCAGGTCGTTAGAGAAGCCGTAGAGCACGTTCCCTTCGAGCTTGCCACTGATTCCAATGATGGCCGTCACATCGTCCGTCGTGTACTGGTTTGAAACAGCTTCGGCGTTCTGGATCTTGAGCGGGCAGGCAAATTCCTTCTGCCACACCATCTGCGCTGGCGTCAGGAACGGGTTCACATACTCTTGCTTCATCTACGAATACCTCTGGGTGCCCTGTATCTACAGGCTTTGAATGAATCCGGACTGCGGTCCGTCAGCCTGCACGGTCATCTTTTGAACCTGGCCGAGTACGACCCCAATTTCGCCCGTAGTAGGGACCGTATCGGTCGATTCAATGTGGCTACGTTGGAAGTGTAGTGACCGGCTGGTCACAGTTTCATCAGGGATTTCACCTAACGGACTCCGTGACAAAGCAAAGAACGGTGGCGAGACGCGGCAACTCAATGAGCGAATAGCGGGCATCGCGCAAGCGGAAAGCCTGCGCCGGAGCAGATCGTCGAGGCCGGTACAGGGCTGACCCCGCTATCTGAAACCGGCTCAAAAGTACCACCCTCAGCAGGCCAATCTCTTCGTCTGAAGATGTTGCTGAGTGGTACCAGCCTTGCTAATTTCGTCACATCAGGCCGAACCGCTGGCCTGAGACAAAAGCCCAGACCGATCTCGCCGTTATGCAGGTGGCCCGGCGAGTGGTTGAGAGAAACGAAATGGCCCAGTCATTCGAGCCACTTCCTGCTGAAGGTGGCAACGAACCGGACGATTCGGTGACCCTGGACAACACCTGCCCGGAATGCAACGCTGAGTCGATCGTAACGTACATGGACCGGCACAGCAGTTACGAATACTGCACAAACTGCGACTGGTCCGACGAAGAGGATCCCGGCGGGACCTCTCCGCAACAGATCAGGCGATCGAGCCGCGACCAGGACGAAGGCTGATCCCGGCGTCCGCACCGGGATCAGCGAGCCAAACCCGGGCTATTCAGGCCGCCCGTGCCAATTTCCTTCAAGCATTTGAGGTCGCTAGCGAGCCAGCCTTCTCCAGGCTGCCCGTTGTAACGTCATAAACGTATCCGGTCGCTTTTACAGTTGGATTAAGCAGAGGCGATGCGTTCAAGCGGTCGGCGTCCATGCTGGCGCTCTCGTGCGGGTCGCCAATTGCCATCTCCTGAATCTCAGAGGCCTCCCGCTTAATCCGCTGCGCGAGAGCCTGTTGCAGTTGAGGGTTCGAGAACCTGGACACTCCGCAGTCGTTGTGATGGATCACGGCAACCTCGATTGCAGCCTCTTCACCGGCGAATCGCTTGGCCAGAGAGTCAAGTATCGCCACAGACTCGATCACCGAATCGTCGACACGGCCACCGAGATTTCTGATGACGACAACTTCACCGGGCTCGATTCCGAGGAAGTGCGCGGGGTCAACGCGGGCATCAACGCAGGTCAGGACAACCGTCGGTAATTTCGGCATTATCTGCAACGAACCGTGTGAGAAGCCCCTGGTGTAGTTGACGTTACGGTCCAATAGCTGGTTAAAGTTGCTCATCTGAATCCTCCATATTTGCGGGTTACAGCCTTGTTGCTATATAATTTATAGTATTCACTATATTTTTTCAAGCATCAACTCGCGAACTGCACCACCGGCCGCCTGTTGAACTGCCTGCAACCGGTATGCGCTCTTCATGACCCGAGCACCGATACGAGGACTGCCCTGAAAACTTCACGTCGATACAAACTCCTTTGCCCCATCGCCCGCGGTCTGGACCGGGTTGGCGACAAATGGACCCTGCTCATTCTTCGCGATCTGCACGCAGGACCGGCACGTTTCTCTGACCTTCAGGCGAGCCTGCCGGGAGTTGCGCCCAACCTGCTCACCGAGCGGCTGCGAGAGCTTGAGTCGACGGGATTGGTACGCCGGGGATCGCCCGGCTACAACGTGTCAATCTATGAACTGACTGAGCTCGGCGCCTCAACCGGGCCGCTGCTGTTCGCACTTGCCGGCTTCGGATCCCAGTTCCCGCCTGAGGATGAGGTGACAAGGCCGGGGAACCTGCGAACCGTTGCTGTCACGCTCAAGATGGCACTGAAATCGGTTATCGACGGATCGGACAGTCTGCGAATTGAGTTGCTTATAGACGACGAGCAGTTTGCGGTCAGCGTGTCCGACGGCGAGACGCAGGTGCTTTACGGTCCATGTGAGAATCCGGAGGCGATTGTGGCGACCAGCTACGTCCCGCTAATCGAGGCGGCCGACGGACGGATGCCCATGAGCGAGTTTGCGAGTGAGCACATTCGGTTGGTGGAAGGGTCGCCAGAGCAGGCCAAGCGGCTCCTGGAGCTGCTCGAAGCCGGGATGAGCGGACAGGAGCGCGGCGATTAGTTCGCCCGTTCAGCGCCCGTCATCCGGCTCTCGCCCATCTCAACTCAATCTGCCACATGAGCGTCCGTGAACTCACAGAACTGCTCACCGGCAATGCGCTACTTCGAGCTGGCTAACAAATTGCCCCGATGCGCCAGCAGCAGGTTGACCCGATTGGCTCTATCTCAAATATTCATGGAATGTTACTGTCCGTGAGCCCATTTGTTCTTGTCCTCAGTGAGAACGGTTGATAGCTTGTGAAGGATTTGCTGCCAGAGTTGATTGAAAATCCTCTGCCCAGCGGCATTTGTCGATAGATTATGAGTAAATCGGTAGCGAGCATAGGCGTCAACAAGACGCGAAAGATACGACGAATCATCGTCGTAGGCATGGCGCTCGCCCTGACGGGACTGCTCATGGTCCAGGCAGCACCCCGCCTATCTGGTAACAGCCCGGCTGGAGTCGTCTCTGACGAGTTCGACGGTGGCGCACTTTCTCCAACCTGGACCTTCGTCAACCCACTCGGTGACGGCAGCGTCATTGTCGGAGGCGGAACGGCCTCCATCACTGCCCCATCGGGCGCCGATCACAACCTCTGGTCTTCGGGCGTAGACGCGCCACGCATCATGCAGCCGGTTTCGAACGGCGACTTCGAGGTTGAGGTCAAGTTCAACTCCGCTGTCACGCAGAAGTACCAGATGCAAGGAATCCTTGCAAAGCAAGGCGGCAGCACCTATCTCAGGTTCGAAAACTACAGCAACGGCAAGAAGGTCTACGCGTTCGTTGCCCTGGTCGACCCGGTTGCAGGCACCGCCAGCACGATTCACTCTCAGGTCGTATCGGCCGCCGCAACGTCGTACCTGCGCCTGGTCAGAGTGGGCGACTCATGGACCTTCGAGCGGTCGGTTGATGGAACCGCCTGGCAGTCCCTCACCACATTCACCCAGGCGTTCACCCTGAGCGAAATCGGAGTCTATGCCGGCAACCTGGGCGCAGCCTCGCACACATCCATTGTCGACTACTTCCGAGATGTCACGCCCGCCCCGCCTTCCGAGATAACGGCACTGGACGACGCGTATGACATCGATGAAGACCTGATCCTGAACGTCGCATTGCCCGGAGTTCTCTCAAACGACACCGATCCTGAGGGCGACACTCTTACGGCCGCTCTCGTGACCTCTCCGGTCAACGGAGCGGTAGCACTGAACGCAGATGGCTCCTTTGACTACACGCCTGATCCAAACTTCAATGGAGTCGATACCTTCACATATGAAGCATCTGACGGTACTTCGCCGCCAGCATCCGCAACCGTAACCATCACGGTGAACCCGGTTCCGGACGCTCCAACAGCCACTCCACAGTCGGTTGTCGGAATCCAGGACACGCCTCTGCCGATCACGCTGACCGGCCAGGACGATGATGGTGACGCGTTGACATTTGCAATCGTCGACCAGCCGCTGAACGGCGCGCTCTCCGGAACTCTGCCCAATGTGACATACACGCCGGGTTCCAGCTACGTCGTCACCGATTCGTTCACCTTTACGGCATCGGATGCGACCGCCACCAGCGCACCGGCCACGGTCGACATAACGGTCGTCAGCACCAACCAGGGCCTGCTTGCTCACTGGAGCTTCGACGCCGGCACAGCTGTAGACGACTCTGGCGGCGGTAACGACGGCGTTGTCAGCGGCGCTCTGCCAGCAGGCGGCCTCATCAGTCTCAGCGCCTTCGATTTTGACGGCGCAGACGACTACATCGATCTTGGCACAATGGAAGTTACGCCGGTCGCCAGTCCAACAGACGGCGTCACGGTCACCGCCTGGGTTCGCCCGGACCTCCTGGCCAACTGCACCACCGGCGACTGTCACATATTCTCGAAAACCTCTGGCCCACTCGACCAGGACCACGTCCTGACACTCAGCACGGTTGACGTTGCGGGTGAGCTCCGGCTTCGGCTCCAACTGAAGGCGAACGGTGTAACCGACACCCTGACCGCCAGTTCCGGTGCGCTGCAGCAGGGCCAGTGGGTGCACGTCGCGGCGACCTACGACGGCGCCGGGATGACCCTGTTCCTCGATGGCCGGGATGTTGGCTCCGCTCCCAAGACCGGAACGGTTGCGACAGACGCGACTGCCCAAACTTGGATCGGCAGCCGTCCTCCGACGCCGACAGACAGCCCGTGGGACGGCGCTATCGACGAAGTCCGGCTGTACAGCCGTGGGCTTGAGCCTTACGAAGTCCGCAAGATGGTCGCAACCGGTGTTGGGATCGTCTCCGATGAGTTCGACGGAACTTCCCTGGCCCCGTACTGGACCTATGTCAACCCGGCGGGTGACGGAACTCTGACGTTCAATGGCACCGCTGCTTCTATCGCAATGGCGGCAGGCACCTCCCACAACGTCTGGTCGACGGGCATTGACGCTCCCCGCCTCATGCAACCCGTCACGGACGGCGATTTCGAAGTCGAAGTCAAGTTCGACTCTTCTCTCACCAGCAGATTCCAGACTCAGGGCGCACTGGTCAAGCAGGACCAGGACAACTACATCAAGTTCGAATATCGCCACGATGGCACGACTGTGGTCTTCATGGTGGCCAGGATCGACACCGCCGCCGCAACCGCCGTCGTAATCCACGATGATTCGTTGCCAAGCTCACCGGCCGAGCATTTGAAGGTGGGGCGAGCCGACAACACCTGGACGGTGCAGCGGTCTTCGGACGGCTCCAACTGGCAGGTCATCACGGTATTCGATGAAGCATTTGTGTCGACAGAGCTCGGCTTCTATGCGGGCAATCTGCAAGGCCCTGCTCACACCGGAATAGTTGACTACTTCAGGGACGTGACGCCCTTCATCACAACGGCACAGCCTGACACATTTGCCGTCGATGAAGATGTCGTCCTCGACGTTGCCGCCCCGGGCGTGCTCGGCAACGACACAGACCCCGAGGGTGACCCGATGACGGCGCTGTTGGAGACTGGTCCCACCAACGGCGCGCTGACGCTGAATGCCGATGGCTCTTTCACCTACACGCCTGACCCCAATTTCAATGGCTCGGACGCATTCACGTACCGTGCGACAGATGGCACAACGACGTCGTTGGTCGCCAACGTCTCCATCGGCGTGGCGTCCGTGGCAGACGTACCAGTCGCAGACGACCAGTTTGCTTTCGTTGAGGTGGACTCGAACCTGGCGGTGACCTTGACGGGGTCAGATGGTGACGGAGACCCCCTCGACTTTGCTGTGACCACCGGACCGGTCAACGGGGTTCTGAGCGGTCAGGCTCCCGACCTGACCTACACACCCGATCCTGGCTACCTTGGTCCAGATTCATTTGAGTTCACTGCTTCCGACGCTGCCTTCTCATCAGACGTGGCGACGGTCTCGCTCTTCGTGCATGTGCTGAACAGCCCGCCTGTCGTAGTGAACGATGCCTACAGCGTTGATGAAGACCTCGTACTCAACGTTGCGTCAGCAGGGGTACTCGGCAACGACTCCGATCCTGACGGTGACCCGATGACCGCTGAACTGGTGACCGAGCCAGTTAACGGAACGGTAGTCCTGAACGGCGACGGCTCGTTCACCTACACGCCTGACCCTGAATTCAGCGGAGCCGACTCATTTACATACCAGGCGAGCGATCAGTACGAGACCTCGACGACCGCGACCGTCAGTATCACGGTGGATGCCGTTAACGACGCTCCGGCCGCTTTCGGCCAGACGAGAAGCACAAGCCCAGATGCTCCCGTTGCGATCGTCCTTGCCGCGGTCGACGTTGAGGGTGACCCGATCACCTTCTCGGCGGCTACTCAGCCTGCGAACGGCATTGTGACTGGAACAGCGCCAAACGTCGTATACACGCCCAACGCCGGTTACCTCGGCCCGGACTCCTTCACATTCACAGCTTCAGACGCCATTTCGACCGGCGACCCTGCGGTGGTTCAGATCACCATGAACGCCACCGGAGTGGATTCGGACGAGTTCGACAGTACGACGCTGTCTTCGTTCTGGACCTTCGATGATCCTGCCGGTGATAGCACGCTGACGCTGGATGGCAGCACTGCCTCGATATCGGTTCCGGTGGACACAAATCACAACCTCTGGGACGACGACGTAAATGCCCCGCGCCTGATGCAGTCGGTTGCGGATGGCGACTTCGAAGTCGAGGCCAGGTTCGACTCATCTCTAACTGAGAAGTACCAGCTCCAGGGAATTCTTGCGGAGCAGAGCAACGGGACCTTTCTCAGGTTCGGCAACTACACCAACGGCTCGAGTGTGTTCGCCTTCGTTGCGGTGATCGACCCGGTTGCGGGAACCGCCAGCGCAATCCATTCGCAGTCCATAGCGGCCGCTGCAACGTCGTACCTGCGGGTAGGCCGATTGGGCGACACCTGGACCTTCGAGCGATCTACAAACGGCACCACATGGCTGACGCTGACCACATTCAACCAGGCGTTCGCCCTGAGCAAGCTCGGTGTCTATGCCGGGAACGTCAACGGGCCCGCGCACACCGCGGTTGTCGACTACTTCAGAGATGTTCAGCCTACGATTCCAATCGCATCTGATGACGCCTACTCGACCGATGAGGACACCGTTCTCAACGTCGCAGCTCCGGGTGTCCTCGGGAACGATGTCGATGCCGGTGGCGATCCGCTGACCGCAATCCTGGAGACCGGCCCGTCGAACGGCGCTCTGACGCTCAACAGCGACGGCTCATTCTCATTTGACCCTGACACCAACTTCAATGGCTCGGACTCGTTCACCTACCTCGCATCAGACGGCGTCGACAGCTCGTCTGCGGCGACGGTGTCGATAACGATCGATCCCGTCAACGACGTGCCGGTCGCTAACGCGGGCTTGCTGATCGTCGAGCAGGACTCGTCAGGCGGGGTGACGCTGACGGCCACAGACCCCGACAGCGAACCACTCACATACGACTTTACGGACCCGGCCCACGGTACCCTGAGCGGAACCGCCCCGGACCTTATCTACACGCCAACCGCCGGTTACTTTGGACCGGACGCATTTACCTTCACCGTGTCCGATGCGGTATCGACCAGCAACGAGGCGACGGTTTCGATAACGGTATTCGAGCTGAACGATGCACCGCTGGCACTGGACGACGCCTACGGCGTCGATGAAGACAACGTGCTGAACGTCCCGGCTGTCGGGGTACTGGCGAACGATTCCGATCCGGAAAGCGATCCAATAGTTGCGGAACTTGTCACGGCTCCGAGCAATGGCTCAGTCACGCTGAACGCCGACGGCTCCTTCACCTACACACCGGCGCCGGACTTCTCAGGAGTCGATTCCTTCACATACCAGGCGAGAGATCTGTACGAGCCTTCAGCGCCCGCAACCGTCACGATAACTGTCAACGCCATCAACGACCCGCCCGTCGGCAATCCCCAGTCCGTGGACACCGACATCGACGAAGCGCTCGCAATAGTCCTTGACGTCTTCGATGCCGACAACGACCCGCTCTCGTTCCAGATAACGGCCGAGCCAACGAACGGCGTACTCACCGGAACAGCCCCCAACCTGACGTACACGCCGGACGCCGGATACCTGGGACCGGACTCCTTCTCCTACATCGCCTCGGATGCCACTACAAACACCGGGACCGTAGTGGTCCAGATCGAGGTGAAGGATCCCAGCGACGGGATAATCACCTTCTTCTACGGCGACGACCAGAAATTTAACAATGTCGGCAGGCCGCAGATCTTCGCGGACGTGCTCGGTAATGCGTTCGACCCCGATGGCATCGGATCGCTAACGTACTCACTCAATGGTGGGCCGGAGCAGACCGTTTCGGTCGGGCCTGACGGACGCCGCCTCGCCAACGCCGGAGATTTCAATCTTCAGCTGAGCTTTGACGACCTCGTTGTCGGCGCCAACCTGATCGTGGTTACGGCAACCGACACCACCGGGGACGCTGTGCAAAGTTCTATGACGGTCAACTACCCTGGGCGGAACTTCTGGCCAACCACATATTCGATTGACTGGGACACCGTTACCGACATCCAGGATGCGGTCCAGGTGGTTGACGGCGAATGGTCTGTCGTCCCGAACGGTGTGACAACAGACGATATTGGATACGATCGGCTGCTCGCTATCGGCGACATGACCTGGAACGACTTTACGGCCACGGTGCCGATTACCGTTCATGACTACGATCCTACCGGGAACTGGTGCTGTGGAGTGGGAATCGTGCTCAGGTGGGAGGGCCACACCAACAACCCGGTCACCTGTGTGCAGCCTATCTGCGGATGGAAGCCCTACGGCAACGAGGCATGGTACGTGTGGGATGCGGCTGGAGGCCACTCTTCCAACTTCTCCGGCAACGGTGACTCGCTCAAAGACAACAGCGGTCTCGTGCTGCAGCTGGGCGTCACATACATGTTCAAGGTAGAGGTCGAGACGATCGGCACCGACAACTGGTACCGCAAGAAGGTATGGGTCCAGGGACAGAACGAGCCCGCCGGATGGCTTGTGGAGAAGATCCGCAACACCGAGACGATATCAGCGGGTTCGCTGCTTCTGATTGCGCACCACACCGACGTCACGTTCGGCGACATCGTGATCACTCCGGTCAACTAAGCCAGGTTAGCCTTCCGCCCACCGGCGGCGGCATATCAATGTGTGGGTTAAACACCCCGCAGCGTGAAATGGTATCGCCCTGCCCGAGGATAGACTCTGACCTGCGCCTCGAACGGATTAACGACGCAACGGCCGATCAGGCTATCGACACAGCGTTGGATTCGCTTGCGGACACATCGCGTTTCACCCGGTCGTACGGATTGTGCATTCACGTGATGAGAGTCAGACGGGTCAGGAGACGGCAGGGACCTGGCGAACGGTCCGATGCTTGCAGGATCCCGAGTCAGCCCTGGCTCAAGCGCTCAAACAGGCTTCTGCAGGATCAGAATATCCAGGCGGCCCCTGGACTCAACATGCTCCGCAATCTTGAACTTCCGGCCAAATGCGGCATGCAGCTGCTCGCGATTCTGAAACACGTCCCACGAGTCGATGTGCTTCGTAGAGTACGACGCGCTCTCATCGGAGCCGGTTAGTGTCAGGTTGCCATCGCGGTCCAGGCGTTCCTGTTCCTCAGGGGTGAGCATCCTGCGCTGATGGACCTTCCCCAGAACAGTGAAGTAGCAAAACCCGCCGGGTCTCACCACTCGGTACATCTCATCAATCCAGGCACCCTGCACATCCAACGGAATGTGGGTGAAAACAGACTGGGCGAGAACCAGGTCGAATGAATCATCCTTGGCGAAGTTCAGCGGCGGGGATAGCTCGTTGACATGAAACTCAACACCGGGGACGTTGGCTTTACACCACTCAATACCGGCCGCATTGACATCGCTGCCAACGCACGAAACGTCGCTCATGGTTCTAAAAACCCTGATCAGCCTCGCTCCGCCGCAGCCCAGCTCATAGACATCTTTGATTGCGGAAAGATCGCCACCGTTGCGCTTGATCGCCTCGAGTATTCGAGCCGTGCTGCGATAGCCCTCGGTGTAGAACGTTGCCGATCGGTTTTTCAGTTCGCTATCTGCCTCAGCCATGATCGCAGTCGTCAACATCACGTCTGGAGGAGGTATGGGGCCGGGCTCTACCGAAACCACGTCTGTGCGATGCGCCTTCAACAGCGAAGACAGGCCGTCTTTCGCTCGATTGTGACGTCGTCGCGAGAGAATTCTCTCAGGCACCAGAACACGAGCGCCCTTGCCCAGCTCAATCAACTTTGTCGCAGTAGACATCGAAAATCCTCTCGGGACGCCCGGTCACATTTTTCCCGGTTCAGGATTATGCGCTCAATATGTGCGACGTAAATACGACGAGGGCGCGTTTATGTAAACAGGTCATGAATTACATGGTTTACAACGTGATTGCTCGCCGCGGAACGGCAAGGAACAGGCTCAAAGAGGCTATTCGGGCACGTACTTAGCGCAGTGGAATCCGTGAGGCGACGATGTACCTCATCTCACGCCAGACGACATACCTGCGGAACGAGAAGAAGAACCGGCACGTCTGGGCGGTCAGGATCATCTTATTCAGACGAGACAGCCTCGAACGTCTTATTGCGGTCAAATGAGAGAGAAACATCAGCGTGAATGTCGGCTTGTAGTTCGAATCTTTGGCCGCATCCCACCAACTCCGCTGGTCACGAACCGAGCGCGCCGAGACCGTCGTTCGGTTGGCGTTCAGGTACTCGGGAAGCAGGCAGAACTTCCCCATCAATGCCATCTCTGCGACAAAGACATGGTCAGCTCGTGGGTTCACGCCCATCAGTACCGAACGATGCAGGTTCTCCGTCCGCATCAACCCGAACACCGGGAATACACGGCCCATATCGTTGAGAACCGACATGAACCGCTTACGTGGGTGTTCGTTCTCTCCGTCCAGATCGTCCGAGTAGTCCTGCTCAAACTGCCCATCTTCAGAAAAGATTCTCGTGCGGGAATGGCAAAGCGCCACATCCGGACGTGACTCAAGTACCTCGAAACACTGCCCCAGGTACGCAGGTTCGATCCAATCGTCGTGCGCCAGCCACTTGAAATACCTGGCGCGCGCAAGATGGAACGCCTTGTTAAAATTGGGGGCCGCTCCGACATTCACTTCGTTCTGCACCAGCCTGATCCGCTGATCCCGGTCGGCGTATCCGGCGCAGATCTCGACAGTCTCGTCAGTAGAAGCGTTATCGACGATGATGAGCTCGAAATCCTCGAACTCCTGGGCCAGGACCGAGTCGATCGCCTTCGAGATGAATCGCGCCCCGTTGTACACCGGGAGGCCAATGCTTACTGCTGGTATGTGGTCTACTGAACTCACCCGACAACTCCCGTTCGCCGAGCACAGCTCAACGAGTTCGGCCTGGGTTACTGGCGATCAGTCAACAACGGTCACTTTTGCGTTGACGCCGAGACTGCGGAGCGAACTGGTAACTTCACTCTCGTAGGCGCCGTTCATAAGCAAAACGAGATCAGGCTGATACTCGACCAGCGACTCCGGGCTGACCACGCTCTGACCGGTGCCAGGGACGTATCGGCCATGCTTTGCCGGGTTGATATCGACAATGTGCTCGATTTTCCCGCCCTGCACCAGGTTGAGGAAGGTCACACCTTTCGACCCGGCTCCCCATGCCACGACCCGCTTACCCGCCACCGCCATAGACACCACTTCATCGCTCCACCGCTTCACCGTGCGGTCGAACACATCGCGGAAGCCTGAAACAAGCTCATCCAGCGTGTCCAGCCCCGTGGTCTGATCCAGGAATGATCCGCCCGGCCGATCCGCAGCGGAGGCGTCAACATATAAGAACTGGTCCAGGAACGTGGGACGGGCCTCGGTCACCCGCAATCCGGCCTTCTCGATGATCGAAACCAGCGAGCGGTCCGTGAAGTAGCCGGGGTGCTCATAGATGAGGTCCCAGATCGCAGGCTTTTCGATCATGTACTTCCCGTCCGGCACCTCGATGTACAGATCGGCCTCGTTGCCCCGAGCCGCCTCGGCCAGCAGCCGCACGAAATCCATCGGCTCCGCAACGTGCTCCAGCACATGCCTCGAACAGACTAAATCCGGGTTCACGGCGTCATCGGAGCTGTAGTAGCTAGTCTTGAAAGACACGCCCTTCCCGGCGTCGACCTCTTCCGGTCCGTAGTACGAGGGATCGAACCCGAATCCGCGGTTGTTGCCCAGCGTGCTGAGCCGTGTCAGGAAGTCCCCGTCGCCACATCCCAGTTCTAGAACGGTCTTCTCGTTCAGGTTGTGCTTCTCAACGAGCCGGACAGACATCTCCTGCAAAAACGAGCCGAAACTTGGTGAGCATGAAAGAGAGTTCGAGTAGTCAGGCGAGTAGGCAAGTAGAGAATCGTCGAACGCCGAGTTGAACAGGAAGGCGCATTCTTCGCAGTAGACGAGCCGAATATCGCCACGAGTGACTGCCCTGGCGTCTTCAACGCTGTTAAGCAGCACGTTGCAGAACGCAGGGAGGTTCGGCACCTCAACAACCTGCTGCAACCTTGACGAGCCACATGCGGTGCAGACGAGTGCCTTCCCGTTGGAATCCGTCATAGCGATACCCGAAGTTGCGTCATGAACATGGCTCTCTCGATCAGCTTGAATTGTCATTCAGGTGCCTCGAACGTACATGGGTCTGCTGAGATATCTACTTCTCCCGATCGGAAAGCAGACCCGTCAAACAGCGCGCACCTCGGCCGGAATGCCCATGTCCCGCAGAGTCTGTTTTATCTCTTCGGTGTAGATGGGATTCATCACGAGTACGATATCCGGAGCCGCAGTCCGCAACTCTTCCGGTCCGACTATGCGATGACCGGAACCGGCTGCGAACTTTTCTTGCTTGGCAGGGTTGATGTCGACGATGAAATCCACAAGCTCGCCACCTGGCACGCTGTTTACGAAGGCCACCCCTTTGGATCCGCCTCCCCAGACCACAACCCGCCTGCCGGCTTCCTTCGCTTCATTCAGATAGCTGGACCAGCCCGCAATGTGAGTCCTGTACTTCTCTGAAAACTTTTCTATTTCTTCAGATAGCTGGTTGACATAAGCGTTACTCGATCCGGCATCGGTCGCCGAGTCAGAGGACCTGCAGTGCAGCAGCAGGTACTGGTCATCGAAATCGAGCTCAGTGCGTACGCCTGTGAACCCTTCCTGCCTGAACAGGGCGGCAAGCGACTCGGGAGTGAAGTAAGAGCAGTGCTCGTAGTACACGTCCCAGAACGCGGCTTCCTTCAGCACACGCAAAGTGTCCGGAACCTCGAAGAAGACCGGGACCGAGCTTGCAGCGCCCAGTGAGCGTCGAACGGTCCGCACGAACGCGGCGGGATCAGGGACGTGCTCCAGCGTGTGGCGGCAGCACAGGAAATCGGGCTGCAGGCTCCCATGTTCTTCCGAGAAGAACTCACGTATGAAGCTGAGCCTCTCCGTGGCATTCTCAACCCGGTGATCAGGGTCCGCAGCCGGGTCGACGCCGATGCCCTTCTTGATGCCCTGCATTTCAACCTGTTGCAGAAAGTCGCCGCCTCCGCAGCCAATCTCCACGCACGTTTTACCCGCAAGGTCATACTCGTCAGCAAGTCCCTTCGCCAGCCTCGCCGCAAACTCGTTAAAACGAGGCGAGAAGGCCTGCGAGCTCTCATAGGACTGTGAGTAGTCCACGAGCGCAGGGTCGAAATCGGGATTGAAGATGAATCCGCAGGACTCGCAGAAAGCCAGCGTCAGCGTGCCCTTCGGGTAGCTGACGGCCTGCTCCTTCGTGTCCAGCAAGACCATGCTGTTCGTCGGCACCTCGCCGAGTTCCAGGAAGACGCGTGCTTGCGGCTTTTCGCAGGTCGGGCAGAGCAGGGAATGAGGTTCGGTAGATTGCATAAGCGGGTGAGTGGTTTCCAGCATTCCTAAACTACCTGCGGCTCAGGAACAGGGATGACGAACTTGCCGCCTTTGGCCCGGAACGCCGCCTGCTGGCCCATCACTTCATCCTTGAAGTTCCAGGCTAGAAGCAGCACGTAATCAGGCATGTCCTCGACCAGCTTCTCAGGAGCCTCGATCGGGACATGAACTCCGGGCATGTGCATACCCTGCTTGTGCACGTTTCGGTCCACCACATAGTCCAGCATGTCCGTGCCGATTCCCGAGCAGTTCAGCATAGTGGCGCCCTTGGCGGCGGCGCCGTAGGCGGCGATTCTCTTACCGTCTGCCTTGAGGCCGCCGAGCAGGTCTCGGAGACCCGAAATCAGCGTCTCCACCTTCTGGCCAAAGTCTCTGTAGTACTCGTACCCATCGATACCCAGTTCCTGCTCTTCGGCCAGCATCTGCTTCAGGTACTCAGTGGGAGCGTCAGACTTCTCTATGAACAGCCGCATCGACCCACCGTGAATCGGCAGTCGCTTCAGGTCGTTCAAGAATAGGCCGTGGCTCCTGAACAGGTTGGTCAGGGACGTTACTGAGAAGTAGCACAGGTGCTCGTGGTAGATCGTGTCGAACTCTGTGTGATCGATCAGGTCCTTCACGTAAGGAACCTCGATCACCGTTACGCCGTCGTCCTTCATGGCGATACGGATGCCGTCTACGAAGCCCTTCAGGTCTGCCACGTGAGCAAGCACGTTGTTGGCGTGAATCACATCGGCCTGCTTGCCATCTGCGGCAAGCTCTTCAGCAAGATCGCGGCCGAAGAACTTCTCCAGAGTGGGCACACCGTTCTCCAGCGCCGCCTTGACAACCGTGTCAGCAGGATCGATCCCCAGTACAGGGATTCCGGCCGTCACATAGTTCTTGAGCAGATAGCCGTCGTTGCTCGCAAGCTCGATGACGAAGCTGTCTTCACCGAGATTGCGGGTTGCAATCAGGTGCTCCGTGTTCTCCTTCGCATTCTGGACGACTGTGTCCGAGAACGACGAGAAGTACGGGTAGTCCTTGCAGAACAACTCCTCAGGCGGAACCGTCTCCAGGATCTGCATCAGAGCGCAGTCTGTGCAGAACGCAACGTCCAGGGGGTACGTGGCCTCGGGTCCGTTCACGTCCTCTTTGCTGACAAGAGCGTCTGCGAGAGGCGTGTTACCAAGCTCAAGCATGCTTTTGAGTTGCGACGAGCCGCAAGAGCGGCACTTTGCATCGACGATCTCACCAATCATTTAGCTTTTGCTCCCCGAGCTGATCAGCTCGCTCTCTGGTGAAAGTTCACCTTCATCGGTAGAACTGGTCCAGCGAAGAGTTGAGTCAACCTCGCCGGTCTCCTGCTTGTGCTCAATGTGCTTGATGCGCTGGAAGCGCGTTCCGTTGAGGTCTGCTTCTGTCAGGTTGTTGGCTTTGTAGGCCTCGTAGAGCTCTTCGACACCCTTGCGGGCCGTCCACTGCGGCTTGAAATCAGGCAGTAGCGTTTCGATCTTCGTGGTATTCACCCTGTAGCAGCGAGGGTCTGGTCCGCCGTCAGCGGCGTAAACGACCTTCGAACCGGGGACAACCTCTTCGACCATGGCCGCAAGTTCACGTACCTGGTAGTTCTCGCCCGGCACCGCCACGTTGAAAGCCTCGTTGTGCACGACTTCACGCGGTGCGTTGAGAACTGCGATAAATGCCCGTGAAATGTCTGCGATGTGAATGATCGGTCGCCACGGCGTGCCATCACTCAGGATCATTACCTCTCCGGTTGTGAACGCCCAGCCGGTCAGGTTGTTCAGTACAAGGTCGCCTCGGAGCTTCGGTGAAACCCCGTATGCGGTTGCGTTGCGCAGGAAGACCGGGCTGAAGCCGTCGCCGGCCAGCTTCGAAACCGCCTGCTCTGTCAGCACCTTGGACTTTGCGTACGGCGTGACAGGTTTGAAATCAGCAGACTCATCCAGGATCTCATCGCCGGCCGCACCGTACATGCTGCAGGATGACGAGTGGATGAAGAGTCCCACGCCGGCGCGTTTGGCCTGTTTGGCCAGGTTGACGGAGGCGTGATAGTTGATCTCGTACGTCAGAGATGCGTTGAGCGAGCCCAGTGGGTCGTTGCTCAGGTTCGCAAGGTGGATGATGGCGTCGAAGCCTTCAAGGTCACGAGAGTCCACTTCCCTGACATCCATTATCAACTCGGGAATCTGCGGCTCCGTGTCTCCAAGCAGACAGTCGGTGCCGAACAGCTCACTGTCCAGCCCCACCACATCGTGGCCCTCTTCCAGGAGCATCGGCACCATGACGGTACCAATGTAGCCTTTGTGTCCTGTAACCAGAATTCTCATTATTGCCATACCTTCCAGGGCGGGTTCTCTGCCCACAGGCTCTCGAGCCGTACTTTGTCTCTTAGCGTGTCCATGCACTGCCAGAAGGAATCGTGCTTGTAAGCCATCAACTGCCCGTCTCTGGCCAGTCCTTCGAGAGGCTCCTTCTCGAACAGCGTGTCGTCTCCCTCGATGTAGTTCATTACCTCAGGCTCAAGTACGAAGAAGGCGCCGTTGATCCAGCCCTCGCCGGTCTGGGGCTTCTCGGAGAACTCCGCAACCTGGTCACCTTCAAATACAAGGTGTCCGAAGCGAGCCGGGGGCCGAACGGCGGTTACCGTGGCCAGCTTGCCGTGCGCCTTGTGAAAGGCCAGTAGCTCTGGAATATTCACATCTGCAACACCGTCACCCCAGGTAAGCATGAAGGTTTCGTTTCCAACCCAGGGAGTCAGCTTCTTGATACGACCGCCAGTGTTCGTCAACTGACCGGTCTCGACCAGGTCCACGACCCAGTCCTCTTCCGCTTGCTGGCAGGCATGCTTTGTCACATCACCTGTGCCCAGTCGAACAGTCAGATCACTGTTCATCATCGAACGGTCCATCATGTACCGCTTGATGTACTCGCCCTTGTACCCAAGAGCCACTACGAACTCGTTGAAGCCGTAGTGAGAGTAGATCTTCATTATGTGCCAGAGGATTGGACGTTCTCCAATCTCGACCATCGGCTTCGGCTTGATTTCGGTCTCTTCCGAAAGCCGAGTGCCCACGCCGCCGGCAAGTATTGCAACCTTCATATCAATCCCCTTAGTAGCGCCATTGGTGCCCACACTGCGCAGGATTCTGTCCGTTCAGGGCCAATATGGCCCCGGTCAAGAAAATTGGGTCGTCGTAAATTTCTGCTCGAACTGGCTAGACCGATCACGCTGAATCGATGATATCTGTCCAACGATTCAGCGTAGCCTCGTCTTTTCAAGTGTGAATGAACTCTCCGTCTCACCTGCGCGAATAAGTTGTGAACAGTGAACTCCGCCGAGTACTGCCGATTGAGGCAGATTCGCTGCCTCTCCAACCGCTAATCCAACCAGAAACCATCCCAACGACAACCTCACGCCGCCCCTTCGGGATGACTGCGAGATTGCCAACCGCATTCGATCATATTCTTCACAGGCGTTTGCCAATAGAGCGAGGGGTTAACGTGGGATGGCTCGTTGGGGTCACCGCCTGAGCCTCTCTCTGAGCCCTCGATAAAGTATCTGCCGCACACCCACAACCTGTGCCACCGAACCGCGACCATGCGAATACCCACCCCGGCCTTCCCAGCAGACGGTTGACTCAACGGCCCCGATTCGCAGCGCCTTCATAACAGGCAAATCCATATTGACATGGACTGGCGTATCCTGTCGCGATCAAGCAGGCCTCTATGGTTCGTACACAGCACAGAGAGGGATCGATTGATATGAGCAACGTATTCGGCGTCTACCTCAAACCACAAACGTATCTCAACACGCTCTACCTGCTGTTCAGCTTCCCGCTCGGCATCGGCTACTTTGTCTTCCTGGTCACCGGATTCTCAGTTGGCTTTGGCACAATCATCATCTGGGTTGGCCTCCTAATTCTGCTCTTCGTGCTCGAGGTGTCCATCCTGCTGACAAAATTTGAGCGCACTCTCACATCGGAGCTACTGGACATCGAAATACCGGTCGCACCGCGCAATAAAGACAATGGAGCTGAGTCCAATCTCAACAACCTTGGCGCGGGTGAGCGGATATTCGTCTCGGCGTGGCGTCGACTGAAGGTGCAGTTGGGCGACATGACCACATGGACCGGAATCGTCTACCTGTTCGCCAAGTTTCCACTGGGTATCGCAGCATTTGTATCGGTAGTTGTCACCCTGTCGGTCTCGTGGTCGCTGACAACGCTGTTCATCTGGTACCGGTGGACCGATAACAGCATCGGCTCATGGGACATAGACACCTTTGGAGAAGCGGTGATCTTCCTGCCAATCGGCCTGCTGGCAGTGTTTGTGACTCCGCACCTCCTGAACCTGGAAGCGACGCTCATGGCCCAGTTTGCTCGCTTCATGCTTGGTTCGCACGTGAAGCGAGTTGCCGCTGTGGCCTGACCGCGTCTCGATGCGCCTGTGACCGGACGCCGCGTTGAATGGCGCCGGCAAGGTACTTACCCGTCCTAAATTTGGTACCAAATATCCATTCTGATTCATCCAGAACATTGGTATCGTAAGTTATGTCGGGCTTCCCGGTGGACCTACGGTCCACATCGACTCCCGGTAACGTCGCCAGCTGCACAGAATGAATCCGCACCGGGACCGCCGGGGCACTGATTCGACTCCGAAAACATACCTCACCAATTTGGGCCCAATCTGGACTCTATCTGGGATCGAAGTGGCAAATTGGCTTTGAATCGACAACAGGGACCCGGATCCCCTCAAAGGGCGTTGCGAACGTTCTCGTTCACAGACTGGATCAGGACGGCACGCGGTTGGACGGTCGTGGTCGGGCTGTCTACCTTGATTGTCGTCGCAGCCATCGCCTGCTCCTCGTCTGGCCCCGACAAGGTAGATCCAACCGCTACCAACGCTGATCTGCAACCCACCGCCACACAGATCCAGTCAACGGCCACCGCAACCGACGTTCGGCCGACAGCCACTGCTACCGGGATCAGGCCGACAATCACCGCAGCGCCCGTTGAGCCGACCTTGAGCGCCGACGACATCCTGGTTCAGTTGCTTGGCGGCGAAACAACGGTTTTTCTCTCCCAGGGAGACGCCTTCGTACTTCCAGCTCCCAACCTGGCTGACTCCGACATCTCGAGCCTCAGGATTGGTGAGGCGCTTTTCCTGGAGAACTGGACGCCTAAAACCGGACTTGGCCCTCTTCTGAACGCCCGCGCCTGCAGCTCCTGCCATGTGAATAACGGGCGCGCGCAGCCCCCTCTAAATCCAGGCAAACCCGCGGACGGACTATTGATGAGGCTGTCGGTCCCTGGTTCTGCCGGTCCGGTAAATGACCCGAACTACGGAGGACAGTTCCAGGACGATTCAATCTCGGATGTCGAGCCTGAGGGCGTCATCCAGATCAACCATCTGAAGATCACCGGTCAGTTTGCGGACGGCACCCCGTACACGCTGCTGAAGCCTGTGTACGCGCTCGAAGACCTGGCGTACGGACCGCTTCACCCGGAAATCATGATGTCCCCGCGGGTTGCCCCGGCCATGATTGGCATGGGTCTGCTTGAGGCCATCCCAGATGAGGTCCTGCTTGCCATGACCGACCCTGACGACGCCGACGGCGACGGTATCTCAGGGCGGGTGAACATGGTGCCCAACCGCCGCACTGGACAGATCGATATCGGCAGATTCGGGTGGAAGGCGGGGCAGCCGGAGGCCGTGCAGCAGGCCGCAGCTGCGTTCAATGGCGACCTCGGAATCACTTCGTCGCTCTATCCTGTCGAGGAATGTACCGATCCGCAGACCGACTGCCACAACCTTGCAGACATCGGCAAAACAACGGACCTGGCCGGCAACAGAGTGCTGGACATAACCCTGTTCACCCAGACGCTGGCGGTGCCTGCTATGAGGAACATAGACGACCCGCAGGTGAGAAGTGGCGCCGAGCTTTTCCTCTCCAGCGGCTGTTCGTCATGTCACACGCCCCGGCAGGAAACCGGCGAGCATGACGTCAGCGCAGTCTCCAACCAGACCATATTCCCCTACACAGACCTTCTGTTGCACGACATGGGTGAAGACCTGGCCGACAACAGGCCGGAGTTCGCGGCGAACGGCACTGAATGGCGCACAGCACCGTTGTGGGGCATCGGGCTGGTGGAGACTGTGAACGGTCACACCCGGTTCATGCACGATGGCCGTGCCAGGAACCTGACTGAAGCGATTCTCTGGCATGGCGGCGAAGGCGAAGAGTCTCGTGATGTCTTCAAGAGCCTTTCGTCTGAGGAGCGCGAGGCGCTCATCGCATTCCTCAACGCGCTGTAACGACGTTTATCGTCGGATCACTCCGTTGTAAGGCAAGATCGCTTCTCGTTCTCAGAACGGCAAACACCCCGTCCAAGTCTGAGACAGACGAATTCGAGCGTGCTGCTCGTGAAGTCCCAGATAGACATCCGCATCACAGAACGAGTGACCTGACCGCGTGAACAGGCCCAGAGCCTTCAGGCTCCGGTTTCACTCGCATACCGGCAGCCGACAGAACAGCGGAGCAGCCTGAACCTCAAGCTCCCTGTCCGTGAACAAAAACGAGCTTCTACAGGCTTATGTGGTGCCCGCAACCGATCTGCCAGGGGTTGATCTAGACACTCGCTCACAGATACGCCATCAATAAGTGAACAAAGCGCCGAGACGCGTATACCATGGGCGGCGAACTCTTTAGGGACCCCACTGCTTTCGACCGGATTGGGGGCTTCTGCCGCCATCTCGCCCAGTAGCCTCTCCAATGCGCCGGTCAGCCCGCCAGTGCGTACAGATCGGCCTTCAAGCGGTGACCCTTTTGTTGACACTTTATTAACCGCTGGTCAACACACTTTTACATACAACTGACTGCAATCTCAGTTATCGTTCCTCAGCGACGGTATCCAGTTGCGGCATTCTGCACATGGACCGTGCAACGGGGCGAAGGTCGGCGGAGTTCGAAAACACCGTCGGCCAGGGGTGCAAATAACAGGCGATCAACTGAAGCCACATGGTGATTTCGGTGCGGGAGCCTGCTCTTTTTCACTGAATTTCACAGCACTGGCAGATCAGATCGAATGCTTGTCCACAAGACCGTAATGGACCCGAGGTCCGTGAATATGTTCCATCGATGACTTAAAGAGCATCCGTAGTAACGAGCGGGTAAGGCATCAGTTCTAAAGTCCCTGTTCAGAGCCATTCGCGAAACTCGATGAGTCTGCGAGGTTGAAGATGACAAGTTGGTATGTAGCAAAAAGCCAGTCCAGAAAAGCCAAGCTCTTGATCGAGAGCTTGAGCCGGTGGGACGTCGAGACCTACTACCCCGAAATTCGTAAACACGGCAAGTCCGACGGCAGCTTCGAGCCTCTCTTCAACACCTATGTCTTTTGCCGTTTTGATCCCAGGGCACCGGAATGGCAGGCAATACGCTGGGCGCCGGGCCTGTCGTACTTCCTCACCGAAGCCGGTGGGCTGGCGACGATGCCGGACTCGCTGATCGAATACCTTCAGCAGAAGACCCGACGCTGGAACGACGGGATGGTCTCCAAGCGATTCAACCCCGGCGACTCCGTTGCGATAGTCGACGGACCGTTCAGCGGATTCGAAGCTGTGTTCAATGGATATCTGTCCTCACGCGACCGATGCCTGGTGCTCCTGAACTCTGTTTCAGGCATCGCCTCGGTCGAACTATCTGATCTGGATATTGAAGCTGCAAAGGGCTCATGGCGCCGCCGCTTCGGTCTCGAAGCCGGCTAGGCCCGTCCTCCCCTCGTTTTAAGCCGCCCTGGGTGAGCGGCTGAAAGTTAATGTCCGAATCTGAACTCCGGGAAACGTCGGAGTGCGGCAGCATGCCCGAATCTTCCGTATCGAACGCTTGATACCGATCGGGATCTTCTCTACCGCCGCCTGCCGCAAGAGCCTGCGAATTCGCTCAATCGGCAGACACCCGGCGGACCTGATCAAAGTTGACTCCGATCCCGGCCGCAATTCGTGCTGAACGATCGGACTCCAGTTTCATTCGTGACGACTAAAAGCAAGAACTGAAAGTGACTACTGAATGAGCAAGGCGCTTGTAACCGGCGGAGCAGGATTCATCGGCTCCCACATAGTCGACCGCCTCCTGAGTGAAGGGTTCGAGGTCACGGTGCTCGACGATCTCAGCACCGGCGACCCCACAAACCTGAGACATGTTGAGAGCAAGATCGAGCTGATAGAGGGCGACATCCTCGACGGCTCGGCGCTGGAACGTGCCGTAAATGGCGCTGAGGTTGTGTTCCACGAGGCCGCACTGGGGTCCGTCTCGAGGTCGGTGGAAGACCCGATCAAGAGCAACCAGGTCAATGTGAACGGCACACTGAACGTGCTGGTCGCTGCCCGGGACGCGGGCGTGAAGCGGTTCGTATACGCATCCTCCTCATCTGTATACGGCGACACACCGACCCTGCCGAAGCACGAGGAGATGCCGACGGTCCCCAGCTCCCCCTATGGAGTGACGAAACTGACCGCAGAGCTGTACTGCCGTGTGTTCAAGCGGGTCTACGGACTCGAAACATACGCGCTCCGCTACTTCAACGTCTTCGGTCCGCGGCAGTCCCCGAATTCGATCTACGCCGCCGTGATTCCGAAATTCGCAGCCGCCCTTCTCGAAGGTTTCTCTCCCGGAATCTTTGGTGACGGTGAACAGACAAGAGACTTCACATACGTCGACAACGTGATCGAAGCGAACATGCTGGCGATGCGGGCGACAAAAGGAGCTGGTGAGGCGTTCAACGTCGCAGCCGGTGGCCGAGTTTCGCTGAACGCTCTGCTCGAAACGATGAAAGACCTGACCGAAAGTCATATTGAGGCGAGCTACGGAGAACCGCGCACAGGCGACATTCGAGACTCGTACGCAGATGTCCGCAAGGCATCAGACCTGCTGGACTATCAACCGGCAGTAACCGTCGAAGAGGGACTGAGACGGACCATCGACTGGTACCGGAGCTCGGAGCTGAACAATGTCCCAGCGTGAAGTGCGCGTTCTGCAGGTAGCAGCCAGCGATATCACCATCGATAAGCTGCTGTTGCCTCTGATAATCAATCTCAAGGCGAACGGCTACGTCGTCGAATCGGCGTGTGCGGACGGTCGGTTTGCACAGGGTCTCAAAAAGCAAGGCTACGTGATTCACACGTTGCCGATGAGTCGCTCACTATCGCCGTTCAAGACGATTAAGGCAATCTGGGCGCTGTACAGGCTGCTGCGTAAAGAAAAGTACGACATCGTTCACGTGCACACTCCGGTTGCGGCCGGTGTCGGCAGGCTGGCTGCAAAGCTGGCCGGAGTGCCGACGGTTATCTACACGGCACACGGATTCTATTTTCACGACCTGATGAAGCCCTGGGCGAAGCGGGTCACCGTAATGCTCGAACGAATACTGGGGCGTTTCACCGACCTGCTGTTCACGCAGAGCACCGAAGATGCCCAGGCTGCCGTGCGCTACCGTATTGCACCGCAACAGCGAGTTGTATGGATTAGCAACGGTGTAGACATCAACCGATTCACGCCACGGGAAGACAACAGCGCCGTGCGCGCCAGGTTCGGCCTTCAGGAAGGTGAGTTGGCTGTCGGTTACGTCGGCCGGTTGGTGCGTGAGAAGGGAATCTTCGAGCTGCTAGAGGCCATGAGGCAGGCCAGCGAGCGCATTCCCAACCTTGTCCTCCTGATCGCCGGTGATAACAAGACCGGCGGTGACAGGGATAGCGAGACCCAGGGACTGGTGCAGGAATATCTCGCATCGGCGGATCTACCGTTCCGGGTCAAGTTCACCGGATTCATCGACGACGTTGAAGAGATGATGCAGGCGTTCGATGTGTTCGTCCTCCCGTCATACCGAGAAGGCATGCCCCGGACAATCATCGAGGCGATGGCCTCCGGCAAGCCGGTGATCGCGTCTGACATCAGGGGCTGTCGTGAAGAGGTGTCCCACGGCGAGACTGGTCTTCTTGTGCCAGTCCGAGATGCCGAGGCGCTTGGCAGGGCCATTGTCGATGTGCTGAACTCACCGGAACTCGCCCGGAGCATGGGTGAGAAGGGCCGAGAGCGCGCCGAGCTCTATTTCGATGAACAGACAGTCCTCGACCGACAGCTCTGGCACTATGCGCGCATCGTCTCAGAGCGGCATCCGGCACTGGCTGTGCCGGTTGTCGACTCGGCATATTCGCCAGAGAAGTCCACGCAAGATGACATTCACCAATAGCCCACAAAGTCTCCCGGCAGTGTGGCTGGACTGCGCAATACAGTCCGGAAAAAGCGGTAGTTCAAAGTCTTCGGACTTGAGCTCGTCTCCAAAAGGGGAGCCAAATTGACCAAACGCGGGATAGACATAGCGATCAGCCTTAGCTGGCTGATCCTGCTTTCATTGCCATTTGCGCTCATCGCGCTGGCAATCAAGGCGGAGTCACGTGGACCGGTTTTCTTCAGACAGAAGAGAGCCGGGGCGCGCGGCAAAGTATTCGTCATCTGGAAATTCAGGACGATGGTGGACGGAGCAGCCAAAAAGGGCCTTGGCGACAGGGTTGAGAAGGGCGATGCCCGCATCACCAGGATTGGCAGTTTGCTGCGTGCGCTGAGCCTCGACGAGCTGCCACAGATATTCAACATCCTCAACGGCGACATGAGTTTCGTTGGCCCGCGCCCAACACTCACACACCAGGTCGAGGCGTATAACGACCACCAGAGGCGCAGGCTCGAGGTGCGTCCCGGCATCACTAGTTGGGCATCCGTCAACGGTCGGAACCGTCTCTCGTGGGAAGACCGCATAGAGATGGACATCTGGTACGTCGACCATCTCTCGCTCTGGCTTGATCTCAAGATCCTGTTTAAGACCTTCTGGGTTGCCTTCGTAACCAGGGACGGCGTTTACGCGGAGGACGGGGCCAACGAGGATTTTGGTGCCCCGCTGGCGCCGCTGGCGAAGAGCACCACTGAAACCAAGCCTGAGATCAACAGTTGATCAGCGGTGACTTGAGCGCCAACGGAGGCGTAACCCGCGCAGGACGACAGGTCGCTATATGCGGCGCTGGAGGCCACGCAAGAGTCGTCGCGGATGTGCTCTCCAGTCAGACGCCAGCGGTCGATATCGCAGGTTTCCTGGACGACAGACCCGAGCTTCACGGCACGGAGATTCTTGGCAGGCCGGTGCTTGGCAGCCCGGGTTCGTGGATGGCGAAGAACTCGGCCGAAAAGGCAGACCTGATCGTCGGAATTGGCAACAATCGTGATCGCGAGAGAATAGCCGCCGATATAGCACGGACAGATTTCAGACTCGCAACCGCGATCCACAGATCTGCCCAGATCGGCTCCGATGTCAGCATCGGCCCCGGCTCTGTCGTTATGCCAAACGCGGTGCTCAACGCCGGGGCGGTTCTTGGCGCCCACGTAATCGTCAACACAAGCGCATCGGTTGACCACGACTGCGTGATCGAAGATTTCTGCCACATCTCTCCTGGAGTCAACCTCGCAGGAGGCGTAACAGTCGGGCGCGGCACACACATAGGCATCGGCGCATCCGTCGTGCCCGGAGTACGGATAGGCGAATGGGCGACGGTTGGGGCCGGAGCCACGGTCACAAAGGATGTCGCGCCTAATACGACAGTTGTCGGCACTCGTGCAGTGCCGGTTCGACTAAGGAGAGCAGCACAGTGACGCTAAATGTCCCAGAACGAAAGATAGCATCGATTCCCCTGGCCCGACCGGACATCACCGACCTCGAACGTGAGGCCGTGATGAAGGTGCTTGAGGGACCGGTGCTCAGTCTCGGCCCTGAGGTCGAACGCTTCGAGTCGCTCCTGGCCGAACAGGCAGGTGTCGCACATGCCGTGGCCGTCAACAGCGGCACCAGCGCGTTGCACCTGGCAGTCCTGGCTCTCGACCTAAAAGCCGGTGACGAGGTGATCACAACGCCGTTCAGCTTCGTGGCATCTTCAAACTGCATCCTGTTCATCGACGCAAAACCGGTCTTCGTAGACATCGACCCTCAGACTCTCTGCATCGACCCTGACGCCATCGAAAGCGCAATCACTCCTCGAACAAAAGCGATCCTTGGCGTGGACGTGTTCGGACATCCCGCCGAATGGGACAGGCTGGAGCAGATAGCCAAACGCTACGGACTCGCCCTTATAGAAGACTCCGCCGAGTCGATCGGCACCGTCTACAAAGGCAGAAAGGCCGGTGGCTTCGGTGACGCGGGCATATTCGCCTTCTACCCGAACAAGCAGATGACTACCGGAGAAGGCGGCGCACTGCTGACCGACCGCGAAGACATCGCACGACTCGCCAGGAGCATGCGTAACCAGGGCAGGGGTGATGGGACCGGATGGCTCTCGCACGCCCGGATCGGCTTTAACTACCGGCTCAGCGACATTAACTCCGCTCTCGGATCGGCGCAGGTGCAACGCCTGCCGGAACTGCTGGCAGGCCGCAGCAGGGTGGCGGAGCGCTACGACGCTCTGCTGGCAGATGTGCCTGAGATCGAGACCCAGTACATAGCACCTGATGTCGAAATGAGCTGGTTCGTGTACGTCGTGCGTTTGGACCCGAGTTTCAGCCGTGACAGGCGTGACTCACTGCTCCGCGTGCTCCGAGACCGCGGCATCGGCTGCTCAAACTACTTCCCGTGCATCCATCTCGAACCCTTCTACCAGACCGAGTTTGGTCATGCGCCGGGCGACTTCCCTATCGCCGAAAGCATCTCGGACCGCTCGGTCGCTCTACCGTTCTTCGGGCGAATGACCGAAGAGCAGACCAGCACAGTCGTCAGCGAGCTTAAACAGGCTATAACGCAGGTTTAACCAGGGTCTTCGGTGACCCTGCCCACCATTTCTCCCGGCCAGATCTAGTTCCTCGATCGCATTGCTTAATCGATCAGGCTGAGGTGACATATGAGCACTACTTCTGGCGAACGTAACGAACGTTCGCCCCGATTCCGACATATGACACTGACATCGGCGCGGCGAACCGCCCGCCGGGGCATCGTCGCGTCAGTCGATGGACTGATAATCATTTTCGCCACCGCCATGGCCATCGCACTGGTAATCAGGCTGCCGGAAGGGCAAATCAGCACCGCCGACGTTGGTCTCATACTTGGCATTTCGCTCATAGCGAAGCTGGTGCCCATGTCTCTTTCCGCCGTCTACGACATCGAGTGGAAAAGAGCCAACGCCTGGGACCTGGTTGTTCTCTCGAGGTCAATCGCTGCCGGTACCGCTCTGTTCATCTTGGTGCTGTTCGCGGCAAATCCGCTCGACTGGTCCCTGATCGCTCTTGTTCAGTTCGCAATAGTCGACATCTTTCTGACAGGCACTGGCCTCGCGGTATCAAGAGTCGGAGTGCGCGTCGCGACCGAGTGGAGGATGCGTAGCAGGCGACGGACTCGTGGCAGAGTCCTGATCGTAGGAGCCGGAGACGCCGGTGCACAGATCGCCCGCGCAATGACCGAAGAGGTTGGAGCCGGATATGTGTGCGTTGGATTCGTGGATGACGATGGACGCAAGAAGGGGAGGCTCGTGCACGGCATCAGGGTGCGCGGCACCCGGACGCAGATCCCCGAAATGATTACACGGCTCGGTGTTAGCGAGATCTGGATCGCTATGCCCTCAGCCTCTGGAAAAATCATCCAGGAAACGGTGCGCATCGGTCGGACGGCCGGGGTAGAGCAGATCAAGGTGGTGCCAGGCTTCAGCACACTCGTTTCAGGTGTGGTCCGTCTCGCCGACGTCAGGGATGTTCAGATTGAAGAGCTGCTTGGCCGTGATCCGGTCAAGATCGACACAACACAGGTGAGCGAGTTCCTCGAAGGCAAGACGGTTCTCGTAACAGGTGGCGCAGGCTCCATTGGCTCTGAGCTATGCAGGCAGATAAGCCGCTTTAAGCCCGGCCTGCTCATCGTCCTCGACCAGGACGAGACCGGCGTCTTCAACACCAAGCGGGCACTCGACATCGAGACCGGCTCTCAGGTGAAAGTAGAAGCGGCGATCGCCGATGTGCGTGATATCGCCGAGGTGGACGAGTGCTTCAGACGCTTCAGGCCTCAGGTCGTGTTCCACGCAGCCGCGTACAAACATGTGCCTCTCATGGAGGAGCACCCGGACCGCGCCGCCAAGACAAATGTGTTCGGAACACGGACAGTCGCCCGCGTCGCCAAGATGTGGAACGCCGAGAAGTTCGTGATGGTATCGACCGATAAGGCGGTCAACCCGACATCGATCATGGGTGCAACCAAGCGAGCGGCTGAGCTCCTTGTCAGGGACATGGGAAAGAGCGGCAACGTAGGTTTCGTCTCCGTGCGGTTTGGCAACGTCCTCGGCAGCCGCGGCAGCGTAGTGCCGATATTCACCGAGCAGATTGCTCGCGGCGGCCCGGTGACTGTCACAGACCCCGAGATGCGACGCTACTTCATGACCATTCCTGAAGCGGTGCTGCTTGTTCTGCAGGCCGGCTCGATGGGAGAGAACGGGGAAGTGTTCGTTCTCGATATGGGTGAACCGGTCAAGATCGTGGACCTTGCCCGCCAACTGATACTCCTTTCAGGCCTTGAGCCCGATCGGGACATCCCGATCGTGTTCACCGGAATCAGGCCCGGTGAAAAGATGTTCGAGGACATTCTGAGCGCAGAAGAGGGCACGCTAACCACGTCGCACGACCGCATCTTCGTCAGCCGCACAGGGGACTCTTCCAGTCCCGATGAGATTGCCCAGGGACTGAAATCGCTCTCAACGGCGGTCGAGTCCGGGGACAAGAAGGCCGTCGTGACCGCACTACGCGATCTCGTTTCGACCTTCCGGCCTGAATCAAACACCGTTCCTGTAGGGAAGACTGAGCTGCAGCCCGTACTTGCAGAGTAGCGCCGCCGCCACGGTCTGGCCCCACAGGACCGTCACCCATCACAGTTCATTCGTAAAGACCGTCGTGCGCCCGTGTGGGTGTCACGATGGTGAACAGAACTAGCAAACACAACACTAAACGGACCGCAAGGTCCACGGCATGCTTTCCCGGCATAAGTATCAATAGCCCAGCTTTGCGCAGGGCCACGAGGAGTACTGGAAATTGAAACTGGGAGTAGTCGGAACCGGATACGTCGGACTCGTCACAGCGGCAGGATTCGCGGCGCGTGGCCACCATGTCACCTGCGTCGACATCGATGCGGCCAAGGTGGCGTCACTGGAGAACGGGATCGTCCCTTGGTATGAGCCCGGACTCAGCGAAATCGTGATCGCGGCCACCGCCATCGGCAAACTTCACTTCACCACCGACATCAAGTTGGCGGCGGAGGGAGCAGACATCCTTTTCATCGCCGTAGGCACACCGCCAAATGAAGACGGCTCGGCAGACACGAGTGCCGTCTTCGGCGCAGCGGGAGACATCGGCGACGCCGTGACCTCACCTGTGTCCGTCGTTATCCGCAGCACGGTCCCCGTAGGCACCGCTCACTCCGTTCGCTCGCTGATAGCAGAGCGAGCCGGATTCACCTGCCCCGTTCTCAGCAACCCCGAGTTCCTGAGGGAAGGCAAGGCTGTGCCCGACTTCGAAAACCCGACTCGTGTTGTCATAGGCAGCGATCACGCCGGTGAAGAGCAGGCGCTGCACGCTCTGTACGCGGAGCACACTCCTGCCGAACTCATCGTTACGGTCGATACGCACAGCGCTGAGATGAGCAAGTACGCCTCAAACTCGTTCCTGGCCGCCAAGATCTCCTTCATGAACGAGATCGCAACCCTCTGTGAGGCGGTTGGCGCCGATATCGAGCATGTCCGTAAAGTGATGGGATTTGATCCCCGTATCGGCTCTGCGCACCTCGCACCCGGCATCGGGTATGGAGGCAGCTGCCTGCCCAAGGACACACAGGCCGTCGTCCACATGGGACGCAGCTCCTCGCTTGACATGGGCCTGCTCGAACAGGTGCACCGTGTCAACGTCGAGCAGCCAGCCCGAATTGTCGAGCGTCTGCGTACCGCGCTCGGCGGATCACTGGCCGGCAAGAGAATCGCACTGTGGGGCCTCTCGTTCAAGCCCGATACCGACGACATGCGGGAAGCGCCATCGCTCGTACTAATCAGTCACCTTGCCAGGGAAGGCGCCTCCATCTGCGCCTACGACCCGATGGCGGTGACACACGCCAGGGCGCTCCTGGACGGCCAGCTGGAGTACGCAGAAGACAAGTACCAGTGCGTGCAAGACGCCCATGCACTCGTGATCGTCACAGAGTGGAACGAGTTCAAGAATCCTGACTGGAAAACTGTGAGAGACCTGCTGGCAACGCCAATCGTCTTCGATGGTCGCAACATTCATGACCCGAACGAGATGGCCGAGCACGGAATTGAGTATTACTCAATAGGAAGACAGCCTGCGGGAACACCGGACAACGACCGGGCCCAGGACGTGCAGAACAGCTCGGAAGAACAGAAGAATCTCCTCCAGGAAGAGACTCTTGAGCCGGCCAGCCGAAGCTGAGACGGCCCAGTTGAGTCCACAAATGGTGAACAGAGGCATTAGCGTGCAAAACAACAGACCAAGCATCGTAGTCATAGGTGGCGGCAGCGGCTCTTCCGTGCTCCTGGGTGGGCTGAAACAGCACCCGGTAGACCTGACGGCGATCGTCACCACATTCGACAGCGGCGGCAGCTCTGGAATCCTCAGGGAGGAGTTCGGCTATCCGCCGTTTGGCGACCTTCGCAAGTGCCTGGTGGCTCTTAGCGACAGCGAACACTCGCTCACCACGGCATCCGAATTTCGCTTCAGCCCGGAGAGCAGCCTGAACGGGCACAGCCTCGGCAACCTGATGCTGGCAGCCCTGACATCAGTGCACGATGATCTCGAAGGCGCCATCAATGAGATGTCTCGCATGCTCAGCATCACCGGCAAGGTGATTCCCGTTGCGCTGGAGCCGGCTGACCTGTGTGCAGAGTTGGAGGACGGAAGCCGCCTGCGAGGCGAGTCGTCAATCGACCTGCGCGGGGGAGACCTGCCCCGGATTAAGAACGTATTTCTCGACCCCGCTGTCGACGCCAACCCGAGAGCGCTGGAGGCTATTGAATCCGCAGACGCCATCGTTTTCGGGCCCGGCGACCTCTACACGAGCATCGTGCCGAACCTCCTCGCCAGGAACGTTCCCGAAGCCGTCGCCCGCAGCAAGGCGACAAAGATCTACATCTGCAACCTGATGACAAAGCGCGGCGAGACCGGAGACTTCGAAACCTCCGACTTCGCAAGTGAGATCGTGCACTACCTGAACGGGCTGAAGCTCGACTCTGTGCTTATCAACAGCCGACAGGTGCCGCCAGACATGCTGTCTCGATACGCGGAAGAAGGCGCGGTGCCGGTTGTGCACAACGAGGCCGAGCTGCACCACCACACGCGGTCCGTCCTGGCAGCGCCCCTGAGCATTAACCATCCAAAGGTTCGCCACGACCCGGAGAGGCTGGCCGAGGCGGTCCTGAGCGCCATGCTCTTCGACACCACCGGCCCATCACCGATTCGAGACGAGTCAAAAAAGTCAGAAATGGCCCTAAAGTTCGAACCTGAGACCGAAATCCAGGTTGTTGGCGGGGACTAGAGTTTTACCGGTCAACGCTATCGCGCCGGGTCTTCCAGCCAGATTGCGGGCCGCTTTTTCAGGCCGCGGCGCGGATCCTGGACAGGATGAGCCGATCTCCGTAGACATTAGTGGTGTTCGCCTCGTCGCGACGCCCGATTAAATCAGATGGGCGTCGAGTTACGCGACTTTCATGAACAAGATCGAACAGCAACTGGATACGGGGCATCTGAACAGCGACCTCGGCAGGCGAGCTGCGCAGGGTGGTGCCTTTCTGATCGGCGTCCAGGCGATCAGCTTCGTAACGAACATAGCGTCTGTTGCCGTGCTTGCTCGCATCTTGACGCCCGCCGACTTCGGCCTCATCGCAATGGCTGCGATCACAGTTACACTCGCAAAGCGAATCAGGTCGCTCGGTTTAACAACCGCCACCATCCAAAACAAAAATGTCTCGTACCGCCAGATCAGCGCACTTTTCTGGATAAACGTGGGCATCGCGGCCGGGCTGGCCATCTTGATATCTGCCGGTTCGCCACTCATCGCCTGGTTCTACGGCGACTCCCGCCTGGTCGGCGTCACGATCGGATTGGCGATAGCGTTATTCATCTCCGGTCTCGGTGTGCAGCATGGCGCGGTCTTGCAACGCCAGATGCGATTTCGCATCATCGCCGCAAGGCAGATCGCAGGCGCGGTCGTCGGCCCGACAGCGGCTATCACAGCCGCCCTCCTCGGAGCCGGTTACTGGTCACTGGTGATCCTCGTCCTGGCAGAGTCCGTTGTCATGACCGGTTCGAGCTTCATGTTTTCACGGTGGATCCCCGGTCGAATCATTCGTAACGCCAACATCGGCTCAATGGTCAAATTTGGCACTCACGTTTCGCTCAGCAACATCGCAGCGCTGTTCGAATCGCGAATGGACAACGTGCTGATCGGCAGGATCATGGGGGCTGCTTCCCTCGGCCTGTACTCAAAAGCCTACGGGCTGCTTCTGTTGCCGTTGATCCACCTCAACACACCGATAACAAGGACGGTGGTGCCGACGCTCAGCAGATTGCAGGACGATCCGGTGCGATACAAACGCTACTACTACCGGGCCGTGACGCTCATTGCGAGCCTCACCATGCCGGTGGTCGCAGTGTTCCTGGTCACGTCCGAGGAGATGGTCCTGACAGTCCTTGGTGACAACTGGACTGAAGTGTCATCACTCTTCGTCATCCTCGCCCCGGCCGCGTTCATCACCGCTCTGCTCTCTGCAACAACCTGGGCTTATGTGTCTCTCGGCAACGTGAGCAGACAGTCGCGATGGTCATTGTTCTCGGCGATCGTCATGGTCACAGCAATCTCAATCGGCACCATTTGGGGTCTAAACGGAGTTGCCATAAGCGTAAGCGTTGGGCGCGTGGTCCTGTTCTACCCGGCCATGTTCACCTGCTATCGCCACACACAACTGTCCCTGAGGGAGTACCACAAGGCGCTCGGCCGGCCGATCGTCTCTACCCTCGTCGCCGCTGGACTTTCGTACGGAGCCGGATTGCTGATCGACCCGGGTTCGTCTTACCTCATGCTGATCATGCGGATGGCAATCTTTGGAACTGTCTACATGGCGGTCTGGCTCGGTATTCCAGGCGGCACGACAATCGTTCGTGAAATGAGAGCCATGATCCTGCGCGGGAACCGCACAGCAAGCCAGGTCACAGCCTGATCCAGCCCACACTCACCGGACGGACCCGGCTGTCTGAACTCGCGTCGAAAGGGTCACCCGGACTTGCCCCATTTCGCCTTTGGCAGGCCACAGCTTTGGGTAATGTTGATTCCCAGGAGAGTTGATGACTACTAAACCGAAAAATGCAGTTGCTTCGAACATGCAGGTCGTGGTGATCACGAACCTTTCGACAGCCAACGTCGGAAACCAGGCGATCTCAGAAGAGTTCATATCGCTGGTCAAAAATGTTCATGGCGACGATCACATTGCCGTTATGGGCCGCCCCGGCGGTCTTGACGCGTACTCACTCGCAGACATCGAGAGCAGCGACGATCCGCGTGGTGTCCTCGATGGCTGGGCCTCGCATCTTGCCGAAATGGCAGTGAGTTCGACCGGCAGCCACCACGAGGAGTCCCTAGCGAGTGGCGCAAACAACCACGTGGCGCTACGAGGAGCCTCGCTCGGCGGCTTCGCAAAGCTCAAAAAGAGGATCACTCATCACGCCCGTCTCAGGTACCGGCGCTGGATCGACAAGACCGGCGCATATCGAGACAGGCTGAACTCCATTTCACGCGCCAGGATCGTCTACTACAGCGGCGCAGGCGAGGTTCGTGACGGCAACGTCACGCTCCGGCAGCTACTTGAGCTTCGTATCGCTCAGATGCTCGGTGCATCGGTGCGGATCACGAACCAGGGCATCCTTGTGAAGAACAAGAAACTCGGTGACCTGCTTGGATATGTCTACTCGCAGGCCGATGCGATAACCCTGCGCGGACCATTGTCGAAGGATCGATTGGTCGAATTCGGCGTCGATGCCGATCAGATCGAACTGGCGCCGGACACCGGTTTCCTCAGCGAGGAAGCTGACGAAGCCACCGTGAACAGGGTACGAGCAGCCGAGGGAATCAAGCCCGGAACCGTTGCGCTGGCCGTTCCGCTCGCCATATCAGGCCCTGCTGAGAAGTGGGAGCCGGTCATCAGCCATCTACGCGGCATGGGCAAAGACATCGTCCTGGTCACGAACCAGTTGTCTCGTGACATGAAAGGTCTCGAGGCCATCAGCCAGATGTACGACATTCGGATCATCGATCACCAGTACGACTACCGTGACTACATGGGCATTCTTGCAGGCTGTGACTTCATCATCAGCGGCAGGATGCACACCAACATCTTCGGCCTGATGTCGTGTGTCCCTGTGATTCCGATCGAGGCCGACACGTTCAAGCTGCATGACCTGTTCGCAATGGTCGGCGATTACCCGATCGAGGTAACCGATCCCGGGAAGCCCGATTGGCAGCAAGAGCTAATCTCGAGAATAGACATGGTTGAGCGCGACAACGCGTCGCTCAGAGACCAGATGCAGGCCAGGAGGCCTGAGCTGCGCCACGAGGCGCTCGCTAACGTCAACTGATCTGTATTTTCGTAGGCCTGCGGTGCTATGCACATACGGCCGTACATCCACGGCAGGACCGCAGGCAGAAGAGAAAGAAGTTACGGGCATGTCCACCGCCGCAGAGCAGACAGCTGAGCCTCGAATCGCTGCTGTGATCGTGACATTCAAACGGCGCGACATTCTTAAGAATGCCATCGACGCCGCAATAGGCCAGACGCGCCCCCCGGACAAGATCGTGGTGGTCGATAACGCAGGCGGCGACGGAACCCCGGAGATGCTTGCAGAAGAGTACCCGGACATTCAGTGCGTGAGGATGGACGATAACCTCGGCATCTACGCAGGACAGGCGGCGGGCATCGGTTGGGCGCACGAGGCAGGTTACGACTACTTCTGGCTCTTGGACGACGACAGTGTTCCCGAACCGGAAGCGCTTGCAGCTGTGTTCTCAGTGGTGTCACTCAGCCCGAATATCGGCATTGCCAGCCTGAGCGGCGGCGAATGGAAGCGCGGACCGAAACGCTGGCGTGGCAAGAACCCGCCAGATCGGCTGATGAACGCCGAAATGAACGCATACAGGGCGGACTACTGCCTGCTTGACAGTGCGGTCATCAGTCGAGCCGCCGTAGATGCCGCCGGGGTACCGCGCGGCGACCTTTTCGCAATGGTGGACGATTTTCAGTACAGCCGCCGAATACGCCGTGCAGGTTTCGAGGCCGTCTTAGTAGCTTCCAACTTGATCGACCGACGCCACCTTGGCAGCGGCGGCAACGACGGCAAAGGCTCCGCACCCCCGTGGCGCGGCTACTACCAGACCCGAAATCAGCTGGCGATGGCGCTGGATGACAGGTCAGCCAGCGATTTTGTCTGGTGGGCGTGGCGTCAGGCGAAGTTCATGACCGGAATCATCCTGTTCGGCGACCGCAAGATCGAGCGTCTGAAGATGCGCTTCATGGGCATTCGTGACGGGTTGACACGCCGAATGGGCAAGAGAGTCGGGCCAGCGGCCTGAATAACCATGACCTACCGAATTCTGCACGTAATACCGGGCCTTGGCCACGGAGGAGCTGAACACCAGCTCCTGATGAATGTCGAACGTCTCGAGCGAGAGAAGTTCGAGAATCACATCTGCCATCTCTACCCGCGCACCATTCTTGCTCCCGCCCTGCAAGAAGCGAGAGCGACCGTTCACTCGGGAGCTGCGTCAGGTCCGCTCGGCACGCCGCTGCGGCTCTGGAAGCTCGTCCGCCTCATCCGAGAGATCAAGCCCGATCTGATCCACACCAGCAACGTGCTCGGTGAAATGTACGGCGGCATCGCAGGCAGGCTGACCGGTGTGCCGGTTGTGGGCACCCTGACCAACACCTCCGACCGCGAGGTCCGGCTGACCGACAATCCTCACCTCAACAGCTTCAAGCTGAGAACGGTCGGATACTTCCGGCGGCAGCTCGTCCGGCGAACACACGCCAGACACATCGCCATCTCAAATCACGTCGCCGAATCCGCCACCTCCGAGCTGGGAGTAGACCCGGAGCGGATCTCGGTAATCTACCGGGGCGTTGACTCCGACGCGGTTCAACCTGCGGAATCCGGCGCCACCAGCACCGGCATTCGAGAGGAATTGAGCCTCGACTCCGCCTCACCATTGATACTCAGCGTCGGACGGCTTGTTCCACAGAAGGGACAGAGGTATCTGATCGAGGCCATGCCGGCCATCCGTGACCGTCACCCCGATGCGGTCCTGCTACTCATCGGCATCGGCTTCCTCGAAGAGAAGCTCCGCAATTTGGCTGACGAGTTGGACCTGCAAGACAGTGTCCGGTTCCTCGGCAGACGAGAAGACGTTCCCGCGCTACTGCAGGCGGCAGACATATTTGTGTTCCCGTCATTGTTCGAAGGACTCGGAGTCTCGCTGCTCGAAGCAAGCGGCTCCGGCACACCCGTCATCGGCACGAACACAGGACCGATACCGGAGATCATCAGAGACGGTGAGACCGGCCTGCTTGTGCCTCCCGCCGATGCCGAAGCTATTGCAAATGCGGTCTCGCAACTTGCAGACGACGAGGATTTGAGAATGCGTCTCGGCACGGCTGCCCGCGATCGCGTGAGCAAAAACTTCACGATCGACCAGGCGGTGACCATGCTCGAGGAGTTCTACGAGACGGTGATTGAAGGCCGTTCGGACTCCTTGCAACAGCCAGGACTTAACGAGGCAGGATGAACACGATCAGCACCATTGACAAGAACTCTGCATCCGCAGCCGATGCAGCAAAGAATCTTCCCCTTGACCTTCGCAACATCGATGCTGGCGAACGTCAGGATGAAGTGCTTGAGCTGCTGCAGGCCTCTATGGCAAGCGGCACGGAGCGCTGGTCCCGGCGCGAGCTCTGGCAGTGGAAGCACGTCGAAAACCCGTTCGGCCGCTCGCTGGTGCTGATAGCGGAAGCCGAAGACGGCAGAATTGCGGGTCTGCGAGCGTTCATGAAGTGGCGGCTTCGCAGCGGCGACACGCGAATCGAAGCGTATCGCCCGGTCGACACCGCCACGCATCCCGACTTTCGGCGATTGGGCATATTTTCTCGGCTCACGCTGCAAGCGGTCGAAGACGCTCGTGAAGACGGCACGCAACTGATCTTCAACACGCCGAACAGTATGAGTGTCAGCGGATACCTCAAGATGGGCTGGAAACAGGCCGGCATCGCGACGCCCGTGCTCAAGGTGAACAGCTACCCGAAGACTGGGCTAAAACTGGCCAGTCGAAAAATCGGGCAGAAACTGGGGATTGGTGGCAACGCAACAACGACAGAGGCGTCCGTACCCGAGGCGCTTCGACCGGAGACTGCGATAACACCAGACTTCGAGCAGTTGATCGACCGGCACATCGAGAGCCAGGGCGGAAGGCTCGTGACGGACTATTCTGTGCCTTACCTGAACTGGCGCTACGCAACGAATCCGCTTTACAGCTACGCAGTCATCACAGATCGCGACGCCGGGGAGCTTACCGGCGCCTGCATCGTTCGGATGGCTCTCGGCTCCACGCTCAATACACTCGTCTTCGAGGAGTTCCTGCTCTCTGACCCGAACAGGAAAAATATCGGGCGTCTGATCGACACCGCGTTCGACACATTCAAGCCCGATGTCGCCTCTGCCTTCGCTCCGCCCGGAACCGCCACGGCCGCGCTCCTGCGTGAGTCGGGGTTCAGGTGGAACTCAAAGAGCCGGATAAACCTCGTTGCCAGGCCGCTGAACGGCGAATTCGATACTAATCCGGAGTCGATATCGAACTGGGCCATCGGGATGAGCGAGCTGGAGATCTTTTAGCGAATTCCAAATCCTTGAGAGGATTCCGGGTTCACCGGCTTCAATAAGTTATGACAACGATCAACTCTCTCGAAAAAGGGCTGTTCCTCTGCTCGATCGACACCGAGCTCGCATGGGGATCCGCGCACAGGGACATCGATCCCACGACTTACCAGCACTGGGAGTCGTACGGACGCGTTCGTGACTCTGTTGAGCGCCTCCTGGCTCTCATGGACCGCTACGACATACGCGCCACCTGGGCGTTTGTAGGCAGACTGCTCATCGACCCTCGCGATGACGCCGAGAACGCACTCTACCCGGAGAATCCTCAACCGGCACGAAAGCACCTTGTAAACGAGAGAACAGCCGAGCCGGAGTTCCTGAGCAAGTGGTACACACCGGAGCTGCTCCAGATGGTGCAGAACGCCGGTGCCAGCCACGAGATCGGGACGCACACCTTCTCGCACGCAGTTGCAGGTGAACCCGGCTACTCGAAAGAGCTATTACAGCAGGAGTTAACGGCTGCCACAAAGCAGGCCGAACACCTCGGCATTTCGCTGAAGACACTCATCTACCCGAAGAACAGAACGGCCCACACAGAGATCCTGGCCGACCACGGCATCTCCGCGTACAGGACAGTTCCTGAGAGCCGCATTAGCAAGCTTCCGCCGGTTCTACGTGGAGTTGCGCACAGGGTGGATGCCTACCTCCCCGTTCCGGTCGATATTTCGTATCCGGAATTGGATGGCGACACGTGGGTCCTGCCCGCCAGTTACTACTACCGTCACACTGGAGGCTGGGCAAGGTGGCAGAGCAACCTGGTGCGGCGGGCGAAACTCAGGTCAGGACTGCGTCGCGCGGCGAAAAATGGCGGGCTCTTTCATATCTGGTTCCACCCGTATGACATCGCATCAGACCCCGACCGCCTGCTAAAGCCGCTCGAGGCAGCGTTCAAGGAAGTCTCAACTCTTCGTGACAAGGGACTGCTGGACAACCTGACGCTCGGTGAAACCGCTCAGATGCTTCAGGACGCTCAGACCGAAGCACCTGAACGGGAGCATCCGAGGCCGCAAGTGCAGCCTGGAAAGACCGGCGCCGAACGGAGCGTGTCTGCTTAAGCACCGCTATGAAGATACTCCACCTCATAAATCGGCCCCAGATGCGGGGCGCCGAGATGTTTGCGGTCAGACTGGCAACGCGACTCCAGTGTGACGAAGTCGAGAACGCAATATGCAGTCTCTACCCTCCGACCGGCACGAACGACTACTTCGAAACCGGCTCGCTACGGACCTACGAGCTCAACGTCTCCCCGGGGCTGATGGACCGCATCTTTCGAGTGGATCCGCTCGTTGCGCTCAGGCTAAGGCGCGTTCTGAAGGACTTCGAGCCCGATGTGATAATCGGGCACGGTGCTGACAATCTAAAGTACGCCTCTATGGCCGGCTATCTGCGCAGGAGCGCCCGCGTTATCTACAAGAACATCGGCACGGCCAGCTACTGGTCCAACACTCGCGGCAGGATCTGGTTCAACCGGCTGTGGCTGCGAAACGTCGATTGCTCCGTCTCTGTCAGTGAGAACACCCGTCAGGACTTCATCGATCACTACAGTTTCGATAGCGCACGGGCGATCTACATACCGAACGCTGTTGAGGTTGAAGAATTTGATGAGGCTTCCGATCCCGCGGTCAGACGGCAGATGCGCTCTGAGCTCGGCATCGAAGACGGCAATGTCGCGATTGGCATGGTCGGCAGTCTTTCGCCGGGCAAGGGACAGGACTCCCTGATTCGAGCCGCCTCGCTGCTCATCGACAAAGGCCTTCCGGTAACGCTGGTGCTTGTGGGCGAAGGCTCTGAACGTGAAACCCTCGAGAACCAGGTAGAGGCGGCGGGCATTGGCGCCTGCGTTCACTTCCTGGGCCTGCGAAAGGATATCCCGAGGGTACTGAGGGGCATGGACATCTTCGCCCTGGCAAGTCGCTCTGAAGGCATGCCGGGCGTGCTGATCGAAGCCGGGCTCTCAGCACTGCCTTCCGTTGCCTACGACGTGGGTGGCGTGACAGAGATTCTGACCAACGGGGTCACAGGGATGGTAGTTCCAAGTAACGACTTCCAGAAATTGCTGGTCGAACTCGAAGGACTGGTCAATCGACCTGAATGGCGCACACAGCTGGGTGAGCAGGCGCGAACATTGTGCAGGTCGAGGTTCGACCTGAACGCCGTTGCAAACCAGTACCAGCAGCTCTTTGACCAGCTTCTCAGCGGTTCGCCACTGGGCATCACAGACTCCACCGCTTTGAACGCCGATAACTAATGACCGTAAATCGCATCAACGTACTCTGGCTGATCAAGGGTCTCGGCTCCGGAGGAGCAGAAAATCTGCTGGTTTCGGCTGCCAGACACCTGAACCGGGACCGTTTCAACTACTCGGCCGCCTATTTCCTCCCCTGGAAAAATCAGCTGGTCGACGATCTTGAGGCTACCGGGATGCCTGTGGCTTGCCTGAACCAGCGAATGTCCCTTGATCCACGCCCACTGATCTCGCTTACCCGCAAGCTCAGGAGAGACCACACAGACATTCTCCACGCTCACCTGCCCTACTCAGGAATTGTTGGGCGGCTCGCATCGAAACTCACCCCCGTGAAGTCGGTCGTCTACTCGGAGCACAACGTGTGGGAGCGCTATCACCGCATCACCCACTTCGCCAACAAGATGACATTCAGGTGGAATGACGCTGTCATTGCAGTGTCAGAAAACGTGGAGCAGTCGATCCGAGCCGGAACAAACATCAATGGCCGCATGAACCTGGGCACGATTGCCAACGGAGTTGACGTAGATCAACTGAATCTGATCAGCAAGGACCCGGGCTGGCTCAAGGCAGAGCTCGGGATTCCGGCAGAAAACAAGATCGTCGTAAACGTCGCCAATTTCACGCCGAAGAAGCGGCACATCGACCTGCTGAAGGCAGCCCGCAAAACAGTGGCAGAACAACCTGCTACCTCATTCGTTCTTGTTGGCCAGGGCCCGATTCTCGATGAAACCAGGGCCGCCGCTGCCGAGATGGGCCTGGAAGGAAACGTCTATTTCACCGGCCTGCGGGAAGATGCCCGCGAGATCATCGCCGCTGCCGACCTTTTCGTCCTCTCGTCCCAGTTCGAAGGCATGCCGATCTCTGTGCTGGAGGCGATGGGCACTCGAACTCCCGTCCTCTCAACAAGGGTGGGTGGATTGCCCGAGATGATCGTTGCCGGCGAAGAAGGCATGTTAGTTGAGCCAGGCAACCCTGAGATCCTGGCTGATTCCATAGTCTCGCTGCTGGGCGACGAACCCCTGCGGCGTTCTCTCGCAGACAGAGCATTCGCCAGGGTTCGAGATGAGTTCGACGTCCGAAACATGGTTCGCAAGATCGAACAGCTCTATCTCGACCTTGCTGAAGAAAAGCTGGCAGGAGGGCGGTCCAGTTGACTGTGCAGACAAAAATCTCTGACCTTCCGTACACCATACGACCGCGCAAAGAGGACGACCTCGCCGCGATGCTGGAGCTGATGCGCCTCTCCCTGGGAGAGTCGGCCGTTCTGCAACGGACAGACGAAATGTGGGGTTGGAAGCACGAGATCAGCCCGTTTGGTCGCTCGCACGTCCTACTCGCAGAGAACGACGAGGGCAGAATCATAGGGCTGCGGGCGTTCCTGCGCTGGGAGTTCCAGCGAGGCGACGAGACGCTGCGAGGCGTGAGGGCTGTCGATACCGCCACACATCCCGAATTCAGGCGTATGGGTCTTTTCAAGAACCTGACGCTGCAGGCCGTCGACGATGTACGCGCAGAAGGCGTCGACTTCGTTTTCAACACGCCGAACGACCAGTCTCGCCCGGGCTATCTAAAAATGGGCTGGAATACGGTCGGCCTGGTCGAGCCGGGGATCATGGTGCTCAACTACCCGCGTTTTGTGCTCGGGATGGCAAAGGCAAAACTGCTGAAACGGTCGGCAGAAACCCCGTCGAAAACCCACTTTGCCAGGAACGAGCCACTTCCCGTAACTGAACTCGTCCAGCACGACGGCCTGGACACCCTGCTTCTGGCAGATACCGCTGTCTGGGGGCCGATGCTGCACACGAAGCGCTCCCAGGCGTACCTGGACTGGCGCTATGCCAAACACCCCACGATCGACTACCGGACGGTGCTCCTGGAAGAGAACGGGCGTATCGAGGCAGCGGCTATATTCCGTTCGAACAGCAGGTTCGGGCTGCGAGAGATCGTGCTGACTGAAATGTTACTGGCGCGGGCCGACCGCTCCCTGGCTCGAAAGCTGATTGCAGCAGTCAAATCCCATGTACGGGCCGACTACATCGTCAGCTACTTCCCGAATGGCTCGGCACACCGGGATGCACTCCAGGGCAGTAAGTTCCGACGTATACCGGGCCAGGGAATGACCCTGACCTCAAATCCACTCTCCGGCCCACCTGGAGAGCTTGAAGCGCTGGACAGGTGGGGACTATCAATGGGTGACATTGAGCTTTTCTAGCGGCTCCATTGACGCTCACGCATCTGATGCTCAGACGGAATCGGTGTTGCTGAATTGACAGACCGCATGCTGCAAACAACGGTAGTTCTCGTCGCCTTGCTGGCCGGCGTGTTATTTGTTGCCCTGCCGTACGATTCGGCAGGCGGCGTAGTCATGCTCGGTGCGGTCGTAGTGCTGATCTCGATCATCATCTTTCCGCGTCTTGCGCCGAAAAACGACAGGCGATTCCTCGGCAACATTCTCATACTGGCACTCATTGCGAAGATGGCCGCAACCGGGTTCCGCCTGTTCATGAACAACGTGGTGTACGGAGGAGGAGACCTCAACCGCTTCGACACCGCAGGAGCGGCTATTGCCGAGCGCATTCGCTCGGGTGATCTGTCAGCGGTGTTTGACGGATTCGCCGTTGGAACGGCCTCGATGGAACTCCTGGTCGGCATCGTCTACTCAATAACCGGCACATCGTTCTTTGGCCTGTTCCTGCTCAGCGGATTCATGGGATTCCTGGGTTCGATGCTGTTCTACCGTGCGTTCAGGCTGGCGTTCCCATCAGGCAACTACAGGATCTACACCGTACTGATCTTCTTTTACCCGGCTGTACTGTACTGGCCGACCGGCTTCGGTAAAGACGTAATCGTCTTCCTCATGCTTGGATTGACCGTATGGGGCGCCGCCCTGGTCATAGTGCGATCTCGGCTTTTCGGCCTGTGGATAGCCATTTTCGGAATGTCCGTCATGTTCCTGATCAGGCCGGAAATCGGCCTGATGGCGGCAATCGCCTTCATCACCGCTTTCGTGCTCAGAACCCCATCGCGCAACAGGAAGGCGTTCACAATCCAGTTGATCGGAGTGCCGCTTGTCCTGATGGCAGGCTTCATTGTCATCAGCCAGGCCACATCGTTCCTCGGGATCCAGGACCTGTCCCTGAATACGGTGCTCCAGGTACTCACCGACCAGTCATCTCAGGTGTTCGACGAAGGCCGTAGCGGCTCGAACTTTGTGCCCCCGACGGTCGGAACTCCAACCTGGATTCCCGAAGCGTTGATGACCGTTCTCTTCAGACCGTATCCGTGGGAAGTGCACAACGTTCCCGCGCTCGTCCAGTCGTTCGACAGTACGTTGCTGGCCGGCATCATGCTTATCAGCTTCACGAGGCTGATACGAAGCATCCGCTCCGAAGGCCAGAACCCGATATTCATCTTCTCGATCGTCTTCATCTTGATGACCGTGGTAGCGCTTGGATCACTCGGGAACTTCGGACTTCTCGCCCGCCAGCGAGTGATCGTGCTTCCGTTCCTGTTCTTCCTGATCAGCGCGGCCCCGGCATTCACCAGGAAACGGCCCTCACCGGCCGCAGTCGCCGAGAACAACCCGAATACGACTTCGACGACCCCGAGAGTCGCTGTGGCCGGCACAGCCGGGTAAACCGACGGTAACTTCCAGGTCGTGTGTCTCGTCACACGAACGCTTTTTTCGAGCAGCGGAGGATCAGATATGAGCCAGGAAAGCGAAATGGGCGCGTTCGTGTTCTCGCTGGACACTGAGCTCGCATGGGGATCGGTGCACCACGGCGGATATGCCAACCACAAAGAAGAGTTCGACCGCACCCGCTACGTCATAGACTGTCTGCTGGAGCTATTTGAACGCTACGGCATCAGCGGCACATGGGCCGTTGTTGGCAAGCTTATGCTGGGTACGGGAGAAGCTGAGCCCGATTCCAGTTTGGGCAACGAAACCTCACCGAGCCAGAACGAGAGCTACCCCTGGCGAGGTGAAGACGATGACCACTACTGGCACGCGCCTGACATTATTAGCAGGATACGTTCGTGCTCAGTTCCACAGGAGATCGGTTCCCACAACTACACTCATATGATCATGGGCACACCCGGATCGAGCGCAGAGGGCTTCGACCGAGAGCTGAGGTCATGCAGGGAGGTTGCGAGTGAAAGGGAGATTGAACTCAAGTCATTCGTCTATCCCCGGAACGAAGTGGACCACCTCGACGTGCTGGCACGGAATGGCTTCACCTCATACCGTGGGAATGCGCCATCGTGGGCGTGGCACGTGCCGAGTACCGTTGGCAAGCGAGTGGCTCGATTAGCCGATCACTTCCTGCCGCTATCGGCACCCGTTGTCAGAGCAACAAACGAAAACGGCATCGTAAACATCCCCGCCAGCTACAGCTATCTGCACCGAACGGGATGGGCTCGCTACGTGCCGATATCCGTTCGGGTTAGGAAATCGATACTGACGATGCGGAAGGCGGCCAGGTCGGTCGGTATATTTCATCTCTGGACCCACCCGTTCAACATTGCGAGTGATCCTGAAAGTCTCCTGGGAGGATTGGAACGTATTTTCCAGGAGTACAAGCGTCTGCACGACTCAGGATTGATTCAGAGCAGAACGATGACCGAAGTCGCTGACCGGGTGATGGAACCCGCTGTAACGAAAGCAGAATTAACTCATGCCAGCAACTAACGGCATTTCTACGGTTGGAATAGTCGGACTCGGATATGTGGGCCTCCCGCTCGCAATGGAGTTCGCCGAAGCCGGAGTGACGGTCACCGGGGTCGATATCGACCAGGGGCGCGTCGAACGGCTGGCAGGGGGGGTCTCCGACATCGAGGATGTCTCGTCTGAGAGGCTGGGTGTCGCCGTCGACACCGGACGGTTCCTCCCGACCACCGATTTCGCAAAGCTCTCTGACGTGCAGGCGATCAGCATCTGCGTGCCAACTCCGCTCGGCAAGAGCAGAGACCCTGACGTCTCCTACGTCACCTCGGCAGCCGAAAGCCTGATGCCGATCATCAAGAGGGGTCAGACCGTGGTGCTGGAAAGCACCGTCTACCCAGGCGCAACCGAGGAGCTGATCGCTCCTGTGCTGGAGCGCAGCGGCATGAAGGCAGGTGAAGACTTCTACCTGGCCTTCTCACCTGAGCGCATCGATCCCGGCAACAAGACGTACGCCGTCAGGGACATACCAAAGGTTGTTGGCGGCCTGAACCAGGCTTCAACAGACAAAGCCGTTACCTACTACAAGACTGTATTCCCGAACGTAGTTGCGGTTGATTCAACGCGAGAAGCAGAGATGGCGAAGCTGCTCGAAAACACCTTCCGAGCAGTGAACATTGGACTGGTGAACGAACTGGCCGTGATCGCCAACGGAATGGGCATCAACATCTGGAAAGTCATCGAGGCCGCCAGCACCAAGCCCTTCGGCTACATGCCGTTCTTCCCGGGACCGGGACTCGGCGGCCACTGCATACCCGTCGACCCCAGCTACCTTTCGTGGCGGGCTCGCCAGGAGGGCTTTGAGACCGGTTTCATCGACCAGGCAGGACGAATCAACTCTCGCATGCCTGACTACGTCGTAGACCGAATCGTGCGCATCCTCAACAACGAACGCAAAAGCCTCAACGGCTCCAACATCCTTGTGCTTGGCGTTGCGTACAAGAAGGACGTGGGTGACGTTCGGGAATCGCCTGCTCTCGACATAATTGAACTTCTCGAGTCACGAGGAGCGTCCGTCTCGTACCACGATCCACACGTCGAATCGGTCTTCGTCGGGGATCATCAGTACCACTCGAGCGCACTGACCGGTGAACAGCTCAAGAACGCCGATTGCGTGGTGATCGTCACCGATCACTCCTCGATCGACTACGAATTTGTCGCCGGAAACGCCACGTCCGTTTTCGACACTCGAAACGCCACCACGAAGATCCAGGCCAGCTACCCGAACATAGAGGCCCTTTAGCAGGGCCGGGCCAGGGCCGCCAACAGGTTTTTCGCGGGAGTATCCGGTTCCATGTAAGAACCGGCGCTTTTTCTACTTGGCTTCCAGAATAAAGTCTCTTGACAATACGACCCGGGGCAGCGTGCCGCAGCCTCTTTAGCCAGACGGTGTACAAACAGGCTGCGGATTCCACTCGACTCTGCACAAACCTTCTCCTCTGACTCGCACCTGTAAGCAGGCATCCGACAAGTGGAGATAGGCGACAACTTCAAAAAGCGCCTGGTGACCCAAACACTTTGTAGATGTGTGACCCAAATGTTCGCGACCATCAACCCGGACGCAACGTAAACCCGTATATGCAACGGATATATTCGGAGGCGAACAGGCAGTACCAGCCAATCGCCAATACCACGACGACGCAATAACGCATGGAACAAGAAGAACTAAAACTGGCCCCTTACGCACGCGCCATCTGGCGACGCAAGTGGCTCATAGTCCTGACTACTCTGGGTGCCCTCGCGGCAGGCCTCGGCGCGTCATTTCTCGACAGCTCCGAACCTGAGCCAGAAGCCCGGTTCTCAGCCGCAACCACGGTTCGGATCGAGGACCAGGCGCCGACTGAACGCACAAGCGCCGTCACAGCCCTTCAGCTACTGGCTGGGGATGACACACAGAGCGTCCAGACCCACATAGAGGTGATCCAGAGCTCCGTTGTCATGGGAGCGGCGTCCAACATGATCCGGGAAGCCTCGGGCTTCCCTCCCGAGACCGATCCCACCCTGCTCGCTGAAGCGGCAAGTCTGCTGGCAGTAGACGTCAGGGTCAGGCAGGTCTCCGGGTCGAACCTGATCATCGTGTCCGCAGTCGCACCGGATTCAGACACGGCGCGCCTTCGCACCGAGTCGATCGTGACGTCATACCAGCAGTTACTGAGAGATCAGAAGCTGGTTGCGACCCAGGCCGCAATCGACGCCATCGACAGCCGAATCCAGGAATCGTCGCAACCTGAACTAACCTCAACCCGCTTGAAGATCGTCGTGGAACAGCTCTCCACGGTTGACCTCGACCGCGTTGAACGAACACTCAGCTCCAGCATCTCGCAGATGAGCTCGCTGGACCTCTCTCTACTCGCTGAGCCCCCTTCACTGCACGGACTCGTCTCCGAACTCGAAGCCGCCTCTGCACACCTGGAGACGGCATCTATCGGCCTCGCAACGCTTGAGAGTGATATCGAAAGCGGCTCAGGCTCGCTGGCAGCCGTCCTGGGACAGGAATCGGTGACCACCGTGCAAGGGCTGACAGCCGCATCGCTTGTGACTGTGCAGTCGATCCGAGACAGCTTTATCGACGCCAGCCTGGCGGCTGACATCAACGCGGGGATCGCTGAAATCGCGAACACGAACGCCACACTGGGCGCTGCCGCTGGCCAGATCGGCACTCTAAGCAGCAATCTTGGCGTGCCTGCCGACAATCGCGCTGTGCTGTCCCAACTACGAGCACAGATCCTGGCGCTGCGAGACTCAAATCAGACCGCTTCCGGAAACGCTCAGACTGCGTTAAATGCAGGTACGGCGAGTGATGCCGACAGGCGCAGATTGCTGACACAGATGAGTTCAGCCGCATCGTCTATCGGCGCCACAATCACGTCCCTCAGGCAGGTTGCAGCAACCCAGATCAACTCATCCGCTCTGACCCAGATGGTGAGCGTAGAAGGCCAGTTGCAGACAGCCGTCAACGAGTTCACCAGCACCGTCTCGGACATCACGGCAAACTCGACCGGCGGACCGGCCTCCGATCTTGGGCAGCTCGAAAACCTGCTGGTGGTCGGCCTCGAAAGTCTCGACTCCATCACGGAAAAGCTCGCTGACACTTCAAGCGGAAACCAGTTGCTGATCTCCGAACTTGACGGCGTCGCGACCGTTTTGCAATCGGCGGCAACGCTGGCGGCAACGCTCCGCGCCGATAATCGCTTACGCATCGTTCCTTCGTCAGCCGACATCGTTTCGCTCGAACCACAGTTGAACACCGGTGCGAACCTGCTGAACGACGTCTCCGCCAGCCTTACTGCCGGACCATCACTCACAAACCAGATCTTGATCGACCGGGTGCGCGAGGCCAAACGGGTTGTCGACACCGGTCTCGCAGATATGACGCTCCTGAAGACCACGCTCTCCGAACTTGATCTGACAAGTCCCGCTGAGCCTGTTCTACTGGCTCTTGATGCCGCATCCCTTGACCTGACGGACCTGGCTGTATCAACCCGGGGCGCAGGCCAACTCATGGACGCCACCGCCTCCGCAGGGGTGAGCAGCATCCTGGCCGCCAGACTATCCCGCTTCAGCAACGACCTGTCTGTTGCATCCGGCATATTCACAAGCAGCGCAAGCCGTGTTGACGACGCCGCAACAACCATCCGAAATATGCCGGAGATCATGATCGGGGCCGCCCTCGCCGACCTTGAGTCGGCACGCACGGATCTCTCGGTTGCAAAAAGCGAAACGGACGCTCTCCAGTCCAGGGCATCGACCGGAGGGCTTCTGACGCTCGCCGACGTTTCCGAAGTCGACGCCAGGTTGCAGCTCGTGCAGGTGGCACTAACGGACGCAGTTTCGGACATCTCCCAGATTCCAAGCGCCGAACTCGGCCTTGCCGTGCAGAATCTCGGCTCTGCGGGATCACGATTGGGCACCGTCTCTTCACAGATTTCCGATATCGAGACTGCTGAGACCGCGGCTCTGGACGACCTTTTCGAGGTAAGACGGGAATTGCAAATAGCGGTGCTCGGACCTCAGGAGACCGGCGTTGCGCTGGTAGACACCAATGTCAACGAGATTGCCACGGGCGATGACTCAGCCCTGCCCGTTGACGCAGGAGCACTCGTCGCAGCCTTTGGCGGGCTGATTCTCGGGCTTGTCGGAGCGCTGGTGCTTGAGTTCATGGACCGCACTGTACGACGGTCGGAGGACATCACAGATATTGCGCGGGTCCCCAACCTGGGAATGCTCCCGAAGGGGCTGGCAAAGGGCAATCCACACCCACCTGAAGTCACAGACAATCCGACATCCGTTTTCTCTGAAGCGGTGCAACTGGTGACGACCCAGATCCAGGGAAGGGTGAACGACCGCTCTCGAGTCCTGCTGATATCCAGCCCGCGGCCACGTGAAGGCAAGACGATGATGGCCATCAACCTGGCCAGGGCGCTCTCACTCAGGAGCCTTAAAGTCCTGCTCGTGGATGCAAACTTCCGAAAGCCCGACGCATCGAAGATATTCGAGTTCGAGGACGAACCGGGACTTGCAACTGCACTGACGCAGGACCGCGACCCCGAAGAGTTCATCAAATGCGTCGAAGAAGGGCGTCTCTACGTGCTGCCCGCCGGTCGAAGCCTCGTGCCGCCGGTTGAGCTGATCTCACGGCCGAGTATCAGCGCCATGCTGGAGAGAGCACGACAGCAATACGATTTTGTGATCATCGACGGTCCACCGACGATCGGGTTCGCTGAGTCCAACACGCTGGCGAAGCAGGCAGGGGCGGTCATCATGGTCACCCGCGCCGGCGTCACCAAGAAAACGTCTCTGCGTGAAGCGATGGAAAACCTGAGCGGCTCAGAAACGCTCGGCGTGGTAATCAACCTCGTCAGGCCCAAGGACCTTGCCCATCTCGAGCACCGTGACTACGTTGGCCGGCCTGGTCGTGGCAGATGGCGTCTGAGACTGCCGTCACCGCCCCGGTTTTCCAGGAACTGATCAGCGAGACCTGGCTTCGGAGCGGACGGTTTCGCCCGCCCGGCTCAGGAGCCGGCTGACAGGTTAAGCATCAACAGCGTGCCATTTGACGTCCACTCAGGACTGTGCGGACCCATCACATCCGCAGCTACACCGTTGATCTTGAACGAGATCACATCACCCAACTCCGCGCCTTCATCGACGGGAGTCACAGGGTCATCCTCGTAGACCGCCAGTAGTCCGAATTGACCTTCGGAACTCACCGTCGATCGTCCCGCCAGGGTGCCCGATGGGTCGTACGCAGTTATCACGTCGCCAGCCTGAACCGGATTGCCATCTATCGTTGAAGAATCGCTGAAGACGTTAACCCACGAGAATGTTGGATATAGAGTCATGGTCTCTCCAGCGGAAGGTTCAGCGGCGTCTAGCGGCACAATGCCCGGAACTTCGACACCCTCATCGGCAAGGCCGAACGGCTGGTCAACAGGTGCGGACAGGCCGGGCGAGACTGCTCCCCCCTCGTCTACCACGCTCCGGTTTGGATCGGCCGGAACCTCACGAGGAGACTCAAACAGCGCAGCGTACGCAGGATTGTCGATAAGGGGTGCGTTCACAGTCGCCGCTCCGGCGCCCGGTGTGGCGGACGATGAACCTCCGAAAAGCGAACTCAGCTGCGATATCACCACGACCGCCGCGCTCACCAGCACGAGTGCCAGCATGAACCGGGGTGATGATGTGACCTGTGAGGCAATTCCAGTCATCTCGAATATCTTTCTCCCACTACGGGTAAGCCAAAACTCCTGGCTGGTTCATGTGAATCAGGTAGCCACGGCCGGCCTCGAGTTCGTGGAGGGTGTTGAACGCGGCAGGTAGTGCGGGGAAGAACGAGACCGCCTCGGTGTCGAAACCTCGTACCTCGTCGTACTTGCCTGCGATCGAGCTGAGAGCAAGCCTCACAGGCCAGGTCTCATCGATCAGGTATGGCACGAGGTTCCAGCCTTCGCTGAGCTCGATCTCAGTCCGACCGGGGACCGCAGTGCCAACCGTCACCAACGTAGCATCTGCGCTCATCCTTACCCAGTAGCCGTGGTCCGGAGTGATCTCAGTCAGGGTGTTTCCAGGACGGCCGGGGACGTACGAGACGGCCTCGCCGTTGTGGATGGTGCTGATCTCGCTGTAGAGACCCGCCAGTGAGCTGAACACGGCCTCAATGCTCCTGTCTTCAGGAAGCACCAGGAACGAGATCAGGTTCCAGCCCGGGTTTAGATCGGTTGTCGCAACATCCGGCACCGTTGCCGGCGCCACCGATGGCTCTGTTGCGGAAGGTGAGCTTGCCGGAACGGGCGTTGCGGTCGACTGCGGGATCGGTGTAGCCGTCGGCTGCTGCACCGGCGCAGGAGTCTGCGTTGCAACAGGGGCTGGAGCCGTTGTGGGCACCGGAGTAGGCGAAGACGCAACTATCGGAGTGGGCACAGCCGTAGGCTCAGGCCCGTCTGAAGGCGCACCGACAACTACCGGAGTAGGAGTGGGCTCAGAGACGACCTCTGTGATCGTGGCCGTGTTCGACATGGTTCCTGACGGGCTCATGCCGGCTGCATTGATGGCCCGCACCTGGAACTGGTAGTCGACTCCAATACTGAGCCCTGAAATGGTCAGCGTGTCGCCATCCGTGAACCGGTCTATGAAGTAGATTGTGGCATCTGGCGAGCTGAGTACGCGGTACCCGGTGATCGGCGACCCGCCCGTGACGAGCGGTGCAGAGACCTCGAGCACGATGTCAAGCCCGTCCACGATCGCAGTCACGCTGCGTGGCGCTTCAGGAGCCACAGGACCGGAAGGCGCCTGTGTGGGTGTAGGCGCAGGAGCGCCACCGCCACCGCCGCCACCTGATGACGGGGGCGGGGGAGCGTTGACAACCGGAATTGGCGTCGCTGTCGGCTGAGGCACAGGTGTGCTCGTTGCCTGTGGTACAGGCGTATCTGTCGGCTGCGGAACAGGCGTTTCAGTCGCCTGCGGCACAGGCGTTTCCGTCGGCTGCGGCACAGGCGTTTCCGTCGGCGGAGGAGCCACAAAGTTATCTACGGTGAACATGCCGATAAGAACTTCGACATCACCGGCGAAAGACGTGAGGACAGCACCGATCGTGTGGCTGCCGTCCGCCAACTGGGTCGTGTCGAACGGGTTAGCTGTGGCCTGGGGACCGCCAGCAAAGTCGTAAGGGTCACCCAGCTCAGTACGGAACGCCTCGCCGGTCCGGTCCGGATCGTCGAGGAAGAAGATCACCGTATTGATTTCGGTATCGTTCGAAATCCGCACGAAGATGTCACCGCTCACCGTGGCCCCGTCCAACGGCAGCGCACTGGTCCGGTTCACATCGCTCAAGACCAACCCGGGCACAGGGCCAACTGGCTCTGGCGTGTTGGTAGGCGTAGGTTCGGGCGTGTCTGTGGGCACAGGCTCAGGAATCGGGGTCGGCGTCGGAGCAGGCGGCACCGCCGTAGCATCCTTGCCCAGCGAGAAGTTGTGCGAAACCTCTGCCTGTGAGAGGTCCTTTGCATAGATCGCAACCAGGTGGAAGTCACCAAGCCAGGTGCGTCCGCCACCAATCTCGTTCGCAAGCGTCAGCACGTAGGCAGCGTCCCACGAATTCAGGTCGCCCGAAGCAACCCCTGTCTGAACAGGGACACCGTCAACATAGAGCGTCGTGTTGCCCGCGGAATCCCGAGTGAAAACCACGTGCTGCAGGGCCTGAGCAACAGCTCCCGCGGGGGAGTCGAGCGGCGGCAAACCGTTCAGGTCAGTGTCCGCGCTCCTGAAGCGCACGTTGTATGAGCTGTCCGACTGGCCCAGTGTGACGTTCCGGTTCATTGAATCGCCGGATATCGTCATGATGCGGGCTGGCCCGGTCTGCGCCAGGTCGGCAGGCGTGATCCACGCCTCGACCGTTATCTCGCTGTTTGCCTTGACGGCATCTGAGATCTTCGCGGCCGCGACAGACGAACCGATAGATGTATCACCGTCGACTCGAATGCCGCCTGCCACCCATGTGACGCTGGCAACGTTCTGCACGGTGAGTTCCAGCGGCGTACCTACGCCTGAAGAGTCAGCAACTGATGAGCCTGCTCCCTCTTCGAACTCGTACAGAGCGATCAGCCCGTCAGAAACCCGTTCGCCTCCGGGCACCGGTACGAGAGTAGCAGTAGCCTGCGGAACGGGCGTAGCGGTCGCCTGTGGAACAGGCGTAGGCGTTGCATCGGGCGAGGGCGGAGCCGTCTCAGGCGCTGAGATATCGAAGTTCGGGTTGTCGAATGTCAGGACCGGTGTGTAGGCGTAGAACTCGGTCGCAGGGTCGTGAGCACGTGCGTAGACGCGTATCTGCCTGCGGTTCTTCCACAGGGAAGGGTCGAAGGTGAAGGAGTCTGCGAATGAAGAGCCGGAAAGGATGCGGTGCATTTCCACGGTCAATTTCGCACGGTCATTGGTGGAGGTGAAAAACTCGGTCACAATCTGGTGCGGTCCGGCGCTCAGATTCACCAGCCTGGTGCTCTCCGATGTGCAGCACGTTGAGTGTTCGCGCCAGCTATCGACAAGCAGCGCGCCGTCGAGGTAGAACCTCACGCCGTCGTTTGCCAGGACGAAGAACTCGAATTCGCCTCCAACGTCCAGGGTAAAGTCCCGCGTGAACCTCCCAGACCACGAGCCTTTCGGCGTCAGAGTCAGGTAAGGAGACAGGTTTTTCGTGCTCTTCAAGCTAAGATCCCGGTTTTCGGGTTCGATGCCAAGGAAGAAGTCAAGCTCAGGTTTCTCAGTAACAACCACCGGTGATCCGGCCAGGTTCGGGTTGGAGTAGTACTCCGCCCGCCACGGTGAAGCCTGTTCCATCTCGTCAACGAAGAACTCAATCTCTCCTTCGTTCGTGGTGAAATCGGCTGCTGAGGCCCTGAACGTAACCGGTCCAGAGCCCACGGAAGAAGGCGTGGATGTCCATGAAATGGTAGGTGGCAGCGGCCGCGCTGCAGCTGTGCTGTTCTCCGGGTCGACCCATGCGTCGAACGGAGCATGGTAGAAGGCGGATGGCGAAGGCTTGGGCTGGTCCGGCCTGGAGACCCGGAAGCTCAGTGGGAGACCGTCACCAGTGCCCTGCCAGTCACGCACGTCGAAGAAGGGGTTTCTCGTCTCCCAGTCGGTGCCGAAGCGGATCGGGGTACTTGAGAGTAGCTGCGTCCCAACGATGGCGTTGAAGGTCGGTATGCAGTCATCGTCATTGGCGCAGGTCGTCTTGGGCAGGTGGTTCACATCTGCAACTACGTGATTCTCCAACACTGAGCCGTAAGTCCGTCCGGGGTCGTCAGGTGAGGGCGGAAGGGTGTAAAAATCGATGAACAGCCCGTTGTTAGTCGGGTAACTTGCCTCACCTGAAAAGTAAGAGTCGAAGATCTGCGGGTGATTGTTCCGAGCGCGGAAGTTAGCGTCAACGTTGCCGACAGAGTTCAGGCCATGGAACTGCACTGAGTTTACGTAAGCGCCCCACTTGATACCGCTACTGCTGTTCCGCCACACGCTCGGTTCAACAATGTGGAAAGCGCCGTTGTTCTGCCAGCCGAACATACCGTGGATCAGGTTCGAGTGTGATTCGTTCTGAACAAAGACCTGGCCGGAGCTCTGAATGTGCGCTTCAGGCCAGTGAAACCCTGACGAGTCGCCATTACCACCGATACTGACGGCTGTATTGCCGAGGAAGTGGTTTTCTCGCTGTGACTGGAACGCCGCCAGCCTCCTGTCATTTCGGTCAAGACCTGTGATTTTGACAGCGAGGTTGTGGATGAAAATATTGTCCATCGGCTTCGGACCGTTGATCCCGGAGCCGGAGTCCTCAAGCTTGAAGCCACCTTTGATAGCGCGGTAGCCAATGTTGTCCGTGAGCTCTATCCCCACGGAGTTGTGAATCATTACGAACCGGTTGAGCGAATCCCAGATGACGTTGCCGCGGAACACCTTGCCGATTGACGTCTCAGCCATTGCGTAGAAGTGGACCGGGTGGCGGTTGCTCACAGTAGGTCCAAGGTGAAGGAACAGAGTGTCGCTGGCTGTGCCGCTGGAGCCGTGCATATACACCGTGTGGGCACGCGCTGAATTACTGGCAGAGACGACCACGTTCCTGGAGAGCAGACCAATTTCGCCGTTCGTTACTCCAGACCCTGAGTGGCCGTAAGCAAGCGGGGCGTCCAGGGTGATCCTGCTTGTGCCGTCGCCGAGGTCCTGCACAGCCGCGATGCCGCGTTCCTCGTCCTCGGTGAAGTAGTCGTTAACGCCGTAAGCAGTTGAAATATTGCGCCCTGTCGCTGTCACGAGGACAGTGGCACCAACAGGCCAGTCAACGAGGGCGCCTTCGGCAACTACCTCGGTTGACCCGGCAGAAGCGTCAGCCGCCAGCTCGGTCCAGGGAATGTAGATGGGAGATCCGTGGCTCTCCCACCGGCCGCCATCCATGACCCAGAGGCCAGTGTCGGAAGATGCGAAGTCGCTGCCACCGACCCAGTCGTCGTTTGTGTCGACATCGAAAACAATTCTTGCCACGATGTTTGACGGAATCGGGTCTTCCGAGAGACCCACGATCAGCTCACCGCCGGACTGGACAACGACGTTGTCAGAGGTCTCAAGTGTCGTGCTGACGGTACGAGAGAAATCGAGCTTGCCGCTGACATCAACACCGCTAACTACCGCATTGGTGTCGAAGACGACTGTGTGACCGGCTGAGATCAGTGCCTTGTCGCCGGATTGAGGCACAAGACCGCTGCTCCAGACCGTCGGGTCCGACCAGTCCCCTGATCGTATAGACGAAACATCGCCAGGAGCGCTGGAGACAGCGGAACTGGCTCGCTCAGGTGACGAAGAAAGAGTCGAAACAAGTAAAGCAGCAACAATTAGTAGAAGCGCTGTGAATGAGAATCCAGCTGCAACGGGTCGAATTTGCATCTGTCAAAACCTACTTGTCAAGCCGGCTGGGAAGAAAAACGAAAGTGCGAGCTATCCAGCAGGTTGCCGTACCAACGACCGCTGATTTCATGTTAAGTGACCCCATCACATCACCACTAAGGTAGGAGACACCCAACCAATTTCCGTTTCCGGTAGTTCCAGCCCGGTTTCTCTAAACCCTTCGGCAGTGCCAGAGTCTGGGCATCTGTCGAGCAGCAAATCCTGCTGCAGCAACCATTACAGCACTCTTACAGCGAGCGGACGTGAGGCATCAGGTTTTAGAGCGTGTGCGAACCGTTTGGTCGGGTGTGCCAGCATGGCCGGAAGCGCTGTCATTTCCACGAATTCCAAGATGAAAACCAGACGATCCCTCCACGGCTGAACTGTAACTTTCCAGCTCCTTTTTTGCAACATATCAGCATCAGGAATTTGCGTCAGAACAGGTACTGATCCGATTTCGCGAGTCCCAAAAAAATACACGGTTGCGGACTGGTCCCCATCTGTCCGAACACGGGCTTGATGGAACCGGGCACATCGCCCATCCAACGGTTACACACGCGAAATCCCCGTCGCGTACACGCTTCCCATCTGCCAGCCCTTCCTGACGAACCGGTGGCCTCAATTCGTTGGGTTAAATCAAACGACGAGAACGTGTCACGGTACCGGATAGATATTGACCGAAAAGACCTGCTAAGTATGAGCACTAAATATCCGTGCTCATGAAAATTGGCAGGCAATCTGATCCGGTTCAACAATTACCGTCTCGAACAATCAATCGGACCCGACCCTGCTCAAGGCCGGGTGCTTCATCGCAAAGAGATCAAGTCCTCGGCAGTGTGCCGGTAGCGGTCTGAAAGAGACCTTTCAGTATGGAAGTTAGCAAATGTCCAAGCAAAGATTGACAACGCTGGCTCTCATGCTGACCCTCGTAGCCGCGGCAATGGTCGTGGGCGACGGGAGCCAGCATGCAGACGCGGATGCAACATCGCTGGTATTCAGCCCGTCTGTGATCTCGCTGGACGGCGACGGTGACTCGACGACCGTGAGCCTCGAGGTCACAGACCTCGGTTTCGATGCAGCCGACACGGTGCAGGTCAATATCCAGCACGACGCGCAGTTCACCATCTCAGCGCCACTTTGCGGGACTATCTACGCCGGTGGAGCCGTGAGTCTCGCCATTCCCGTCGAAGGCGGCACAGCATTCACATGTGCGCTGCAGGACGGTCCAAACGCCGACGGCGGCATCGCAGCGAGCTTCACCATCACGAAGAACGGCGATGTGACAGGTGAGACGGTGCTGACGCTACTCGGTGGCTTACATCCCTTCCGGACAACATTCTTCGAGGCCGGAACAGAGGTTCTGCCGGGCGCGCTGGGAACCCTCACTGTCTGGGACCTGCTGGACCCGATTGGCGATCAGACGGTGGATGAGAACTCCACACTAACGCCTGAAGTCGTGGTTAACTCCACAACGGACGGAGTGATACCGACGCTCACAGCGACGATTAACGGCGATCCGATACCGTCCGTTGCAATGCCATTCATCACATTCCTCGACAACTTTGACAATACTGGAACTTTTGCGGTCAGCCCAACATTCGATGACGGCGGTATCTATACGGTGGCTGTGGAAGCGATTGGAGCGGTGACCGAGACCGAGTCGTTCACGCTGACTGTGGACGAGGTCAACCGCTCGCCAGTGCTGACAGCTATCACCTCTCCCCAAACGGTGGCGGAGAACGCTTCACTGAATGTGCCGCTAAGTGCAGCCGACCCGGATGGGGACGGCCTTGCGTTCTCGGCGACGATCGATGACGGCCTTGGTGGAGGTCCGATTGTACTGATACCGAGCGTGCTGACCGGGTTCACAACCCTGACCGACAACGGCGACGGATCAGGTTCCCTGGACTTCACGCCAGGATTCTTCGATGAAGGCGCATACACGCTCGAAGTCACAGTTACAGATGATTCCACAGCGGCCAATGGCATGTTCGACGATGTCAAAGCCTTCACGCTGACCGTCACAACCACAAACCAGCCACCAGTCATAGACACGATTACTGATAAATCGGTGAACGAAGGAAGTTCACTCGACGTTTTCGTCACAGCATCCGACGCTGACACAGACCTCGGCCACATACCGGTAATCTCGGCGACGCTGGACGGGTTCACAATTCCGACGAGCATCGCCTCCATCACGCCCACTGGTCCTGGCGCGGCCACAATCTCCTTTGTCACCGACTTCGGTGATGCAGGTGACTACGCCATCGTTGTCACAGCAGACGACGGTGCCAGTGGGACAGACACGGAATCGTTCACGCTGACTGTGAATGACCTAGCCTCGATAATCGCCCCACCCGGAACAGTGACTCTGCAGGGTCTGCCGGACCGCGGCACTTCACAGGTTGATCACGATGCTCAGTTCACAGAAATTGTCCCGATTGTTGAGCTGATTAGGGATTCTGACAATCTTGTAGTCGACAGCATGTCCGTTCTAGTCGACGGCTCGTTCGTCTTCAATGGCGTGACTCGTGATCTTTATAGGCTGCGTATCGGCGCTCCGGGATACTTCACCCATGTACTGGGCAACGTTCCGGGCCAGGAGATCGACCTTTCACTATCGGACTACGACCTCGGTCTCACCGGTGAAAATAAGCCTGTGATGATGCTGGGCGGGCAGATTACGTCGGGAGATGTTCCACCGGCTGTTACTGGAGCTGATTTGAGCGCCCTCCTAGACGCATTTGGCGATAAACCAGTGGATCTAATCGGACGTAGTGACGCCTTTGGCAACGTGGTGGACATCAACGCCGACGGGATTCTCGCGGCAAACGTCGACGGAGCGGTCACGGCTGCTGATCTGTCGATCCTGATCAGCAATTTCGGCGTGTCAGGTGACCGACCCTGGCAGTGACCAATAGGCTCTGCGAATTTAAACACTCGTCGCGGCATTCTGACGGCAACTGCGTCCAGAATGCCGTGGCCGGGTCGGTTCCCGGTCTCAACACGTCGTCACGTTCGTACTACTCGCCAGAGGAGTAATGAAAAAACCGTTCAGACCCGTTTTTGCGGGGTTGGTTGTAATGCTCGCAGCCGTTGCGGTGAGCACTGCGGTAGCCGTTTTCGGCGTCTCGGCTCAGGCAGGGCCAACCATTGGGTTCACAGACGGTGCGGGAACAGCGATTAACCACGTCGTAGTACCTGACATCGACGGCACCGCGGTCGTACAGCTTCACATCAGCGGCACGGGCCTCTCAGATGTCAACGTAGCCCAGATATCGATCAAACACGATCCAGCTCAGGTGACTATTTCAGCTACCTGCGATGTGATCTTTACCCCGCCGACGCCGACTCCGCCGCCCACGCCAATGCCGACAGCCACTCCGACACCACCGACGTCGGCATGGACGGGGCGCAACATCGCAGACGGGTCCACCTGGTTCATCTGCGGTACAACCTCCTCTATAGGACCTTCCTCAAGCCGGATAATGGACCTGACGATCACCCGGAAAGCTGGCGAGCCGACGCTCAGCTTCAGCACTACCGGAACCCTTCCGACCAGGCTATTTGAGCCACCGAGTGTGGAAAATCCGACAGGTGTTACATTTGATCTCATCCCTGCCGGTCCACTCTCAGTACTCGAATCTCCCCCTCCGCCGACGCCGACTCCGACTTCGACCCCGGTTCCAAACACCCCGACCCCGGTTCCAACCGCGACAGTTCCATCAGGCGGCGGTGGTGGCGGAGGTGGCGGTGCCCCACCTGCTCCAACTTCAGGACCGGGATTGCAAGCCCCGGGTGCTCCTCAAGACGTAATCGTCACTCCAATCGTCAATGGCGCAGCCGTGAACTGGCAGGTGCCGCAAGACGACGGCGGCTCTCCGGTCACTGGCTACCGCGTGCTCGTCGTTCCGAGCGGTCAGGCAGTCGTCGTGTCGGCGCAACAGACGAGCGTCAACATCAGGGGGCTTGACCCTGAGCAGTCGTACCAGTTCCAGGTGAACGCCATCAACTCGATTGGAACCGGTCCCAGCGCACCCATCACCGCCGCTATCAATCCGCTTGAGCCGCTTGGCGCTCCACAGTCGGTATCGGCAACACTCGGAGAAAACGGCACTTCAGCTATCGTCACATGGCAGGCGCCTACCGAGACCGGATCAGGACCGGTCACCGGCTACATCATCACCTCGGACCCGGTCGCAGGAGAAGGCTTCGCAGTTGGCCCTGGCGTGCTCTCAGCAACTTACACAGGACTGAGCCGTTCAACCTCTTACAGGTTTAGCGTCAGAGCACGCAACTCCGACTCGGAAAGCCCGCTCTCCGAGCCATCTAACGAAGTGCTGACAGCCCCGGGCTCCGGCGCACCGACCGATCCGCCGACAGCAACGTCCACCGCACCCAGGATCATCGCAAACAACCTGGAACTCGCAGATTTCGAAGACGCTGTCTCCGACGCGTTCGGCGCTCAGATAACGCTGGACGGCGCCGGTCCATCCATCACGCCCAGTGAGGGCGGTCTGCTGCTGGAGTTCCCTACAGAACCGATAAGCGGCAGTTCCTCCAGTCCCGGCCCCCTCAAGTCAAAGGTTGGCAACCTCAACCTGGACATTGAAAATGGGACAGGCACCGCAACGCTCGTCATAGATGAACATGTTTCCATCACGGGACCGGCTCAGGTCGAAGCGGAAGCCAGTTCCGTGCAGGTCCAGATCAACGATCCGACTCTAATGTTCAAGCCGCCCACACCGGAGGAGTTCTCTGGCAGCAGCGGACTGGTCACGCAGGTCGGCGCCGAATTTGGCGTGGCGATGTCTGGCCTGCCCGGCGCAATAGGACTCGCCGCAGAGTTCATCGGCGATATCACGACGATTCCTGCTGAAGTAACGTCGTTCCAGCTCGCCGCAGCGGGCTCTGGTGGCGAGATAGAAGACCCTGCGTCAGACATCGCATTTGTCGTCCTGGTCGGCAAAAAGGACATAACGAACGACGATCTTGGTGACAACTCGGTTTCGTTGACGGTGAGCCGAGAGTGGTACGAAGACCGAGTTGCCAGTGGCAAGGAGATCTTCATCACGAAGATCGGCGACGACGGGGTGTCACACACACTGCCGGCGTCTTGTGAACTGGAAGGCGATCTTGCTCGCTGCACAGTCGTATTCACCGGGCTGGCAGGTGGATTCTCGCTCTTTGGCGTTGTTGCGATCAGCCCGGACGACTCAGGCAACCAGGGTGGAGCGACTCCCACGCCGACTCCGCCCGCTGCGACCGCTACACCAACCTCTGTTCCTACCGCTACCCAACCGCCTTCGCCAACACCTGCGCCACAGCCAACCTCATCGCCTGTCGCAACCGTTGCCCCAACCAGCACACCTCGACCGACCGCAACCCCGCTCAGCGCCCTGCAACCAACTCCTCAATCGACACAACCAGTCGATCCCGATCTGCCAGGTGAACCGGACGAAAGCGGTGGCGGAATGCCGTGGTGGGCGTCGGTGCTGATCGCCCTCGGCGTAATCGCAATCGTAGCGCCCGCTACAGGTGGCGCTTACACGATCTGGAGGCGACAGAGGCCAGGCTAAGAACGCTTCAGTAGAGCTTGCGGTCTCGCAAACGCAGCCGAACGGGCGTAGCCACGAACGGCTCATGCCACGAGTACCAACAGTTCACATCTTTTTAACCGATTATTCGCACGCTGAACCTGATTCGAGCCCGTATTCGGTAGCGACCCGGTCGCAGTCATGATATTCACTGTTTCCAGCAAGTGTAGTTGCTCAAAATTCGAAAGAAGATACAGACACCTTGAAGCTCAGTTCCGAGGAACAGCTACTGATTGGCTGCGCGCCGGGCGGTGATTCAAAAACCGTTGCCCGGACCGTCAACCTGATCAGCGAAAACCCCATTTCCTGGGATCGCACCATGCGGCTTGCCCACTGGCACCGCATGACCGGAATGCTCTTCGCGTTCCTTCGGGATAACGTCTCTGCCGACCTACTGCCCGCGGATCACATGGAACATATCCGAGGCCACTACAGGCACACCGCAGTTCGCACCCTCCACATCCGCTCCGAATTCGTAAAAGCAGTGCGGGCGTTGCAAGCCGAGAACATCGAAGTCATGGCCCTCAAAGGCGTCGCACTCATCGACTCGGTGTACCGAGACCCGGGTGTCCGTGAAATGTCGGATGTCGACCTGCTTGTGAAGGCTGAGTTCGCCGACCGTGCCCAGGAAATCGCCCGCAGCCTTGGCTACGAAGCGGGTGGCAGCGTCTCCCCGGAGCACAAGCACCTCCCCAGGCTGCACAACCACGACCGTGAGCTCTCCTTCGAGATTCACACCCATATCGTGGGTTCTGACAGCCCTCTGCACTTCGATATTGACACCTTCTGGCAGCATGCCCGTCCCGTGACACTGCATGGTATGGATGTCTTCGTTCCCTCGCCGGAACACATGCTGCTGCACGTTAGCCTTCATTTCTTCCAGGACCGCCGCTTTACGAGTGGCTCCAGCCTTAAGCAGTTAAACGACGTCATCGGTTTGATCGGCGTCGACGATAAGAACATCGATTGGGAATTTTTCCTCTCGGAAGTGAAGCAATACAGGCTAGACGGACCGATATTCAGCATCCTGTCGACAGCCTCCACGATCATGGGCGCCAACGTGCCCGCTCCGGTGCTCGACGTCCTGAGACCGGCTGACTACTCAGAAAAGATGGAAGAGCTGTTCATCAGGCAGCGCGTACTCGAACCGAACGCGCTGACCGCCACAGAGCTCGTGCCGCATCAGTCCGTCTACACGTTTCGAGCAGTGCTAAAAGGCGTGTTCAGGCGAATGGCGCCGAACCGTCAGTACATGGAAAAGCACTACGGCGATGAAGCGATCGACGCCCCGGGGCGAACTCGTCTCAAGCGCCTTGGCGAGGTGATGCAGCGGTCCTTCGGGTACCTGCGCAACCCGCTAAGACTCTGGCACGAAGTACAGGTGGACAGGTGGCTGCACTCGCTATCGAGCGGGGTTGCTGTGCCCGGTAACGACAAGCACAGACCCGGCTAACACCTCAAACAAGGCGGCAAACAATGGAATCTGTTTCGGCAACTGACAATCCGGGGGCGGCAATGGCTGAGAAACCTGAACACGACGGCCTGGTCACCGTACCGTCGGATGTCATTCTCCAGGAGCTTGGAGATGAGATCGTGGTGGCCAACCTTGAAACAGGCGTCTACTTCGCTCTGAACGAAGTCGCCGCTAGAACGTGGGCGCTTTTAAGGGACGCCCCGAGCATCGACGCCGTCGTCCTGGCGCTGCTCGACGAGTACGAGGTCGACAAGACGATGTTGAAAGCCGATGTCGAGGCGCTACTACAGCAGTTCCAGTCATACGGATTGATGCACATCAACCATGCTTAGGCTCCTCTCCATAGTTCGGTCTAGTCCAGCGGAATGGCTGCGTTTCGTGCGCGCCTACCTGTGGCTGTTCCGTGCCAAACGCCTGATGGGACGGGCACGCGGCAACCAGTGGCTTTTCGGAGAACACGGGCCAAAAAACGGGTCAGATGTCAGGCGTGATGCAGGTGATGAAGACCGTGCACTGATAAAGAAACGCGTTGCGGCCATCAGCAGAGCTTCTCGCTACCCGGTCGAATGGGCCTACTGCCTACAGCGCTCGCTGGCGCTGAGCGAATGGCTGGCAAAAGACGGCATCTTCACAGAGGTCAGATACGGAGTCAGAAAGCGGTCCGGTTCGTTCGACGCCCACGCCTGGGTCGTCCACGACGAAAAAATCATCAATGACTCTGTCCGCCACGTCTCTACCTTCGCCCAGCTGAGGTCGTTGGATGACTATGGCGCGGGGTCACGAGGCCAGATTCAAAACGCCCTGATTACATCGAGAACTGAGAGTGAAAGCGAAGGCAATCCCGCCTGAGCCGATCACCATATGAGTGCAATTGCCGCCATATTCAACCTCGACGGAGCGCCGGTCACGGACCAGCAGCTCTGCACGATGACTGACGCCGTTGCCCATCGGGGGCCGGACGGTATCGGTGTTTGGAGCTCGGAATCCGTAGGGCTCGGGTCATGCCTGCTAAAGACAACTCCGCAGGCGTCTTTCGAGCAGTTGCCATGTGTTTCCGACCGCGGCCGCTACGCCGTTGCTTTAGATGGCCGCATCGACGACCGCGTCGACCTGGCAGCTGCGCTCAAACTTGATCCGTCAACACTGGCCACCCTTCCTGACTCGGAGATGCTGCTCGCCTCCTACCGAAAATGGGGCAAGCACTGCGTGGACCGGATCACCGGAGACTTCGCATTCGCCATCTGGGACTCGACACAGCAAGAACTGTTCTGCGGTCGAGACCCGATTGGAGTTCGGATGCTCCACTACTACTGTGACGGCAGGCGGTTCATAGCCGCCACAGAGATTTCGCAGATCCTCTCAATAGTGAAAGCGGAACCGGACCCGGTTTCCATCGCACTGTTCCTCGACTCACGCTCCGCCCCCCCGGAACGCACCTTCCTGGAAGGAATCAAGAAGCTGCCCGGTGGCTGCCAGATGACAGTCTCCACAGCAGGTCCAAAGGTCGAAATCTACTGGAATCCTGATCCGTCAGACGTGCTGGCACTGAAGGATGACCGCGAATATGAAGAGCGGTTTCTCGCCATCTTCAAAGAGTCCGTGCGGTCACGGATGAACAGCGCCGGTCCGGTGGCTATCTCATTAAGCGGCGGCATGGACTCGACTTCGATACTTGCGACAGCGGAGCACATGCGCCGAACCGACTCGCCTGACCTGCCGGAGTTGCGCTACTACTCGAACGTCTACAAAGATATGGACGAGGTGGATGAGACCGAGTACATCAGGCCAACGGTCGAAATGTACGGCACACCTGGAAAGATGATCGAATCCGGGCAGTTCGACGATGACAGCCTTGGCTCCTCCCCGCTCGGGCTGCGCCGCGCAGAGCCTCACATCGCTCCGCACGAAGAGAGCCACCGAAAGCTTTTCGGTGAAGCACAGCGAAACGGGTCACACGTCCTTCTCACCGGCCTTGGCGGTGACGAGGTTTTCACAGCCGGGTCCGGCTACCTCGTAGACCTGTTTCGTGCATTTAATCTGCGCGCCATAAGACGTGAGTGGCGTTACTTTCACCGGAGAGCCTGGCTCTCGGCAGGGCTGAGCGCCGCCGGCTCGCTTGTGCCATTTAGCTGGCGCAGCGGCAGTGACGACGACGACATCGAAACGGCTCCCTGGATCAGCGAGAGAGGGCGCCATGCCATCGATGCCGCCAGAGAAGCGGACTGGCGCAGCGACCGCAGCTTCAAAAGCCATCAACAGCAAGAAATCGATGCATGGATTCAGATGCGCGGCGGTCTTCCGGGCTATACGTGGACCGATGTGACCGTTGCCGAGTACGGCCTTGAGCCTCGCCACCCTTTCTGGGACCGCAACCTGGCAGAGTTCCTGGTGTCGGTACCGCCACAGGTCAAATACCGCTTCGGCTACAGCAAGCGGCTGTTGCGCAGGGCGATGAAAGGCATTCTTCCGGAAACGGTTCGCAACCGGCGTTACAAGACCGATTTTTCAAGTCTCTACGACGTGAAATCTACGCAAAGCCAGGCGGAGGAAATCTCTGAGTTTTTCCGTTCGCCAGTGCTGGAAGACTCCGGAATGGTCGATCCGGTCTCACTACAGCAGGCATGGTCACACTATTTGGGTTCGGCAAGCCACGTTGATAACAGGCGGCGCACAGCGCTCTGGGCGGCTATCACGCTCGAGCAATGGCTACGCCAACATGTGGTTGATGACGGAAATGAGAACGAAAAAGGAGCGTCTCCGTCACAACGTGGTTCAGCTTCTACCTCACCCGTAACTTAGGAGGTGCACAATCAAGAAGCACTACACTTCTCCGACGGTGAGCGCCATTGGCACGATTGCAGGGAAGACCCTTCAAATCAAGGTCGGTGGCGCAGGCGATGGAATGATCTTCCAGTCTAGCGACGGGGGACAGACTGATATCTGTACTCTCGGCGTCGACTGTGAGAACACCTCCGCCTAGTCCAAAGGTGCTGAAAGCGGAGACGCGATCAGCACCATTGCCCGGCAACGGGCAAGATTTGAGTCTGGGGACAGGACCGTTTTCATAACGCTCCAAAGCCTGTCCCCGGCTCAAATATGAATAAATATTTATATTGTCCGCTACTTTTGGATCGCCAGAACCCCGGTAGCGCGTGTATCCTGCGACCGCTCGGAGCTCAGGACTGCCTGCGACCCGATCGTTGATGACGAATATCTGCAACCTGTCGGGACTCCCGGTCAAACCCGTTCACAGGTCAAACGAGCTTGCATCTGGTAAGCGAAGTTTTTATCAGGAGACGACAACGTGCAGGAAACGACCACCGAAAAAAGGGCATATTCCAAGCCCTCGGTTTCCATAATCGGCTCGCTTTCGGAAGAGACCAAGACGGGCAGCTGGTGGAAGAAACGCTCCGGCCCTGGTGACCAGTACATCATGACCGACCCTGCCAGTTGCTGGGACGGCCACTACTACAATAACTGCGAGGCCACGTCGGCCTGACGGCAACGTCGTCAGCAACTGCGCACACGGCCAGCTCACGTAACTCTTACGACGCTGCGCCGCCGCACCGTAATATTGCAGTGGCCCCCTCAGTTCAAGGGGAGATTGCGACGCACGTGTACCTCTATCGTGTCTACGGTCGCGTCGTCGAATCGAACGTCGAAATCCCCGGATTTCAACGCATTGAGTCCGGCCACAGCGATATCAACATCGTGTGGCCGGATGCTCAGGGCCGTTACCCCGGAATCGACGATGCGGAAGCCGTCTACCGGAGCCACTACCACACGGCCGACGACGTCCTTAAGCCGTTTGCCCTGTACGATCTCGATTCCCGCCTGGTGATTCGCTGGGAAGATCTCTGCGATTTCGAGGTTTCGGATGATGGCTCCCGTATCGTCTGCCACCCGTGGCCGGAGGTTCCCTGGGGCGAGGTCAATCCATTCATCCAGGGCCGCGTGCTGCCCCTGGCGCTCAACTTCCTCGGAGCGGTGACTCTGCACGGCGCAGCCGTCGTGGTCGATGGTGGTGTGGTTGCCCTGCTGGGCACCTCAGGCACCGGAAAATCGACCCTTTCCGCCAGTTTCCACGCAATGGGCCACACACTGGTCGCAGACGACCTGGTTTCTGTCTGGCAGGACGGTGGAGAACCGGTTGTTGAATGGGGACCCAATCACGTCCGGCTCGATCAGAATTCGTTGGACTTCGTCACAGGACGAATGGGCGGCGATGTTCACGCCGAACCTGACTACGACAAAACACGGGTAACTCTGAGAGCGGAACAGGCTGATGTTTCCGCCAGTCTCCCGCTGCGAACGATCTACCTGCTCGAACGGGTCAAGGCTGATGAGCTAGAAGGGCCGGAAATCGTGAAGGTGCCGCCCGTCGAGGCGCTACCAACGATCATGCAGGGCATCTCAAACAACACCATACTGAGTAAGAAGCGCCTTGCCGAGCAGTTCGGGCTAATCACTCAGATGCTTGCAAAGGTGCCTGTCAAACACCTTCGCTACCCGTCAGACATGCACAGGCTCACCGAAGTCTGCAACTCCGTAAACGCCGACCGCTAAACTGACTCGTAAGCAGATCTTTAACTTTCGACCCATCGGCGAACCGCCGCTCGAAGTCCCCCCTGTAAAACGGCGACCCGGAGAGTCAGATTCTCTCCGAGACTCCTGCCCCGGACACGGTCAACCTATGGCACTCGCCATTGAAACTGAAAAAGTTGTCAAAAGATTTCCTGTAACCAGCGGTTACAGGGACATCGTCGCGTTCTGGAAGCGCGAAAAAGTCGAAGTACTTAAAGGTGTGAGCCTCCAGATCCCCGCCGGCCAGTCCACTGCGCTCCTCGGTCCCAACGGGGCCGGCAAGACGACTCTTCTCAAGATCCTTGCAGGACTGATCCTCGCGGACGAAGGCAACATCGAAATCGACGGACAGGATGTAACGGACGGCTCAGACTCCCTCAGTGGCCGCTTGATCTACGTTTCCAACGAAGAACGCAGCATGTTCTGGCGGCTTTCCGGTAAGGAGAACCTGAGGGTCTTTGCCACGCTGCAGCACATCAGCAGTTCGGAACAGGCCAGACTCGTTCCGGAGCTGCTGGAGCTCGTGGGGCTGACTGAGCACGCCGACCGACTGGTCATGCGCTACTCATCCGGCATGAAGCAACGGCTGGCCATTGCAAGAGGTCTCCTCGTCAAACCGCAGATTCTGCTGTTAGACGAGCCAACGCGCAGCCTCGACCCGGCCGGCGCACGGCAGATGTGGGAATTTATCCGCACCGAACTGGTCGGCAAACTCGGCACAACCCTGTTGCTTGCAACACACAACACAGAAGAGGCCTCCTTCCTGTGTGACAAGGTGGCAATACTCCACCGGGGCGAGCTAAAAGCGCATGACACCGTCGAAAGGGTCGTTTCGCAGCTCACAGGCAAGGACCGCTGGATCATTCGCACAACTAACCGGATGAACGGCTCTACCGCATCCATCCTCACACTCCCCGGCATCCACGGAGCGAACGAGATCGCAACCGGCGAAAATAACGAAGGGTTCGCTATCGAGCTGGCACTTGATCAGCCTGAGGACCGCATCCCAATGGTCGTCCAGCATCTCGTCAACTCCGGCGTCGGCGTTGCCGGAATCGACAAGGTCCAGGTCTCACTCGGCTCAGCCATCGAGCAGCTTGCGAGGACCGACTAACAATGCTGCGTGACCTCTGGATACTGCTCTGGAAAGACATGCGGGTTGCCCGTAGCTACCGGTTCGCGTTTATTTTGCAGACAGGATCGCTGGTAGCGCCCCTGATCGTGCTGGTGTTCCTGGAACGATCGCTGGGGGACGTTTCGGTTCCCTCGATCTCAGAGTACGGCGGCAACTACGTTAGCTTCATGCTGCTCGGGGTCGTGATCACGACGTTCTCGGCAACATCGCTCAACGCATTCTCCCGGAGCCTTCGATCAGCGCAGGTGACGGGCACACTGGAGGTGCTCCTCTTCACGAAGGCGCGGCTCCCGGTCCTCATAGTCGGCCTATCGCTCTATCCATTCGTACGCGAGTCGTTGCGCATGCTCGTGTATATCGCCGGCGGATTCGTTGTGCTCGGACTTGCCGTCGACACAGTCAACGTGTTGCCGGCCATCACAGTATTTTTCCTGTTCCTGATCGTGATGCTGAGCATGGGCTTGATGGCCGCCAGTTTCACTCTCGTGTTCAAACAGGGCGACCCGATTACCTTGCTGCTCGTAACCGGTTCCGGGTTCCTGAGCGGCGTCGTCTACCCAGTGGACGTGCTACCGTTCTGGCTGCAGCGAATAGCCCAGGCCCTGCCGCAGACTCACGCCATCGAGGCGATGCGCCTGTCTGTGCTTTCGAATGCCAGCTTCTCAGACATCGGGACGCAGTTGATTGTTCTCGGCGTATTCGCCATCCTGATGTTCCCCCTGGCGTTGCTGGGGTTCAGTGCGGCTATGGACCAGGCCCGCTCTGAAGGAAGCCTCGCCCACTTTTAGTCCTCTTGCCGGACATACACCGTTACCGACCTGGGCAGATCTGGACCGACCTGGCCACAACCGGGCCTGATGGGGGCCCACATGGGCCGATTAATCTGTGAACGCACCCTCTCGCAATATTGCGCTGGTAGCGCTCGTCGCACTTGCATCACTGGCTGTGCTAGTCGGTGACGCGCGCCGTCCGTCCGTGTCGCAGGCCAACCCTATCTCGGCCAGCCACATCGTCATGTTCGAAGACAGTGTTGACCCGGACCGGATGCTGGCGGAACTCGAATCCCAGTACGGAGTTGGCGTTCGTTTCGTATACCAGCACGCGCTAAATGGCGCATCGCTGATAGTGCCAGATGACCACGTGGCCGCTGTGGCGTCTCACCCCGGTGTAAAACACCTGGAGTCGAACGGCGGGCTCGAACTCACCGATTTTCCGGTTGACCAGGAGGTGCAGGTATGGATGGAGCGGTCCGGCCTCGACGCCTCCCATCCATTTGCCGAAATCAACGGCGACGACATAGGTCTCGATGTGGACATCGCCATCATCGACACCGGGGTCGACGGCACGCACCCGGACCTGAACCTGCACCGAGCCTGGAACTGCGTCTTCGATGGGGTGACCAACGAATGCATCACGGTTGACCCGGCGTTAAACCAGGACGTCGCGGGACATGGCACACGTGTTGCGGGAGCCGCCGCAGCAAGAGACAACGGCATCGGCATCGTCGGAACGGCCCCCGGTGCACGCATCTGGTCTTACCGGCTGATCGGAGACCACCCTGTTCTGGGCCCGATCGGCGGATTCGACTCTGATGAGCTGCTTATCGACGCGCTGGTAGCAGCCATTGACTCGATAACCGCCAACGCAGCCGACGTCGAAGTGGTGAATATGAGTGTTCTGGTCGAGAACAACAATTCCGCTATTTTAAGGTCCGCTATCCAGGGATCGGTAGCCACTGGAATTGCATACTTCGTGTCCGCGGGCAACGCTGCTAAGGAAATATTTGGACCGGATGGCGTCCTGGGTGGCGACGACGACCTGGAACCGGCCTCATATCCGGAGGTTGCGACCATCTCTGGCTATGCCGACACGGACGGAGCATCGGGGAGTGACGGTCCCGCGGCGAGCAACGGCAATCTAGACGACACCTTCTACTCCAGCAGCAACTTCAGTGGAGCGGTGGCCCCCTCCAATCCGGTTACTTCACCTGGCGCCGCTATCGACTTCGCAATGCCGGCCGTCGACATCATGACAACATGCGTGCCGGACTCGGCGCTGGAATTCGTGAACGAAACTCTTCGGCTCGAGTGCATCAACAACGACGATGGCGTTGGCGGTCACTACCGGCGAACGAGCGGCACCAGTTTCTCCACGCCACAGGCGGCCGGACTGGCAGCACTGCTGATAGCGCGGAACGGCACGCGTGACATCAACGGAGACTCCTTCGTAGACGAACTAGACACCTACGCGCTCAGGCAGATCCTTATCGATCTGGCCGTCGCTCACAACGACGCCGATTTCGGGCTTAAAGTATTGTCCGGGGATCCTGATAACAACCCGGACCCACTCGGCTCAGCTCGAATGGTGCTGAACTTCGATCTCAGCGATCTGGCCCTTCTGAACGTTGGATCTTCGCACACGGTCACGGTCAATACACCATTTGTTCCTCTTGCGATGACGGACGGTATTCAACTGAATGTGATCCACGACAGCTCGAAGTTCACTGTTCAGAATCCTCTGTGTGGAAGCATCTACTCTGGCGGTACACCGTCAGGTCCAACACCAAACTCTAGTGGCAACGGGACACTCGTCACCTGTGCCCTCGGTACGGGCCCTGAAGCCAATAGCGGATCAGTTGTCACGTTTGACGTTGTGCGATCTGGCATCGGAGTCGATGTGTTCACGCTGGACGGAGGCGGATTACCGGAGGGTACCGGATTCACTAACTCAGCCGATCTCATATCCAGCTCCACATCGCCGTCCTTTAACGTTGGGTTCGCCACAATTAGCGGTAGTTATGGCCTGCAGGCAGTTACTAACGCCGCCTCACTGTCGCTGGTCGGACCGTCGGCCAGCGTCATTCCGATATCTGGATCGGCGACCGAGAAATCGCTCAGCCGGTACAACCCATCCGATGGGACGATCGCTATTCTTGTCGGCTCTCCCGGTGAGTATCACATCCAGGCCAACGCTTCAGGTTTCCTGCCCCGACTGTTCAGTCCTGTAGTTCCGATAACCGTTGCCGCTGACGGCACCGTAACGGGCGCGCCGCCCACAACTACGCTCCGGGCCGGTGACATCAACGGCGACGGCACGGTTGACGGTATGGACCTGTCAGCATGGCTACTTTCGTTCGGCGCGGAACCATCCGACAGGCTCGATGGCAGCGGCAACTTCGTCGACATCAACGCCGACGGCTTCGTCACAGCGCAAGACCTGTCGCTCCTGATCTCGAATGTCGGGCAACCAACCGGTGGTGGAGTGGAAGACTGGCTCACCCCGTAGTCTTCGCCCCACCTACAGCCCATCCGGCGGACCATCGAACGCCGCCAACATCTTCTCCCTCTATGACAATGATCGACTGATGTCCTGTCGACGCGGCATACCGGCGGGGACGGGGTGCTCCTTGTTTGTCATCCCGAACGTCGAGGCGAGATTCTACCGTCCATACAGGCACGCCTGAAAAATTCTGAACCAATCTATTCGGCAAGCTCAGGATGTAGTCGGCTCTGTTGACATCATCGCCAATTCCGCTCTCCCGCAAGCGGGAGAGGGATAAAGGGTTAGGGTCGTTTCGTCTTGGGGGACAACTGGATTCACCTGAGCGAACGACCCTCCCCTTTCAGCCTGAACACCGTCTCAGCCTAACGCCCAACTCTCACTTCACTCGTTTCGCAAGCCGCCCCACCGAAACACTTGAGGAAATTTCGAAATGTTTATATTCCGACTTGCGTGGTTATGCCTGCTGATCCTGTTTTCCCTGGCAGCCAACGCCTTCTCCGCCCTTCTCAGCACACCAGCCTGCATCGGTGGCCTCGTGTTCAAGTGGCGTACTGATCTCGACGTGCGCACGGTAGAGCGGGCAAGTGACCGGCCGCCGATCAGCGTCGGAAGCAACCGCAAGCGCTAGATAGCCCCGGGCGAAGGTGAACTTTACTGCTGGCCGCGGCCAGGCTGTTCACCGGAAACCTTCATCGCCAATCAACCCGGGTCGCAGGCACCCTGCGTTGCAACAGAAACGGTGCTCAGCATCTCGGTCCTGTTCTTCTTCAACTGTCCCAGCAATCCCCCGTCAAAGGAGCGCAGCCTCTCGGCCGACTTGCAGACATTCAACGGCGATCCAACGTCCGTGAGCCGGCCTGCGCCATCCAATGCGTACGGTGCTGCGACCAGCCGCATGCCAAGATCAGCCATCCTGGTCATGCCCACGAACTGGTCATGCGCCGGAGGCAAGATGGAGCTAGCGGTGGTTATCCAGGCCCAGCTGTCCAGCTGTGCGCGGAGAGTGGCGAACTCCTGGGCAGCCAGTAAGAGCGCTTCATCCTGCCGATTCTGGCCATTAGGTCCGAACGCAATATTCAGATAATCAACGCCCTGCGAATTGCTGTCGATCATGCTCTTTGCCACCACCTGCGCCCGAAACGCGGTGAAGGCCAGCAACCCCAGTATGACCGCGCCGATGATCAGCAGTGACCTCTTGTGCCGGACCAGCTCCAACCTGTCAAAGTAACTTCTGAGCAGGCCGGTTATGGCCGCCGCTGGCGTCGCTAACTCATCAGGCACCTCAGTCGTCGCAGCAGCTGGCGGCGCATCTTCCTCCGCCGCGCTTGGCAGCATTCCGGTCAATGAAGGGTCAGCGATCTCGCTCACACCCGCACCGGCCTTTTGCACGGTCTTGAGAGCCAGATCGCGCTCATCCATTCTCACGTAAATCTCCGCCAGCAGATACCAGAGCCGGGTAGGATTCGGGCGCGGCAGTGTAACACCACCCGCCATGTACAAACCATCCGCGGAACGCTGCCAGCGGATGGCGTTTATCACCGTCCTTGCCGCAGCATCAAGCGACCCTCGTTCGAATCTGTCCTCTGCCACGCGTGAAAGCGCCCGGACGATGGAGGTAGCATCGAGGAACGCGCTGGTTTCTTTGTTGAGGGCTGGTCCTCCTCCAGCAGGCCTGGATATGCGTTTCAGTTCCTTAGCGGTCAGACGGCCGACCTCAGCGATCTCGTCCGGGTCGTAGGAGATCAGTTCCGACTGCTGCGGTCGCTTGTCCAGTTGCGACCAGACCATCTCGCGCTCTGACGTGCTGAGCTGAGATTCAGGCTTTGATGAAGATTGGTCAGCCATGTATGGCGTTCGCCTGCATATTGTGAACGATTAGCCGACTCACACTGGCTTTTTGGAACCTCAAGAACAGCATGGTCCGAGAAGGGTTCAGTCCACGAACCAACGTTCAAAAACTACCGTTAGCGGTAGCAGAGCACATTTGGGTAACTACATAAACAAGATAGACGCAATCAGGCCCGCAGTATCGAGAGAGGAACCTGTGCATTTGCACAAGGGCGAACTCGTATCCTAATTGCAACCAAAAGCGCAGGCAGTAGACACTGCCACCAACAAAGCCTGCCCCGGCGTTACGCCGGGGCAGGTTCGCGTCTGAAACATCCGTAGCCGCTGGTAGCTCAGCCGCGTGAGGTCAACCGATTGATCAAATTTATTGCCACATTGCTCCCCTGGCTGGCAATCGTCGCGCTCTTTTCACTAACCCCGGAACTGCCACGGGTGCCGGGAGTATCCAAAGACCTGGCAGCAGTCTCAGGTCACTTTATCGTGTACGCCATCCTGGCCGCACTCGTCTACCGGTTCCACATGCGTATCCGGTCGGGCGGCGAACGCAGACCGCTCGATTCAGCATTCATCGCCGCTGGAATTTCGGCCACAGCCGGTCTGGCGTTCGAGTGGAGCCAGCACCTCCTCACCACCAGCCGAACGTTCCAGGTCGAAGACGTTATCGCCAACACAGTGGGCGCGGCGGCCATGTCGACCGGCCTGATGTTGCTCGAGATCTCCGGGTCGAAACTGAGGCTGTTGTTGCCAGCCATATTCGCAGCGGGCGTCGTCCTCACGGCCTTCGCAGCCACGAGCTACGTCATCTGGGATCCGACATTGCCTTACGCAGGCGACCACTGGCATGCGAGGTACAGAGTTGTCATATGTGGTGAGGAGCAGCCGGTATTTCGAGTGAGCGAAGGCGGCATTCACACACACGGCGGAGAAATCATTCATGTTCATCCGCTGAGCAGCACGGACGAAGGAAAGAAGGCAAACCTCGGCGCTTTCTTTCGTTCGGTGGACGGCGACCTGACCAACACCGCAATGACGATGCCCGACGGTGAGACCTACACGAACGGCGACGCCTGTCCGGACGGCTCGACCGGCTTCGTTAGCGTCAGTCAATTCAGCACTGAGACACTGTCGCGAGTCGACACGAACACCAACCCCGCGAACTACGTTCCTCGCAGCCGGGAGTGGATAATCATCGAGTTTGGACCGGTTCCGGATAACGGCACCTGACCATTCTGAACTGAAACAACAATTCCCACAAAAGACCGTGCGCGAAATCGCACGGTCTTTTCACGTCCGGGGGTGTATGAATGCCGAAACGAGCAAATAGTCTGAGACCAGGCAACCTGTTACCGATTTGCGGTCTGCTCCCAACCCCATTGCCAACACTTGCCATACCGATAGGTCACGTTGAAACCGCACCATGAAAAAAGGATGTTCATGTTAGTTCGAGCCTGTCAAAGGCAGGCACAGAAGCACGGCCAGCTCCGGATCTCGTCACGATTCACGAAAGACTTTTGCTAGATGCAACTGAACTTCATGTCAGCTTCTGAAAGGCAACACTGGACATTCCGCATCGTTGCCGGCCTTGCCGTCGCAGTTCTGGTTCTCATCGCCCTGGTCGCTCGGAACGGATCGGTCGCCCGAACCGACTCGACCACAGGCACGTACGAGAGCCTCGGCGTCCCGCTTCCCGGCTTCACCATTCCGGCGACAAATTCATGGCCGGAAGGTGGGCTGCTCTACGCCCTGGCGGTTGAAGGCGGCACCGATTCCGGTCCCTTCATGGTCTACGACATCAACCAGCGCACCGTGATCTATTCCGGCAACCAGAACATCGTCACAAACCACCGGATGATCGCGGTCGACAAGTCCGGAAACGCCTACTTCTCCGTCAATGGCAACGGACTCGCAAAATACGATCCCTCCACGAACTCGGTCTCAGTACTGCCTGTCACGTTTGCGTCCGGCGGTTGGATGAGGGCGGCGACCCGTGAGACGGAAGACGGCTGGATATACGGAGTCACGAGAAAACCTGAAAAGGTCTTCCGGTTCAACCCGAACACGGTCCAGTTGCAAGAGGTCGGCACAGCCTGGGGCTACACGACCCACGTCGTGATCGACCCGACAGAGCGGTACATGTACTACATGCCCGACGCCCACGGCAACGCTTTCAACAAGGAAGCACCCGTTCTTCAGTACGACACCCAGACAAACAATCACAAGGTGATCGCGTTCCTCAATGACGTCTTAGAGGCCCGTGAGGGTTTCAGGATTGGCGGCGCGTACGCCCTCGATATCGATGAGACCGGTCAGAAGCTGTTCATGAACCTGAATGCCGTGGACCTGGCCCAGGAACCCGGCGCAACCCTGGGATTCGGCAACCCTGCAACAGTTCTGGTCAACATACCTTCTTCAGAAGCACCAATCGTTGTCACGCCCTCGTTCTCGTTCAAAGATGTCGCCGCAGAAAGCGGCATCGACGCGCTGCTCTCCAACACCTATCTGCACACCGCTTCATGGGGCGACGTGAACAACGACGGATGGCTCGATCTGTTTGCCGGCACCTTCGCATCCGGTCCGACTCAAAGCCCGAACAAACTGCTTCTCAACCAGGCGGGGAGTTTTTCAGATTCCGGTGAAACGGCACTGGGAATCACCGGCCGTGCTTCCGGCTCTGTATTCGCAGACTTCGACAACGACGGCGACGTCGATCTGTACATCTCCAACAACAAGATCGCCGGACAGACAGGCCCGTCTGCCGAGCCATCCCGCCTCCTGCGCAACGACAACGGCAGCTTCGTCGATGTCACCGCTGGAAGCGGCATTGATGCACAGTCTACAAATGGCCGCCAGGCCGGAGTGCTCGACTACAACGGGGACGGCCTGCTTGACCTGTTCGTAGTCGCTGACTCGTTGCGGAACAGCGGCCCGACTGTCCTGCTGCGCAACAATGGCGGACTTCAGTTCACCGACGTCACATCTGCTGCAGGACTGCCGACGAATGCCCACGGACTCGGTTTCGCCATCGGCGACATGACCGGCAACGGCTGGCCAGACATATTTGTCGCAGGTGAGGTTGACCAGTTCACACCCAACGGAAACTTCCTGTTCGTTGCCAATGGCAATGGCACCTACCACGAGTACACGGGCAGCACCTTTAACTGGGCTGCGTACACGAACGGCACCGAAGACTGGGTCTCCGGTGCATCGCTCGCGGACCTGAACCGGGACGGTCGCCTGGATATGGTGGTCGGCCAGCATTTCGGTAGCTCCGTTGACGGCGGACAGGCGACGAAGGTCCGCGTCTACATGAACCGCGGCACCCTGCCAAACGGAGACCCGGATTTCGACGACATCACGAACTCGACCGGCCTGCCGGGTGTCGTCTCAAAGCTGCCGCATGTCGAGCTCCAGGACTTCGACAACGACGGCTGGACAGATATCTACACATCGGTGACAGTCGACACCCCGGACGGTCCCGCGCCGTTGATCTTCAGGAACAACGGCAACTCCGGCGATCCGACCTTCAGCCTGCCGCCAAACATTCCGTCGATCCAGAACCCGCACTACTACGCGGGTGGACCGACAGCCGACTTCAACGGCGACGGCAAGCTGGACATATTCCTGGCGGAATGGCGTTCGACGCTCGGCACGCCGGTACCTTCACGCCTGATGCAGAACACCGGTGCTCCCGGAAACTGGCTGCAGGTCAGGATGGAAGGCGACACCTCCGCGGGCGAGAACACGATGGGCGTTGGTGGTCTCGTCAAGATCTACAAGGCGGGCACCACGCAGTTGATCGGAGCGAGAGAGATCAGTCCCTCGTTCGGCTGGTCGTCTTCGCAACCGGCGATCGCCCATTTCGGGCTCGGCAATGAGCGTTATGTCGATGTGGTGGTCAAGATGCCTTTCTCAGGGTCTGAGTACAGGCGCGACGGCGTGCCCGCCAATCGAATGCTCACGATGCCGAACGGTATTGCCGAAACATCCGCTCACCTTGGACTTTCAACCAGCGCATCCGTAATCACCTCTTCGGGGTTCCTGTCTGGACCCTCAGGACTGCCCGCACACTCCGTTGCAAACACCGCTCCGACCGTTGAGTTTATGGAGTACGACCTGCCGAACTATGCAGGTAACCCGTGGAGCACATGGGGTGGGACGCTCTATGCCTCTAACGGACGGTTCTACGCGGCGATTGGCGATCACCTGACCTTTGACGGCAACTCTTATCTCTACGAGTACGATCCCGTCACGATGAAGCTGAAAGCGGTGGGAGACATCAACACCGCGGTCGGACACGTTCCGGGCGCCTTCGGCCACGGTAAGATCCACAGCCAGATCAATGATGGTGGCGACGGCTACATCTACATGGCGTCGTACAGAGGTTCCAAGCGCACGATCGTATTCGACTCGAACTTCACCGGTGCGGCGATACTCCGCTACCCGGTAGGCGCTGCGAACACGGTCTCTTCGGGACAGGCTCCTCCTCCACAGGGGACTCCGACTCCGGTTCCCACACCGCAGCCGACTCCAACACCGGTTCCTTTGCCGGTGGGCGAACGGGTTGCCGACGGCCTGATCTCTCTCTACGAGTTTGAAGAGGGAGCAGGGTCGTCTATTGCCGACTCAGCAGGCGTCGGTGCTCCGATCGATCTAACGATCCAGAACTCCGCCGCCATCACCTGGGTGACCGGCGGAATGCGAGTCGACTCCGAGGCGATCATCGAATCGGCTGCCGCTGCTGGAAAGATCTCGGATGCCGTAAAGGCGAGCGGCGAGATAACCGTCGAGGCATGGATCACTCCCTCCAACCTGGCGCAGACCGGACCCGCTCGAATCGTATCGATATCAAGCGGCTCACTCCTGAGAAATGTCACACTGGGCCAGTCGGGAAACGAATACAACGTCCGGCTCAGAAGCACAAACACCAGTTTGAACGGTGTCCCGCAGCTCGATTCCCAACCGGGAGCCGTTACTCAAAACCTTCAGCAAGTCGTCTTCACACGAAGCTCCGCAGGGCTAACCACGCTCTACATCAATGGTGTTTCCGTTCAGACGGGAGTCGCCTCTGGCACGCTCAGCTCGTGGGACTCGAGTTTCAAGCTGGCGCTGGCGAACGAGATTGGTGATAGCCGGGCCTGGCTGGGTGAGTACTACCTGGTTGCAATCTACGCAAAGGATCTCTCACAGGAAGAGATCTCCCACAACTTCGCGCAGGGTGAAGGTGGCGGAACAACTCCTCCTGGACCGACACCAACGCCCGAGCCTCAGCCGACGAGCACACCTGTGCCTCCGGTGACGCCCACGCTTGTCCTGAGTAACTGGAACCGTACGGTAGCGGACACTCTGGACGGCGCCACAGTGGTCGGTGATCTCTACGTTCGCATTGCGGGCGACTCAAATGTCAACACTGTCGACTTCTACCTCGACGATCCCGGCCGGACCGGATCGCCGTTCCGCACCGACTCCGGCTCGCCATTCGATTTCGATGGTGAAGCCCTGTCCGCGGCCAGCCCGTTCGACTCTACCCGGTTGCAAAACGGCAGCCACAACATAACCGCCGTCATAACCCCGATCGCTGGAGCGGCCGATGTTCTCAGCGCCACGTTTACGGTAAACAACCCGCCGCCAAACGGTCTGTCTGATGAACTGCTGGTGTTCGACTGGGATCAGCCTGTAACGGAGTCGCACCGCGGCTTCCCAGACAACGATCCGCCGATTGCCTCCGCGAACGGCGACTGGACGCAGCAGCCCAACTTCGACACCGGCACGTTCCACTTTCGAGTTGAAGTCGACTCTCAGCCTGTGCCGCAAGACATGCTTCTCCAGTTCTGCGTCTGGCAATTTAGCCTCGACCTGGAATCGTGCACAACCAGCATCGTCATGGTGCTGACCGGAAACCCTGGGACCGTGCACACGGCATCCCAGCCGATCGCCAACATGTGGAAGAAAAACGGCAACCCGATCAACTGGTCGGTCGCTCGTGACAGGTACGGAATCGCCATCAAGAACCAGGGTGGAAGCCCGGTGAGTGACTTCCAGGGATGGAACTGGAACGGCGAGAACCCTGCAGAGTGGTATCCGCTCGATATGCGATTCACCGTCGTTGTTGTTGAGGACGGTGGAGTCTTCGACGGTTGGGACAACTACGTTTCGACGCCGCCACAGCCGACACCCACGCCTGTGCCACAGCCGACCAGCACTCCGGTGCCGCAGGCCACTGAAACACCTGTACCGCAGCCGACGGAAACGCCTGTGCCTCAGCCAACAAGCACGCCGGTGCCACAGCCAACCAGCACGCCGGTGCCTCAGCCGACGGCAACGCCGGTTCCGCCCCCGTCAGGTGGCGGTGGTGGCGGCAGCGGCGCTCCTCCGCCTCCTCCCACCCAGGCACCCTCTGGTCCGGTGGCTCCCGCCGCACCACGCGGCGTGAATGCGATCGTGGACGGGCTTGACATTGTGCTCGAAATTGCCGTGCCGCTCGTCACCGGTGGGTCGCCGATCACCGGATATCGCGTCCTCAGTTCGCCAGATGCCACGATCTACTTCATCAACCGGCTCGCGGATGGCGACACGCTCACCATTCCCGGGCTCACAGTTGGAGTCAACTACCAGTTCCAGGTGCGGGCCATCAATGCAGTTGGCATGAGCCCGTCGGGAACCATGTCAAACACGGCCACCATCACAGAGGTCGTCTCTGAGCCAACTCCAACCCCGGCGTTGGCCGGTGCGCCTTCAGATCCGCCCCCTGAACCGGGTGCGCCTGAGCCGACTGCCGTGCCCACTCCGGTGGTATCGTCTCCACCCGCTGTGGTGCCCACAAAGTCGCCGGTTCCTGTTGCAACGAGGACCCCTCGGCCAGTGCAACAGGTACCGCGACCGAGAGTGACATCAACAGCGCAGCCGACCGCAACGCCTGTTCCGACGTCTGGCCGACCTGGCGGCCCAGCGGCCGCGCCGACTACGGCGTCGGCAAAGGTGCCGGATGTTGCGACAACCGATCTCAATCCCGGCTGGAACCTGGTCTCGTTCCCGGTGCTTCCTGAAGACAGGAGCATTGAGGCCGTATTCATATCGATCGCAGGTCTCTACAGCGAGATCAGCACCATTCGCAACGGCGAGGCCGTCTCGTACGTCCCCGGCCGTCCTGCAAACACGCTGACCGAGATCACATCCGACCACGGCTACTGGATCAGGATGAGCAAAGACGCCACCATCGTGACGGTTGGCGCTGCGGTCCCCGGACGCACCGAGATTGAGCTGAACGAAGGCTGGAACCTCGTGCCGTACGTGATCGACAGAACATGGCCCGTCAGGTTTGCCCTCAGTTCGATAGCAGGCAAGTACGACGAGGTACGCGGCTTCGACACTGAGGCCGTCTCGTTTTTCCCCGCGCTGCCCGCCGCATTCAACACCCTCCACGAACTCGAGGCCGGCCGCGGCTACCTGATCCACATGAACCAGCCGGCGGTGCTGACCCCGCGCTAGCGTTCGCTGAGACGCAGCGCTGCGGAATTTTAAGATAAGTGGCGGAGGGGACAGGATTCGAACCTGCGATACCGTTGCCGGTATACCTGTTTTCAAGACAGGCGCATTCAACCACTCTGCCACCCCTCCATCCGCATACTCAGTTTAACCGGTGGCCTGGAATGCGGTCAGATCGGCCACGCACCAATCGCTGCCCGTGACTTCAAGCCGAGACTGGTTGCTGGAACTGGCGCTCCAGATCGGGCCAAATCAGGCCAGATCGGGAAGTCCGCTGGCGGAAATGCTCGATGCCGTCCAGTCCGCCCATGGCTCACCTTTTATGCTGCTGTGGTCCGGCGGCGATGGTAATCTACGTCGGAATTCGATCCGTCGGCCATCAAGAGAGGTTTGCCCGTTATGAAAGCAGCAGTTCTGCACGAGCCCGGCGTCCCTTTGCCTGTGGAGAACCTGGACCTCGAAGAGCCGCGACAGGGCGAGGTTTCTGTCGACCTCGTCGCAGCCGGAGTCTGCCACAGTGACTACCACTACATCGACGGTCACATCCAACCACGAAGCCTGCCGCTGGTCATGGGGCACGAAGGCGCGGGCATAGTTTCGGCGGTCGGACCCGGAGTGCAGAGTGTGAATCCTGGCGACAGCATCATCTTCTCGATGGACGCCATGTGCGGATACTGCCGCAACTGTACCGTCGGCCGCCCTGCCCTCTGCGAGACCTACGGCAGGTCAGCCACCATGCCGGATGGAACGACGCGGTTTAGCAGGGACGGCAAGCCGTACTACCAATCCAACGGCGTCGGCACATTTACCGAACGAACCGTGGTCCCGGCAGACAGCGTAGTCAAAGTCCCCGACGGTTCACCGCTAGAGAAGGCGTGCCTGATCGGCTGCGCTGTGATCACCGGCGTGGGCTCAGTTGTGAACCGCGCAAAGGTCGAAGCCGGAAGCACGGTGGCCGTTTTCGGCTGCGGCGGAGTCGGCTTGAACGTTATTCAGGGCGCGGTGCTGGCGTCTGCGGCCAGAATCATCGCGGTAGACAAGGTCGACTTCAAGCTGACGAAAGCCGAAGAAATGGGCGCAACTCACTTCGTCAACCCGGACAAAGAAGACGCGGCGCAGCGAATCATCGAACTGACAGACGGCGGAGCTGACTACGCATTTGAGGTCGTGGGCTTTCCCGCCGTGCTGGAACAGGTTTTCAGGTCTGTGCGACCAGGCGGAACGGCCGTGATGGTAGGTGTTCAGCCGCCTGACTCCAAGATCACGATCGATGCCTGGGATCTACTGATGGACAGAAGTCTGATCGGGGCGTATCACGGCGCGGCCAGGCCAAGAGTCGACTTCCTCTGGTTGCTGGAGTTGTATCAGCAGGGCCGATTGAAGCTGGACGAGCTGATCACGCGATACCGGCCGCTCGACGAAATCAACGAGGCGTTCGACGACATGAACAAGGGCGTCGTAGCGCGAACGGTCCTGACCTTCAACGGGGGTTGAAAACAGGTATTCCGGCAACGGCATCGCAGGTTCGAATCCGTTCCCTCCGCAACCTGTTGCCAGCTCGGCCACACACATATAGCGCTCGCCTGATGCGACAAGTCCGGCAGAACTCAATCAGCAAGACCCATGGCGCTGTCTGAACCCCGCCAACGATCAAAACTCAGGCCGATGCCGCGGCGCTGAATTCCGCAGGGAACGCGGTCCCGGTCAGTCTCTCCACAGCTTCAAAGCCCGCCTCCTGGGATACTTCGTCAAGGAAATAGTCGGGCCAGGTCTGAATACCGACGGCTCCCACGAGCTTCTTGCGGTGTGCCGTGGCATAGAAGTGTCCCGTCTCATCGTCGCCGAGATCGGCGGCAACGAGATAGCGACTGGCAGCCGTCTCGATTGACCCTGCCATGCCGAGAAAAGGCCCAACGATCTTCATGAACGGCATCATGAGCAGCCGCTGCAACAGCGACAGGTTGCGTCCAAAATTGCTTCCCGGCGCAGACCCCGGTGACACGGCGTTGACCGTGATTCCCGGCGGTAACCTGCGAGCCAGGGCCGCCGCCCACCACGCCACCAAAACCTTCGACGACACATACTCGTTGGTGGAATTAAACGAGTACGGTCCCTCGATACGCGCAAGGGCTTCGATAGCAGCGACGCGGTCGCCGTTGAACTGCTCGCTGGCGACCTCTTCGACATCGTGGACATTCATGCCCGGAACGGTCCCCCTGGCACCTTCAGATCCTGCAATGATGATGCGCGCTCCTGGTCTGAGCAACCCGTCATCGAGCAACCTCATCGTCATTACGTGATGACCAACGAGAGTCGACGCCCAGGTTATTTCGACTCCGTCCGAGTTGAACTGCGCTCGTGCCCCGGTTGCTCCCGCATTGAGTAGTAAGAGGTCTACATGTAAGCCGTCCTTGCGCAAACGGTCAGAAGCTGCGTTGGCAGACGAGACCTCTGCGGTGTCCATCGCCAGCACGCTGAACGGGTCTCTGCCGACGCGACTAGACAGCAACGCTCGGGCGGCCTGGCCCTTCTCATCGGTCCGGCATGCGAGCACCACTCTGCCCCAGCCAGCCTCCGCAAGCTGCGCCGCAGCCTCGAATCCGATCCCCGAGTTCGCTCCAGTAACCAGTGCCGTCCTGTCTGCTACATCGCTCACAGTCCGCTCCTAAAAAGTAAAGCCTGGGCGCATGGAGCCCGTGCACCGGAATGCGCTCCCCTATCAAGTCCAACTCGGCAGCCAATGCACACCGGCCGGGTTTTCGGTCAGGAGCCGCGTCTCCATCTCCGATCCTCAGTTCGACAGTCTACCTTGGCGGAACAGTTCCTCAGTATCCGGCCGTTCGGTACGGGACCGGTGCGTGTGGCTTACACAGGCAGAGCAGTAAAGCGGCTACGGCTCCAGTCCAAGGTCCTGGCCCATCCCGGCTTCGACCGCTTTCCGATAGACAAAGTTAGCCGCTGCCACATCGCTAATTGCGATGCCCTGCGACTCAAACAGCGTTACCTCTTCATCAGACTCGCGGCCCCTGACGTGCCCGGTAACAAGGTCAGACAGATCGCGGATTGCACTCCACATCACGCGGCCTCGTTCGATCGGGAACAGCAGATCGCCAGCCTCGATCTTTGCATCCTCCGTGCTGTCCACCACGATGCGGTCCGCTCGACGGATCACATTGTCGTCAACCTCCTGGCGAATCCAGTGATTGCTTCCTGCCGCATTGATGTGCTGGCCCGGCTCCAGCCATTCACCCAGCAACACCGGTGTACGCGAAGTGGTCATCGTGATGATGATGTCAACGCCTCGCACCGCGTCTTCAGCACTCTCGACAACGGTTATGTCGACGCCCAGTTGCGGGCCCATCTCATCTGCGAATTTCTGAGCGCCGTCGGCAGCCGCATCGAACACCTTCACAGAGGTCACGTCCCGCACCGCGCACACTCCCTCAAGCTGCCCGCGTCCCTGGAATCCTGCGCCAATCAGCCCGACCGTGGCCGAGTTCTCTCGAGCCATGTACTTCGTGCCAACCGCGCTCACGGCACCCGTGCGCATCTGGCTCAATCGCGGTCCCTGGACGATCGCAAGCAGATCGCCGGTGTTGGAGTCGTAGAGCATCGTGATGAAGCGGGTTCCGGAACGGAAACTCGTGTACGTCTTTAGACCGAACACCTCGCTGTCGGCAAGGTACGCGGCCATCAGGTGATGAAAACCGCGCGGCATCCTGATCCTTGACCGAGATCGGTTCCAGACCTTCCCAACGCCCTCCTGTCTAAATGCGTCGTCCATGACGCCTACGCAGTCCGTCATGGTCATCAGTGCGTTCACATCTTTGTCGTTCAGGAGCAGAGGCATGGGATTCTCCGTGCGTCGAGACCAGTGGGCAGCCAGGTAGAAAGCAGAATGCGCCCATCTTCGCATCTTAGCGGGCTACGGGACACAGAATCTTAGCCAGCGCACTGTTCGCGTCGCGTTCAGGTAAAACCATCACCTGCCGACGCGCCGATAGTCACTGCTTCCGGCAAGACGCCGATCTGGAAGTTGCATGATCGTCTGAATACATGCACAGTGACGCTGGCTCTATTGACACCGTTTTCACACTCGAACATCGGGCGAACATCGGGGCCGCTTGATCTTCCTCCCGAATTCGGTCCCGGGCCGACGGGCCGCTGAAACCGGCGACGTTCCGGCCCCGGTGAACTGCCCAGATGGACAGATGATGGAATCGTACAGAGTCGGCGATATCGAGATCATCCCGGTCACGGATGGAGAAGCGCCGCCCGTAGACCCGGACTGGCCATTCCCCGACGTTCCGGCATCACGGTGGCAAGATCACGGATACGCGCTCGATGAACATGGCCAGCACAGAAGCAATTTTGGCTCGATGGTGCTTCGAACGCCGAACGCCACGGTTCTCGTAGACACAGGTCTTGGCCCACATGCACCAGCCCGTTTCGGAACACCTCCTGCTGAGTTGCCGCGGAGTCTTGCCAGGGCAGGTATCGCCCCCGACGAGATTACAGACGTCTTTCTCACGCATCTCCACTACGACCACATCGGCTGGGCGCTGACAGAAGATGGCAACGCGCCGTTCTTCCCACGCGCCCGCTACCTGGCGAGCAAGACAGACTGGGACTTCTGGAAGGACTGCGACGATCCCGACCGTACGGAGCACGTTGCCAGTTTTAACTCACGCTTTGCACCACTTCTCTCGCACGGGGTTCTCGAGTTGATCGACGGGGAGAGCCGCGTCACGAATGCGGTCCATACACTGCCAACGCCGGGCCACACACCCGGCCACCTGTCTCTCCTGTTGGAGTCTGACGGCGTGCGAGGGGTGGTAACAGGCGATGTTTTCCATTCGGCGGCACAGTTCGCGGAGCCGGAGTGGAGCCACAGGGCGGACGTTGACCCGGCGGCTGCCCGCGACACGAGAAAGCTGCTGCTGGAGCGACTGATCCCGGGCATGGTGATCGCCTCAGGGCACCTGCTCCACGGCTCCAACATCGGCACAGTGGCGATAGTGAACGGCCGCAAGTACTGGCAAGGTTTCGACGGCTGATTTTGTGTCATCCCGCGCGAAGCGAGGGATCTAACTGGTCGATGCGTCGACACCGGGCAGATTCTGAATCAAGCTCAGAATGACAAACAATTCCTCTCCCTTCATGGAAGAAGGACAAACAGAGAAGGTGAAAACCGGCTTCATCAAGCACTCGCAACGACTGACAAACCGTCGGCCCTGCCGCGCGCCATCCAACATTCTCGCCCCTATGCAAATACACTGGCGCGGCATGCACAGTGAGCACCTTTACACCGGGAGGAATCATGGCGATCAAATTCGAAAAGCGCGGGCACATCGCCTACATCACGCTAAACAACCCTGAAAAAGCGAACATCATGGATCGCGCCACATCAGACGAGCTTGGCAAGGCGTGGGCCGAGGTGTGGGACGACCATGACATCAGGGTGACCATCCTCACCGGCGCAGGCGACAGGCATTTCTGTGCCGGTCACAACCTGCAGCCACGCCCTGATGTGACGCCGGAAGAGCGGGAGTTCATACAGGCCGAACGCGCCTTCTGGCCTCCCTCAGGCACCGTCAACGGCCAGTGGCTCGGGGTCCACGGGCGCATGGGCGATCACTTCCCGCAGGTGTTCAAGCCGGTCATCGGCGCCGTCAACGGCTGGGCCGCCGGCGCTGGCTTCTACACACTCCTCTCCACCTGCGACATCCGCATCGCCTGTGCCGAGCACGCTCGCTTCAAGTTCGCGCTTCTCTCCAACGGCTGGGTCGGAGGCGGGCCCGGCGCTACGCTCCTGACACGCCAGATCCGTTACGCAGACGCAATGCGCATTCTGCTGACAGACGAGCCGTTCGATGCAGCCGAGGCATTCCGCATCGGCATGGTCAACGAGACGGTGCCGCACGATCAACTGATGACGCGCTCGGAGGAGATTGCCGGGCAGATTGCAGCCATGCCGCCGAACGCCGTGAGGATGATGAAGGAGTTTGTCGTCCGCTTCGGTGATATACCGACCGATGAGGCATGGCGCGTGCAGACGCTGATGAACCAGCTGCTGATAAATATGACCACCGACGGCGAAGAGGGGCGGGCGGCCTTCGTTGAAAAGCGAAAGCCGGAGTTCACAGGCGGGCTGCGCAAACGAGGCGAGCCGTTCCCGGACCTCACACCTGAGGAGAGAGAGCGAATAGACGAGCTGAAGAGGACGGGCGGGGCGTAGTGAGCTGGTGGCGGTGTTAATACCCTCTCTTCTGATGGGAGAGGGTGCTGCCTCGTTTGGTAGGGGCGGGCGAAAATGCTGCGCCCGGTCCGCAAAGCGGACGGTTTTGTCATCCCGACCGCAGCGGAGGGATCTCACCGAACATGATCCTGAGCCCACTCACTCGAGGATTCACCGAACCACCGCACCGTTTATGAGAGGTCTCCAAGGGATTCTGAATCAACCCTTCGACGGACTCAGGATGTAGTTCAGAATGACAAACATTCTCCCTCCCTGACCGGGGGCCCGCTTGCGGGCGCGAGTTAGAGGGTGGATTGTTTGTGCAGGGGAGACAGGTCGAATCCTCAAGCCGAAACGACCCTAACCCTAACCCTCTCCCGCAAGCGGGAGAGGGGATTTGGCGAACCTATCATCTGAGCCAACCCCGTCCGCGCCATCTCTTCTTGACCACCTACTCAAGCGCGCCCGCTGCTCTCATCGCTGAAATCTGACCGTCCTCGTATCCGAGAACCTCTTTCAGCACGGTTGCCGTATCGCCACCCAGCGCCGGTGGCGTTCCGAATTGCGGCGGCTCCCCGCAGTCCCAGCGCCACGGAAGCGTCGGCATTTTCCTCTCGTCGCCGTTCCGATCTTTCAACATGGCTAGAAATCCGCGCTCATTCAGATGAGCATCATCCAGTAGCTCCGCACTCGCAATAGAAGCCGCTGCGGGCACACCTGCAGCCTGCAGTTCCGCCGATGCTGTCGATGGATCCTTCGAACTCGCCCACTTCTCGATCAGCGAAACGATCTCACTCCCACGCGAACGCCTCGCAGCAACATTCCAATCTTCCGAACCGGCAGGCGCGCCGATCTCCGACGCAAGTGCACGCCACTCAGAGTCCTGCGTGACCGCTATCGCCACCCACGAATCGCTCCCTGCGCAGTGGAACGCACCGTGCGGAAAGAAGATCTCGTCATCGTTGCCCTGCGGCTCAGATTCGCGACACTTCATCTGGTACTCGAGCAGCGGACCCGGCATCGTCGAAAGCATCGCCTCGACCATCGAAAAGTCGACATGCTGCCCGACACCGGACCGGCGGCTCGCTCTGAGCGCGGCAGTGGCGGAAAAGGCGAGCAACATGCCACAGAGCGGATCGGCCCACGCCATACCGATGCTCGGTGACTGGCCCCTGTAACCGTTCTGCCCCGCGAATCCGGTGTACACCTGCAACAGCGTGCCATAGGCGGCGACGTGCTTTGTAGGACCGGTCTGCCCGGTGCCGGAAGCAGAGACCATGACAAGTCCCGGCTGCAACTCCCTCAAAACGTCCCAGCTCAGCCCAAGACGGTCCATCACGCCGGGAGCGAAGTTTTCAACGACGATATCGCTCTGCGCGATCAGCTTCTTGATGGCTGCGAGACCCTCGTCGGATTTCAGGTTCAGAGTGATGCCCAGCTTTCCCTGGCCAAGAACGTCGTGCAGCTGTCCTGCTCGCCCGGGATCGGCGCGCTTCGCCGTCTCGATCTTGACGATCTCAGCGCCCATCGACGCCAGGTAACGCGTGCATGTTGGACCTGCGATGACCCAGCTCAGGTCTGCGACCCTGATTCCCTTGAGCGGGAGTGACCGTCGGTTCACATCGGCCATCGTCTCAGGCGGACCTGTCGCAGGGCGTGCGGACCAGTCGATCGGGCCGTCTCGTATCACGTCGTGCAACACATAAGGCTCCGCTGTCCGGGCAGTTCCCACTTCGGTCTTGTACGGGACGCCGGGAACGGCATAGGTCCGGCCTCCTGAAACCACTTCCCGGAAAAACTCGCGCGTCTTCAACTGTTCAGACTCCAGGTGCTCGGCAGGATTCATCAACGGGAATGCCGGAACGCGACTGTCCTGCGCCATCTTGAAGATATCCATCTTCGGGTACTGGGAGCTCCATTCGGAAAGGTGTTTGTAAACCGCCTCCGAGTTCTCCTCACGCAGCTTTCGGTCGGCAAAACGCGGGTCGTTCCCCCACCCAGGGTTTCCGAGCACACCGAGCCACAGCTTCCACTGGTGCTCCTCACGTGGCGATATCGCAACGAAGCCATCTGCCGCTGGAAGTATCGAAAGACTCGGGCCCGGCTTCTTTTCGAGACGGCGCGGCCTTCCTTTTGCGTTGAACGAAGGCGCTGTCATGGCCACCACGTCCATGAACGCCAGTGCTTCCTGCATTGAAACGTCGATCACCGCACCGCCTCCGCCAGACGACGCACGGTAGAGCCCGAACATGCTTGCGCACGCGGCGGCGACGCCTGAGACGAACTCAGACTGCTCCCCGACTGCCCGCACCGGTGGTGTCGTGTCAGGATCTGCGACCGGGCCAATGAGACTCTTCGCAATCCCGCTCGAATGGAAGACGATCAGGTCCGAGCCTCGGTGCCTGCTGCGAGGGCCTTCTAGACCGAACGGCGTGAGATATACAAGCACGGCATTGGGATTAACCACAGACAGCCTGCCGGAATCGACGCCCTGCCGTTCGATGTCTCCGGGGTGCCAGCTACTGACGATCACGTCAGCGCCCCGCGCCAGCTCGTCGAAGCGGTCCCTGCCCGCGGGATCCTGCGTGTCCAACACAAGCCCGCGCTTGTCCACATTTTGCGACAGGAACATTCCGCCAGAACCACTGCCGCCATTTGCATGAGGACCGCGCAGGCGGACCGGGTCGCCCTCCGACGGCTCCACCTTGATAACGTCAGCACCCAGTTCGGCGTACAGACGCCCGGCTACCGCGCTGGCGAGTCGAGGGCCAGTCTCAAGCACTCTGAAACCAGCGAGTAGGTCGTTCGCTATGCTATCGCCGTTCCTGTTCACCCTCGCCGCCCGGGTTTGGTGACCTTTTCGAGCCAGGGCTTCACTTCGTTGACAAATCCGGCCGGATTATCGCCCGGCACCAGATGACCTGCTTCCGGCACTTCAACGTCAACCGTACCCGGGAGTCTATTCACCATTTCAGCCACGGTTTCTTCGTCCAGCACATCGCTCTCAGAGCCGCGGACGATCATCGTGGGACAGGTGATGGAACTCCACAGCTCCCACGTCTCCTCCTCGCTCACCGTCGGACGCCGATAGTTCGGGTCGCGCAGCAGCCGGTCGTACTTCCAGGTCCACCTGCCGTCCGGCATCTCGCGAATGTTGTTCAGTAAAGACAGGCGGATCTGCTCCATGCTCCTGTGTGGCACATAGGCGTGGACACGGTCGACGAACTCATCGAACGAGTCCAGCACATCCGGCATAGTGACAAAGTCCCTGATGCGGGAGCGACCTCGTTTCACCGTCCGCGGCCCTGTGTCTACGACCACAAGCGCGCTCGCGGTTTCTGGACGCCGAGACGCAAGCGTGAATGCGTTCCGTCCACCCATCGAAAGTCCAACGGGTATCAGAGGGTCATCGCCAAGGTGTTCCAGTACAGCGTCCAGATCGCGCTGCTGCGCTTCTGGCGAGTAGTCTCCGTCAGGCGCCCAGTCGCTGTCTCCGTGGCCGCGCTGGTCAAGGCTGATCACATGGAACCGGTCGGCGAGACTAAGCGCAACAAGGTCCCACGCATGTGCGGTCTGTGCAAATCCGTGGAGCAGAAGCAGTCTCGGTGCAGTCGAATCGCCCCACTCCGTGTAGCGGAGCGTGACATCACCGGACTTGACCTCACCGGAGTGCGGTACGAACTCTTCTGTGAACAGAACGCCTCGCTCGCGGGCAGCGTGATACAGCGTCGCAAGCGGCGCCGACTCTCCCTTAAGCATCCGGAACTACAGTCGCCTCTGCGATCCCTACAAGGCGTCCGGTCTGGTCAACGCCTTTGATCTCAAGGTCCACGAAGTTCTTTCCGCCTTCACTGCGCTTTGCAGTGACGGAGCCGGTAAAGGTGACGTTGTCTCCGGGCCGGAACGGGCCGACGCCTTTGTAAGTGAGGCTGCCGCCGTTGTACAAAGCCGTTGCCGGGAACCACTGCTCAAGCATCTGGGCAACGTACGCCATTGTCGTGACACCACCATTCACCGTGACTCCGAAGAGGCCTCGCTTCGCAAAATCCGGGTCGTTGTGGATGTTCTTCGGTGGGCCTTCGAAGAGGCGGTCGGGATTGCGCGCGCCGTCAATCGTCTCCTGCGTTTCGCCAATCTCAAGAGAAGGCAACTCATCGCCCACACCGATCGAATCAAACGTGATCTTGCTGTTTACGCTGGTCATCCGGGTCTCCTATAGACGCTTCTGCGGCATAAGCCAGGTCAGACAGGCTTCTGGCCCTTCGCATACTCGAATATGCAGGTGTAGTCGTACTCGGCAACCTTCACGTCTTCCTGGTTGCGAACATCGACTCGGAACGTGACGAACCTGTTTCCGCGCCGTTCGTACTTCTCAAGCACCCTGGCCGAGTTCGTTAGCGTGTCACCTGCCCTGATAGGCGCAAACCACCGGGCAGTGCACTTCGCAAACGGTGTCTGACGAGGGTTTTCTTTCACCCATTCGAGCGCCACGTAGCCGCTGGCCTCGGCGACCGAGTTCCGGCGCAACTGGGCATAGTTGAAGATCGACGTCGGTATGGCAAGGTCGCCATCGTGGGGGGTTACGTATGCCGGGTTCGGGTTCCGAACCCGGCCTGCGTACCCGGCGATCGACTCCGGCGTCACCTCCGCCACCAACTTTTCACCGGAAGGGCCGGGTTCGACAGCTTCCCATTCCCAGCGTTTTTCTGTCTCCGTAGTCATATGGGACCCACTCCGTTTCTTCGAGCCGTCTGGCTCCGTACTAGATCACACATTGGTCACTAAGCGAATCGAGCTGCTCATCTGTGTATCCGACTTCGGCCAGTACCTCACGCGTGTGCTGCCCCTGTAACGGCGCAGCTCGGGTCACTGCGCCGGGAGTCTCAGAAAGCTTAACCGGCACGCCAAGTGTCTTCATCTTGCCAACGACCGGATGGTCCACCTCGACCACCATCTCTCTCGCCTTCACATGAGGGTCATCGTCGAGGATATCCGCCACGTTCAGAATCGGTCCAACAGGCACACCGGCACCCTGGAACGCGGCGATCCATTCGGAGGATGTCTTCTTCAGAAACGCCTCCTGGAACAGCGCAGTCACCTCCTTGTTGTTGGCCAGGCGATTGGCTGGAGAGTTGAACCGTTCGTCTGCGATTAGCTCAGGCAGACCAACGGTCTCACACGCAATTGGCCACAACTTATTCGAAGGACCAATGTTGACCCACCTGTCGTCGGAACACCGGAACGCCCGGTACACCGCGCGCCCACTTCCCTGCGGCTCAGGAATCTCGCCGGTCCCCCAGTACTCTGCGGCACGCCATGTCAGCCACGAGATCGGCGTGTCCAGCAGCGTCGCCTCAATATGCTGGCCGTGGCCCGTCTTATCCCGGTGATGCAACGCCGCCAGGATGCCGATAACGCCGTACATGCCGGTGCCCAGGTCACAGACCGGCGTCCCAGCCTTAACCGGTTCTCCGCCTTCCGGCGATCCGGTCACGCTCATCAGGCCGCTCATGCCCTGTGCAATCAGGTCGAACCCGGCCTGCTCGGCGTATGGTGACGACTCGCCAAAGCCCGATATCGAGCAGTAGATCAAGCCTGGATTGATCTCGTGCAGCTTCTCCCAGCCGCAACCGAGCCTGTCCATAACGCCGGGCCGGAAGTTCTGAACCAGCACATCGGCGGTCTTAACGAGCCTGTGGAACGCTTCACGTCCCTCCGGTTGCTTGAGGTCCAGGGCGATCCCGCGCTTGTTCCGGTTGGCGATCATGAAGTGGCCGCTCTCCCCTTTGTAGGCAGCCAGACCACTGGCTTCCCTTGCGCCGGGGCTCGGGTTCTCGACCTTGATGACATCTGCGCCAAGGTCGGCGAGTACCAGAGACGCGAACGGTCCAGCAAGAGCAATAGTGCAGTCCAGCACTCGTACTCCATCGAGTGGCCCGGTCAAACCGGATATCTCCGTTCGAGCAGGCGTGCGGCCAGGGAGGTACTTGCCTCTGCGATTCGAATAATCTGTTGTCTCCTCACTGTCTTACTGGCTAAGCCGTACAGTCCAACCTCAAGAAAACAGACCTTCTAATGCCGCGTCGTCCATCTTCGCTCTACTCGCCCAGTCCCGCCCTGATCGCAAGTGCCATTGCACCGGCACGGTCCGACACACCGAGAACCCTGTAGATCCTTGCAAGACGGTTCTTGATTGTCCCAACAGCGAAGTTCAACTCGGCCGCAATCTCAGAGTTGGTGCAACCGCGTGCGACCGCCTTCAATATCGCCACGTCGCGTTCTCTCAGGTTCCCGAGGACCGCCGGATGGTACAAAATCCCCGGTTGACCCGACGCCATCGTGAAGTACGACCTCAACGCCTGCGGATTGACGACCACCTCACCGTCGGCCACACGCTGCAAAGACTCGGCGAGACGGACCGCTGTGGTATCTCTCACAAGGAATCCCGTCACACCGTGCCGCATCGCATCACCCAGCAGTTCGGAATCGCAGCCGTTGTCGATCATCACTACCTTTGCTCCAGGATGAGCTGACCGTAGTGACGTAAGGGCTGAGAGATCGGCTTCGTCCCCTTCATGAAGCTCCCACAGGAGAATGCGCGCTCCGGTTGACTGCATTAGCTGAGTGACCTCGTGAATAGAGTCGGACTCAACGGCGACTGGCAGTCGGGCCTCCTGCACCCACGCCCGTAACGCCTGTCTGCACGGCGTCTTACTGTCCACGAGAATCGCAGTCGGCAACGGAGGGCTAGATGCCTCGCCCTGGTGGGCATGAGACCCGGTGGCTCTGGCACCAACCACCGGACCGAGAGCATTCATCAACAACATGCCAGCGCGCTCTGCCATGAGCTGGTACCTGTGTGAATACCTGTAGCCCTGAGCCGAGTGGAAATGAAGTATCGCCACAACTTGACCGAAGGACATCAGGGGCACCGAAAGACTTGAGCTGAAACCGGCGCGCTTCAGGTGATCGACCAACCGGTCGTTTTCATCGTGACGCGGGGTGCTGCTCTCGATTGACAGCGAGCGCCTGTCGCGAAGCACTCGCTCGGTGATCCTGCTATTCAGTTCAACCAGCTCAGGCTGCATCTCGTCGTAGCCAATGGCGAACGCGTTGAAATCCACCGCCAGCTGGAGATACGAAGGAACCGCCGTGGTTAAGTTGACGCAATCGGCAGGCACGCAGTCACGGATCTCAGACACAAAGTTGGCGAGCAACTCGTAGTGATCCTCTGCTTGCCCGAACATGCCCGCCATCTGCTCAAGGCTTGCAGTCAGCCGGTAGTCCTGCTCAACACGCAGATAGTACTGCACATTGTCCAGTCCGGGAGCCACCTGGGCAGCCGCACGTTCCAGGAGATGAAGATCTGTGGACGCATAAGCGTCTTCACGCTTGCTACGCAGTGATATGAAGCCAATGTAGCGGTCTCGGGACTTCAAAGGCGCCTGCAGCCAACCTCGCAGACCCGCAGCTTCAATCGCTTCAAACTTTCCTCGTCCGTCCAACCCTGCCCGATCATTTGTTCCGTAGTACGGGCTCATCACATCGGCCCAGGTCACACCGGGCGTTCGGTACGTCGGCCGCGATAGCTCAGTTCCGCGGTTCAGTCCCGGCACGTTGACCCCTCGAACATACTCGATCCGGAGAGACGAGCGATCGGGATCGAAGATTCCCACCACAATCCGGTCAAATTCGATGAGCTGTGCAAGTGCGCCGTGTATCCGGCTAAAGACCGCCTCCAACTCCCGGGCCTCAATGATTCCCTTCCCTAGCTCCGCCAGCACAGCCTGCTCCCGCACCGTCTTCTCGAGCTCCTCGTTCAAGTGCGCTGCCCAGACAACACCGCTGATCTGCACCGCCACACGCTCGGCCAGGACCATGTCTCCGGACGAATAGACATTTTCATCCCAACTCTTCAGAACAAGCGAACCGATGGCCTTTCCGCGGTGCATTAAGGGAACCACCAGCGTCGACTTCAAGCCCGCGTCGAGCCCGACCTTGATGTAGTTGAAGCGATCACTCTGCTCCTCAACCATTTCAGACGTGATAATCATCCCGGCCCGCGCCTCGGCGACCGCGCCAGTCGCGGTTCCGGCGATAGGGCGGCTCACCATCACCCGGGAGCCCGCGAACGGAGCGCCCCAGACGTACCTTGCCATCGCTGTACCGGTCTCTTCGTCAATGGTGGTTATGGATATCCGGTCAAACGGAATCAACTTGCCAACTGCCCGGGCGAACTTTGGATAGATCTCATCAATGCGGACTGAAGACGCGACAACGCGGCTGATCTCGGCAAGTGTGGCCTGCTGACGCGCATACTCCCTCTGCCTGGCGTGAAGGCTGGAATTGGCCAGCGATCCAGCCACCTGGGTGCAGATTCTCTCAGCTACCCGCAGGTCGCTCATGGAGTAGGCATTTGCATCGTGAGAACGGAGCGAAAGAACTCCTGTTAGCTCTCCGTGCCAGAACACAGGCACATTCATCAGTGAGTTGAGCCCGCAGTCCTCTCCGATCTCCGTAAGTGGGTAGTCCTCCAGGAAATCTGCAATCTTGTCGCCCTGGACGATGACCCCGGTGCCTGAACGGGTGACGGCCTCCACACCTCTGCCTGCGAGCGGCTGCGGAACCCCCTTCTTCCATCCGGCAATTGGAACTCCTGCAACATATTCAGAAGAGAACGTGCCGTTTGCAGCGTCGATGATGTTCACCGCGATGCGATCGAAAGCGATCAGTCTCTGGACCTGTTCGACAAACCGGGAGTAGACCTCGTCGATCTCTAGCGAGGAGCCCATGATCCTGCCGATCTCAGCAAGAATCGTGCGCTCCTCAGCCTCACCTCTTGCTTTCTCCTCAGCATGTGATCGGTCTACTGCGCTCGTCAGCACTTCGGCGACGGCGCGAAGAAAGGTCACCTCGTCCGGAGTGATCGGGCGATTGGAATAGGAGAAGACGCCGAACGCGCCGACAGGCGATTCGGTCCCGCCGATCGGCACAGTGTGTAGCGTGGCTATATTGGCAGTGCCGTCCGGGACCAATCCGGCAGTTCGAGGTGGAACACCAAGAAATCCGTCGACTATCGGACCATTGAGAAGCGCCGGATATGCGGACACACCATCCGGTTGCCACTCAGAAACAACCGCACCAATGCAGCCTGCGGGCCAGCCGTAACCGCTCGTGAGCCTTAGCCGCGAATCGTCCTCAACCTCCATGACGGAGACGAGGTCCACCTGCAGAAGCTGCGCGACGCGGGTGGAGATGGTGCTGAACAGGAGATCGATCGGCGTGCCGCGTAGCGCGACCTGACTGAAGTCGGCTATCGCCGTCTGGAACAGGAATACCCGTTCGCACTCGTGAGAGTATGGGGCAACGCCGACCTCTGCGCCGCCGATATCAAATAAAGGCCGTTTCGCTGCTTCGACCATGGACGAATCGGTGGCCTGACATCTGGTGACTATGAATGGCGCACTTAGTAAGTCGGCAATCTAGCATAAATCAGATTGCTACTCAAATAATCGCTCGAAAAGGAAGCAATTTTCTCGCGAGTGCAACGTATCTCGGCCGAAACTGCAATGGGACTAGCTGAGAAGCCTGCACCGACCCGGGCGAGTCGCAGTTATGGCGGGCCCGCCCGGATGGGTGAGGAGGATTCGGTTCCTGGTCGGCATAGGGGTGCATGGGGAGTGGCTGTTCAGCGTCTGCAAGCAATGATTGCTCAGCAAACAGATCGAACAGCGCATGCCAACAGAGGAACCGTTATGCGTCCCGGATTCTGAACAGCATTGTCCGGCAGCGACAGTGCCAGTCGTAACCCCAGACAGTGACTTATGGCACATTATTCGGACTCAGAGCCCCTGTCCTTTCCACTAACTGACCTCCACAAAATTCCGTCTGCACGAAAATGATCGATATCCAGCTATTTTTGCACGAATTCGTATCGGCCATACCGACAACGCATCAGCACCCGGACCCGCACGCGACCGCCATCCGCCACGACTGCCCGGAATCTCCGGCCTGGACTCTGCAAAACGGCACCACAGCAGCGGCGTGGCTCAGGAGTTGAAACCTCTGGTCGATACTTTTTTGGCAGCTCAACTAAAGGCAGCTCGGCCACGGGACGGTACGAACGCGATCGACTCTGTCGAATCTCGATCAAAACCACGAACAGACGGTCATTTTTTGTGACTACAAGTACTCGAAATCAGGTTTTCCGTGTAAGATGCGGCCAATCTGAGTAGTCATAACTCAGTCAGGAGGTGCCCATGGTGACCACAAAACGCAACCCCGCGCTGGTGGTTGTCCAACTCTCTGGCGGCAACGACGCCATGAACACAGTCGTTCCGTACACGAACGGCATCTACCACGACTCTCGAAACGCGATTCATCTCACCGAAAAAGATGTGATCGATCTCGACGGAACACTCGGGCTGCATCCCAGCATGGGACCGATCAAGAACCTCTGGGACCGCGGAAACCTCGCCATCATCAACGGCATCGGCTATCCCAAGCCGAACCGCTCCCACTTCCGGTCGATGGACATCTGGCACACCGCTGAATCAGATCACATAGCGGCAGACGGCTGGCTCGGCCGAACCATCAGGGACCTCGATCCCACCCACGAAAATGTGATCACCGGGATCAACTTCGGCCGCGGCCTGCCGCGAGCGCTCCACGCCAAGGGCGTGCCGGTCGCATCGGTCGGAGACCTTGAGACCTACGGCCTCATGCCCGACATCGACGACAAGCGAGTCCGCAGCCAGGCCCTCGATATCTTCGCGAGGATGTACGGCCCTGCCGAAGGGCGAGACGCGATGCTGGAGGCGATTGGTGAGACCGGGATGGGCGCCTTCCTGGGTGCAGACATACTCCGGGCGGCGCCGCGCAACTACTCCTCCGGCATCGAGTATGCAGACACCACGATAGCCAAGAGCATGCGAGACATCGCACAGGTCATGCTGGCAGACCTTGGCACCAGGGTTTTCTACACCATGCATGGCAGCTTCGACACACACGCCGGAGAACTGCTCAACCATGCAAAGCTCTGGGACGAGGTCTCGACTGCGATCAGCGACTTCTTTGCCGACCTGAAGGAACACGATCGAGAAGACGACGCGGTCGTCCTGGTCTTCTCGGAGTTCGGTCGGCGCATCAGGGACAACGGCTCAGGCACCGACCACGGCTCGGGCGGCGTCGCATTCGTCATGGGCAGCAACGTCCAGGGCGGACTTTATGGCGAGTACCCGTCACTCGAGGCGAAGGACCAGGTTGAAGGCGACATGGCCTACAACAACGACTTCCGGAGCACGTACGCAACGCTGCTCGATCGCTGGATGGGCATGGACCCGTACCCGATACTCGACGGCAACTACGAGCAGTTCGACATGATTAAGAGGTGAACCATGGTCAATGAAGACAGAGAACTCATGGCTCACCTGATGCGCCGTGCCGGTTTCGGCGCATCGAGAGATGAGCTTGACGCGTTGGTCGAGCAGGGCTACGACGAAACAGTCGAAAAGCTGCTTGATGTCGGCACTCCGCACCGCATGTCGGACAACCTGATTCGCCGTTACCACTCCGAGTACTCGGGGATGATGGGCAACCAGGCAGCCGGCGGAAACTGGCTCTACAGGATGGTCTCCACAGACACGCCCCTGCGCGAAAAGATCGGCTTGATGTGGCACGGCATGTTCGCGACCGGCTACTCGAAGCTGGCGAACGGCAAGGTGCTGCACGACCAGATCAGGATGTTCGAACGAGAAGGCATGGGCGACTTCAAGACGCTACTACTCGAGCTGTCGAAGGACCCGGCGATGATCGTCTGGCTCGACAACTGCGAGAACCACAACGGCGCCATCAACGAAAACTTTGGCCGTGAGTTGCTGGAACTGTTTTCGATGGGCACCGGCAACTACTAGGAGCAGGACATCAAGGAAGCAGCCCGGGCATTCACCGGCTGGACCATCGCCAACACCGAGTACATGACGATGAAGTCGATGCGCGACTCGGTGTGGCCGTACGGACGCCTGTCGTTCCAGTTCGAGTTCAAGCCGGAAGACCACGACAACGGAGAGAAGACCTTCCTCGGCGTAACCGGCAACTTGAATGGCGATGACATAGTCGACATCATCTGCAAGCAGCCCGCCGCTGCGAACTTCCTGGCGAGGCACATGTACAGCTTCTTCGTTGCAGATGAGCCTCCCGTTCCCGAGTGGCCGTACAAGCCGCCGCGCGACCCGGAAGCCATTGCCGCTCTCTCGGAGGTCTACTTCAAAACCGGCTACAACATCAAGGAGATGCTGCGTTTCCTTCTCAAGTCAGACTTCTTCAAGTCGAAGGAAGCACGGTACAAGCGGGTTAAAAGCCCTGCAGAGCTGATGGCCAGCGTGCTCAGGCTGACCGGGGAATACGACCGTCCGAAGGTCAACTTCAACGCCACGAATTTGCAGACGTCCTACATGGGCCAGTGGCTGCTCAACCCGCCTTCGGTTGAAGGCTGGCACTGGGGCACGGAATGGATCGACTCGGGAGCACTCGTTGAGAGAGTCAACTTCGCATCCGAGCGGTTCGGTGATCTGCAGAGTCCCGGCGTGAACAAGATCGTCGACCGGATCCTCGAGAACGGAGACGGCGAAGTTTCTGCAAAACAGGTTGTCGAAAGAGCGCTTGACGAACTGTCGATAAGCTCTCTCACACCCGGGACGAAGTCTGCGCTAGATGACTTCGCAGAAGCACAGTTTGCGTCCGATGCCGACCCTTCCAAAGACAGTCAGACGCCGCGGGAACGCGTCGTAAACATACTCAAGATCGTCGGGGCGACACCCGAATTCCAGCGAGCCTAAAGCCCAGCGGGCCTGAAACCCCCAGCGGGCCTATAACAAGGTAAGCCAAAATGACTACAGCAAGCGCGCCAGTGACCCATCGCCTGACCTACAACCGCACCATCGGCGTTGCGGCGATGCAGGGCCGCGGCTTCTACTATCCATGGTCGGCAGACATTGCAAGCAATGGCCGCGTCTACGTCCTCGGTCGCGGCCTGGACAACGATCCGAGAGGCGTCCGCATCACCGTGATGGACCTCGAAGAGGAGTACTACGGAACATGGGGCGAGTTCGGCACAGGCGAAGGCCAGTCGATCTGGAACGCAGACATCGTGATCGACGCGGAAGACAGGGTCTACACCACTGACGAGAGCCTCAACCGCATCCTCGTGCGCACAACTGACGGCGAGCTGCTCAACACCTGGGGTGAGCCCGGGTCGGCACCCGGCCAGTTGAACGGGCCTTCCGGGATAGCTATCAACTCCAGGCAGGAACTGGTCATTTCAGACCACCTGAACGGCCGAATCCAGACCTTCACCCGAGACGGAGTCCACCTGTCGACGTTTGCCGAAACGGGATCAGGCGACGGCCAGCTCAATCTGCCGTGGGGCGTCTGCGTGGACACTGCTGACAACATCTACGTCGCGGACTGGAGCAACGATCGCATCGTCAAACTCTCACCTACTGGCAACTTCCTGGCATCGTTTGGCAAAAGTGGGCGAGGCGACGGCGAACTGAACGCGCCATCGAGCGTCTGTGTCGATCGCGACGGTTATATGTACGTCGCCGACTGGGGCAATCAGCGTCTGCAGGTGTTCGACGCAGACGGCGGATTCGTGCAGACGGAGCGTGGCCAGGCGACGAACTCGAAGTGGGCACAGGAATTTCTCGATATCAACGTCGAAGAAAAAGCGGCCCGCGAAAAGTCCGACCTGGAGCCACATATCGAGTTCAACACAGACGATCCTCACGAAGAATCGGCCCACATAGAGAAGTATCTCTGGGGCCCAACCTGCGTGATGCTGGACTCCGAAAATCACCTTTTCGTGGTCGATAGCAACAGGCATCGGCTTCAGGTGTTCGATGTCGGGTAAGGTACCGCTTTGCCGGAGAGGTCGATTCAGATCCTCTCTCCTTCATTTTGGTAAAGGCGGAGAGAGTTAGAGAGAGGGGAGTTGTCGGCCGAGACGGCCGACGTTCTGCGACTGCCATCCTGAGCCCGTCGAAGGGTGTTGTTGTCATTCTGAACTTGATTCAGAATCTCTCGGCGTCCTCACACGGACGCTGTTAAGGCACGGTTCAAGCAGTACGTACAGGCTCAGGGTTATGTTCGGTAAGATCCCTGCGACCCGCTAGCGAGTACCCCACGGTCGGGATGACAAAACTCCACCCTCTCTCGTCCAGGTAGACGGGTTCACACAAATCACAGAAAGGCCAGTTAGATGAAGGCAGTCGTTTACAAGGAGCCGTTCAGCGTAGCCGTCGAAAACGTGCCGGACCCGAAGATCCTGCATCCCAACGACACTATCGTCAGGATCACCTCATCCTGTATTTGCGGCTCCGATCTCCATATGTACGAAGGACGAACGGCCGCCGAGCCGGGAATCGTGTTCGGTCACGAAAACATGGGCGTCATTGAAGAGGTTGGGGCTGCGGTCAAGGACCGCAAAGTGGGCGACCGCGTGGTCATGCCATTCAACGTCGCCTGCGGTTTCTGCAAGAACTGCCTCGGCGGATTCACCGGCTTCTGCACCACCGTCAATCCTGGATTCGCAGGTGGCGCGTACGGCTACGTGGCAATGGGCCCGTGGGTTGGCGGCCAGGCCGAGTACATGCAGGTCCCGTTCGCCGATTTCAACTGCCTCCCTCTCCCCGAAGGGACCGAGCACGAAGCCGACTTCGCACTCCTCGCAGACATCTTCCCGACCGGATATCACGGAGCCGAGTTGGCCGGTGTCAGACCGGGCGAGAGCGTCGCAGTGTTCGGCGCAGGACCCGTCGGCCTGATGGCCGTCTACAGCAGCCTGATCCGGGGCGCCGCCGAGGTCTACTCGATTGACCACGTGCCGGAACGGCTGGCCAAGGCCGCTGAGATCGGCGCCATACCGATCAACTACGACGAGGGCGACCCGGTCAAGCAGATCAAGGACCGGCGCGGCACCGGTGTCGACAAGGGTATCGACGCTGTCGGCTACCAGGCGACCAAGGCCGGATCTTCGGCTGTCGGCGGCCAGCAGGACGAGGTCCCGAACATAGTCCTCAACCAGCTGATCGACGTCGTTAACCCGACCGGCGCGCTCGGTATTCCCGGTCTCTACGTACCTTCCGATCCGGGTGGCGTCAGCGAGAGCGCGTCAAGAGGCGCGCTGTCACTCAACTTCGGCCGGCTATTCGAAAAGGGACTTAGCCTCGGCACCGGCCAATGCAACGTCAAGCAGTACAACGCATACCTGCGAGATATGATCATCTCCGGCAGAGCAAAGCCTTCATTCGTGGTCTCACACGAAGTGCCACTCGATGAGGCCCCCGACGCCTACACCAAGTTCGACCGCAGGGAAGACGGCTACACCAAGGTGATCCTGCACCCGTAGTCGGCCAATCGGCCGAAAGGTCCGGGCAAACCTGATCGCGAACAACCGCGCCACATTTTGGAGAGAAAAGTGCTTACCGGTAGCAAAAACAACGTCTACGAGTGGATCGATGACTGGGCGCAGTTCCCGGACGGCGAAAGCAGACGCCTGGGATGGGCGCACCCCGGCGTGGTCGTCACATCCGAAGGTGAAGTGGCAACGGTTCACCCCGGCGACTCGACAGTCCTGTTCTTTTCGACCGACGGCAAGCTGACGCGGTCGTGGGACATTGCGGCCAGAGAGGTCCATCAACTGGCTCTAGAAGACGACGGCAGCCAGCAGTTCCTGTGGGCAGCCGACCCCGGGCGCAAGAACCTGAAGGCGAACGGCGCCTATGTGGCAGAACCGGGTGAAAACGGCCCGCAGGTGCTCAAGCTGACCCTCGACGGCAAGCAGGTGGCACGCATCACTACACCGGACCACGAAGCCTACCGCGACGGCACTTTCGCGCCGACTTCTGTGGCCGTTTACGAAGCTGCTTCCGGCGGCAACGGCGACATCTGGGTGGCGGACGGTTACGGTGAAAGCTACGTTCACCGCTTCACCGCTTCAGGCGAATACGTCAGCAGCATCAACGGCGAGGAGGGCGATGCCGGCCCGTTTGCTTGCCCGCACGCGGTATGGATCGACTACCGGAAATCCGCCCCCGAGCTATACGTCGCAGACAGGACGAACCACCGGGTGCAGGTCTACGATCTCGATGGAAAATTCCTGCGCAGCTTCGGGTCGGAGGTTCTCACCAGCCCGAGCTCGTTCGCAATCGACGGCGATCAGCTCATAGTCGCAGAGTTGCGCTCGAGGCTCGCCATCTTCGACATCGATGACAACTTCGAGTGTTACGTCGCTGAAAACGAGGCGATCGCCCGTGTCGAACGCAACTCCCCTGGGGACGTGCCCGGCTGGCCCAACAACCTCGACGATGCCGGAAACGTGATTCGCTCACGTGTGCTGGAGCCGGGCAAGCTCAACAGCCCGCACGGAATCGCTGCTGACAAAGACGGCAACATCTACAGCGCCGAGTGGCTGGTGGGCGGCCGATACACAAAACTGGTCAAGCAGTAGAGCAGGCGAGCGGGAGAGCGGGCAATCAGTTTCCGGTAGGGGCGCCGCTTGCTGCGCCCGCAGGCCGGTGAAGCCAGCACGACCGATCCGTGCCGAATCTGAAACCCACCCTCTAACTACCTCCCTGGCAGGGAGGTAGAATCTTGTCATTCTGAACTCGATTGGCTCCGTTGACACAATCGCCAAATCCCCTCTCCCGCAAGCGGGAGAGGGTTAGGGTGAGGGTGAGGGTCGTTTCGGCTTTCTGTCATTCTGAACTCGATTCGGAATCTCCTTAAGACCGGTAAAGAGGGAGATGCTGAATCGAGTTCAGCATGACAAACCACCCACCCTCTAACTCGCGCCCGCTAGCGAGCACCCCAATCATGGAGGGAGAATTTCCGCCTCCGCACTGCATTTAACGATGATGTCAACAGAGCCAACTCGATTCAGAATCTTTTGAGTGACCTCACACGGACGGTGCGATGGCTCGCGTAATGCGTGAGTGAACAGCCTCAGGATCGTGTTCGGTAAGATCCCTCCACTGCGGTCAGGATGACACCCTTCGACAGGCTCATGATGGCAAGGATGCCCGCTCTTTGAGCGGACCGGGGCGCGGTAAGTAATGTCCCTACCAGAAAACAACTCAGCCACCCATCGCGTGTCCAGCCGCGCCGTACCCGGCCAGGCGGCCGAACACCGCCCCCGCCGTCAGCCCGCTGC
>JAJCYY010000018.1 GCA_029262735.1 Chloroflexota bacterium | reverse complement strand
GAGCATGTTCGTCCAGGCACCGGCGTTGTCTGCCATCGCCGGAAACGGATCTGCGACCGTTGCGCCGACCGACTCCGCCTCTGTCCTTATCAAGGCGTTCAAATCAGCGACCACACCTGACGAGAACTCTTCCAGCGGAAGACCGATGCCCATATCGAATGGGTTGTAGACGGTCATGACGTAGAACTCGGCGCCCGGGTCCAGGGCTGCGTCGAGGCGTCCGAGGATACCTCTGAAGTTAGGTCCGAATGCGTCCATAGCGGCGCTTATCCTTGCCTGGCACGCAGGGCCACGCGGTCCGCCTTCACCCAGAAGACAGTCGTCTGAGCCGACGTGCGACAACACATCGTTGGCGCCGAGGTCTATGGTCAGGACCGCCACGTTGCCGGCTCCGTTCAGCAGGCCCAACGCCTCGTTGAGTTGCGTTCCGTTTTGAATTGAGATGGTCGACTCACCGGAGATGCCAAGATTTACGAGTCCGAGCGTCTCGCTTCGCTGAGACTCCAGGTAGCCGTGAAAGCGGGAGACGTAGCCCTCTCGCGGGTCGTTTACGCCGACATTTGCGGCCAGGGAGTCTCCGAGTGCAAGGTAGAGCGGAGTTCCGGGCTCGGAGCCGGTGCGGCCGATTGGAACGACATTGCCGCCGGGCGGTGTCGGCGGTACAGGCGGGCCCGAACCTATCGCGTTCTGCAGCGCAGCGATCGTGCTGTCCGCGACGGTCGCTCCGGCAGCCTGCACTCCGATGATTCGTATTACGCCGGGACTGAGGTTGACCGCCTGGATCTGAGTTGCACCCGATTCACGAAGTCGCTCGTTAATGTCGAGCACTTCATCGATAAACGGCTGCACTTCGTCTTTCACGAACCCGGGTGTTGGGAGCGAACTGAGGTTCACGGACTTAAGCTCAAGTTCAACCTGCCCGCGATCGAGCGCAATGCCGATCACTCCTGAGAAGCCCACACCGACACGCCCGGCAAGCTCGCCGCTTACCTTCACGTCTTCCTCTCTGATCTCCACTTTTAGATTCTGGATCCGGTCGTCGGCTCCCAGTTCAGATTCCAGCAGATCAGACAGGTTCTGGTCAGTCAGTTCAAGAAAGAAAGCTGATTTGTCTTCGATCGATTCGCGAATGTTTTCCTCAACCTGCGCTGCCCGTGCGATCACTTCCGGGGACGGCGGTTCCGGGTCGACGCGGAAGGCGTCTTCAAGGCCGGGGATGTCGACGCCACCGATGACGGCAAGGTAGACCGCACCGACTCCGACAACTCCGATCACGCCAACGAAGCCGATTCCGACGGTCCATTTCAACCCGAGAAATTTTAACAAGAACATTCGTAAGCCTCTCGTTCCAGCTCCGTCTCGCCCTGTGGCGGTCTGGAGGTGTCCGTCCCTCTAGTCGAGACATATTATGCTAGTTGGCTGCGTTGTGATGGCCGCCAAAAGAACGGTACCGTGCAGGGTGTTCAGTGCAGGGGTAGACCCGATGTTGAGCCGATAGCGTAGTTGCAGACAGGGTTTACCGAGCGGCAAGTCGCCGCGAATATCGGCATGCAGGAGAACAGATGGAACCGGGCGGTAGCAGAGAAACTAAGCCGATGTCACGCCTTCGCGGCGGAGGGCACAATCGCGGCCAGGGTGATCTGCGAACAACGGCAACACCAAGACTGAGCGACAGTAGTTCGCCTGAGGTAGACGACCAGCTTTTCGATTTAGAACAGGCGCTGGCCAATGCGACAATCACCCGAGATCAACAGGCGCGTATCCTCTCTGGTTCAGCCCTGTTCGGCGTAATCGCTATCGTGCTGCTGCACGAGCTGGGTCACTGGATTGCGGGCTTCACCGTCACGGGGGTTGTTCCGGACTACCTGTTCGTGGCAGTTCGACAGAGTGTCACCGAGTTCTCCAGGGCCGGCGGCATCCTCACCTGGGGCGCCGGACCATTGGCACATATCGTTGTTCTTTGGGCCATCGTACTGTTCGTAACCGGCAAGGGCCGGAAATTTCCCCGTTTGTTCGCAATCGCCGGAGGCGCGGCGTTTTTCAGCGTCGTAGTCCAACTGTTGATCTGGGCGAGCGCAACCTTCACTTCGCCCAACGACTGGGGCAACGATCTACCGCGCGTCGCAACATTTCTCGGTTCGTGGGCGCAGTTCTGGATGCATCTGCTCAGTGCAGTTTTCACGCTGGCGACGCTCGGTGCCGCATACTGGTGGTGGCTTTCGGCAAAGGCTACCGGAAGTCCACGGCTGTTCGTGACACCGGCGATAGTCGGAGCGATCCAGGGCGGCGTGCTGGTGGTGATCGCCACGTTCGTTGTCTCGCTAAGCCAGTAGGCCGGCGAAGCTACGTCGGCTCCCGTTTTCCTGATTGGAGCACTGCTACAGAATGTTGACCTCAAGTGATTGTCCAGCGAGTGTCTGAACGCAATAAGGAGCCCGTAAGACTGGTTGCGATAGGCCGCGTGCGCAGAGCGGTTGGGCTTGACGGCAAAGTTGAGGTCGAGCTCTATTCGGGCGACAACTCTCGGCTCACCCGCGGTCTAAGTCTGACGGCAGGCGACAGGCAAATCGTCGTTGCCCGCGCCGCTCCTGGCCGAAAAGGGCTGCTCTCCGTTTACTTCGAGGGAGTTACAGACCGGGACGCCTCCGATCTGCTGCGGGGCCTGGAACTGGAGATGCCGGAGTCTGCGCTACCAAAGCCGCCCGACGGCGTCTTCTACCACTACCAACTCATCGGCGCCGATGTGAAGGACCTGGCTGGCCGCCACATCGGCACGGTCTCTGGCATCATTGAGACTGGCTCGAACGATGTCTATGTTGTCGCTTCTGAGCGTGGCAATGAGATTCTCATCCCGGCAACCCGAGACGCCGTCAAGGAAGTTGATACCGTTAATGGTGTTATTGTCGCGGATCTGCCGGGTGAGACGACGGACCCGACCGAAGATCGGCAGTAGTTATCAATACCAGGTAGCGATCTGGTGAACCCTTACTTGTCCGCGCAGAGCGGCACACATCCCTGAGAGATATGTCTGAGGATTAAAGAGAGATGTCAGGTCACTCAAAGTGGAGCACGATCAAGCACAAGAAGGGTGCGGCTGACGCCAAGCGCGGCCAGCTTTTCACGAGGCTTTCAAGGGAAATCATGGTTGCGGCGCGCTCAGGCGACAGCAACCCTGAGATGAACTTCCGGCTCAGGCTGGCCGTGGACAATGCTCGCTCCAACAACATGCCGAAGGAGAACATCCAGCGCGCTATCGAGCGTGGCTCAGGCACCGGGAGCAGCGGCAACATCCTCGATGAGATCACCTACGAAGGCTACGGTCCGGGGGGAACTGGAATCATCATCCAGACACTCACGGACAACAAGAACCGGTCCGCCACCGATGTTCGGACGAAGCTGACACGAAACGGCGGAACGTTGGCACAGGCCGGCGCGGTGGCATGGAATTTTGAGTCAAAGGGCCAGATCGCTGTAGTTGTCGAGGGACGGGACCCCGAAGAGGTTGCGCTGGAGATTGTGGACGCCGGGGCCGAGGATGTTGATATCGACGATTCGCAGATAAGCGTGACGTCGTCGTTCGATGGCTTCCCACGGGTCCAGGCCGCAGTCGAGAAGATCGACGGCGTAAAGGTGGAGGCAGCGGAGATTGCGATGGTACCGTCGAGCGTTGTTGAGCTGGACAACGATAAGTCACGCCAGACTATGCGATTGATCGATGCACTTGAGGAGATCGACGACGTACAAAAGGTCTTCTCAAACGCCGAGTTTTCGGAAGATGCGCTGACTGAGTACGCACAGGGCTAAGGCTATTCGGCTGTCGCTCACATAGCTGGATCGGGCTGATCGCACCGGCGCTCTACTCTACTTAGCTGTTCCCGGTGATCCGAGACATCTCTGGCTTCGAAGATTTCATCCAGGATCTGCCGCGTTTCCTGTTTTCCCTGATTGGCGGCGCCACATACAGGCGGGCCACTGCCGAAGGGATAACGGCGGGGATACTCGTCGCAGGCTGGCTGTTCAATGCAATTCAGCAGCTCGCCGCAGTTCTGGAGTGGACAAGGTTTATATCGCTGTTCTGGTACTACAACGGCAACAACATTCTCCTGAACGGGATGATCGGCTGGCACGCGCTCGTGCTGATCGGCACCGGAGCGGTGTCAGTTGCTACCGGAACATACATATTCCAGCGTCGAGACCTGCGGTAAGGCTGTCAGCGTGAGTAGAATTGGCACGGCAGTTCAGCGATCGGGCCGGTTGGCCGCAATTTAACGGGTAGATAAAAAGAAGATTCGCAGGGGAACTATGTGCAGGTCAACAGCTGCTCCGTTGATGGCGATGGCCGGAATGGCCGGAACAGCGGTGGGAGTCGCCATCGCCGTGCTGAAAGAAAAGGCCGACCGCCGGTCGATCGAGCGCGAGGTGCAGGAGGAGATTGAGGCGGAGGAGGCGGCCCTGGCGATACTGGAAGAGGGAGGGGATGGGTCGTCGGACGGCACCGGCGATGAATCGGAAGCGGATCACACAAAGCCGCAGGATGATTGACTGCCTCTGAGCGAGCCAAGGCCAGACGGCCGGGATTCAGCGTTGTGTCGGCAATCGCTTGCCTTGACGATCGCGGACCGCTAGTCTGCCGCAGGTTTAGCTCAACTTAGGCCAACACTATTCACCTGAAAATCGTTCTCACAGGAGCCCACAATGCCAGTAATGTCCGGTGGCCAGGCCGTGGTCAAGACCCTGATTCGAGAGGGCGTAGACGTCATCTTCGGCCTGCCTGGCGTCCAGATGTACGGCATTCTCGATGCCCTGCGCGAAGAGCCCGGCATCAGGATGGTCACCGCCCGCCACGAGGGCACGACGACTTATATGGCAGACGGCTACGCACGCGCCACCGGCAAGCCCGGGGTCGCCCTGGTAGTCCCCGGCCCCGGCCTCTACAACGCCGCCGCAGGAATGAGCACCGCGTACTCTCGGTCTTCTCCAATTCTCGTGATCGCGGGCCAGATTCCGCGGGCGACAATCGGCAAAGACCTTGGCGGGCTGCACGAGGTGAACGACCAGATTGACACCATCAAACCGGTCACGAAGTGGCAGAAGCGCGTCATGAGCCCCCACGAGGCGCCGGGCGGGCTGCATGAGGCTTTCCGGCAGATGAGGTCAGGTAGGCCGAGACCGGTCGAGTTCGAGATGCCGCCCGAGGCGATGGTCGAGCGGGAAAACGTAGAGCTTGAGGAGTCGGCGCCGCAGGACAGGTCAGCACCGCCGACAGACAGGTTGGCCGAGGCGGCGCAGTTGATCGCCGGTGCGATGAGACCGGTGATATACGCGGGCGGTGGCGTTGCGCGCTCCAACGCAGAGTCGGAGCTTGTTGCGTTCGCCGAGGCGACGAACATCCCGGTGGTGACATCGGCAGGCGGCAAGAGCACGATAAGCGACCGCCACCCGCTCAGTCTCGGTTCATCGCTTGGACCCGCGGGAATGGTGAAGGACACGATGGAGCAGGCAGACATCGTGGTGGTTGTCGGCTCCCGGTTCTCACTCCGAAACCCGGCCGGTGGCGGTGCGAACCTGGTTCAGATCGATGCCGACCCCTCGGTGATCGGACAGATCTATCCGAACACATTCGGGCTGGTTGGCGATGTCAAGGGCACGCTGATTGCGTTACAGACCGAGTGCGAAAAGGCGGGAACGGGAAGCCGTCCGTCGCCCGCGGCGCGAGTGGCCGAGATCAGGGCAAGCCTGGACGGTGGGGAGGATGAGAAGGACCAGCCACAGGATTCGATACTGAAGTCGCTTCGCGAAGGAACGCCTGACGACGCGATATTCATTTCTGGAATGACGCAGCTCGGTTACTACTCCCGGCTCCACTGGCCGGTCTATCACACCAAGACGTACATCGATTCAGGCTACTCGGGGAACCTCGGGTTCTCGTACCCGACTGCGCTCGGCGCCAAGGTCGGACGGCCGGATGTGCCGGTCGTTTCGATCTCCGGCGATGGCGGCTTCATGTACTACTCGGGCGAACTGGCGACCGCGGTCAAATACGGCATCAACGTTGTGTCGGTCGTGTTCAACGACAACGCTTTCGGGAACGTCGCCCGAGATCTTGACCTTGACTTCGGCGGTCAGTACGAGGCGGCACTGCACAATCCAGACTTCGTGAAGCTGGCCGAGGCGTACGGAGCGGTGGGGATGCGTGCGGACAAGCCGACCGATGTTGGCGACCTTGTTGCGAAGGCGGTGAAGCTGGAGAAGCCGGTGCTGATCGAGGTGCCCGTAGAGCGGATGCCGAGGCCGAAGATGATGGCGAACCGTGCACCGTGGACGGTGCCGCAGGATGGCCTGATCAAGTAGGTGGAGGATATGGCATGGTGTGAGGGAACGGGCGGCTATGAGTTTGGTCGCAAGCGTGTGAGTCATTCCGACCGCCACTTTTGTCATCCCGACCTCAGCGGAGGGATCTTGCTGGTCAATGGTGAGTCTCTTCACTCATGCGTTCACCGAATCATCCAACCGTCCGTGTGAGAACGCCGGGAGATGCTGAATCAATCTTCCGGCAAGCTCAGGATGACACAACGAAAAGGGGCTGCTCCAATTTTGGAGCAGCCCCTTTTAGCCAACTATCCAGTCTGCCCTAGTCCGCCTCCACGGGCGTGGATGTGCTGCCTGGAACCGGAGTTTCGGCGGCTTCGATCCGTACGTCCGGTAGCCATTCGAGCCAGGACGGCAAGTACCAGTTGTTTGTACCGAGTAGCTTCATTGTCGAAGGAACCAGGATCGACCGGATGATGGTGGCGTCAATAAAGATCGCCACTGCCAGTCCGAATCCGAACTGTTGGAACATCACCAGGTCACCCAGCGTGAAGCCCCAGAAAACCGCCACCATGATCAGCGCAGCACCGGTGATGATCGCTGCAGTCGACCGCAGGCCGAACGCTACCGATTCGGCGTTGTCACCGGTCTGGTCGAACCGCTCCCTGATTCGGCTCAGCAGGAACACCTCGTAGTCCATCGACAGGCCAAACAGGATTGCGAAGAGGAAAAGCGGGATCCAGGCTTCGATCACCGGCACCTGCTGGAACCCGAGCACGTCGATCAGGAAGCCCTCCTGGAAGACCAATACGAGCAACCCGTAGGCCGCTCCCACCGAAAGCAGGTTGAGGATGATCGCCTTGACCGGCACGACGAGGGATCTGAACACGATTGTCAGGAGAATGAAGCTGAGTAGCAACACAATCCCCAGTACGATCGGTGTCCAGAGTCCCACCAGATCGAAGAAGTCGACCTCGAAGGCTCTCTGTCCTCCAACTGATACATCGCCCGGTATCTGGGCGGCTGGCAGATGCGTGTCGCGGACCTCCCGAATGAACTGAGTAATATCGTCCGGATTATCGATGTCCTCCAGGTTCATCACAAGAACGCCAACGTGGCCGTCTGCACTGACCTCGTAATCATCTGCAGCTCTAAATAGCGGCTCCTGTTCAAGGGCCGTAATAAACCGGGCGACTCCGTCTCGCACCGCAGAGGAATCTGCATCGCCGCTTATCACAACGTCGATCGGAGATATCTCGTCCAGCCCGCCAATGAACTCCGTCTGAAGGACGTCGAAGGTCTTCTTGGTCTCGAAGTCGTCCGGAAATGTCTCGGGACCGTTGAATCCAAGGTTGATGTTGAAGTACGGAATGGTCAGCGCTGCGAGCAACGCAAATGTAACGACCATGAAGATCACGGGGCGCTGAAGCACATTCCTGGTCGTCCAGTTCCAGAAACCCCTCTCAGTATCGTCGTAGTCGATCTTCAGCCCCAGGAACGGCAAACTCCACGCGTTCACTTTGTCTCCCATGAGGCTGAGAATGGCCGGCAGGAGGATCAGTGCCAGGAGGACCGTGAAAACGACGACGAGGATTGCGCCGAGCGCCATCGAGAAAAAGATGGTCGTCGGTACGATCAGCATGCCAATGAGGGCGAAAACGACCGTGACTCCGGAGAACAGGACTGCCCTTGAAGCACTCGCCCCGGCAACCGATATCGCATCAATCTTCTCTCGGCCCCTTGCTCTCTCCTCTCGAAATCTCGCCAGGATGAACAACGTGTAGTCGATTCCCACCGCTAAGCCGATCATCGTTATGAAGTTCGTCACGAAGAACGGGATGTTGTCGTAAAACTGTCCGATCACCGAGATCGTGCCGTAGGCGAGTCCGATGCCAAGAATGGCGATCACGATCGGGATCCAGATTGAGCCGACGCTCCGCAGCACGAAGATGAGGATTAGGACCGCAACGGCGATTCCAATGGACTCACCGAGCAGCAGGTCGCGTTCACTGATCTCTCTGAAGTCTGCCCCTGTGGCGCCAACACCGAAGATGCCGACCTCGAACTCACCTTCATCCAGATCGTGAACAACATCTAGTAGCGGTAACACCGTTTCCCCGGCATCCAGGAACTCACCGGCAAGGGTGACAGGTATGCGGACGGCCTGGTTGCTCGAGCCTACGAACCCGGCTTCAGCCGGAAACATTGCCGGATTTGGGACCTGTGTGGGATCGAGAACGGTCTCCGTTCCAAGGCCGACAATTGCCGCGTGGACCTCGTTGATCTTGGCAGTAAATTCAGGTGACCCGAACTGGAAAGTCGGGTGTTGGATCAGGACGACTTCAACGTCGCGTTGCTGATCTCGAAGTCCGCTCTCTTCAAGCAGGTTCTGGGCCGTTTGACTCTCCTGCTCGATCGTGAACTCACCGTTGCCTTCAGTGGTGGCACTGTCCAGGAAAGCCCCGGTGAGAGCAATTCCGACAATCACCAGTACTGCCCAGACCGCTATCGTTCGCCACGGTCGCAATGCAGCTGACTTCGCCAGTTGTTCTGTTGAAAGAGTCACTTCCCTATCCCTCCGTTACAGGCTGCACGCCCAAGTGAGTGAATGATTTCACAAAGGCACATGATACATCAGCACATTCGGCCCACAGCGCACGCGTCGCCGGAAACGTATTTAAATACATCCGACCAGTCATGTAACCATCTATATTGCGTCGGTTTCTGACTGTTTGCTGCATAGCAGACTCATATCTTCACTGGAGTCCCGTGTCGAATTGAGTCAGCCGGGCTGCGTATACTCGACGACTGTCAACAGAACAGTTCGACAGGTGGGTGGCCGATATCCGATGAATCCCAGGAAATTTCAATTTGCCTGAGTCTGGACCTGATCCGGAGTACACGCTACCCGAAGATGTGCGACAGCTTGTGCAGGCTGTTCACGCCGCACCGGGAAAGCTGTGCATCGTGGTGACTGGTGCAGGAACCGGGGCACTGGCATGGCTGTTTGCCAAGCCAGGCACGTCCCGGACTGTGCTCGACGCGCAGGTGCCGTATGCGGCGGCGGCTCTCGATGAGTTCACGGGCACGCGAGCTGACCAGCATGTGTCTGGAGACGAGGCGATGCTGATGGCTGATCGGGCTCTTGAACGCGCCAGGTTGCTGAGTGCGAAATCAGGGGAGTCTAGCGAGACTTTACTTGCGGGCGTCGCCTGCACGGCGGCCATTGCAACGGACCGCGTGCGTCGAGGCGAGAATCGATGTCACGTCGCCTTTGCGGCAAGTGATGGGCGACGGGTCGTAATCTCGCTGGTGATGGCGAAGGGTAAGCGGGGCCGCGCTGGTGAGGAGAACGTGACAAGCAGAATTGTCCTCAACGCGGTCGCTGAGGCCAAGCGGGTTGCGGAGCGGGTGAAGGTTCAACTTGTGGGAGATGAGCGGCTTGATATTGATGGTCCTGAGCCGCATGAAACCATATGACGCCAGATGATAAATGAACTTGACCGGCTGATTGCGGCCGAGACGCAGACCATAGTTGTGCGAGCAGACGGCTCGACAACCGCCGATTTCGATGTCTCCGGCTCTATCGTGCTGGCAGGCTCATTCAATCCGCTGCACTACGGTCATCGCAGGCTGCTCGAGGCCGCCGAGGCGATCAGCGGCCGCCAGGGCATTTTCGAGATGTCGATCGAGAATGTGGACAAGCCTGATCTGCCGAGAGCCGAGATTGAACGTCGGATTGTCCAGTTCAGTGGGATTGCCGATGTCGCATTGACTCGTGCCCGGCTTTTCTCAGACAAGGCGGCATTACTGCCGGGCGCATGGTTCGTGGTCGGCATCGACACCGCTGTTCGTCTCATCGATGACCGTTACTACAAGGACGGTGATGCCCGTGCAGACATGCAGCGACTTTTTGCAGCGGGCGTAAGATTCCTGGTCGCTGGGCGGGCGGATGTCGAGGGGGTCTTTCAGGGATTGGAGTCTCTGGATATCCCACCTGAGCTGGCCGAGATGTTCGTCCCAATCCCTGAGTCGGTCTTTCGGGAGGACGTTTCGTCTACGTCGCTACGGGAACAGCGCCCTCGCTAACGCAGCGCGTGCCCACCAACAACTTGCTCATTGCCTCGTTGATGACCTCAATCTCCTGCACCGACAGTTTTGAGAAGAAATACTCCTCGATCCCACGTAGATGGGTTGGTGCAGCCCGTCGCAACTCCCGTTTTCCCTGCGCGGTTAGAACCGCGAATGTGCCCCGCTTGTCTTCGGGGCACGGCTCCCGGCACACCAGTCCGGCCGACTCCATGCGGTCGATCAGGCGCGTCAGCCCGGAACGGGAATAGAGAACTCGGTCTGCCAGCTCCTGCAGTCGCAGCCTGGCCTCGCCGGAGACTGAAAGTTGAAGTAGCACGTCGTACCAGGCCAGGGACATGCCTCGCTCTTCCAGGAGGTTTTTGTTGAGGAGCTCAAAGATCTGTTGGTGTGCCCGGAGAAACCGGGTGAACACTTCCAGTCGAGCGCTATCTGGCCTTGAGGTCATCTTACAATTCTACTGTCAACGGTCGGTGTTTGTAGCGCTCCACATGGCGACCTGTGAAACCAGCGGGAACTGAGACTTGACTGTAATCTGTTGGACGCTAGGTACATCCAACAGGTTACGACTCATATACGGAACAGATCAGCAGCGATCTTGGGGGCAATCGATGACACAGACCGCAGCGCGGACGCCGACAGCAGGGACAGCCGACATCGACCAGGTATTTCTCGACCGATGGTCGACTCGAGCGTTTTCAGAAGAGCCTCTATCCCAGGCAGAAATCGACACCCTGTTCGAGGCGGCCCGGTGGGCACCCTCATCGAGCAATTCACAGCCCTGGCTGTTCCTCTACGCCACGGACGGACCGGAGCGAGAGTTGTTCAACTCCCTGTTGAGGCCGGGCAACCAGACGTGGGCGACTTCAGCTCCGCTGCTGGTGTTCATTGCGGCGCTGAAAGGCAATGACGAAGGGCGTGTGTTCAGGAGCGGTCAGTTCGACACCGGCGCCGCGTGGATGTCGATTGCGATTCAGGCGGTGAAGATGGGGTTGTCCACGCACTGCATGGGCGGGATCCTCGTCGACGACGTGCACGATAAGCTGAACCTTCCGAAGGACAAGTTCGATGTAATTGCAGGGCTGGCCATCGGCAGACGGGGGGACGTGTCAGGATTGCCGGACGACCTGCAGGCACGCGAAATGCCCAACGACCGAAAGTCGCTGGGCGAAGTCGCCGTACGTTGGTCGAACTCCTAGCTGACTGGCATCCAGCCCATGCCCTGGTTAGCCTCTTCAAGACCGCCGCGGTATACCCACTCGCGACCGTCAGGATCAACTTTGCGCGCCGATTCGGATTCGATATCGAGCTTCAGAGAGCCGTCCTCACACTCGATCTCAATCGAGGAGTCTTCGTGAGAGCTAACGCGGACCGGCTTGCTGTGCATGACGTTTGAGTCGCCTACCGCGAGGGTCAGCCAGGGCTCTTCCTTGCCGGACACGACCTGGGAGAAACGGGCCTTGTCTACGATGCGGAAGCTGGAGTTCTCGCAGCTGAAGAAGGGGCTTGGCGGGAACGGATCGAACGGGAATGGCATATCGGAATTCCTCAGTGCGGGCGAGAGTGGCACGCGGGCCGGAGTTCCGGTCATACGACCGCAGATGCCGTCCCGGAAGCCTCTCGCAGCAGGTTTAGCTGGCTGTCGATCTCCTCACGGAGCCGCTCGATTCCCCAGCCCTCTAAAGCAGATGTCAGCACCGCAATCTCGTCCTGCGGAAGTAGAGCCTGGGAAACAGAGTCAGGCCCTTCAGTATCCGGTGATGAGGCGACCAGGTCCCACTTGTTCAGGACCAGGATTCGGGGAGTTTCGGCAAGGCCCATGTCCTTGAGCACATCTTCGACCACCTGCCCCTGTTCGGATGCGTAAGGACTGCCCACATCGACTACGTGCAACAGCAAATCGGCCTCGTGCGCTTCTTCGAGTGTTGCCCGGAACGCTGCGACCAGGAAGGGCGGAAGCTTGTGAATGAAACCAACGGTGTCCGAAAGAGCCGCCCTCGTGCCGGAGTGAAGGAACAGGCGTCTGGTCGTCGTGTCGAGAGTTTCGAACAGCCGGTCCCTTGAACGCACATCGCTGGATGTCAGGCTGTTGAAAATGGCGGACTTCCCGGCGTTGGTGTAGCCGACCAGTGAGACGGTAAATGCGTCACGAGTTCGTTGACGACGCTGCTGGTCTCGCTGCGTGCGAACATGCTCGATCTCTTTCTTGAGTTTCGAGAGCCGGGAGCGAACGAGACGACGGTCCGTCTCGATCTGGGTCTCACCGGGTCCCCTGGTCCCGACGCCGCCGCCGAGCCGTTCCAGGTGAGACCACTGGCCTGCGAGCCGTGGTAGCAGGTATTCGGTCTGGGCGAGTTCGATCTGGAGTTGGCCTTCTTTTGTGCGCGCTCGCTGTGCAAAGACATCGAGGATGAGGGCTGATCTATCAATCACCTTGACCTTGAGAAGGTCCTCAAGGGCGCGCTGCTGAGACGGCATCAGCTCATCGTCGAAGATTGCTGTGACGATGTTGTGGAGCTTTATGACCTCTTTTAGCTCCTCCAGCTTGCCTTTGCCGAGATAGGTAGGCGAGGGCTTGTGCTGGAGTTGCGTCACCTGGGCCACCGGGTTGGCTCCGGCTGCCCGTGTCAGGTCTGCCAGCTCGTCTATCGAGTTTTCCAGAGTCCACACGCTTCGGTCACTGCGCACACGAGCGCCAACCAGGCAGACGCGCTCCCTGAAGGGTCCGGTCGAATATGTGGTTCGGTTTCTGGGCAAGCTTGTCGTTTTCGTGATGCGGCACCGGGTGTGCCGGGTTATGCCTCAAGTTTAGCTCAAGTCGGGCGGGACTGAACTGGAGCGTATGGCCATTACTTGTCATGGCGAGTTGTTTGGGGAGTTGTTTCAATTTGGTCGCAAAACGTTCCGGATTGTGGAGGGGGTTGTCATTCTGAACTTGATTCAGAATCTCTCAGGTGCTCTCACATGGACGGTGGCGTAATTCGGCTCAAGCTCATCTGAAAAAGCGCCGGACAATGCTCGGTAAGATCCCTCCGCTGCGGTCGGATGACAGTTTCGTTAGCCACAGGGCAACGTATTCCAGCTCGCGATCTAGCCCAGGTCCAACCCGCTGAGACGGCTGACTCCCTCGTCGATCAGCTCGTCCGGGATGGTCAGTGAAAGACGGATATAGCCCTCACCGGCAGGTCCATAGCCGTTGCCGGGTGTCACGACAACGTTTCGCTCGTCCAGCAGTTTCTGTGCGAACTCGGCCGAGGTGTATCCCGCTGGAATTGGCACCCAGATATAAAGCCCGGCCTTCGGAGCGACGGCGTTGATACCGATCTCGTTGAGCGTGGCGACAACGCGGTCGCGCCGCTTTCGGTAGATCTCGTTGTTCTGGTGAATCCAGTCGGTTGAGAGGTTTAATGCCTCGATACCCATCTCCTGGATTGCCTGCGAAAGTCCAGAGTCGATGTTGGACTTCACCCGCATGAGGGCGTTGATCATCTCAGAGTTGCCAACGGCCATCCCGACACGCCAGCCGGTCATGTTGGCGGTCTTCGAAAGGCTATGAAACTCCATCGCGATGTCACGTGCGCCTTCAGCCTGCAGGATTGATGGAGCGACGTAGCCGTCGTAAGTGACCTCCGTGTAACAGGCATCGTGGAGCAGCGCTATATCGAACTCCTTCGCGAAACGCACAGCCTCGTTGAAGAAGTCGAGTGTGGCAGTGGCACCGGTAGGGTTGTTCGGGTAGTTCAGCCAGAGTACCTTTGCTGCACGTGCGACATCGGTGGGAATCTCGTCAAGCCTGGGCAGCCAGCCGTTTTCCGCCTTGAGCGGCACGAAGTGGCTGGCACCGCCTGCGAACATGGTCCCTATCTCGTAGACCGGATAGGCAGGATCGGGTATCAGCGCGGTATCACCGGGATCAATGAAGCAGAGAGAAGCGTGGGCGATGCCCTCTTTCGCACCGATCAGGTTGATCGCCTCGGTTGCGGGATCAAGCTCGACACCAAACCTGCGACTGTAAAAACCGCTCACGGCTTCACGAAACTCGGGCAGGCCCTCCGACTCTGGATACCTGTGGTGAGCCGGTGTGCGGAGTGCCGTTTCGAGCCTGTTCAGCACCGCATCGGGTGTCGGAATGTCCGGGTCGCCGATTCCGAACGAAATGACATCGATGCCCTCCGCCTTCTTGGCTGCGATGGCCCGGGAGATCCCGACAAACAGGTAAGGGGGAAGTTCTTCGACTCTCTTAGCAAATCTCATTTTTATCTCGTTGTTTTTTCTCGATGTGGGACGGTGACCACGGATTGAGGAGTTTCCGGTATGCAGGATTTTTTGTGATGTCGACGGACGGCAGGCCGTTGTTGGGCAAACGGCCAGTTAGTGTACCCGCAATGACGATAACTGACCGGGGATTCAGTCGGGCCAGACACCTTCGAACACCTCGACAGCGGGACCTTCAAGAAACGCCTCACCACTCTCGTCCCATGAGATCTTCAGTACGCCTCCCTTCACAACGACCTCGACCTCGTCGTCAACCAGGCCGTGCGCCCGGGCAGCGGTTGCGGACGCTGTGCTTCCCGTGCCTGACGAAAGCGTCTCCCCTGCTCCCCGTTCGAAAATACGGGCGCGAATGCGATTACGGGAAAGCACGTTCACGATCTCGAAATTGATCCGATTCGGGAACATCGGGTGGCTCTCGACAAGTGGTCCGATCTCAAGCAGAGGGAACTCTTCGACGGACTCGTCTGGAAATGCGACAGCGTGCGGATTGCCTACAGACAGGCAGGTGATTTTGAGTGTGCGGCCGTCAACTTCAAGCGGAAAATCATGGACCCGCTTCGCACCGCCCAACACTGAAGCGTCGACGGGAATCTTCGCAGGCTCAAACTCAGGTGCGCCCATCGCCACCCTTGCCGCAATCATGCGATCACCCTCCATGGTCGGCTCGACGGAGCGAACGCCGCCGCCGGTTTCCACGATGAGACCGTTGTCGCCAGGAAGTGCGATCTTGCGATCGATAACGAATTTCGAGAATAGCCTGATGCCGTTCCCGCTCATCTCCGCCTCGGAGCCGTCCGGGTTGTACACCCGCATCCGCACCTGCGCACCCTCCGCCACCGCAGCTGCCAGTGGCTCTTGCACAAGGACGATGCCATCCGAGCCGACTCCGAACGCGAGCTTGCTCATCTCCACGGAAAGTTGGCCCCAGTCGCGATCAATGCCTCGACCATCGATCGCTATGTAATCGTTGCCTGCGCCGTGCAGTTTTACGAACGGAATCGTCATCGTTTCTCCTGGTTTTTTACTTTGCCCGTTCGATTCAAAGAGCGTTAAGTTACATCGCAAGCCGACAGGCTGAACCATTTGTCATTCTGAACTTGACCCTTCGACAGGCTCAGGATGCATTCAGAATCACTCGGGTGGCCTCACATAGACGGTGAGATCTCTCCACTTCGGTCGAGATGACACATATCCAGCGAGCTTCACCCGCCGAGCCACCGCCCAACCGGATCCAATACCCGCTCCAAGTCGCCCTCGGTGACATCTATCCAGTTGATGCGCGGGTCCGCCTGCTTGAACCAGTTGTTCTGGTGCCGCACGAGCCGGTTGGTGGCGTGAATTGTACGTTCTCGCACCTCATCCAGGCTGATCTCACCTGCCAGGTGTGCCGCAATCTCCCTGTATCCGATAGCCGATATTGCAGGTGACGCGAGATCGACACCGCCAGAAATTAGCTTTTTCACCTCGTCGATCCAACCGCTATCGAGCATGCGATCTATCCTCGCTGCTACTCGGCGGTGAAGCTCGGACCGTTCCACAAACAGACCGATGACAAGTGGGTCGTAGCCCGGATCACTTGCCGTTCTCTGATCGCCTGCGGCTCCGGCGATGGCACGTTCCAGGGCGCGAATCACCCTGCGATGGTTCTTGCCGTCTGTGGCGGCGGCTACCGCTGGATCGAGGTCTCGCAGTTTCAGGTAGAGCGCGTCGACGCCACTGTCATCAAGTTCACTTTGCAGGCGCGCACGAAGTTCCGCGTCTGGAGGGATCTTCGGTACCTGCCAACCTTCCAGCAGGCCCCAGACGTACTGCCCTGTTCCACCCGCGAGCACCGGCAGCGCATCACGCGCCCTGATCTCCGATATCGTCCCTGTTGCCGCTGCCAGGAACTCTGCAAGGCTGAACGGATCGTCCGGTTTGAGAAAACCGATCAGGTGGTGCGGAACCGAGTTCAGAAGTTCTTCAGACGGCCGGGCGGTGCCGATCTCCATCCCGCGATAGAAAAGACGAGAGTCTGAATTTACGACCTCGCCATTGAACCGTTCTGCGACCAGGACTGCGGCGTCGCTCTTTCCAGATGCGGTTGCGCCGACAAGAGCGATCAGCCTGTTACTGGCGGAACTGGACGGGCGGGATGGCTGAATGGCAGGTCTTTGATTTGTCACCTGAGTTAATGGCTGGCGATGGCTCAAGCCGGGTTTTCCAAGAGCCGTGCGGTCATCTCGACGATACGTGTGAACTCTTCCGCCTGCAGGCTCGCTCCGCCGACCAACGCACCGTCAATGTCCGGGCGGTCAACGAACGGACCGATGTTATTGGTGTTGACGCTGCCTCCGTACAAGATGCGAATCTTCGATGCCGCCTCAGGCCCGGCGAGATCAGCGAGCTCGGCTCGCAACTCACCGATAATCTCCTGCGCCTGTTCCGGTGAAGCCGCTTCGCCTGTGCCTATCGCCCAAACCGGCTCGTAGGCAACGATCAGAGTTTCCCAGCCTGTGTACCCCTCAAGACTCGCGCGCAGTTGGCCGCGAACAGTGTTCACCGCCTGGCCGGATTTTCTCACTTCCAGGTTTTCACCAAGGCACAGGATGGGTACCAGACCTGCACCATGCACGGTCACCGCCTTCGCCGCAACGTCCCGGTCCGTCTCGCAAAACAGTGCGCGCCGTTCTGAATGGCCGACGATCACATGGCTGACAAGCCCGTCGAACATGGCGACCGATGTCTCGCCCGTAAACGCGCCCGATTGCTCTGACGAAACGTTCTGGGCGCCGATCTGCACGCTGCTACCGGCAATCTTCCGAACAACGTCCCACAATACGAGGTAGGGCGGGCAAATAATGACCTCGATCCCAGGGAATTTGCTACAGCCGGACGCCACGGCATCCGCCAGTTCCGTACCCTCAGCAGGTGTCGTGTTCATCTTCCAGTTGCCTGCAATGACAGGTTTTCTGATCGTCATCTGATCCTCGCAACTTACTTCAGCAAGCCGAATTTTCTAGCACGGCTCTCACGACTCTAAGGTCAGGCATCGTCCAGCGCCGCTACTCCGGGCAGGACCTTACCTTCCAGGAACTCGAGCGACGCTCCGCCCCCGGTCGACACGTGAGTGATCTCCGACCGCAAGCCCAGTTCCTCGATCACCGCAACAGTTGATCCGCCGCCCACGAGCTTGAAGGCGTCTGGCACAGCAGCGACGGCCCGCGCCACGGCAAAAGTTCCTTCGGCAAACGATTCCCATTCGACGACACCCATAGGCCCGTTCCAGATTATTTTCTTCGCCGCGATGATCTCTTCCGCATAGTCGGCCCTCGTCACCGGCCCAATGTCCAGTACCAGGCAGTCTCCCGGCACTTCCGTGACGTCTACGACCGACGGAGTTGCGTCCTCATCAAACTCTCGGGCGACCACGACATCGGCAGGTGTCATGATTTTCGCTTCGCTGGAGAACAGCAGTTGGCCCGCCGTGTGGACGTCTTCGTCGCTGATCTCGACTCCGCCTGAGGGGTAGCCCTGCGCCTTTAGAAACGCCGCGACCATTCCGCCGCCAATGAGCACGGTATCAACCCGTTTGGTCAGGTTCGCAAGCACCTGTATCTTGTCGGAGACCTTGGCGCCGCCGATGACTGCCACTCCGGGCCGCTCTTCGGATTCCAGAGCCCGCGTGAGCATCTTCAGTTCACGCTCCATGAGATATCCGGCCACTGCGGGCAGGTACTCGGCAACGCCCACCGTTGATGCGTGCGCCCTGTGGGCGGCGCCAAATGCGTCGTTGATGTAGATATCCGCCAGCGACGCCAGGGCATCGGCGAATCCTGGACTGTTAGCTTCTTCGCCGGGATGGAACCTGAGGTTCTCCAGCATCGCGATCTCGCCGGGCTTCAGAGAGTCGATAGTGTCGGCTGGATTGGTTTTATCACCCGGCAGTCCTGCGTCGATCACCTCGACGCCGAACCAGTCCGTCGCCCGCTGCCTGATGGCGGACATTCGCAGCTCCTCGACCACCTGCCCTTTCGGACGTCCAAAGTGAGAGCAGAGCACTATGCGTGCGCCGTTCGACTGCAGGTGGTGAATGGTCGGTAGAGCAGCCCGTATTCGAGAATCGTCACTGATGATGCCGGTGCCCGGTTCCACAGGAACGTTGAAATCGACGCGGACAAGGCAGGTCTTGCCGTTGACATCGACGTCCCGCACTGTCTGTTTCGTCATCGGACGTTCCTTGCCGGGCCAGGGGCTTTCTCTGGCGAATGATCGTACCCTGCCAGCGTGTGTGCCAGATCGGAGAGCTGCGTCTTGACTGCGTCGTCAAGGATCGCTCCATCGAGCGCACTTACCGCCTCATAGACCATGCGTTCAACTGCCTGAGATGAGGCCTCACGACTTCCCGACTTTTCGAGCAGTTCAGTAATTTCCCCTGCCTTGGCAGGGTCTATCACTCGCTGCACATAGATATCGCCGAGCTGACGCTTGATGCTCAACGGAGCGCTCTCGATGGCGTGGGCCACTGGCAGGTTTTTCTTCTTGGTCAGTAGTCGGCCATGTTGGACGGCGTCGAGCCTGTCTTCACCCCAGAACAGCATGTGATCGGCGGCGAGTTGCCTTGCTGTTCCCGCAAGCTGACCGAAGTTGAACATAGTGTTCGCAAGGTCCGGCCTGCCGGACGCCAGCGCTGCGATCTGCGCCGATGCACCGAATAGCGCCCCGGACCTTGCACAGACCATATCGATGTATTTCTGCACCGACAGGCTAAGTTGCTCCTGCATCATGATGTCGGTGTACTCGCCCTCGCACATCATCACAGTGGCCTGGTCGAGCGTGCGTAGCGCTTCAGATATGTTCTCAACTGACTCGCCCCTGTCGGCGAGCGTGAACAGCGCCATCCTTGCCATCGCGTGCATGCCGTCACCGGCATTTATCGCCTGTGCCGGACCCCACGTCCACCAGACTGACGGACGGCCGTTGTGCTCAGTATTGCCGTCTTCAACGTCCTCGTGGATCAGCGTGAAGTTGTGAAGTAGTTCGAGCGAGACCGCGTAGGGAGTGACCCTCTCCGCAATGCCGTCGGTTTCAGGCGATATGGCGTTGGCAATTGAAAGGGCGAACTGTCCGTGAACCCGCGGCCGCGTTGGTATGACAGAGCGGTCGCCGTTCTCGTCGACCCAGCCGAGTTGGAATGACATCATCCGGTAGAGCGGAAGCTCCCGGGAAGAGATGAACTCTCTAATCGAGTCTTCGAGGACTGCTGCTGCTTTTGCGTCCACGCCGGGAAGCAGTTGGCGTCTGAGGTTTTCGGTTGAGAGATTCAAGTGGGATTGGTCTGCCGGTGAATATGTGCGCGATGCAGGGTTGATCGCCTCGATATGGTAACTGTTCCGGCGTCGGGCGGGCCGGATTCAGAGGCGACTGATCACACGTCGAATTTCGGCATCTGCGATAGAGCCACTGCGGAGTAACTCCAGCTCGCCGTTGCTGAACCCTAAGACTGTCGATGGTTCAATGTGGCCGCCGCACGGCGCGTCGACAACGGCTGTGATGACTCCCCCAAGCTGTGACAGCACTTCCGCCGCAGTCTTGCAGGGCTGATTGCCTGAGAGATTGGCGCTGGTCCCGGTCACCGGGCTGCCGACGACAGAGATCAGGTTTCGCGCAAGCTCATGGTCAGGGACGCGGACGCCCACATTGCCTGTTCCAGCGGTTACTAAGTGCGGGATGTGTTGCAGTGCGGGCAGGACCAGCGTTAGAGGGCCGGGCCAGAAGGCGTCTGCAAGCGCTGCCGCAGTTTCGGGCAGCTGTTTTGTCACCTGGTTCGCCTGCTCGGCAGAGGAAAGCAGCACCGGAACGGGATTTCCGGCCATTCGGCCCTTTGCTGTGAACAGGGCTGTAAGCGACTCTTCGCTGAGAACAGCCCCCAGGGCGAAGAAGGTGTCTGTGGGAAATGCCACCAGTTCACCAGCCCGGAGGAGTTCCGCTGCGCGATCGATATTGGACGGCTTTATCAGTTCTGTTGACAAGGAATCAGGTTGAATATGAACTGAGTGGTCGTCTGCTTGCCCTGAACATCTGACATAGGCGTGAGATCCGCCGTCTGTTGAACGGTAATAGAGATACAATTCTTAGCAGCAAATCGACCGGTTTTTCGCCTGCTCACGCGACGGCTTCAATTCTGTTGACTGAGTCTAGCAGCGCTGTTAGCTTGAACCGCTTCTCAACACCTTCATCCAGGCTTCTTCAATGACTTCGAACTCCAACGGGTCGAAACCTGAATCCACTTCACAAGAAGACCTGAGCGCCCGCGTCGCCACCTCCGATGACATCGAGGTCGGGACGTACCTGGAGATCGCCCAGCAGGAACCTCCAAAGGGTCAGCACGAAAACGTTCCGATACGCACCGAGACGATTGTCATTCTCGACTTCGGTTCCCAGTATTCACGGCTCATTGCCCGCCGGATCCGGGAGTCGAATGTGTTCTGCGAAATCATTCCCTGGGACGCCCCCCCGGACATCCTGAACGAACAGGATGTTAAGGGCATTGTCCTCTCCGGTGGACCGAACAGTGTCTATGGGGAAGGTGCTCCGCTCGCTCCCACGTGGGTGTTCGACGCCGGTGTGCCGATACTTGGCATCTGCTACGGGATGCAGCTCCTGGCCCACCAGTTGGGTGGCAAGGTTGAGCCGGGTGTTCAGCGAGAGTACGGCCACGCAGTCATCCACAAAGACGGCCAGGGGGTCGATCTACTCGAAGGACTGGATGGCGATGTGCCGGTCTGGATGAGCCACGGCGACCGCATTGAAGAACTGCCGCCGGGTTTCAGGTCGATGGCGTATTCGGATAACTCGCCGGTCGCCGTCATGGGTTCCGACGAACAGAAAATGTTCGGAATCCAGTTCCACCCGGAGGTTGTTCACACTCCCCAGGGCGCTGAGATTCTCCGCAACTTCACGTTCCGCGTCTGCGGGGCAAACGGCACGTGGACGCCCGCGAACTTTGTCACGGATGCCATCCGACGCGTACAGGAGCAGGTAGGTGATGGCCGGGTCATCTGTGCGCTATCCGGTGGCGTAGATTCGACTGTTGCCGCGGCGCTGATCCACAGGGCGATCGGTGACAGGCTGACCTGCATCTTTGTCGACAACGGCCTGCTGCGCAGGGGCGAGGCCGACCGCGTGCGCAACGTCTTCGCACGAGACCTCGGCGTGAACCTGATCTTCGAGGACTCGTCCGAGCGATTCCTTTCTGCACTGAAGGGCGTTACCGATCCCGAAGTGAAGCGTAAGCGCATTGGCGAAGAGTTCATCCGGATCTTTGAAGAAGTTGCGAAGCGAATCGGCCAGGTCGATTACCTGGCACAGGGAACTCTCTATCCAGACGTGATTGAGAGCACATCGTCCGAGACTTCCGCGGCGCACAAGATAAAGACACATCACAACGTCGGCGGACTGCCTGAGCGGATGGAGCTAACTCTCGTCGAGCCGCTGCGTTACATGTTCAAGGACGAGGTACGGCGTGCAGGGACTCAGCTTGGCGTTTCGGACCAGGCCGTAAACCGCCAGCCGTTTCCCGGACCGGGACTGGCTATCCGGACCATTGGCGAAGTCACATACGACAAGCTGGAGATTCTGCGGGCGGCCGACTGGATCGTGATCGACGAGATCAAAGCGGCCGGTCTGTACGAGAAGCTCTGGCAGTCATTTGCAGTGCTGACGAACACTCAGACCGTTGGTGTCATGGGCGACCGCCGGACCTATCAGTGGGTTGTCGCAATTCGGGCCGTCCAGAGCCAGGACGCCATGACCGCAGACTGGGCGCGACTGCCTTACGACACGCTTGCCCGCATCTCGAACCGGATTGTGAACGAGGTGCCCGAGGTCAACCGTGTGGTGCTGGATATCACAAGCAAGCCTCCGGGGACGATTGAGTGGGAGTAGCGGGAACTGGTGCCGCGATATGAGAGTTCTCGTTGTTGGGAACGGTGGCCGAGAGCACGCGCTCGCATGGAAATTGGCGCAGAGCGAGCTTGTGTCCGAGCTGTTGATAGCACCGGGAAATCCTGGGACTGCCGCCGTTGGTGAGAACATCGCGGTAGGCGCTGAGGATGTCGACCAGTTGCTGGCGCTGGCGCTTGATCGAGAGGTTGACCTGACGGTGGTTGGCCCCGAGGCACCGATGGTCGCCGGGATAGCCGACCGGTTTATTGAATCTGGCCTGAAGATATTTGCTCCATCGGCAGCAGCAGCCCGGCTCGAAGGCTCTAAAAGTTGGGCGAAGGACCTGATGGGCAGAGCCGGTGTGGTTACTGCGCGTGCCCGACGTTTCGACAACTCCGAAGAGGCGCTCGCATATGCGTTTTCGCTGCCGGAAGGATCGTTCGTCATCAAGGCTGACGGGCTGGCCGCCGGAAAAGGCGTCCTGCTCCCGGACACCCACCAGGAAGCGTCGAACGCCATCGTCTCGATGATCGACGGCAACGCCTTCGGGCATTCAGGCGACAATCTTCTCATCGAAGATCGGATGTCCGGCCCCGAGCTCAGCGTGTTCGCATTCATCCAGGGAGAGCATGTCTCCGCAGAAGTCGCCGCCTGCGACTACAAGCGCGCGGATGACGGCGACGAAGGGCCGAACACCGGTGGGATGGGCGCTTACACGCCACCAGAGTTCTGGACGCCGCAGCTCGCAGCCCGCATAAGGACAGAGATCCTGGAGCCGGTGGCAAGGCAGATGGCCGCAGAAGGAAACCCGTACAACGGCGTGCTGTATGCCGGACTGATGCTGACCCAGGATGGGCCGAGTGTGATCGAGTTCAACTGCCGCTTCGGAGACCCGGAAAGCGAGGTGCTGATGCCTCTTCTGGAAAGTGATCTCGCCGCGATCTGCCTCGCGACCGCGGAGGGCAGTCTGGCAGATGCAGAGGTTCAGTGGGGTTCCAGCGCGCATGTAGGCGTTGTCATGACCTCTGGCGGATATCCGGGCAAGTACCATACCGGCCTCTCGATATCCGGGCTGGATGAAGCGGGTCTCGTTTTCCACGCCGGAACTTCGGTGAATGAAGATGGAGAAATTCTCACCGGTGGAGGACGCGTGCTCGTGGTGGTTGGCTCAGGTGAGGATGTTTCGGAGGCACGTGACGAGGCTTATGCGAACGTCGGGAAGATCGAGTTTGAGCGTGAGTACCACCGCGGTGACATCGCCGAACGCGCGCTTGGCAGTGCTGCGGCGATCGGCGCAGGAACGAAGCGGTGAGGCTAAAACCCCGTATCGCCGTGTTCGCGGATTTTGACGATACGCTGACTACGCAAAACGTTGCCCGGTTCCTGCTGAAACGGTTCGCTCCGGAAGCTCTCGATCGCTACTCGGGACTTTACCGTGCAGGCGAGATCACCTTTCGCGAGTATCAGGAGCTGTCATTTAACGCGGTGCGGCTTCCCGTGACGCATATGCAGGACGCGGCGGCCGAGGAGATCGAACTCAGGAGTGGCATAAACGAGCTGCTGGCGGCGGTCGAAGAGGTGGGCGGCACTTTTACCATCGCATCGGCGGGACTTCGCTTCTACATAGAGCCTGTCCTGAAACGGCATGGGCTCGAAGAGATCGATGTTGTGTGCGGAACGGCTACTCGAGGTGAGTCGGATAGTGAGCCGTTCAGGTACGATTACCCCTTCGGCGAAACGGGTGATGATTCGAATGAGGAGCGGTGCCGAGGCGACTGGGCAACGTGCAAGTGCAAGGCGCTGGAGCAGGCGGGCGAAGATGCTGTCACGGTGTTCGTTGGCGACGGCAGTACATCAGACGCCTGCGTTGCTCCAAAGGCGGATTTCGTGTTTGCAAGAGACCGGTTGTTGCGGATCTGCAATGAACAGGGAATCGCGGCGACGCCGTTTGAAGATTTCACGCCGGTCACAGAGTTCGTTACGAAGTTAAGCGCGGCGTCGAAAGCGTAACCAGGGCACAGATGATCCCCAGATATTCCCTTCCAGAGATGAGCAACGTGTGGTCTGACGACAACACGTTCGACCTCTGGCTTCAGGTCGAGATTGCAGCATCGCAGGCGTGGACCGACATGGGCGTCGTCCCGGCCGATGACATGGATAAGATTCGCACTGCAAAGTTCAGCCGCGAGTCCTACGACCGGCTGTTCGACGAGACGAAGCACGATCTTGTCTCGTTCACCAGGGCAGTAGCCGAGTCGCTCGGGCCTGAGAGTCGCTGGATCCATCACGGGCTGACGTCGAACGATGTGAAGGACACTGCTCTGGGCATGCAGATGACGCAGGCCGTAGATATTGTCGATGCCGGGGTGGTCGCCCTGATGGACGTGCTCAAGCGGCGTGCAGCGGAGTTTCGGAAGACGCCGTGTATCGGGCGTTCGCACGGCATTCATGCGGAGCCGATGAGTTTCGGCTTGAAACTTGCGATGTGGTGGGACGAGATGCGCCGGAACCGTGAGCGATTGGCAGGGACGAGGAAGCGAGTCGCGATATGCATGCTGTCCGGGCCGGTCGGCACCTTTGCAGGTGTTCCTCCGGAGATTGAGGAGTCTGTGGCCCGCCAGCTTGGACTTGAGCCTGCACCGATCTCGAACCAGGTGATTCAGCGTGACAGGCACGCAGAGTTTGTGCAGATCCTGGCGCTGATCGCAGCGACGTTGGACAAGATTGCGACCGAGATTCGCGGGTTGCAGCGCACCGAGATCGGAGAAGTCCAGGAGCCGTTCGGACCTCCGGGATCCGTGACAAAAGGTTCGTCGTCGATGCCGCACAAGCGCAACCCTGAGCTATCCGAGCGAATATGCGGACTTGCGCGTGTGGTCAGGGCTAACTCGATGGCTGCGCTGGAAAACGTTGCGCTGTGGCACGAACGGGACATCTCTCACTCGTCGGCAGAACGTGTGATCCTGCCCGACTCAGCGCTCGCGGTCGACTACATCCTGCATTTGATGACCGGTATCATCGATGGAATGCTGGTCTTCCCGGACAGGATGATGCGAAACCTTGAGTTGACGCGCGGCCTGGTGTTCTCACCGCGGGTGATGCTGGCCCTTGTTGAGGCAGGTGTCGACAGAAAAGAGGCTTACGACACGGTCCAGCGCTGCGCGATGGAGTCCTGGGACGAGGAAAAAGACTTCCGGGAGTTGGTGAGGTCAGACAGTATCGTGGCCAGTAGCCTGACGGCAGAACAGATCGATCCGCTGTTCGATTACGACTTCTATCTGCGTCATGTTGACCACGGCTTCAAACGACTCGGCTTTCCCGTTGGTCCGACAAATGAAGGAGCCAGCCTGTGACTCTAACCACCGCCGTTTACGAGACTGCGCTACCCGATCTGCTGCATCGTGCCAAGGTCCGCGATACGTACGATCTCGGCAGCGGGCTGCTTCTCATGGTGGCGACAGATCGCATATCGGCTTTCGACGTGGTCATGCCTGACCCGGTTCACGGGAAAGGAATCATCCTGACCCAGATGTCCAGGTTCTGGTTCGAACTGCTGAAGGACATAACTCCAAACCACATGATCGGAGTCGTTTCAGATGCTGAAGCCATCAGGAACGTACCTCGTACCGGAGCCCTGGCCGAGTTGGACAAGATGTCCGACGGATACAAGCGCAGGTCGATGGTGATCAGGCGGGCTGAGCGGATCAACATGGAGTGCGTGGTCCGAAACTACCTTGCTGGCAGCGCCTGGGTCGAGTACCAGGAGTCGGGCACGATGAACGGTGCGAAACTTCCCGATGGCATGCGGGAGGCGGAGCGGCTGCCTGAACCGGTCTTCACACCGTCAACCAAGGCCGAGCACGGGCATGACGAATCGCTTTCACGCAGTGAAGGTGAAGAACTGGTCGGCAAAGAACTCTACGCCACTCTCGAATCTCGCAGCATCGAGGTGTTCTCAGCGGCGCATGCTCATGCGGAGAGCAAGGGGATGATCCTGTCGGACACAAAGTTCGAGTTTGGCTATATTGATGGCGAGTTAACCTTGATCGACGAGGTGCTGACCCCTGATTCGAGCAGATTCTGGGATATCCACGACTGGAAGCCAGGAAGCACTCCGCCAGCGTATGACAAACAGTACCTGCGAGACTGGCTCCTGAATCAGGACTGGAATCGAAAGCCCCCTGCGCCCTCGCTGCCAACAGAAGTTGTGGCCCAGACGCAGAAAAGATACTTGAGCGCATACGAGCGCCTGACCGGTAACTCCCTCATACTGTAGATAGCACATCAGATAACGGGACCAAAACTAGAGATCCACCCGAGACAATTGGCGATATTGAAATGGCCAGTAAAGACAGCACCAACCGAGTAGCTTCAACTCGCCCGTCCAGCAGACGCGGCAAGACCAAATCCCAGATTCGCAACGAGCGAAGGCAACGCAGCCAGTCGCGTAAGAAGCGTCGTCGTACGTTCTACCTGGTCGGCGGCAGCACGCTTGCAATCGTGTTCATCTTGAGCCTGACGCTTGCGCCGGGGCTTGGCGGTGGTCACGGCGGTAATACCTCTCACGATGGCGGTGGAGGCGAATCGAATATCAACACCGGCGGACCTGTGGCCCTGGACGATGACGCCGGGAACGCACACATACCTGCCGGTACCGTTGGAACCGGATACGTCACGAGGCCGGCGACATCGGGCCCGCACTGGTTCGATTCTGAAACACCTGCCGGTGTTCCTGCCCCGGCTCGCTGGGGAATCTATGACGATCCTATTCCTGACGAAGTGCTCATCCATAATCTTGAGCACGGCGGTATTGGCCTTCATTACGACTGCCCCAACGGATGCGATGACGTCGTTGCCCAACTCGAGGACCTGATTCCCCGAAATCGCTCCCAGTTCATCATGTCCCCATACTCCGGAATGGAGTCTCAGATCGCGATCACCTCGTGGCGTCATCACCTGTTCCTTGACGACTTCGACGAGGAACAGATCCTGGACTTCATCGACGCCTACCAGGACCGCGCCCTGGAGAGTATTCCGGGCAATTCGTTCTAAGCAGCCTGTTGTACAGGGCTAGCTCTGAACATTGACGAACACCGCGCTGCGGTCACGCGTTAGACTTACGCGTCGTCGGTTTCCGGCAACCAATCCTGAGCGCTTTCGCGTAACAAAGGACTGTTTTGTTTTTAGCTCGCATCCGGGTCACTCTCAAGCCGACCATCAACGATCCGCAGGGAAAGACTATCGCCAATGCGCTTGGGCGCCTCGGCTTCGATTCGGTCGACTCTCTTCGCGCCGGGAAGTATTTCGAGGTCCGGCTGGACGAGGCAGACCGTGAGACGGCTGAAGCGAGAGTAAGAGAGATGTGCGAGAAGCTCCTGGCCAACCCGGTGATAGAGCTATTCGACTTCGAGCTTGAGCCTGTGGGTGCGAGTACGACGGTCGGCTAGGTTGTGGCTGTCCTCATAACAGCCTCACCATCGGACTGTTCGGGCTTAACTCGCCAGCGCGATTATCTTTGGTGTCAGAGCGTGCGCATTTTGACTTACATCCTGAGCCTGTCAAAGGGTTGATTCAGAATCGCTCAGGTGATCTCGCATTGACCGGTAAGACCCCTCTATCCCGTCGGGATGACAAACGCAGACGGCATCTCGTGGACCCGGAGAAATCAGCATGAAGATCGGTGTACCCAAAGAGATAAAAACCGAGGAACATCGGGTGGCCTTGACGCCGATCGGCGCGGCGAAACTTGTGGCCGCAGGTCACTCAGTCGTTGTCCAGGCGGCAATGGGCGTCGGAAGCGGGTTCACTGATGACCAGTACCTTGGTGCAGGGGCGGCAATCGAGGGCGAACCAGAGCAGGTCTGGTCGTCGTCCGACATGGTCGTCAAAGTAAAAGAACCGATTGGTGTCGAGCTAGATTACCTGGAACGGCGAGGCAGCGACCTGACACTGTTCACATATCTGCACCTTGCGGGCGTTGCCGGTCTGGCCAAGGCGCTTTGCAGGGCCGGAACAACGGCGATCGCATACGAAACGGTGCAGACAGCAAACGGCGAGTTCCCGCTGCTTGCGCCGATGAGCGAGATAGCCGGAAAGCTGGCTGTGCACGCGGGCGCCGAGTACTTGCGCCGACCGCAGGGATCGAAAGGCATCTTAGTTTCAGGTGGACCTGGAATCCGTCCGGCCAATATCTGCATCATCGGCGCGGGAGTCGTTGGTCAAAACGCGGCACGGCTGGCGATGGCGATGGGTGCCAGCGTGACCCTGTTGAACCGCAGTTCTGGCAAGCTGCGAGAGTTTGCGTCGCACGGCTATCCCGGCAACCTCGTTACCGAGATCGCAAGTCACGAGTCGATTGCGATCGCTGTCCAGGAAAGCGATGTTGTGATTGGAGCCGTTTACGTTGCCGGGGCGAAGGCACAGCACGTGGTGACACGTGAGATGCTGGGAACTATGGAGGCAGGATCGGTACTCGTGGACGTATCGATAGATCAAGGTGGCAGCTTCGAGACGTCACATCCGACGACGTTCGATGATCCAGTCTTCGTCGTCGATGACGTGCTGCACTACTGCGTTGCGAATATGCCAGGATCGGTGCCCAGGACATCGACTCTCGCCCTGACCAATGAGACATTCCCGTACGTTCTGGCCATCGCATCTGAGGGGCTCGAGAATGCCGCCCGGAAAAAAGCCGCGCTGATGAAAGGTGTCAACGTTTCCGATGGCTCTGTTGTGAACGAGGCAGTGGCCGCGGCGACCGGACTTGAATATCGACCGTTTCAAAGTTGATCAGGTGAGGTGTCGGCGCACGGCACCGCCAGTCGGTCAAACAGCCTAATCCGTCAGCGTCCCTTTTGTGCTTGGGACACCGTCCGGATTGCGCGGGTCTATCTCGGCTGCTGCACGAAGAGCGCGTGCGAACGCCTTGAACGCTGACTCGATGACGTGGTGCTCGTTGAGCCCGCTTAACACCCGAACGTGCAGGTTGAACCTGCCCTCAAGCGCCATCGCCTCGAAGAAGTGCCGCGCAAGGTCAGCAGGAAACTCGCCAACATTATTGATCGATCCCATGTCGACCATTGCGTAGCCGCGACCGCTCAGGTCGACTACAACATGCGTGAGCGCTTCGTCCAGGGGCACTGTGCGGTCTGCCATGCGGACGATTCCCCGCCTGTCTCCCAGGGCTTCGCGTATGGCGCGACCGAGAACGATTGCCGTGTCTTCTACCGTGTGGTGGCTGCCAGTTTCGAGGTCGCCGTCTGCCGAGACCTTGAGGTCGATCAGGCCGTGACGGGCGATCTGGTCGAGCATGTGCTTCAAGAAGCCGACACGAGTAGTGATGTCGGATTTTCCTATGCCATCCAGGTTCAGCTCAAGCGAGATGTCGCTCTCGTTGGTCTTGCGTTCTATCTTCGCCGTACGTGCCATGTTGGTCCCTGCATTGTCTGCGGCATTTAGAAGACGATTAGTGCCGCGCAGATCAGGTTACAGCGAAGGCAAGGTCGAACGGCATACGTGGAAGCCACAGGATTAGTGATTCACGGCAGAAACTGATCGTCGTTACTCTGAGAGCGTAACGACGATCATGACCAACGGCTCGTCACCGATCACGCGGGTGTAGTGGCCTTTACCTTCGGTGTCTTCCAGCAACGCGCCTTCGCCCGTAGGGAAGCGTCTCGTTTCACCGTCTGAAACAGTTGTTTCGACAACTCCCTGCAGCGTGTACATGTACTGGCGTTGGGGCACCGGATGCCAATCACCGATCCAGCCAACTTCTCCCTGGATGAAGCCGACCGATTTGGCGCCGGTGAACGGCGTGGCGCCAAGCGGTTTTGCTGGAGGGGCGAAGTCCTGCCATGTGAAATCAAGCTCGATCTCATCCCAGTGGGACTCACCGGATTCGTCGTTGTAGAGCCTGGAAATCTTCATGGTCGCGCTTCCGGGTTGACCCGTCTCAGGACAAGATTTCTGTCAGCACTGCCACCAACCGGTCTGTCTGCTCCGGGGTTCCGGCTGAAATGCGAAGTGCGTTCTCAAGACGGTCTTTCTCGAACAGACGAACGAATATTCCGCGCCTGCCGAGAGCTTCGTAGACCTCTTTGGCCGATCTGCCCTCAAACCGGCAGAGTAGAAAGTTACCCTCAGACGGATAGAATTTCACTCCGGCGAGTCCGTCAAGAGTCGCTTCCAGCCTCTTGCGCTGCTCAATAAGCGTGTTCGCTCGCTGCAGAACGTCATCACGATTATCGAGCGCAGCGATCGCGGCTGCTTCGGCGGCGGCGTTGATGTTGTACGGCTGCTTGATGTCCATCAGGTGGCCGATGAGCGTCTCGGAGCCGATGCAGTAGCCAACTCGTAACCCGGCGATACCCGCCCACTTGCTAAACGACCGAAGGATGACCAGGTTTTCGTACTCGTCCAGCAGGTGGCACAGTGTCTTTCCGCAGAACTCGAAATAGGTCTCGTCCACTGCGAGGATCAGACCCGTGTCGAGAAGGGTCCGGGCCTCTATTTCGGTAAGTAGATTGCCGGTTGGATTGTTTGGCGACGCGAGAAAAATGAGACGCGTCCTGTCGTCTATTGCGGTCAGGACTCCGTCCAGGTCAATGGACCAGTCGTCTTTCCTGGGGACCATGACGACCGGCGCATCCGCTATTCGAGCGCAGAACGCATACATCCCGAAGGTGGGCTCACAATCGATCAGCTTCTGTCCGGGCTCGGTGAAGAGCCGCAGCAACAGATCGATGATCTCGTCGCCACCGGCTCCCGCCATCACACGCCCGATCGGCTGGCCCGTGTACTCGGCCAGTTTCGTCCTGAGCTTGCGCTGCTCCGGGTCCGGGTACAGGTGAACTTCGATATTCTTGAGCGCATCGTGCACTGCGCCTGGCGCGCCGTATGGATTCTCGTTCGCGTTGAGACGGATGACGTCTTCAGGCTTGATTCCCGCCGAGCGCGCAAGCTCCTCGGACGGATCAACTCCGTGATAGGTGGCGACCTTTACGAGGTGCGGTCGCATTAGCTTCGTGATGTCTGTCATTTCGATACGTCTTTTGCCTGACTACTCCCCGCTCAGCTTTTTTCGGCGTCTGTCGGCGGCGGCGGCGTGGCCGTCCAATCCCTCAGCCCTCGCAAGCTCCGCGGCTTCCGCAGCAAGTCCCATAAACGAGCCTTCCGAGAGGTTCAGGAACGGGCTGAACCGCAGGAAGTTTCTCACACTCAGCGCCGATGCGAAGCGTGCTGTGCCGCCCGTCGGCATCACATGGCTTGGCCCGGCGACGTAGTCTGCCATGACTTCGGCTGAAAACTCACCCAGGAAGATGCCGCCTGCGTAGCGGATATCAGGGAGATAGCGGGACGCGTTTTGCACGGACACACACAGGTGCTCCGGCGCGAGCGCGTTGGCGACCTGGACCGCCTCGTTTACCGAGTCGACGACTATCGAAATGCCGTTCTGAACAGCCGTGCCCGCGATCTGTCGCCTCGACAACTCCCTCAGCTGTGACTCCAGTTCCTGTTCAACGCGGTCGGCTATCGCGTCAGAAGTTGCGATTAGCACCGGCAAGGCAACGACATCGTGTTCCGCCTGTGCAAGAAGATCCGCCGCCGCGAACTCCGAATCAGAGGAGTCGTCAACAATGACCGCGGTTTCGGTTGGACCGAAGAGACCGTCGATACCGACGTCGCCGAAAACAGCCTTCTTGGCAGCAGTGGTGAATGCGTTTCCAGGACCACAGACGATATCGGCTCGAGGGACGGACTCTGTGCCGTACGCGAGCGCGGCTATCGCCTGGGCGCCTCCAATGCGAAAGACCCTGTTCGCATCGGCGATTGCGGCGGCGGCCAGCACGACAGGGTGAGGATCTTCACCACCTCGCCCCGGAGTTGAGACGACAATCTCGTCGACACCGGCCACGCGGGCGGGCACGACGGTCATGATCACAGAGGAAGCGAGTGGCGCCACGCCGCCGGGCACGTAGACACCTGCCCGTCCGAGCGGGCGGACCTCTTCACCAAACTCACCAGACGGATCGCTCCAGCTTTTCGGCATGGCGGCCTGCTGAAATCTACGCACGCGCTCCGCCGATAGCTCAAGCGCTGCTCGTGTCTGGGACGAGATCTTGTTGATGGCTGCCTGAACTCGCTCCTGGGGAACTTCGAGCGGAGTGTCGTCAACCGAGATGCCGTCAAGGGCAGCACCGATTCTTCGCACAGCGGCGTCACCGTCCCGGCGCACATCAGTTATAACTCGGCGGGCGAATTCGTCCGGGGTAAGTAGCGTGTCGTAGAGACCGTTGCCGTCTGTACGGATGGCATCGGTGCCGACTCGCCTGGCATCCCGGACCGCCTCCAGACCAGCCGTGAGTCCGTTAACCCGCCTCATCACGAGCGGCTCCGGTACTCATCGACGGACCGTGCAAGCTCGACATATGACTCGCACTCTTTGCGGAACACGTACGAGGCGTCTGTGACCGTAATGGCCGTTCCACCGAGTGCCCGGAAGTAGTCGACGGCTTTTAGCGTGTCGCCGCGTGGGATAACAACCTGGACGTTGAACCAGTCGCCCGGCCGGGAAGAAAAGACCTGCGAGATGCTCGGTCCGTCGATCCCGGACAGATCCTTGCGTTCCAGCACTCGCGCCGCGGCGTCGTCCATGCTGTTCGCCGTGAGGTTGAGCGTGACCCGCTGGTAGCGCCGGGACCGACCTGCGGCTTCGATGCGCTCAAGCACTTCACGGGTCAGCGCCATCTTGTTTGCATCTTCAGATAGTAGTCGGACATTACCGATCAATGTCGCCTGGGACTTGATGACCACGCCGTCTATCAGTGGACGAAGCTGGTTCTCTCTCAGCGTCACGCCCGAGGCTGTGATGTCCGCTATCAGGTCGGCATAGCCCATGATCGGCGCGGCCTCGAGACTGCCGGATGATGGAATGAGCGACACGTAGTAGATGCCCTGTTCATCGAGGAAGCGCTTGACCAGCCGTCTGTATTTAGTTGCGATTCTCAGGTCCTCGCCTTTATCGCGGTACTCCAGCGCGAGCTCGGCAAGGTCAGCCACGGTTGTGATGTCTGCCCAGGAGTCTGGCACGGCGATCACAAGCTGTGCGCGTCCGAAGCCAGCGCCATCTCCAATTTGCGTTGTGTCGCCGTTCTCAAGCCGGGATTCGAGATAGCGGTCTAGCCCGACGATTCCAAGGTCTGCGCTACCGCCATCTACCTCGGTCGTGATGTCTGACTGACGCTGAAATAAGACCTCGACACCGGGAAGTGAAGGGATTGAGCCGATGTAGCGGCGCGGATTGTCACGGCTGACGTTCAGCCCGCAAGAACTCAGGAATTTTTGTGCGTCTTCAAAGAGCGCGCCGGATGAAGGGATGGCAAGCCTGAGCACGCTCATTTGCCTGCTCCCGGACTGCCTGCGGTTCTGTGGCCTGCGGCATCGACGGTGATTACTTCGCTGATTTCAGCCGCCGGGTAGTCAGTCTCGGAATCGAGGATCGCCGCCCTGCCCTCTTTTCTCAGTTCGACAGCAGCTTTTGCTGCAGCCTGCCAGGCGTCTTCGTCCGCGGGCCTGACGAGTACATAGGTTGCGATGTTGTCGGCTTTGCCGGTCGGCATCGCATCCACGACCGTATCGAAGGTGTAAGCAAATCCGAGGGCGGGAATATCGGCCTTTAGACCAAGTGCACGGGTCAATCCGTCGTACCTGCCGCCGCCACCCATCGAATCGGTCGCGTCCGGCTGACGGAGGATGTCGAAGACCATGCCCGTGTAGTAGGCGACGCCCCGAGCCAACCCGTAGCGAATGTTTATTTTCGATTCGGGCACTCCCTGGTCTGTAGCAGCGGCGACTACCCGCTCCAGCAACATGAAGCACTTCTCATCCAGCCCGGAGCCGGTAGCGAGCTTCCTGCCTTCGGCGAGCGCACTAGCCGGACTGCCGGATATCGACATAAGCTCGCCGAACATAGAGAGCGCAGATTCGAACCTTTCCGGATCGTCTGCATATGTCTGCTTGCGGGCCAGCCGTGCGATCACCTCTTCACGTGTTCGCGACCCAGCATTAGCGCCCAGTTGGCCGAGAGAACGGTCGAGGACAGCTTCGATCTGTTCTCGCCGTCCCGGTGCATCTGCGACAGATTTTTTTTCAACGCCGAGGAACCCGAGCCTGGCAGCGCTCTCGCGCACATCGTTCACTCGTCCGCCCGCGATCAGAACTGCGTTGCTGAGCAGGAACTCGCTCGCCCGGTCCGACAGTTGGAATTTCCTCAGCAACTGCCTCAGCATGCCGACGTGACCCAGGGCAATCGTGACCGGCGGGACATCCAGCGCAGCCAGCCCTTCGACGGTCATAGCGATCACTTCGCCGTCGGCGCGGGGCGCAGGGCTGCCGATCAGTTCGGCGCCCAGCTGATTGAACTGGCGTGTCTTGGCGCCATCCAGGTGCTCTGGTGTGGCATAGCGAAACACCGGTCCAAAGTACTGGTATCTGCAAACTCGGGAACCGGCCTCGCCATTTTCGATGGCGTAGCGGATGACCGGTGATGTGAATTCAGGTCGCAGACTGGTCCTGAAACCGCCGGGTTCTTCGAAGTCATAGAGCCTGCTCGAAAGTTCGCCTCCCGATTTTCGCAGGAACAGTTCGGTCTCTTCGAGTAGCGGAGTCTCAATCTGCGAGTATCCGCGGAGGGAAAGTGTTTGCACAACCCGTTCAGCTGCAACGCGGACGCGAGCGATCTGCGCCGCGTTAGCGTCGTTCATGTTGGGCAATCTGCTTATCTGTCTGAGCGTGGGCATAGCCGCCAGTTCTGTCCGGCCTTGATTTAAGACCGGGGCGACTAATTCTATGCCGTCAACGGTTGAACGTGGGACGCGTACCAGCACCAGAGTTAGCAGACCACCCGGATTTCGGGGAGATTGACGGTCCGGGATCCCCACGACCGACCGGTCTCAAAGTCCGCAGTGGCAAGTTAATCCGTTCCCGGCTCTGTTCGCTTTGACCGGGTAACCGTAGGCCAGATACTCTTCTGCGATGACTGGAAATGATGAACAGCCAGACGTGCGCGAGCCGACTAACACAGACAGCCCGGTGCGCGCAGACCCAGGCAGACGCTCGGTGTCCATAGTCACGGACTCAGCGGCGGCGCTGTCACACGAAATCCTCGAAAAGCACCAGATCCAGGTTGCCAGCATGGAGGTGACTATCGGTGACGAGACGTTCGTTGACGGGCCGAACGGCTCTCTAGATGATTTTTACACTCGCCTGCGTTCCGCCGAACAGCTGCCGACAACGTCAGCGCCAAAGCCCGGAGCCTGGATGGAAGCCTTCAAGGAGGCGTCTAATCTGGCGGATTCCATACTGTGTATCACGCTTTCAGCGAATCTCAGCGCAGCCTACGACGCGGCGCGAGTAGCGGCTGAGCTGGCGGAGTCCGAGCTGCCCGATACGCCTGTGACGGTGCTCGATTCACGCGGTGCTGCGGGGTCCGAGGCCCTGATCGTGCTCGAAAGCGCAAGGATGGCGCTCAAGGGAAGTTCCCTGGATGACATCCATGAACGCGCAGAGACGATCTCTAAGCAAGTGCGGCTCGTGGCGTACCTCGACACCCTGGAATATGTGCATCGCAGTGGCCGAGTGCCAAAGATTGCCGTCTGGGCGACGAACCTGTTCAACATCAAACCTGTGATGGAGTTCACAGTGGGCAGGGTCGGGGCGATCGGCCGACCGCGCTCGCGGTCCGGTGCATACAAGCGGCTGGTGAAAGAGGCGACCGGGGATCTACTGGGACGACGCGCCCACGTCAACGTCATGCATGCCGATGCTGAAGTCGAGGCGCAGGCTCTGTTAAAAGAGCTGGATGAGCGGCTTGAGTGCGCCGAGATTTTCCTGACGCAGTTTCACCCGTTCATGGGGGCGCACACAGGGCCGGGGCTTGTCGGCGTTTCTTACTGGGGCGAATGAAGGCGTCTGGGGCGAGTGACTGCGGCTACGAGAGTTTGTCGAAGCCCCAGACGCGTGCCGCGGTTTTTCCCAGTACCCACTCGACGTCGTCCGCTGACGCAAATGCAGGGTGACTGCGCACCCCTTCGAGAGTGTTCTGGTATCCCTCACGCCCCGCGCTCGGCGGGAAATCGCTGCCCCACATCATGCGTTGCGCGCCGAAGGCATCTTTTGCCATCTCGAAAAGTGGTGGCACGTCATCGAACCTGAAGTCCGGAAGCAATCGCGGCGGCCGCCGCGTGATCTCACCGAGTCCCGGCACCTTGATGGTCGTGATCGGCCTGCTGGCGCACTCCAGCGCCGACTCGAACGCGGCGTAGGGAGGCTCGGCAATTCCGACACCGGCAAGGTGCTCGATAACGACCGGTGTATCCGGGCAGGCGTCAAGCATCTGCTTGAACTCGTCCGATGCGAACTGGTCCGCCTTGCCGAGACTGCTGACAACCATTCCCAATTCACCGGCCTTCCTCCAGATGTCGTGTGGGTGCTTTGTCTTGAATGGCTGCCCCGGATAGATCCTGACACCGGCTGCGCCCTGCTCGGCCATCCGCGAGAGGTCACCGAGCGGATCGTCACTTTCGGGGTCGATCAACACAACGACTTTGAACCTGTCGCTGCGTTTTGCGGCTTCTTCAAAGAGGTAGTCGTTGCCGTAGGTTCCGCCGTGCTGGATGAGCACCGCGGCGTCGACGCCACAGCGGTTCATCTGGAACTCAAGCACCTCAATTGGCTCGAACCAGTTTCCACCCGCGTGACAGTGCGTATCGATGATTACCATGTGATGCCTCTTTTTCATCTTCAGCCAGGTGCACATGCCGGGTGACATCTGGCTACCGGACGCAACTTACAGCACTTCGCGGGTGAATAGGAACAGTCTCGTAGCGCGTTCGTTCAGGGTGTGAATTAGACGCCAAACATCCGAGAGATCAACACGTTGTCGAGTTCGACTAACGATGAGAGCTTCATGTTTGCGACAGATAGCTCAGGTGAATCTGTATGGTCCGGCCTTACGATGACCGAGTAGACCCCAGCGGATTCGAGCGCTCTCAAACCCGATGGCGAGTCTTCGAATCCTGCACAGTTCTGCGGCGGCAGTTCTAGCAGTTCGGCCGCACACAGATAGGGCTCAGGATGTGGCTTGAGGTTCGTGACTGACTCCAGGGTGACCCGGTGCATGAACAGACCGGTCCAGTCGAAGCGTGCGAGCACATCTTCGACGTACTCATTTTCGCCTGATGTGACCAGCACCAACGGTATCCCCGCCGCGGCGATCGCCCTCAGCGCATCGTCAGCACCCGGCAGCGGTTCAAGTCCGCTCTCAAATACCGACTTCCATGCTGGCAGATATACGTCCAGCACATGTTCGGCTGATGACAGACTGTAGTGGTCCGCCAGCATCTGCATTCCGGGAAGCACACCTGCGCCGAACGTCACAGGATGGTCAGGTGCGGGCTCTGGAATGCCGAGCGATGCAAGCGCCAGTTTCTCCGCTTCCAGGTGAAGAGGACCGGTGTCGACCAGCGTTCCGTCAAGGTCAAAACAGGCGGCTTTGAGCGTTGGCTGATTGCGGACGGAACCGCTCACGTCGCGATGGCCATGCCTGCAGTGCCGACACCTGAGCCTTCTGCGAGCACCAGGTCATCGATCTCTTTCTTCACCGAATCGGGCATGTCCCAGTCACCCGGCAGGTCCTCGTTCATCTCCTGCGGCGTCTTCGCACCGACCAGCGCAACGCTGACGGCGGGATTCTTGATGACCCAGGCAATGGCAAGCTGGGGCACAGTCAGGCCGTTGTCTCCGGCGATGGTCTTCAACTTCTCGACAACTGCGACGTTCTTTGCGAGGTTCTCCGGCCCCCAGCTCTGGATACCAAAGTTGTCGCGCCGTGCCCGCCAGTCATCGTCGCCGAAATCCTGGTCCGCTTTCCACGTTCCTGTCAGAAGGCCGTGGGCCAACGAGCCATAGGCCATGACGCCCATGCCGTGCGACTCGACAAACGGCATGACATCCGCTTCTGGGCGACGGTCGAAAATGTGATAACCAACCTGGTCCGTGATGATCGGCGAGGTCTGCAGGCACTCCTCCATCATGGCTACGCTGTGGTTAGAGACGCCTGTGTGCAGGATCTTCCCGGCCTTCTTTGCGTCTTCAAGAACCTGCATCGGCACGGAGTGAGGGCGTGAGTGGTCCGGCCCGTCGATCAGGAAGAGGTCGATCTAGTCTTTCTGCAGCCGCTTCAGGCTCTCGTCGATCGACTTTCGAAGTTTGTCGGGGTCTGAGTCGGCGACAGTTGCGGCCGTGCGGTCCGGGTTGTCCCGCTGCCACTCGCGGGCGCCCTTAGTCACCAGCACAATGTCCTTGCGGTACGACTTGATCGCCTGTCCCATCAACTCTTCACCGTAGCCCCAGCCGTATATTGCCGCGGTGTCGAACAACCGGACGCCTCCGTCATAGGCAGCCTGCGCCGCCTTAATCGCCTCCTCGTCATCCAACGAGCCGTACATACCCCGGCCCATTGGCCAGCCGCCGTATCCAATAACCGTTGTCTCAAGTCCTGATGTGCCGAATATGCGGGTTCGCATTGAGGTTTCGCCTTTTCGCCAGGTTCAGATTGAGCGGTCGGTAGACCGACCGCGGGCGTAGTGTTGACGTATCGAGCAGCAAAGTCAATTCACATGATGTATTGACGTAAAGCCGATTCGAGTGACCGGGGTCGAGCCTTCTGCGCTGCCCTGTTACCAGGATTTAGAGTTATCCTCTCGACCCTGCGATAAAACTGTCTGCGTATTCTGCTGCCCGCGCTGCCAGGCTATGTACTTCAACGCCCGACTCTGGACATACACCGAAGGATTCCGCATCCGGCTTGCGGTGGCAGTGCTGTTTGGCCTGCTGACCGCGGCCTCTGGCATCACCCGGCTTGTGCTTCTCGGTGTTGTGCTCGCGAAGGTGTTGGAAGGCGACTCCGTCGGCGACATAGTCCCCTGGATCGCGGCAGCCGGTGGCATGGTGGTCCTGCGATCAGTGCTGCAATACGTAAAGGAGATGTCGGCGCATCGGACTGCGGCGGCAATCCAGTTACATCTGAGAAAGCGTCTGTATTCGCACGCAGTCAGCCTGGGACCGGCGCACTTCACAGAGGAGCGCACAGGCGATTCGATGCTGACGCTTGTCGATGGAGTGGAGCAGCTCGAGACGTTCTTCGGCCAGTACCTTGTCCAGCTATTTACCGCGGCGCTGACTCCGATCGGCATCTTCCTCTACCTGGTTTTCCTTGATGTGCCGACAGCGGTGATCGCCCTGGTTTTCGCCGTGCTGACGCTGTTCGCACCAGCTCTGTTCCACAGGTGGAACCAGTCGAGCAGCATCAAAAGGCGAGAGGCATATGGCGATTTCGGAGCCGAGTTCCTCGATTCGATCCAGGGACTTGCGACTCTCAAGGCGTTCGGCCAGGGGAAGGCCCGCGGGCGGATGCTTGCAGACAAGGCTCACCAGGTGTTCCGGACAACGATGTGGGTCCTGGCGACGAACGCTGGTTCGCTTGGAGTGACCATTGCCGGAGTGGCGGTTGGCGCGGCCGCGGTCCTGGCGGTCAGTGCGGTCAGGTTCTCGGCGGGCGACATGTCGCTGGCGGCGCTGGTGATCGTGCTGATGCTGGGAATCGAGATGTTCAGACCGTTCCGCGAGCTGAGCCAGTTGTTCCACCAGGGAATGGTCGCGCTGTCGGCCAGCCAGGGGATTTTCTCTCTGCTTGATTCGAAGCCGGCTGTCCAGGAAAGCGCGACGAGCGGGACGGAGCGACTTGAGCCGTCTATCGAGTTCCGTGACGTCACCTTCGCCTATCCAAACAGCGAACGCCGAGCGATCGAATCGATGAGTTTCCGGCTTGAGCCGGGACAACGCATTGGCATCGCAGGCGAGAGCGGCGCGGGCAAGACGTCGATCATCAAGCTACTGCTCAGGTTCTACGACCCGCAGTCCGGTTCAATCCTGCTCGGTGGGCGGGATATCCGTGAGATGTCACTCGCGCAGCTTAGATCGCACATCGCGGTGGTCTCTCAGGACACTTACCTGTTTCACGGAACCGTGAACGACAACTTAAGGTTCGGTGGGCCGGACGCTGATCAGGACGAGCTTGAGCGGGCAGCGAGGCTTGCGAATGCGCATGAGTTCATAGCGCGGTTGCCGCAGGGATACGAGACGGTGATCGGCGAACGCGGCGTCAGGCTTTCCGGCGGTCAGCGCCAGCGGATTGCCATCGCTCGGGCACTGCTGCGGGATGCACCGCTACTGGTGCTTGACGAGGCGCTTTCGGCAGTGGATGCGGAGAACGAACACATCATCCAGGAGGCGCTTGACCGGTTGATGGAGAGCCGGACGACGCTGGTGATAGCCCATCGCCTTTCGAGCCTGCGCAACACTGATCGCTCGCTGGTGCTGGAGCACGGGCGCCTCGTTGAGTCAGGGACGCACGATGAGCTGATGGCTGCAGACGGCGTGTACGCACGGCTCATGGAGGAGCAGGTCGAGGACCTCGGCGAGCAGACATCGGAGTCGGTAGAGGTGAACGGGGCTGTTCCTGCCGAAGTGATCGCGTATGACGCAGAGCCACAGATCGATTCCGAGGGGGAAATCGCTCAGCTTGCTCCGACCGATGCCATTCTGAAAGCGGAAGGCATGGGCTGGATTGCGGCGGCTCGCGTGCTGCTGAAGTTGATCTCACCCTGGAAGTTCAAGCTGACCCTTAGTTTCGTGACCGGTGTGCTGCGCTTCATAACGCTAATAGGAGTTGGCGTCATTTCGGCGTTGGTCGTCGCTAACGTTACGAGTGGCGATCCGTTTGGCTGGCTGCTGGTCGCACTGTTCATCCTGGCCCCTGTCAGCGCTCTTCTGCACTGGGCGGAGAACTGGGTTTCGCACGATGTGGCGTTCCGGCTGCTGTCAGAGATGCGGATCGCCCTGTACACCAAGCTTGAACGGCTTGCCCCGGCCTACCTCGTCAGGAGAAGAACAGGCGATCTCGTATCGATGGCGACGCAGGATGTCGAGACGGTCGAGTATTTCTTTGCCCATGTCGTTGCGCCATCATTCGTTGCGGTCGTCGTGCCGGCCGGTGTCATTATCACTTTGCTCGTGTTCGGCTGGCCGCTCGCAATAGCGCTGCTGCCCTTCCTGCTTGTCGTGGCACTCAGTCCGGTGGTTTCCAGGGACCGAGTCGACAGGCTCGGTTCTCGCTCACGCGAGCAGCTTGGTGAACTGAACGCACACGTTGTGGACACGATCCAGGGGATGCACGAGGTTGCAGCTTTCGAACGCGGGCCCGACAGACAGCGAGAGTTCGTGGGGCTTGCGGAGGAGTACATAAGGGTCCGGGTTCCGTTCTTCCGGGAGCTGACCCTGCAAAAAGTGTTCCTCGAGGGAGCAACCGGGCTAGGCGGACTTGCGGTCGCCGTCGCGGGGGCTTCGATGGTGTCCGATGGCTCGCTGGACCCCGGCCGGCTTCCTCTCGCAACGCTGATCGCCATGGCCGCATTCTTGCCGGTTTCGGAGATCGCCAACATCGGCAGACTGCTGGCAGATACCCTCGGCTCAACCCGTCGCATCTACTCTGTCCAGCTAGAGCCGGTCCCGGTGACCGATGGCCCCGGCGTGCCCGCGGCTGATGTGGCAGCAGGCGGAGCGATCTCCTTTGCTCATGCCGGGTTCAAGTACGACTACTCAAACAGGCACGCGCTGTCTGACGTTTCGTTCGAGGTTGGCGCAGGACAGACGGTGGCGCTGGTCGGACCGTCCGGTGCAGGCAAGACAACGGCGGCACATCTCGTGATGCGGTTCTGGGATCCGGCGGCGGGTGAGATCAGGCTAAACGGGCACGACCTGCGTGAGTACGGGCTCGATGACTTGCGACGGTTGATCGCACTCGTGGCGCAGGACACGTACCTGTTCAACTCATCGCTGCGTCAGAACCTGCTGGTCGCAAACCCGGATGCGACCAATGATCAGATTGACGACGCCGTGGAAATGGCCGGACTGAAGACCTTCGTGGAGTCGCTCCCGGACGGCCTGGAAACGACGGTTGGCGAGCGGGGAGCACAGCTTTCCGGAGGTCAGCGACAGCGCGTCGCGATAGGCCGGGCTTTCCTGAAGGATTCACGCATCCTGGTACTCGACGAGGCGACTTCCCACCTCGATGCGACTAATGAGCGACTGGTCCGGCGGGCGCTTGACAGGCTGGCCGGTGACCGTACAACTCTTGTGATCGCTCACCGGCTCTCAACGGTCCGCAGCGCTGACTGCATCGTGGTGCTAGAGGGCGGAAAAGTTGTCGAGGTCGGAAGACACGATGAGCTTGTGGCAAAACGCGGGATGTACGCCCGGTTGGTGGCGAGCCAGTTGCAGGCGCGGTGATTGGGAAACCGGATGACAGACCGCTCTGCTGCGGCGATTCCCTCCAGGGAGCGGCTGTGGCCAACGAGGAAGAGTTTGGGCTTCCAGACTTGACTGACTTTGTTTATGTCAAAGTCAGGTAATGCGTTGATGCAGGACTCCTGCCTCTCAACTTGGAGACCGAACCGGTCAATACGGCACAGGTGATAGCAACGGATTATTTATCCGCATGTCGAGGATTCGAATCCCTCCAGTTCTGCCAACTTGCGCCAGATAAAACATAGTCTCTCTCATCGTTAACAGTAGGATGGCGACTGCTGGAAGCAACCGCACGGTATCGGCAAGGGGATTTTGACTTCTATGGCTCGAACTACCGTCATCGATCGCTCAATGACTCAACGCCTGGCCAGTGCGCACCCGCTGTGTTGCTTGTGAAGATGATCTCGATTCCGCATCAGGTAAGGAGTTACTAACCGAGCTGATCCGCAACCAATCGATGAGAGCGAAGCATTCTATCGTTCCATCCGGAGCGGACATGACCTTTCTTTAGTACAGTGTGGCCGGAATTTGTGACTATTAATACTGTTCAGAGGAAGTTCACTGATGCCGAATGAAGTTGCGTCCCACTACACGCAGACGGGTCTGAGCCTGGCGATTCAGACTGCACTAAAGAGTGTCGTTGGAGACGAAAGGTCAGCCTCGATTGACGATCTTGCACCTGTTGATGAATTTCACATTGGTGGAAGAGGGGCTTCGCAGCACCTTTTCGACCAGTTGGATCTGTCGCCAGCTGACCGAGTCCTGGACGTAGGCGCCGGTATCGGCGGAACAGCGCGTTTTGTCGCTCACACGTACGGTTCCAAAGTCACAGGAATCGACCTGACGCCGGAGTTCTGCAGCGTCGCCGGGGAACTAACAGGCCTTGTTGGCCTGAGTGAGCTTGTTAGCGTTGAGCAAGGCAGTGCGCTTGACATGCCTTACGATGACAACTCGTTCGATGCCGCTTACATGATGCATGTCGGCATGAACATCAGTGACAAACCGGCGCTGTTCTTAGAGATACGGCGCGTCCTTCGACCAGGTGGAGTATTCGCGATCTACGACGTCATCAAGGGGCCCGGCGACGGGACAATGCAGTATCCCGTACCCTGGGCGACCACTGCCGATACAAGTTTCCTAGCTTCGCCAGATGAGATGGAAACTTACCTCAAACTGGCTGGTTTCAGAGTCGAGAGCATGTCTGACCGAACAGAATTTGCAGTCAAGTTCTTCGAATCCGTCATGACGCCGGCTGGAACTCCGCCTCCACCAATTGGACTGCAACTGATATTAGGGGAGAGTGCTCGGGATAAGATTAAGAACATGATTTCAAACGTCAGCAATGGACTCTGCGGGCCATGGGAATTCATCTCCCGCTGAGACCTTGAACTCGATTCCGATGATTTTCTGCGGTCAGTTGCAGTCCCGCAACGTAAGGCGTGTGCGATCTCTGGTGGTGCCCGAGCGAGCTGGAATGTCTGAGCGGGCGCGTGCTTTCTTTTAACAGGCAAAGATCCTGCGTCTACTTGAGGACGGTCGGATAGCGAGCCCCCTTCAGGCTTTGGTCGGACGAACCTATGGGCGTTAGCTTTCGACTATGTGACCCGGCAAGGTCCGTCCTGATGCCTGCCACTTCACTCGGCCCTGTTCTTCCGCCAGAACTCGATACTTGGCCCGGGAGCTCTCTCGCAAGCTGCCGATCAACGCGGGCGTGCTCAGAATCACCGCGAGCAGGCCAGCGGTACCTGAGATTCCCAGTACTGAATCGGTGTATCCCTCCAGCGTGAAACCGGCGACCGTCCGCGTCAACACGCTGACGCTCAGCAGCACGATACTGACATCAAGCGCTCTTCTGCCGCGGACCACTGCTCCCTCAAAAAGAGGAAGCATCCTGGAACCCATTCCGATGATCATCGATGTCACGAATCCAACTGTGAGGACATGCAGCACAGGGGACGAATTGGCAACCGGCAGAATATCCAAATCGAACAGGACTTCTATGGACTCGATTGCGATGAATGTCACACCGACCAGCAGCCAGAAGTACGCGCCACGGATGAACCAGCCATAACGAGCATATGATCCGGGTGACATGGGAGCTCTATTAACCTGAGACGGCTCGAGTATCCGTAGCGCGACGACGTATATCACTACGCCCAGCGTCACGAAGAGCAGGCCGAGTGCTGAGAGTTCGGCCGAAGCTTCCAGGACGAGTGAGAACACCGCGAGCAGCAGCCCGGCCTGGAGTATCGCGAAGGCCGAAATTTCGAGATATCTGTGCGCAGGGCGGAGTCCGAGAAATCCGGAGACGGCTCGGGTGCTGACTCCCATCAGGAAGCTGCCGACGAATCCGAACAGGGCGGAGTAGATGACTGCCGAGGTCAGGTGGTTGGGCGCAATCGAGGCTTCGTTTGCCAGAAGCCATACCGTGAGGGCCAGGTGAATGGCAGCCGAAATGACGAACCAGGTCGTTCCTGCATAGATCCACCGTTCGGCTGTTCCAACCGGATTTTTACCACCGAGCAGAACAGGGAAGATGGTCGCCGCGAATGTGAGAGCTCCCGCCAGCAGCAGGATCCCCGATGCGATCACAAGGATCCCCGTCGCCGGATAGTCGCTCACCATCTGGGCGGTGAACCTGAGTACGATTGCAGCCACTACCAGTGTCAGGCTTGCGCGCTGCGGCCAGGGGAATCGTATTGAGCCGTTCCTGAATCTCGGGACGACGTGATGGGCGATCCCCATGGTGAACAGACCGGCGAATCCGAAGAGTTGCGCCATGCCGTGTGCCTGTGTGTGCGTGATCCACCAGACACCGCGATCGACACCGAAAGCGGCCGCCAGCAGCATTCCGGTGCCGGTTGTAAACCCGAGGGTGAGTGCGATGATGAACGACGCTCTGACAAAAGGGCGATACAGCCTTTGCGAAGACCAGGGAGTGGCCGGGTAGCGCCCAGAATTACGCGTCGAACCTGTCTGATTCTTCAGAGTTACCTGTATCAACTTGGCAAGGCTAATCTACCGGCGCGCAGATACCGGGCTGATGTTGCTAATTCCAGGATGAATTGGAGCAGGTTGCGCACCTTACCCGCAAGTGCTTTCATGCCGGGGCGGTTGCGGGGCATCGGAGCCAGATGTGACAGTTATCTCGATCCGGTGGTGGTCATCCGGCACACCACTGAGTGAATGGACGAAGCCGTTCACTATCCTGGTCAGCACCTCGGACGGAAAGTTCTTCAGGCTGATAGGCACGCCGTCCACACGAAGCGAAACGGTTCGGGACCCCTGGCGCAGCTCCGGATTGCCTGTAATCCATTCTGCCAGCTCTGCCGTGTCGCCCATCGCAAAGTTGGGCACGCTGAGCATGCTGACGTCGGTTGAGCCTGCTGTCGCCACCACATTGGAAACGACGTTACGCGGTGACGCGGCGCAATCCACAAGAATCTTCGGTATGGAACTCGACTTGTAGCCTTCAACCAGTATCACGTCATGATCCGTAGACAAGCGGTTGATAAGTGTTTCAAGTTGAGTTTCGCCTGTTGGAGCCGAAAACGAGGTGATTGATCCAGGAGAGCTGGCGATGACGCAGGTTGCACCGGCAGCCTGCAAACGGGATGTGTCACTGCCTGCACGATCAGCATCGTGACCATGTGGACAGTGCTTGATTGCTGCCACGCGTAAGCCCGGCGACATCAACTTGAACTGGCGTATCAGCCCGACTGCGAGTTCAGTTTTACCGGAATCGGACGCGCCCACGATTCCGACGACAATCTGCGGTGACAAAGGGCCCTGCAACCCGGTCTCGATCGGTTTCGATAGAGGTGGGACCGCTATCTGCTTCAAGAGGCGATCTCGGCGCCAGCCGAAGCACTTCGACGCCAGGGACGATTCACCGTCAGCCATGCATCTGGAACAGGCCAGGCGCTCAGGAGCACCAGTAACAGTCCGAGTATCGCGAGGTCGTTGAAGTAAGTAAGTGGCAGAGTTCGGTGGCCGAGGAACACGAGGAGAACCCCAACAGCAGGCAGCAGTTCACCTCGGCGATATGCGCCAACCGCAAATGCGACGACAATCCAGAGTGCGATCACATATGTGGCATATGGCAGGTTCAGTGAAAGGCCGAAAGCCCAGGTTGCGATCAGTGGTACCGAGTCGGCCCTTCCGGCAACCATGCCAAGTGCCAGGACCGCAGCCACTGTCGCCACGATCACAGCCCGTCTATCGATAACTCTTCTTAGGGCAGGGATCAGGGCCAGAAATGCGAGTACGGCAAGCCATTCACTTGAACCGAATAGCGAGATCAGATTGCTCCCGGACGTGACTCCGTTGCCCGCCAGTCCGGCCGATTCTTTGAACACGTACACAAGCGCGTATGAAACAGCGGTCAAACTCGCAAACGCCTTGAGGGAGAGGGAGAGGTTCGTTCTCCAAACAAGCGCCGTGATGCCGATGAGAACCAGGAAGGATGTTGCGAAGTAGAGCTGCGAAAGACCTGAGTTGTTGGTACCCGCAATCATGACTCCACCGAACAGGATCATCAGCGAGACTGGCACAACGAGAGCTTTGCTCATTGACCGTTCCGGCGATCGCCAGAGTCGAATCACGACGAGCGCCAGCGCCAGTAGTACGACCAGCGCTGCGAAGTTGAACATGACGTTGCCCAGGAACACGAACGACGTATAGGAGGCACGCAAGACCCAGGGCGTTTCTTCCCGGATGAAGTACACGCCGCCGCGTGCGAAGATCCTGAAAAGAGCCACCTCCAGGAGCACTGCCACGGCCAGGATGCGAGTGAATAAGAGGAGGGTATTGGATGAAAGTCTCATCAGACAGCCTTCTCCGGAACCCTGTCGCCCTCGGCCGATACAAACGCTTCCAGCAATGTTGCTGTTGTGGCGTACGGTCCCGTTCCGTCCGTGACCTTGAGTAGTGCCGCAGAGAACGCCGGAATCCAGTTCACCAGGTGTGACCGAATGAACTCATGGGCCGCCTTCTCGGTGATCTCCGCCTGTTCAGACAAGCCGTTTTCTTCGGCATAAGCCTGTTTGAGAAGTAAAAGCCTCATGAACTCAAGCTCTGTGCCAATGTAGTCAGGCCGTTCACCGGAAGTGGGGTCGACCTGGATGCCGAACGCCTGATAGAAGCCAGAGACGTCTGCAAGCTGCTGAGTCATGCTGAACGACAGCCGCTCGTAGTCTGTTTCGTTGGCCCGACACGCACCGGCAGTAGTGAACAGCCGGTTGTACTCACGTCGAAAGGAATCCACATCCAGGTTTGCCAGGTCATCGTGAAACCGGCGAAGAAGCTCACCGGAATCCGCCCCTTGAGCAAAGCCAGAGACGAGAGTGCGCATCCTGGCAACTGATTCGTCTGTCGGTTGCTTGAACATCAAAGCGAACGTCTCGTACCACTCGGCGCTTTCCAACAACGCGGTCACTGTCGATGCTGTTGTCATGACGCTCGCCTCCGGCCGATTAACGCAGCGGCCACCGGGACAGAGACCGTGAAGAAGACGATCAGACCCACAACTATCGCTATCTGAGTCGTTCCTTCACCGTCACCCTGTATGAAAATCGGCGTCGGGGTGATGATCGGCGTTGGCGCTCCGGCCGCAGTTGTCGCAGTCGGTTGCGGTGCGACTCCGTTTCCCGGAACCTCGTCAAGGGCAACCGTGATCCAGGCCGAAACCGCTTTCCTGCCGTTGACATCGCGGTTATCCCCGTCCCATGCAGCAAGAGCAACCGGCATCTGCTGACCAGGCGTAAGTTGAGCATCCTGATCGTCGCCGGTCACAAGGGGTCTTGCGATTACGGCCTTCCACTTGTCACCGTCCCAGGCTCCCCATCCCGTCACATCGGCGTGGTCCTGTGTTTCGAGCGTGCCGAAACCGGTTGCGATCAGGTCTTCAACCGCTGAAGGTTTTGTGAGGCTTGAAAGCGGATTTCCTGCGGCGAGCCCAGCGGTGAACGCGATGTCTGCTTCACCGGGGTAGATACTTGCAGCGGCTCGCGGAAAAATCTCATCTATGGATGGCACACCTTCCTCGATGTCTCGCTGGAAGTCTCCTCGCCAGTGGAGAATGTTGACCTCGGCTCCCATCACTCCCATGCAGACAAACGGCTGACCACCGTGGACAGGGAATTGGAGTGCGACCGAGTCACGGAAATCGAGCGAGCCGCCGCCGAGATCCTGTGTGGAGTCGTCCCACTCGAGGAGGAAGGCCACCCAGCCACCGTTGTGCAGAGATCTCATCCGGATCGTATCGACCGCCGGGTCGAGGCCAAACGGTGCGGTAATGTTCTGACCGCTTAACGGCACGTTTATCTCAGGCGCCTGTGCCCAGAGTGCGGCATTCGGGTCGTTTATCGGCAGATCCTGGTCTGTGTAGATGACGCGTAGATCTGTCTGGGCCGAGGCCACAAACGAATTACGAGTCGCTGTGACTACAACAGCCGCGACAAGAAACACCAGCAGGAGTGCGTAGACGGGTTTCATTGCGCTACCCCGTTATTTCTCATCTTGTTTACCGGTTCTTTCTCGTCCCAACCAGGGTTTTTGTTTACGGTTCGTTGATCCGCTGCACATCGAAGCGAGTGTCAATTTCCTGCCGGATGTACATCGGTTCGTCGAAAGGCATCCGGGCTACTTCGCGGCCCTCTTCATCCCACCCGACTGCTTCACGATCGTTTACTTCAAACCTGTCGATGACCTTCTCAGTAACTCCGAATAGCCTCAGCAGACCAAACAGAGTGTCGTCAGGCTTCGTGTAGGTTTCGATAGCGTGGTCAACGCCTGCGCCGAAGAGCTGTTTCAGGAACGGACGCGGTGCCCAACGCGGCGGAATGTAGTAGAGGTTTGGCTCAGTTCCAAACTGCGGATAGAGCGGCAGCGCTACCTTCGCCACGTGGACCAGGTAGTCCAGCGGGTTGTCCGCTCGAAAGTTGTCCGGTGGGCTAACCCAGCCCTGCAGCCTGATCTTGCCAACACATGCCACAACGCAGCGAGATCCCAGGCCTTGCTCAATACGCGGGAAGCAGCCGATGCACTTCTCACTGACCTTTGTGGTCGGGCGGTACATCGTCTTTTTGTACGGACAACCTTTAACGCACTCTCGGTATCCGCGGCACCTCTCCTGGTCTACCAGTACCACGCCGTCTTCTTCGCGCTTGTAGATAGCTTTCCGGGGGCAAGACGCCAGGCAGCCCGGGTAGGTGCAGTGATTACAGGTCCGCTGCAGGTAGAACATCCAGGGGTTGTGCTCAGGAAGGCTGGTGCCGTGTTCGAGAGTGCCGGCCGGAGTGTCCTCATACAGGTTTGGCGTCGCCCAGTCCTCATCGGTCGGCATGTGTCCGAGGACGCGCTCGCCTCCGGGGACATTCTCGAAAATTGTCGGGCCTTCATACGTCTCGCTGTTCCACTTGCCGGGTCCGAGCATCGAGATCAGCTTTGTGTCCCAGTGCCTCGGATAACCGCCATACGGCTTCGTCTCGACGTTGTTCCACCACATCGTTTCCTGGCCCTCGCTGTAGGTCCAGGTGTTTTTGCATGCCATCGTGCATGTCTGGCAACCGATGCAGCGGTTGATGTTGAAGACGATGGCAAACTGCTTTTCGGGTCTGGACTCCTCATACTGGTAGTCCATCTCACGGTTAAGTTGCCAGTTGAATACTTTCGGCATACAAGAATTCCCTTTGAACTACCTTGGGTACAGACCGTTGTCCGCCAGATCGGCACGGCGATCAGCGATTAGTTGTTTTGCGAAATCGGCGCCCCGCTTTTCGTAGATCGGGTTCAGGCCCATGTAGAACGGCTTGCGGAACAGGCTGAGGATCATCAGGTCTGTGTAGCCCATGGTGATCAGCTCTTCCACGTAGCAGGTTGCCGCTTCCAGCAGTCCCTGGTCCGGGTCCTCGAACGGCACCCGCAAAGCCATCGTGTCGAACGGGTCTTCGGGGTCAACCGGTTTTTGAGCCGGGTGACTCACGGGCACGTCGTTGTACCAGCCAATCGGCGATCCCGGCGCTTGAGGAGGCGTCTTATCAGGTGACAATGTAGCCACCTTCCAGGAATTTCTTCATATCTGCGTTTTCGTTACCAGGAGTCAGGCCGGACTCACCGGTATTCCATGCCCCAACGCCGTTCAGGCCGCCATCTTCGGCGTGCGTCACGCTGACCATCACCTCTTTTGGAGCACCGGTCGGTGTATGAGTGTCCACCGTGTATCCCTTGAGGATCTTGTTGGTGAAGAAGTCTTTGTGGACCAGAGACTCGGTCATCTGCGTTGGCTGCAGCCATGACCGGACGGCGCTTTGCTGGGAGCCACTCCGGAACGTGGCGATGTAGCCGGTGTCCCCGATACTTGATCCGTCTTCGTTCTCCTGCTGCGCCTTTTTCGATCGGTGCGTTGCGCCATGCCCGCCGTGAATGATGATGAGCATCCCGGTCGGCATCGCGGGGTTGAAATGGACTCGGACCATCAGGCGAGCAATCTTGGCGAGTTCGGGACGTTCCTGGTGACCTTCGAATGGCCGGTCGTCGGGATTCGCGTCCACCCACACATAATCTCCGTCCTTGAGGCCAAGTCCCTTGGCGTCATCCGGGTGGATGTCCATCTCTTCTTCACCAACCCACGGAACCCTGGTGTCTCTGCGGTACGGGTCGCCGAAGTTGCTGGACCAGATCGCGTTCCAGTCGCTCGTGCTCCACGAGGAGTGAGTGCGGTGGCGCGGTTTCGGAGTGGACAGGTGGAACCGCAGCCCGCGCTTCAGCAGCGGGTTGGAAGACTGCAGCATCTGATCAGTCGTCATCCTGCGATTGAAGAGAGATTTGGCATCCGTGGTGTCTTCAGGTGGAATGCCGTAGTCCTTCGGGCGTATTGCGCCGAATGTAGATTTTGCGATGATCACCCGTGGCTGATAAGGCGTCGCCTCGATTGGCTCACGGTGGACGATCAGATTCTCGCCCTGGCTGATCCACTCATCCTCTTCCCTGTAGAGTTCGAGTCGGCCGGTGCGCGTGAAGAACGGCTTGCTCTCCTGGACCTGCTCCCAACCAGGAATGCGCGGATAAGTGCGGAACAAGGCAAGGAAACCGGTATCGGCGGCTATCATTTCGCGTGCGTTGTACCCGCGCAGAGTTGAGCTCGCGTCGATGATCCTCTGGAGATACACCTCGACATTGTCTTCACCGACGAACTTCCAGTGCCTCCTGAAACGCTCCTCACCCGTCAGGTCGGTAAGCGCTCCTGCCACACCGGCGAAGACCTCAATGTCCTGCCTTGTGTCGTGAAGCCTGCCAATACCACCTCTCGGGAACATCTGGACGAACGGGTTGGTGCAGGATGCGGTCATGTCCGGCCTGCTGAACTCAACCCAGGAATCGACAGGGAACACCATGTCCGCGTACTCGCAGTTCATGTTCCATTCGTAGTCCTGTCCAACCCAGAGCTCCTGGAACGGCTGCACGTTGGCGATCTGGTTGTAGTGCCATTTGGCCACTCCCAGCAGGTTCGCATTGCAAGCCCATACGACTTTGGAAGGGCTCGGCATGTGGCTTTCGCCGGTGAGAACAACTCTCCCTTCGGCCGGAGTATCGATAATTAGTGGGCGATCACCGTGGTCCCAGAAATGGACTGACTCGAACCGGAGCTTGTTGCGTTTCTTGATATCGCGTCCGTCAACGTTGGTGTCCATCGTCTGATCAAACGGGTCTTCCAATATGTAAGAGGGAAGACCGTTAAATACCGGGGCTTTGTAGTTACCGGCGTAACTGCCGACGTTCCCACCCGGCTTGCCAACGTTGCCGGTCAGAATGGCAACGATGTAGTGCGACCTGTTGATCAGATCGTTGTGGAAGTACATGTTCGAGCCCATGCCGGTCAGGAATCCAACAGACTTCGCAGCAACGATATCGTCAGTCAGCTCCCTGATCGTCGCGACCGGAACGGAAGTGATCTTCTCCGCGTTCTCCAGCGTGTATTCCTCGGTCAGTTCCATGTACAGGTTGAAAACCGTTCGTGCTTCAACCGGTCCGTCTTTGGTCTGAACCGTGCCAGTCCAGTCGACTTCAATGTCGTTAAGGCTGAGTCCACGTTCTCCGAGCTCGAACTCCATGTGTTCACCGACTGCTGTGCGGCTGACTCCAATCGGGCCGTTGCCAGTCATCAGGACTGAACTGGTCTTCAACTCATCGTCCATCGTTTGGACCGGCTCATTGTTTTCATCAAACCATGTGTCGCCCGGGTCGAGCTCGTCTATAGCGTCGATTTCTTCAGCACGGATAACTTTGAGGTTGTCCGTCCTAACAAGTGTTGGCAGGTCCGAAAACCGCTTGATGTAGTCGTCCTTGTAGGTCCCTTCTCGCATGATTAGGCCGGCGATCGCCATATTCAGCGCTACGTCAGAGCCCTGCCTGATCTGGACCCAGTAGTTCGACTTGGGCGCAGATGCGCTGTACTCGGGCGAAATGACAATAATTTTTCCGTCCCGCTCCATCAACGATTGCCACCAAATTGGGTCAGCCATCTTGTTCGAGACGAGGTTCAGCCCGGTCATGACAATGAGGTCGGAGTTCCAGAAGTCATTGAACTCCTGGTCGAACGTCTGAACGCCATGGACCATCGGGTGACCCGGCGGCAGGTCTGTATGCCACGCATAGTTGTCAAAACCGCGGGTGCCCATCGATTTTTCGGGACCTTTGCCGCGTATCTGGTTGTCCAGAAGCGAGAGCATGTTGCCGAACCGGTATGCAGCGGTGAGACGTGTGGCACCCAGGAAGGCCATGCCGCCACGGAGCTTAAACGTGCGGATGCCTGCGTAGTCACCGTCAGGGTCTTTCAGGGTGTCCAGCATCTCCTCGGGATAACCCTGCTCACGCAGGAACGCTGCGCCATCATCACCGCTGTAAGTGCGGGCGATGTTGTCCATTCCCTTAGCGGCATACTGGAACAGCTGGTCCCAGTCCATGCGAATCCACTCGTCCTCACCGCGCTTCATGTACTTGGGGTCGGGACGGCCATTAGCGGTGCGTGGGAAGCCGAGGTCTGCCCACTCCTTCCACCCTTTCCGGATAACTGGATGCTTGATGCGGGAGGGGCTGTAGACGCGGCGTGAATAGGCGAGACCTTTCAAGCAGCCTCGCGGGTTCCAGGTCGCGGTGGCGCTGTTGCCGTCGAGATCTTTGTAGTTCCCCACGTCATATGGCTGCTCTATCCGCGTGACGACACCATTGCGAACTGAAGCGTTCAGGCGGCAGTTGTGGGTGTCGTTGGGAGCGCAGACGAACGAGAAAACCCGGTCGACCCGGTTCTGGTCGCGATAGAGACTCTCCCAGTCGCGGTTCGGGTAGAAGCTCAGCGGGTTATCGATGCCGACAAGGGGTTGGAGAAATGCGACTCGGTTGGTGGCAAACGCAGCGGTTAGGGCGGCGGCCGAAGCTCCAGAAAGCTTCAGAAAGTTCCGCCGGGAGATCTCGCGAGCCACAGTGTCCCACCCCTTACTGCAGTTAATAAAACGTTACTTAGGTCACTTTGTGCATTGCTTCACATACGAGAACATCACGGATGTGAGGGACCTGTGAGAGGATCGGAAAGAGAGATGAGGAATTTGTGAGGACAGCCGAGCCGCGCTACTGCTTTTCGATCCGATCCAATCCTGTAATTCTGTCTCCGAACGCATGTAGGGCACGTCGTTCAGGGTGATGAAGACGGGAAGGAGGTGTGGTATCACACGAAGGTGCGTAGAGGATGTTGAGGCTTCTGCGATTGGCGAGTCGAGGCAAATCATCAGCAAAACGGAGCGACTTATCCCCGTTGTCCAGAACTCCGTTGACGACTTAACAGCCCGGTCAAGGTCGATCGCAGGTGAGGGTGACCGGGTGCACCACCCGCTTGTTCGCGTTCCTAGTCGACGGGAGCGGTTCTTAGGGTTGCGAACTTCACCGATGCATCGACTGCGAACTCGGTGTTGATCAGAGCTAACCCGGCAGGATCAGATCTGTGTGATCTGGTGCACATTTCACTCATGTTTTCCTTCGGCAAGCCAAAACGACGAGTGCGAATACCTTTGGCGTTACTTGGAGCTTGAGGGAAGAAGGTAGAACTAGACCAGCCGACTTCATTTTCGAGCTCAGTCGAACACAGCATCCGGCTCGAACGGATAGAGGGGCTTTCGACGGTTCACGTAGTTGAAGCTGGACATGTCGGCGCTTGTCACTCCGGGTGTGTTCGCGGCGATTATCTCCCTGGCAATCGGCTCGTATGCGGCCCGCGGGGACACGGTGCCTTTGCACACGATGGTTCGGTACTGCTCCGGGAAGATGCCCATGAAGTAGTACTGCTGGCGGCTCATGTTGCCGATGCCGCGCTCGGTGTGCAGCACCAGCGTGTAGCCATCGGTGGTGTCCAGGGCAGCCGACGGTCCGTAGTCGAAGAAGCGGAACCCGCCATGAGTCGGCTTCGGCTCCTCAAATTTCCCGTCAGTGATCGCCCGCACATAACCGGTAACCTCGACGGGCCTCCCGTGTAACTCGTCCGTCCCCGCACCTACCTTGATCGTCACTGTCGAGCGCACGCCTGCCTTGACGCAGGCCTGCACCGCCGCAGGGTCGAACAGAGACATCAACAGGCTGCGTTCGCCCTTCATTCCCTGCCTTTTCGCCTCGGCCAGAAGGTGAGTCGAGTCTGCAGTCCCGCCGCCACCAACGTTGTCTCCAACGTCCATGATCACCGTGGGTTTTTCCGAGGCGGGGGCGGTCACGGCCCTCTCCACAGCTTCCGTCATTGACGGTGAGTCGTTCTGCAACTCGGCCCGTCTGTCCCAGGCCCTTCGTGCCAGCCAGTCCGCCTGCTGAGCCGCCAGATCAGGATCATCGTCCGTGATGACCAGGAACGAGATGCCCATCTGCTCAACATCCGCGTACGGGAATCCCTGTCCGCAACTTGCGGACAGCACACCGCGTTTACTCACAACCTCTGCGACATCGTCCATGATTTCCTTCATCGGACCGAAAGAGGTGGGTTGCTTGACGATGTTGATGATCATCGGCACCTGCACCAGGTTTTGGTACGGCTTCACTTCGCCGCGGATGGTTTTCACGAGGATTTCCGAGGCCTCGACCGCTCTCTCCACCGGATCAAGATGCGGATTAGTGCGATAGACCACAATGGACTCGGTGTTGGCGATTTGCTTTTGCGTTATGTTCGAATGCAGATCGAATGTCATCACCACCGGTGTGTTAACGCCAACCGCCTGCTTAACCCGCAGCGCCACCTCGCCGTCCATGTCGGGGTGTTCCTCGGTCACCGCCGCGCCATGCTGCGCCAGCAGAACGCCGTCCCAGGGGCCACCTTTTTTCAGCATGTCGATCATCTCAGCAGTGATGCGATCGAATGCGTCTTTCGTGATGGTTCCGGTTGGACCTGTGAACGTGAAAAGCAGTGGGACAAGATCGAACTCATACATCGACGCACCCTGGAAGTAACCAGTGAGTGTGGAGTTGGCGGTCGCGTGTCTTTCGGCCATCTGCTTGCCGCGAAGGAACTCGAAATTTTCGAAGGACGCGTAGTCAGTCTTCACCGATTGGAACGTGTTCGTCTCGTGAAGAAAACCAAGTGCTGCGATTCGCATATGTCCTCCAGAGTTTCGGCAGGGCGTACCTGCATAGTCTCGGCTGGTGCTGATTGCGGAATTGCCGCTTGCTCAAGGGCCGAATTGGTCGTTCATGGTACATCCGTGGCTCATGTGTAAGTGATCTTCCGGAAATCAGGCCGAGGGCAGACCGGCGTGCTCTGAAACGCGTCGAAGACAGGACCTTTCACGTCTCGTTCTTCGGCAGAACCCGGTTCTTGGTGCGGTATCGCACCAAGAACCAGCGCGTCTCTTTTTTGAATCCATTCTGCTGAGACCGCAGACGGTTTTCCTTCTCTTGTTCCACACCCATTTCGTGCCCCCCGGGCTCTGACGGCAAACAGCCATTGGGCGGCGCAGGGATAACGATATCGTCAATTCTTAAGGACCTACTACCGAAATTGACATCGAAATGCCGTTGTGCTAAACAGTCCTCGTCTCACCACGATGTCATAGGAGAGGGTTCTCATGAGTTTCCACTTGCCGACGTTTAGGAAGACAACGGTCACGCTCCTTCTTGGGGGGCTGATGCTGGCAGGGGCCGTTGCCTGCGGCAGTGGGGACGATGATGTGGCCACGGCTACAGCCACAGTGCAGCCAACATCTACATCGACGGGCGCACAGCCGACATCTACGACGGTGCCTCAAACACCATCGCAAGGTGGCGGACCTTCTGGAACGCTCGTCGCAGCGTTGGAAGAGGTTGGAGTTCCTATCGGCACACCCGGACTGTGTGTCCCGGGTTGCGCAAACGAGAAGTACTTCTTCAGCGCATTTGACACTCTTGTCCACTGGAGTGCCGACAAAGTAGCGTCTCCGGGCGTTGCCGAATCCTGGGACCTGGCTCCCGACCTTTCCAAATTCACCTGGCACATCCGCGAGGGCATCCAGTTTCACGACGATTGGGGTGAGTTGACGGCAGAGGATGTTGCGTTCAGCACGAACGCAGTGAACTCCAACACCAATCCTGAATCCGTGCACGACGTCGCCGGTGATATGTCCTGCTGTTATGGACCGACCACGGTCGTCGACAAATACACAGCAGAGACCGAGATCATCACTTTCGACAGCCGGGCGCCGGGCTGGCTTTTCTCAAACCTCAGGGATGCATACGGGATAAGCAGCAAGGCCGTGTTCGACCAGTTCGGTTCGGACGGAATGCGGGACGTCTTTGTGGGCACAGGTCCTTACCAGATCATGGAATGGAGGCAGGATGACCGCCTCGAAATGGAGGCTGTCGAACACTACCGCAAGACTCCTGATGTGCAGACGGTCCGGGTCCTGGCTGTGCCTGAGGAAGCTTCCCGGATAGCGATGTTTCTCGCCGATCAGGCCGACATCACGCATGTGACACTTCCAAACGTCGCTCGTCTGGAAGAAGCGGGCGGCGTGAAGCGACTTCTCGAGACGGTTATCGAGCATGTTGCATTCGCTCCGAACTTCCTGGAGAAGACCAATCCCAAGACGGGTGAGCCGATGGATAATCCCGGGTTCGACGGCTCGCTGCCGTGGGTGAGCGATCCTTTCGCCCCGGGCTGCGATTGGGACCAACTTCTCTTGAAGGTGCCAAACGAGGCCGATCTCTGCGATGAGATGAACAATCCCAGGAAGGTGCGTCTTGCAATGGCGAAGGCCATTAACCAGGACGCCCTGGTCGAGGGTCTGCTCGACAACCTCGGGTTCAATGCCTGCAACTGGGCGATCTCCACAATGGACCCTGTGCACAGAGATGAGTGGTGCATCCCATACGACCCGGATGGCGCCAGGCAACTCATGAAGGAAGCCGGTTATGAAGATGGGTTCGATGTTGGCCTCTGGGTAGGAAATCAGGCCCGTGAGATTCACCAGGCGTTTAGCAGCATGTGGGAGGAGGAACTTGGCATAACCACCGAGTTCTTCACCGGGCCTTTCAGCGTCTGGCAACCGGTGTTCGTCGATCGGTCCCTGAAGCACCTCGTTTTCGACGGTGAACAGGGCGGTATGCCTGCCCACTACGCGAAGGGAAGAGAAGCACAGGCATGGTTTGCCGGCGGAATCATGTGGAGCGGTGGCATCCCTTTCTACCAGCGCATCTACGGGGGTATGTTGAGCGAGCCTGACATATCCAAGCGAAACGCCATGGCGGTGGAATTCGCAGAGCACGAGAAGTTCTGGACCTGGGAGATAGGCGTCTGGGAACGGCCCATCTACACCATCTACGCGGGTGACCGCATGGATTGGAACCTGACCAGCACCTCCATCCATACGCAGATCTCCAACTACGTCTTCCCGCTTGAGGACATCACATTGAAGTAGTGACGTAGACATGCCGTTAGGAAAAGGGGTATACCTGTGCCCACCATGCTCGGGTATGCCCCTTTTTCTGTAGCGGGGTGCTCGATTCCAGTATGTGACGCTAATTTATGGCACGTTTAATCATCAGGCGCATCGGCACGGGTTTCATCGCTCTTATCGGCGCGATGTTGATCCTGTTCTTCCTGGCTCGCGCGTCGGGCGATCCCCGGTACGTGTTCATCGGGCAAGAGGGAGTCGGAATCGACCCGGAAGTATGGGACCGGCTGGGTGAAAAACTTCACCTTGATGATCCGGTGCCCGTACAGTTCGGCTACTGGGTGGCGAACCTTGTCCAGGGCGACTTCGGCGAGAGCGTGGCGCACCAGCGGCCGGTTATTCAGGTAATCAGGGAACGGATTCCGAACACTGCGCAACTGGCGATTTCTGCCTGGGTGCTTGGGATTGTTGTCGGGGTACCGCTGGGTGTTTTTTCTGCGACGAACAGGGGCAAGCCGCTGGACTACGTGTCCCGGGGATTTGCGTTCCTGGGGCAGTCCCTGCCAATTTTCTGGATAGGCATTGTCCTGATCTTCCTATTCGCTGCAAACCTTCAATGGTTACCGGCAGGAACCAAGGGCGAGGGCTTCATCTCGATCAAGCACCTCATACTCCCCACAGTCACACTGGCCTGGTTTCCGGCGGCCTCCTATTTACGTATTACGCGGACCGCCATGCTGGAAGTCATGGAATCGGAGTACGTGAAGCTGGCCCGGGCAAAGGGCGTTGGGCGCTACACCGTGTGGTGGAAGCACGCGTTCCGAAATGCCATCATTCCTCCGCTCACGTTGTCCGTCTTTATCCTGTTTGGTCTCATGAGCGGCACGGTTATTGTGGAAACCGTGTTCTCCTGGCCCGGCCTGGGAAGGTTGGCAATTGGCGCTTTGCAGGCAACGGACTTTCCGCTGCTCGCCGGGATAACGATCATATTTGGTGGCCTGTTCCTGATCGGCATCCTTGTGCTGGACATCGTGTACGCATTCCTGGACCCTCGCATCAAGTACAGCTAGGAGCCGCGCCATCGCCTTTCCGAGCCAGACAGAAGCTACCCCGGCAGTCACGAAGGGCGTCGGATGGAGCGTCTTTTCCGCTCTGGTTGGGGCGCTGGACTTCATGCGGCGCTACCCCGTTCTACCCATCTTCATCATGGCTCTCCTGGTCTTCGCAGCAGCCTTTGCGCCCTGGCTGGAGCCCCACAATCCAATCAGGGCTGACGTGCTAAGCCGCCATATTCCACCCTTCTGGTACGGCGAAGGAAGTACCGAGAACCTGTTGGGGACGGATGCCCTGGGGAGAGACATCCTCAGCAGAATCATAGGCGGAGCACGCGTCACGCTTATGGTGGTCGCTGCGTCCGTGAGCACGGGAGTGGTGGTCGGGACAGTGCTGGGCCTGGTTACGGGTTATTACGGTGGACTGCTCGACGACTTGATTATGAGGCTCGTCGATGCCTGGGGCATTCTCCCCCAGCTTCTCATCGTCATCATCATCATCCTGACGTTTGGACAAGGGCTGGGGATCCTCATCGGCGTACTCGCCCTGTTGTCATGGACCGGAGCCGTGCGCCTGGTGCGCGCCGAAACCCTGTCATTGCGTAGCCGCGACTACATCTATGCGGCCAAGGTGGCGGGGGCGTCTGATTGGCGCATCCTGTTCCGCCACCTGCTGCCCGGTGTCATGAACATGGTGATCGTCACGGCCACACTTGGCACCGGCACCATCATTCTTACCGAGGCGAGTCTCAGCTTCCTGGGTGCGGGTATCCCGCCGCCCGAACCGTCCTGGGGGAAGATGGTTGGAGATGAACGCCAGTACGTGGGGACGTCATGGTGGACATCTTTCTTTCCCGGCCTTGCCATCGCGCTGGTAGTTATGTCGGGAAACTTCCTGGGCGACTGGATGAGAGACCACTACGATCCGACCTTGCGTCAGTTGTAGGGCAACATTTGCAACGCCGCGAATGCACCGAGGGCTCCGTTTGGCGCGAGAAGTTCCGGAAACTGACCTCGGCTGCGAAATGTTGCCAACCGGCCCGGACCGAGCGAATTGCCGATGACCGGTGGTTACCAGCTCCCATCCCGTAACCTGCAGCACGGTCGTTCACAATCCTCTTCATCATGTGTTGCTGCAAATTCCGGACAACCAGTCGGCCATCGTGGCCAAATACCCAGGCGCATAGGGCTTGTCGTCTAAGGAAAACGACTTTTGGAGTTCTCTGAATCCGCCAGTTTTCGTCGAGAATAAAGCGTGATCCGCTGATGGAAACACCTTCACGGTCAGGTCGTTGTTTCCTGCCGCCTTCAACGAATGCTGATATAGAGAGACGCTGCTTCGCCAATCAATTATCAGGTCTCTAGCCCCGAAGACCGCGAGAGTTGGACACTGTACGCTCTTGATATCGTCGACCGGTGTCTCAAATGCGTTGGCGGTAAGGAACTGGCAACCCTCCTGATCCAAGATCCCAACGTCACTGGCCCACGTCACGTGGGCGATCTCTGCCTGCAACTCTGCAATTGCTTCGAATGGTGCTCCGTTCCGTATGAGGTTTAGCCGTTTCCTGGTGAATCGCAACGCCTCTGTTACATCCTGTGAGGAGTACCCATCAGCGGGCAACGCCTGAGAGACCCGATAGATCTCCTGATCCGCCCCGGTGCTATGTGGGACGGACACGACGATCAAGAAGCTCATAGAGGACAACATGGAGAAGACTTTCGGGACGACCCAGCCAGCCTGACTTATACCCCAGATCCCGATTTGATCCGCTCGTATCTCATCTTGCTCCCTGAGAAATTTGATTGCGGTAGAGCATTCAAGAGCACGGTCATGGTTAGACTGGTGCTTCCAGTTTCCGCTGGATTCCCCCACTCCCGGTTTGTCCCACGAAAGCGACGCCACTCCCCTGTTCGCGAATTCCTCCCATAGAGCGGGCAAATAACCGTACCCGTCTCTTGATGTGGGGCCTGATCCATGCACAAACACGATCGCTGGCCACGGAGGTCGGGTACGTGGCTTATACAGAGATCCAGCGAGTGTTATCGGCCCGCTTCTGAACTGCACACGTTGGGCAATGTAAGCGCCGTTTGTCACCGATCATGCCACCCTACGCAGACACTTCCTGAAGATCGCTGGTCAACCGTCAGGCACTGAGAAAGAATCACTCGGGAACAGGGAGCTTGTTGTTGAAGAGAGCCTTCTTCTGTTGATTCTTCAATTACGGCATTCAGCTCCGGGGTCACCAAGAGGGATTCCACCTCCTCGACGATGGGGACGTCAAAGTGGAACGCTCCGATCAGAACATTTTAGTCTAAGAGCCCCGTCAATCTCTGACTAAAGCTTACGGCGCAGGCTCTCGATCCCCGCTTAAATCGTCTGCAACCAGTCCCAGCACTCCTCGAATCGGGCTCCGACAACCGGCTCCTTGACCATGATCGAGTTCGAACGGTTGCCGCCCCGCTGCATCCAGTTAACTATCTCTTCGAGTCCACCACGCATCTCTTCCTTCGAGATCTCCATCTGGGACGGACGGAACTGAACGCGGCATTGGTCCAGCCATCCGATCAGCGTGTCAGGAGACTGATCTGTGTGCCACGCGACTACGACGGCGCCCAGCGCGCATGCCTCGCCGTGGATCCAGTACTTGTCGTTCGCCATTTCGATGGCGAAGCAGAAGGAGTGGTCGGCGTTCGGGGCGCGCTCGTCCCGCAGCATGCGGTCATCACGGTCCTGCACCGCCTTCATTATCAGGCGAACAGACTCATCAGAAAGCGAGCCGTCTGCCTCGAGCGTCGGCGGAAATCCCTGGACGATTTCTTCGAAATGCGCCAGCACGGGGTCGATGACCGCCGGTTCGACCGGGTCGGTAATTCCCCTCGCGGCAGAGTAGCGCCACTCGGAGATCCCCGCATAACCGCAGAGCACGTCTCCCAGGCCCGCGGTGTTGAGGCGCAACGGGGCCTGTTTGATGATTCCGTAGTCAACAAGCACGTACTGGCTGTCGATCTCAGCGAGCGTGCCAACGATCAGCCGGCCGTCCCAGTCTGCAACGAATCCGTGAATGATCGCCCCGGTGGAGACGACTGTCGGCACCTGCACAAGGGGCAATCCCTTGCGGGTGGCGACGAGCTTGGCGTGGTCGAGCGCCCTTCCCGCTCCGATACCGACAACCAGCTCGGCATCGTCGGGCAGCGAGTCGGAGACCTCGATCAGGTGGGAGCGGTCTAACCACTTGTTCATGCCGACTCCCGCCGGCGGGTGATCGAGCAGGGGTTCGGCGACCTTCCAGGCAGAGGGCGTGGAGATGGCAACATAGCGCCCCCAGGTGCTGGAGTCGCGCGTGACAATACCGTCTCCGAATCTAATGTCGTATTCCCGTGCTGGCTTCATTGCTCTCCTTATCAAGATCAACAACTGCGTTGTCCGCTGAGAGGTATGACGGTTCGATTGAACAGATCAGACCGACCCGGAAAACGGCGTCGCAGTGTCGCGCGGCGGGCCGCCACGGACCCAGCGGTCGGCATACCTTACCACTGGCTGCACGTCATGTGACCATAGTCGGGACAGATGCGCCGAACTGTGTGCAGATATATCTTCTAGTCGGCCAGTATTCGTTAGAGAATCAGTCACCATTGGTCTGCATCCGTTTGCGCGTTCAACGACCAGTGTTATGCTGCCGCTATACGGAGCCGTGCGCGTAACGCCGGCCGCCATGAAGTGGGATCTGAGACAAAACATGAGTGACTTGCCAGCAATCATCAGCAATCCGGCCAAACGCAAAATCGAAGCAGGTGAGCCTGTCCTCGTCTTTAACGTCTTCGAGTCGCTCAGACCTTCGATTATCAAGATCGTGAAGCAGACCGGTTACGATATTCTGATGATCGAGACCGAACACGTTCTGCACGACCCGTACGCGCTCACGAACTTCATCATTAGCGCGCGCGACAACGGCTTGAGCCCGTTGATCACGGTGCCGACCACCGATCGCATGCTGGTCTCGCGCCTACTGGACGCGGGCGCGCTCGGGATCAATCTCTGCCACGCAGAGACGACCGACCAGGTCGATGACCTCGTGCGCTGGATGAAGTACCCGCCCGATGGTGAACGGGCGTTGGCAATGGGAGCGAATGTCGATTACCAGAACCCGGACGCCGAGCAGTATTGTCGTGAGGCCAATCAGGCAACCATGCTGACGCTCAAGATCGAATCTCGGAAAGGTGTCGAGAACGCAGAGCAGCTACTGGCGAACGATTGGGTGGATGGAGTCGTGTTCGGTCCCGGCGATCTTGCGGCGAGCATGGGACACCACGGAGGATGGCAGCATCCGGAGGTGCTGGCCGCTATGGAAAGGGTAATCGAACTGGCGCTCGCACGCGGCATTGCGGCCGAACCGGCGGAGTTTCCATCTGACCCCGAGGAGTATGAGAGACAGCAGGAGCGCGGCATCCAGATCTTCGGTCCGACGCGGGAGACCGAGTACCAGCTGCTTAAGGGGGCTGCAGAGCGTGCACTGGCGCCATACCGTTAGGCGTTCAGGACAGACCGTCTGAGGTTATTTGAAAGTCAGAACCCGCCTCGGATTGTCGATCAGCATTAGGTCGATCTGAGCCTGGCTCATGCCCTGTTTGCGCATCCAGCCGGTCACCGTTGTTGGAATGTGGTCGAAACCGTGACCCCCGAACTCCCGTAGCCGGTGCTTGGTGCAGTTGTCATGCGCCAGCACGATCTGGTTCAGATACCCATCATCAATCAGACCGCTCAACTGCTCGATGCGCTGGTAGTCGGACGGCATGAAAGTATCGGGGGCATGCGGGGGGAACGGCGACTCCAGGCCGAATGTGTCGTACTCGATATAGATTCCAGTCGCCGCCAGTTCACGCAGAATCTCGCGGTCGTAAACCCGGATGTCAACGTGTGACATCACGGTTCGGCTCACATCACCGCAGTTCCGTTCGATGAAGTTCACGATCTCCAGCGGAGCTTTCTGATCGCGGCCGGGATGTATCAGAAGAGGCGCACCCGTTTCTCGCTGCGCAGCGACGGCTGCTGCCACGGACTTCTTCTCGTCATCGGTCCACGGCCACGAGCAGCCGACTTCACCGATGATCCCGCTTCGAATGCCGGTGTTGCCGACACCTTTCTCAATGTCCCGAACGATCTCCTCGGTAATGATGTCTACAGACCTGGTAGAGAAATCGTCAGGAAGAGAGGGGCCGACGTAATATCCCGCGCCCATGACTACATGGATTCCGGTGGCCTGGCTTATTGCCGAAAGTGCCTCAGGATTGCGATCGATGCCGATGCTGGTGACATCGACGAGCGTGCCCCCGCCAGCGGCTCGGAAACGGGCAGCCTCTCTGGTAGCCACACCGACGTCCGTCTGGAACAGGTT
>JAJCYY010000017.1 GCA_029262735.1 Chloroflexota bacterium | reverse complement strand
GAACCCGAGCACGGCCGAGATCGTCGCAGCCATCGAGAACGCTCCGTCTGATTCGGTACTCGTCCTGCCAAACAACAAGAACATCCTGGGGACCGCTGTACAGGCGGTAGACCTGACTGAAAAGCAGGTTCAGGTGATCAGCACTCGCTCTATGCAGGCTGGTCTAGCCGCGTTGCTGGAGTTCTCTCCGGACCGAGACATCGACCAGAATCGCACCCAGATGGAAGAGCCTCTGTCGATCGTTCGAAGCGGGTCGGTGACAAAGGCGATAAGAGACGCCCTTCTCGACGGAGTAGCCGTCAGGCGCGGTCAGTACATGGGCGTTCTCGATGAGAAGCTCGTGGCCGCTGGTGACACGGCGCTAGGTGTGCTGAGCGAAATGCTGGTTGGCCAGGCCGACGAAGAGTCACTCCTAACGCTCTATTGCGGGACTTCTATCGAGGAAGACGGAATGCCTGAAGTCACGGAGTCGATATCGAAATCTCTTCCCGGTGTTGAGGTTGAGACGCTCGCCGGTGGTCAGCCAGACTACGATTTCCTACTCTCAATCGAGTAGTTAGGCCATTTGATCGGGACACAGCCAGCCAGCGAAGGCCAAAGGAACCAGCACGATGACCGTTGCAGTAGTCACCGACAGCACCTCGGATCTGCCAAAAGACCTGGCCCAGCAGTACGGCATTACCGTCGTCCCGCTCCACGTCCATTTTGGAGACGACGCATATCGTGACGGCGTGGACATTCACGGCGACCAGTTCTACGAGCGCCTGCAGTCTGGAAAGGTGTTCCCAACCACCTCCGCTCCGTCCGCAGGCACGTTTATTGAGACCTACCAGCAGCTGGCAAAAGACCATGACGGAATCGTGTCGTTGCACCTCTCGTCAAAGGTCAGCGCCACATATTCGGCAGCACTCCAGGCTGCCGCCGAGGTCAAAGACGAGGGCATCACGGTCGAGACCGTCGACACGCTTCAGGCATCAATGGCACTGGGGCTAATTGCAATCGGGGTTGCGAAGGCCGCCGCTGCCGGAAGTTCTCTTGCCGAAGTTGTCGAAATAGCCAACTCAATGAGCTCGAGAGCACGGTTTACCGGCCTTGTCGAAACACTTGAGTACCTGCAAAAAGGCGGGCGCATCGGCAAGGCGCAGGCGCTGCTCGGGTCACTGCTACGCATAAAGCCGATACTTGCTCTCGTTGACGGAGAAGCCCACGGAATCGAGCGGGCTCGTACCAGGTCCCGCGGAATCGCCCGAATAAAGAAGATAGTCGCCGAAGCCGCACCTCTTGAGGCCCTATGCGTCCTGTACACGACCGATCTCGATCTGGCGGAAGAGATAGCCTCCGACCTGAGCGAGTACGCTCCTGACGGAAAACCGCTCATTGCCCAGCTTGGACCGGTGGTCGGCACGTATCTCGGACCGGGAATGCTTGGGTTCGGGATCATTCGGGCGAACCAGGCGTAACGTCGTCCGAAGAGGCGTCATTACCGTCAGGCCGACAGCGGGATCGCGGTAGGATTCACCCTGCTGTTCTCCAGCGCCCACATCCCGGCGATCGTCGGCCGGAAAACCTGAACTGACACCTCGCTAAACCTGATGCCCGCCAGAACCCACCGCGAATCCGCTCCCCTCTCACCCGCAGAAGCCGAGACAAGGCTAAAACGCGTTCTGCTGCACGAACGCGGGCTCGAATACAGCGATCAGGCGGTAATGGGTGGACTCGATGCGCTTCTCGCGTCGTTCGGCGGCCTGATTCCCTGGCTCAACACCCTGCCCCCACGAGAGTCTGGCCGTTACTCGTCTCTCGGTCCCGGACAGCGGCAGATGTGGGTTGAAAACGCCCTGCAACGGCTCGGCTCATCGGCATCAAGCGCATTCGGCGACCGCGCACCAGCTAAAACTTCGACGAACAAGAACAGCGGATCGGCAAAGGCAGGCAAGGCCGCCGCAGGATCTAGACAGCAGCCGAAACGCCGGGGCGGATCTGCTACTCGACCAACGCCCAAACCCCCAACTTCGCTCGACGCACCACTAACTGACCTCGCATTCCTGACACGCGCTACAACAAACAAACTGGCGAAGAGCGAGGTGACAACTCTCAAGGACCTTCTGCGGCTGTTCCCGAGACGGCACATCGACTACTCGAAACCAACGAAGATCGCTCTCCTGGAGTTTGGGCAGGAAACAACCCTGATCGGCCACGTTGTCCGCACTGAGAAACTATCAATTGGTCGCACCGGAGCTGCCCGAGTGCTTGTGAGCGACGGATCAGGGCTGGCGACCGCCACATTCTTCGGCCAGCCGTATCTTGCCAACAGCCTCAAGCCAGGCACCAACATTGCGGTCAGCGGCAAAGTCAACGAGTTCCGCGGACAGGCTCAGATCGAGAGTCCTGAGTACGAGGTCATGGACAATGGCAGCGGCTCGTTGACACATGCCGGGAACCTGCTCCCCGTCTACCCGACCACAGAGGGACTTCCGCAACGCACTATTCGAAACGCCACCCGCAACGCGCTTGAGGTCGGCATTCCGCTCGTCCAGGAGACACTCCAGCCGGACGTTCTCGAGCGACAGCACCTGCCAGCGGTCACCGCGGCCATTTCTGACATGCACTTCCCTGCGTCCACAACGGCCGCAGAGTTAGCTCGACGCAGGCTAGCGTTCGATGAACTGCTACTCAATCAGCTGCTCGTACTGCGAAATCGGCAAATGTGGCAGTCGAGGGCCGGTGCGCAGCTAATAGCAAACGGGCACGAAGTGACAGCCGCGTTCCTATCCAGCCTTGAGTTTGAGTTGACGGAAGATCAGCAGGCCACGTTGCGATCACTGCTCGATGATATGGCGACGGGTGTTCCGATGGCCCGCCTGCTGCAGGGAGAGGTCGGCAGCGGCAAGACGGTCGTGGCCCTCTCAGCCATCCTCGCCTGCGTTGCCAACGGCTACCAGGGCGCATTCCTGGCTCCAACAGAGGTCCTGGCCGAACAGCACTTCTTGAGCACATCTCGCCAGTTGGGCGCAGTGCCAACTCCGCTACTGCCATCCTCAATCACCCGCGCCAGCATGCCCGGATTCAGCGACAGATCGGTGACCGTCGGATTACTCACCGGAAGCCAGTCACCTGCACAGAAGTCCAGGATGCGTGAACTGATCGCAGCAGGTGAAATCGATGTAGTAATCGGCACACACGCTTTGCTGCAGGAATCGGTGGAGATTCCAAAACTTGCTCTTGCGGTCGTCGATGAACAGCACCGATTCGGCGTCGAGCAGCGGGCCTTACTCGGAAAGCGGGAGCCGCGCCCACACATGCTGGCGATGTCGGCAACGCCCATCCCGCGCACCCTTGCCCTTACGGTGTACGGAGATCTCGATGTATCTGTGCTCAAGGAGATGCCGTCCGGCCGCAGCCCGTTACGCACCGTCTGGGCACGTGATGAATTTCTACGACAGCAGGCATATGAGCAGCTACGCGCTGAGGTCCGCGCGGGCAGGCAGGCATTCGTCGTCTGTCCGCTTATCGATCAGTCCGATTCGATCCCTGCGCGTGCCGCTATCCCGGAATTTGAACACCTCTCCACGGGGCCACTCGCCGACCTCAAGCTCGGCCTGCTCCATGGCCGCATGCCGATCTTGGAAAAGCAAGCGGCGATGGAGAAGTTCAGAAGTGGCGAAACGCAGGTGCTGGTCGCAACGCCGGTGATCGAGGTTGGCGTTGACGTTCCGAACGCTACCGTGATGCTGATCGAGAGCGCAGATCGCTTTGGGCTTTCGCAGCTGCATCAGTTACGAGGCAGAGTGGGTCGCGGCGGCAACGCCGGGACCTGCTACCTGCTTTCAGACAGCCCGTCAGATGATGCGATCGTCCGGCTTCGAACTGTCGAAGAGATTTCGGACGGATTTGAACTTGCGGACAGAGATCTTGCTCTACGCGGCCCCGGCGAATACACCGGGACCCGCCAGAGCGGGTGGGCGCAGATGACGGTCGCAACACCGGCTGATCTCGACCTTATAGAGGCGTGCCGGGATGAAGCGGGTAGACTACTGGCCGCCGACCCGGAACTTGCAGCTCCAGAGAACTCGGCGCTATCCGCTGAGCTTGCTTTGTTCGCCCGAGGGCGACCTGGCGAGCTTTCGTGAATCGGCACACGCACATGAAAAACAAGGTCCTCATAACCGGGATGTCCGGGCTGATCGGCGGCCTGGCTGCGCGTTCGCTTTCAGACAAGTACGAGATAAGTGGCATCGGACGCACAGCGGTCGAAGGCTGGCCTTACACAGTCGCAGATATCGCCGATTTCGATGCAATGCGACCGGCGTTCGACGGCGCCGACACCGTGCTTCACCTGGCTGCATCACGCGGCAACCTTCCCTTCGATACTCACTACAGCGCCAACGTCGTCGGTACCTACAACGTGCTTGAGGCGGCGCGTCAAGCGGGCGTAAAACGGGTAATCCTCGCCAGTAGCGGAGCGGTTGTCGGCGGTTACGAAAAAGACGAGCCATACCGTTCGCTTGTGAGCGGCGACCCATCAGTCACGCGCCCGGATGATCTGGAGATGATCACAGTCGACCATCAACCGAGGCCACGCGGCGATTACGCCGTGACCAAGCTCTGGAGCGAGGCGATCGGCCGCGCCTACTCGGAGGCGCACGACCTGTCGGTGATCTGTATCCGCGTCGGGAAAGTTGAGATCGAGAATGTGCCGCTGAATGCCCGCAACGCTGCCGTCTGGTGCAGCCATCACGACATCGTGCAGATGCTCAGACTTAGCGTCGCCGCGTCGGAGAGCCTCCGCTTCGACACCTTCTTTGCCGTATCTGACAACCCTCTGAACTACCGCGACTGGAGCAACGCGAAAGACGCGCTCGGCTTCACTCCGCGTGACTCTGCGGCACAGCACGGATTCGGAGTACCGCAACATGTCCGATAGCAGCAGGACCATCCTGATTACAGGCATGAGCGGCATCATCGGCGGCCTCGCGGGGCGTGACCTCGCGGGAACTTACAAGGTCAGGGCGCTGAATCGCAGACCCGTCGACGGCATTGAAACGGTCACAGCCGATATCACAGAGCTGGATGCCATCAGGCCTGCTTTCTCAGGCGTCGATACCGTTGTCCATATGGCCGCCTACCTCGGCCCCGATGACCAGCAGCAACTCGAGGTTAATGTCCACGGCACTCACAACGTATTCGAGGCTGCAAAGGAAGCGGGCGTGCGCCGAATCGTCTTCGGAAGCTCTGGTTCCACTGTTCACGCCTACGAAACCGAAGAGCCGTTTCTGGCAATGACCGAAGTGCGGCTGGCTGACATCCCACAGCCGCACCCGGTCCTGACGCATCTCGATCCGCCGCGGCCAGATACGGTGTACGGCGCAGCCAAACTCTTCGGAGAAGCGCTTGGCAGGTCGTTTGCGGAGCAGCACGGCATCTCGGTCATCTGCATCAGGCTCGGCCGAGTCCGCGCTGAGGACCGGCCGGCAAGCGCGCGTGAAGCTGCCGTCTACCTGAGCCATCGGGATGCTGCGCAGGTGGTGCGGCGGTGTGTCGAGGCGCCAGAAAGCGTGATGTTCGATATCGTCTTTGGCGTTTCAAACAACTTCACCCGATTCCGGGACCTCGAACACGCACGGCAGGTGATCGGATATGAGCCACAGGACGGCATCAGGCAATGGCCACTCCCCGATGGCTGGACAGCGACCGGCTGACACCAAAAATGGTGGTTGGACGGCAACGGCTGTCGAAATTCCGACTACGCTGCGTCGTTCTGCTAGTCGGGTGACGCCACGAAACGAGGATCTGATTGGCGGTACTTTCAGAACTGTCCGCTCTAACCAACGAGGAGTTCTGCTACCTGACAAAAACCGGTCGCGTCTCAGGTCTCCCTCGAGAGATCGAGATTTGGTTCGGCGTGAGCGGAGCTACGATCTATATGCTGTCTGGAGGTCGCGACCGATCGAACTGGGTGCGAAACATACTTCGCAAAGATACAGTGTCCGTCCGAGTATCAGGTCAAACGTTCCACGGCCACGGAAGGGCAGTTGACGAGACCGGCGAAGAAGATGCGCTCGCCCGACGGCTACTCGTAGACAAGTACCAGCCGGGGCGTGCTGGCGACCTGGCGGAATGGGGCAGAACGGCACTGCCAGTGGCGATCGACATCAACCATTAAGCGGAACTGAAGGGAGAGCCATATGCCATCAGAACAGGGAGCGCCGCCGCGCATTGAGCCGAAGTCGCTTGACGACTACCTGGAGATCCAGACAAAAGCGGTGTTCCAGAGCGGGATGTCATGGAAGGTAGTCGAGTCTAAATGGCCAGACATCCGTGAAGCCCTGGACGAGTTCCAGACAGGCGCAATCGCCTCATACGGCCCTGAGAAAGTTGCTGCGCTCGGCGACGACAAACGCGTGATCCGCAATAAGCGGAAGCTCGCGGCGATAGTCGGTAACGCCCGGAAGATGATCGAGCTCGACGACGAGCACGACGGATTCAAGAACTATCTACGGTCGTTCGATAACTTCTACGATCTTATGGCGGATATCCGCCAGCAGTTCAAGTTCATGGGACCGATGGGTATCTACTACTGGCTCTGGGTTGTCGGCGAAGACGTGCCAGCGCACGACGAATTCTCTGAGCGCACGAAGAAATAGCGGAGCACTCTGCCCACTATTCCCGGTTATTCGGTCTCTGACCACAGGAAAGACGGCGCAAACAACTCCGCCTTTGGTAAATTGTCGATTGTCATCAGTCAATCTTTAAGAATTCGAGCCTGCAAGAGCACAACCCGAGAGCATTCATGGTCACAACACCCTCGCAGTCGCCTCGCCGCACCAACTCAGACGGACTGACCTTCAAAGGATTCGGCAAATCTCATGAGAAGGTCGATGGAGCTGAGAAGGTCACCGGCCGTACTCAATTCGGCGCCGACCTCACCCTCCCTGGTTCGCTGCACGGCGTCATCGTCCGCTCGCCCCACGCACACGCCCGCATCGTGAGCATCGACACCTCGGACGCTGAGCAGTTGCCTGGCGTCCTGGCCGTCTGCACCGCCGCCGACTTCCCGTCCGACGTTAGCGGCGACGTTGACACCGGCGAAGTCGACATCGGCATACAGTTCCTCGCCAACCTGATGATGGCACGGCGAAAGGTACTATTCGAGGGACATCCAGTTGCTGCTGTCGCCGCCACCGATGCCCACGTCGCAACCGAGGCAGCGAGGCTCGTGAAGGTCGAGTACGAAGTGCTTGAACCGGTAACCGATCCAATTGAGGCGATGGCGTCAGACGCACCAGTTCTCCACGAAGGTCTTGTGGCCCGTTCTCTCAGTGGCACTGGCGACCAACCGAGCAACATCTCGGCGCATATGGAAGCCGGTCGTGGCGATGTTGAAAAGGGGTTCGCTGAATCTGACGTGATCGTCGAGCGCACTTTTAAGACTTCAATCGTCCACCAGGGCTATCTTGAGCCCGAAGCTGAAACCGTGTTCTGGCAGGAGAACGGGCACATCGATGTCTGGGCGAACACCCAGGGCTCTTTCGCAGTCCGCGGCAACCTGGCAAATCTACTCAAAGTCGATCTCAGCAACATCACCGTCACACCGCTTGAGGTCGGCGGCGCGTTCGGGGCCAAGACCATCCCGCGCGTCACGCCAATAGCCGCTATTCTCTCGAAAAAGTCCGGAAAACCGGTAAAGATCGTGCTCAATCGTGAGGAGGTCCTGAAGGCCACGGGCCCGGGGGCCGCCGCCGTTGTGACGATAAAGATGGGCGCCACGAAAGACGGCAAGCTGAAGGCGGCGCAATCAAGGCTCGTCTACGGTGCTGGAGCCTTCCCCGGCGCGCCAATAATGCGCGGTGTTCAGTCCGTGTTCGCCTGCTACCAGCCGGAGAACAGCCGAGTGGACGGCTACGACGTCGTAACAAACACACCTCGTGTTGCCGCATACCGTGCCCCGGGAGCCACCGTCTCCTCATTCTGCACCGAGCAGGTGATGGACGAACTGGCACGAACGCTGGGCATCGAAGCGATCGACTTCCGCCTCATGAATGTGTCTAAAACCGGCGACTACACGGTCGACGACAATCAGTACACCCGCATCGGTATCGAGGAGATGCTGGAAGCTGTGAAGGCCCATGCCTCCTACACGCGGCCAATAAAGGAGTCGAAGAACGGCTGGCCAACGGGTCGCGGTGTTGGAATTGGCTGGTGGCCGTGCGGCGTGGACCAGGCAAGCTCACGCATGCTGGTGCAGCCCGACGGTCACGTTCTCCTGACAACTGGCTCAGTTGACCTTGCAGGGGTGAGAACCGGCCTGGCACAGCTTGCAGCTGAGACGGTCGGAATCGACCCGGACGATGTTTCGGTTCGTATCGCAAACACCGATGACATTCCGTTCACAGGCTCTTCAGCAGGCTCGAAGGTCACGCGCACACAGTCCGACGCTGTCTACAAGGCAGGAATGTCCGTGCTCGACATCATGCGCAACAGTCTGGCGTCTCACTTCAGCGTGGATCCTGAGTTCGTCGAGTTCGATGACGGCAACTTCTTCCCTCGTGACAACCAGGACAGGCGGGTCAGCTTCAAAGAGGCGGCGAAGATCATCAATGCACGTGCCGTTCCGATCGAGGCGACGGCTTCTAGCAATCCGAACATGCGGCCTGCAAACGGCTACTCGATGAACGTTGCCGATGTCGAGATCGACCCTGACACTGGCAAGGTCAACATCCTCGATTTCACGATCTTCCAGGACGTTGGCAGAGTGGTAAATCCCATGCAGGTCGAGGGCCAGATGCACGGTGGGGCTGCGCAGGGCATTGGGTGGGCGCTAAACGAGGAGTATGTCTACGACGATCGCGGTCTGATGCGAAATTCAAGCCTGTTGGACTACCGGATGCCGACTGCCCTGGACCTTCCGATGATGGAGTGCGTGATACTCGAAACGCCTGCTGATGACGGTCCGTTTGGTCTACGCGGAGTAGGCGAACCGCCGATCATTCCTCCTGCCGCCGCACTGTCGAACGCGGTGTTTGATGCCACAGGCGCCCGTATCACCGAACTTCCAATGAGTCCGGAGCGCGTGTTCTGGGCAATGAGGAACCGGGATAACGGCGGATAGCTAACCGGTCGCTGCACGGCACTACTACATGCCCGAATCAACCACTATCGACGTCGCATCCGGCGGACTGCTTGAGTCCAGGGACTCGGCCGATCTACAGATTGCCGTCATCCACCGATCTCGTTACGACGACTGGACACTTCCGAAAGGCCATCTCGAGGCAGGCGAGACCATCGAGCAGGCGGCAATCCGTGAAGTCGAAGAAGAGACCGGATGCCGCGGCGAGATCATCGAGATTGTCCCGCCGATCGCCTATCTGGTGAATGGGCAACCCAAGATCGTCGTCTTCTATCGGATGAGATTGGTTGAACGCGGTGAATTTACACCGGATGATGAAGTCTCGTCCGTTGAATGGATGAAGCCCGCCGAAGCCCTGGAGCGGCTCACCCACCGGGTCGAGTGCAACCTGGTCGCCGGGGCATACTCGCTTTAGCTGCTCTCGAGAGTGCGTTCGAACTCAGGATTATCAATCCGTCCGCCCATTCGCTTTCTGATCAGTCTCACCGCATACATCAGCGCTGCGAACTGCACTACCGAGAACACCGCGATGAACAGCGTTGCCTCAAAAAAGAAACGCTGTGGGAACATGATGATCAGGAAATCGGTAGAAGGATTCAGCAGCCAGAGGTCGTTTGCGAAGCTCAGGAAGTGGAACTGCCGGAACACGAAATTGAAATCGATCAACACTGCGATCGCCAGAACACCAAGTACCGTTCCCGACCCAAGAGCCGACCACCGGAGAGTCGAGAGCAGAACGTTCCAGAACCGCCTGCCAAAGTAAATCGCTCCGGCTATCGCGATCAGCAGCGCCACCGCCCCTGTGACCCGAACTGCATTGAACACCCCCTGCATCAGTCCCTTCACATCCACCATGTGTAGCACTTCACGCTCTTTGTAGAGCGAAAGGTTTTCCCCGCGAAAGTTGACACGCAGATCCAGCCGGTCTGCATCGTTCGTGAAGTAATCCTTTATCTGGTCGGCGCCGCTGTCCAACTCCGAAACCGGCAGCAACGTCCGCGCCGGAATGTCGTTACGCCACCAGTTGTGTGAATAGAGCCAGTCGCTCTTGGTCACATACTCGACATTTGCCAGCAGGAGAAAAACCGGTAGAGCGATGGCAAACACCGTCGCGAACGCAAAGGTCGTCCAGCCTCGCGTATCGACCGGCCACGCTATCGGCGGAATAACGCGAACTCTGACGGCCTGGACGGCTGGATGCTGCATTAGTAGTTAGGATACTGGTTCGGTCGGCGCCCAGTCGGTGCCGGAAGGCTGCAGAAGGAGGCTATGGTGACTGAGATGTCTGACTACGCTCGGCAAGCCGGAGCTGCGTTCGCTGAGTTGATTGCAACGGTTGAGCATCTACGCAACCCGGGCGGCTGCCCGTGGGACGCTGAACAGACACACGTTTCCCTGCGCCAGCACCTGCTTGAGGAGACATACGAGCTTCTGGACGCTATCGATTCCGGGGATAACACCGACATCGAAGAGGAGCTGGGTGACGTGATGACACATATAGCGTTCCACTCGGATATCGCACGACGTGACAACACGTTCGATGCCGTCACGACAGCACAGAAAGTGCGCGAAAAGCTCGTCAGACGCCATCCACATGTATTCGCCGGAGCGGAACAACTGACCGACTCAGACGCCGTGGTGGACCGCTGGGAACAACTTAAACGCAGCGAAAGCGGAAGATCATCTGCAGTGGCCAGCCTGCCTGCTTCGATGCCGGCACTGGCACTTGCCGGCTCCATCCAGAGACGGACCATGAAGGCGGGCCTGAAGTGGCCGGAGATCGAAGCAACATCACCGATTTTCGAGACCGATGACACCGAATCAGACGCACAGGCTGAATTGCGAGCTGCGGAACTATTGATGCAGGTGGCCCGTGAGATCCGGCAAGCTGGCATCGACCCGGAGATAGCGCTCCGCACAGCAGCGGTCGCACTCAGGAATCGTGTCCTCGTGGCGGAGAGCCAGGCCGGAGACTCGCCACTGGCTGAGCTGGATGAGGCGGAGCGTAGTCGGATCTGGCACGAGTCTCGAAGTCCCGGTCGGCAAGATTCACGCACTTAGCCGTTAGCACCGGCCGACACCTGAACTCCGTCTACCCTCAATCTTCGGCAAATTTCTTGAGTCGCGTCAGCGTCTCATCCCACTGCTGGGAGATCCGATTGAGATAAGCGCCTGCTTCAGCGAGCGGCTCCGCATGGAACTCCCACACTCGCTCACGTCCGCGTCTTTTGCCTGTTACAAGACCGGCACTTGAGAGCACCAGGAGGTGTTTCGTGATGGCCTGCCGGGACATTGGAAAGGTCGTGCTCAGTCGCGTAATAGACGCCGGTCCGGCCGAGGAAAGCATGGCAAGCAGTTGCAACCTGGTTTCATCGCCGAGCGCTACGAAAAGCGGCACAGCTCCCCGCATCTCGTTCAGCTCGATCGCACTAACCTTCGACATGGCGCTGAATGTTTGTCATCTGCTCCGTCCACCCATCTCCGTACCTGTGGAACGCTTCGTCACGGCGATCGGCAGGTATCTCGTCGAACCCGGACTCAACCATCGTAAGAAGCGTACCTTCTGAGACCTCCTCAATGCGAAACTCGACCAACGTCGAAGGTTCACCGGAATAGTCGGTATCCGTCTCCATCGCGTGCGGGTGCCAGCGGAACGAGAAAAGGTGCTCAGGCTCAATCCTCTCAACCATCACCTCTAATCTGAGGTGCTCATAGCCCGGGTAGGTTATGTTTCCGGTCACCCGTGCCCCTGCTACGAATTTCTGTTCCAGCTTCGCGCCGAACCATTTGCCGAACTCTTCAGCGTCGGTTAGAGCCATCCAAACACGCGAAACCGGAGCGTGTATCACGACCTTCTTCTCGATCTTGTCCTGATCTGATGTGCCCATATGCAACCTCCAGATTGCATAATAGACTACCGTGCTGATACGCGCAACTCATAGGTTGCATATAGGCGGCGATGAACAGTGAGAAAGTCCGGAAGACGATCAGAGAAAAGCAGCTCAGGAAGCGACGGTGATTGCGCCTGGTGTTCCTTCCTCCACGACTCCAATCGCCGCTGCGAAGAAGCAGCCTCGCTCTGAGAGAGCATGCTGCAACTCCTTGAGCCGCTCTGGGGAAACCGAGATCAACAGCCCACCGGATGTCTGTGCATCGCACAGCAGCAGCTTGTCGAGCTCTCCAACACCTGCACCCCAATCCAGGTGCTGCGAAAGGGCCTCCACGTTGCGGTGAGTGCCTCCCGGCGCAACGCCTTGCTCGAGCAACGGCAACACGCCTTCGAGCACCGGAATCGCGCCCAGCGTCAGAGTTGCCGCAGCACCACTCGCCTTCAACATCGTGTGCAGATGCCCCAGCAGTCCGAATCCGGTGACATCGGTCGCAGCGGTTACTCCAACCTCCAGCATCGCTTCGGACGCCCCTCGGTTCAGCGCAGCCATCGACTTGACCGCTGCTGAAAGCGCATCGCCGTCAACAACCCCCGCCTTACCGGCCGTCGTAATAATTCCCGTACCGATCGCTTTCGTTAGCACAAGTACGTCACCCGGACGAGCGCCGTCATTGGCAACCTGTTCACCGGGCTTAATCAATCCGGTGACGGCCAGGCCGTACTTCGGCTCAGCGTCATCAACCGTGTGACCGCCAACAATCGACACCTCGGCCTCAGAAGCTTTTGACTGGCCTCCCTCCAGTACCTTCGCCACAATTTGCGACGGCATTGTGCGAGGGAACGCTGCGATGTTGAGGGCCGTAACCGGCCGTCCACCCTTTGCGTAGACATCCGACAACGCATTCGCAACTGCGATCTCACCGTACTGAAATGGATCGTCCACAATCGGCGGGAAGAAATCGACGGTCAAAACAAGGGCGAGTTCGTCCGAGATCCGGTAGATAGCTGCATCATCACCGGAATCGAAACCGACCAGGACGTTCGGGTCCCGGTAGGATGCGGGGGGCAGCTGGCTCAGCACACTGGCCAGTTCGCTCTGCGAGAGCTTACCCGCTCAACCTGCGCATGCGGCCAGCTCGGTGAGCCGGCCTGTGAACTCCGTGTGAACCACTGTAATTCCTTATTTGTTCGTCGATCGCGGCATCGACCTCTACCGCCAATGTGATGCCGTTTAGTATAGCGACGGCGCAACCGGGGCATCACAGCAATATGCAAGCGCCAGAAACCCTGACCTCGAATAGAATGGGGCTGCGTTCAACTCCTCGAACTCGATCCAATTGGTCGGCATCGAGACACGACTCTCACGTTTGAAGAAAATGCCACAGCTAAACGAAACCGATCACGAAATATTCCCTGTCTCCGCAGGACTGGATTCCGAGGGCAACATCACCATCGGCGGATGTGCCATCGCGGACCTCGCTGTCGAGTTCGGCACGCCACTCTATATCTACGATGAAGACACTATTCGCCACATGTGCAGGCAGTTCAGTGGCGGGTTCAAAGACGCGTATGAGCGCTCCCTCATCGAATACTCTTCCAAGGCCTTCGCAAACCCCGCGCTTGCGAAGATCATCGCCGAAGAAGGACTGCACATGGACGTGGTCACAGGCGGCGAGCTCATCTTCGCGAAGGCGGCGGACTTCCCTGCTGAGAACCTCAATTTCCACGGCAATAACAAGGGCCGTGAAGAGCTAAGCGAGGCACTCGACTACGGCGTTGGCCGAATTACCATCGATTCGTTCTACGAGATCGGCCTGTTGAACGAAGTCGCCGGTGAGAAAGGCGTCAGGCAGAAGGTTCTTCTAAGAGTCTCGCCAAGCGTGGATCCGCATACCCACATGCTCACGACCACCGGGATTCTCGACTCCAAATTTGGCTTCTCCATTGAGACCGGTGCCGCCGCCGAAGCAGTCGAGCAGGCTGTGGCGACTGAGCACCTCGATGTCGTCGGGCTACATTTCCACCTCGGCTCACCGATCTTTGAACTGGAGCCGTATTCGCAGGCCATCGACTACGTTTTGAATTTCGCAGCGCAGATGCGAGAGGCCCACGGCCTGCAACTGAACGAGTTCAATCCCGGTGGCGGCTTCGCGGTCGGCTACGTCGGCAAAGAGCTCCCACCGCCTATTTTGGCGTATGCGGCCGAGATCTCCGAGGCCGTTCGCTCCGGCTGTGACCGATACGGCCTCGACGAGCCGATGCTGACGGTCGAGCCTGGCCGCGCCATTGTCGCTCGCGCAGGCGTTGCCGTGTACAAAGTAGGCGGCATCAAGCGCATTCCCGATGTCCGCATCTATGTCAGCGTCGACGGCGGTATGGGCGACAACATCCGGCCAGCACTCTACTCATCTGTGTACACCGTACGGAGAACACGCGATCCGTATGCGACGCCAACCGAAACGGTCACGGTCGTCGGAAAATTTTGTGAGTCAGGAGACTTCATAGCGAAAGATGTCGACCTCCCCGTTCTGGATTCGGGCGACCTGCTCTGCACACCGACATCAGGCGCGTACGCAGTGCCGATGGCAAGTAACTACAACATGACTACCCGGCCGGCCATTGTGATGGTAAAAGACGGAGAGGCGCGTCTGATCCGCCGTCGAGAAACGTACGAGGACCTCCTGGCAACAAGTCTTGTCTGAACCCGCCACACAGATTCCACCCGCTACAGGCTGGCGAACGTTCGGCCATGATGCGGCAGTCCGAATGCTGGACACCGCAAATATGTCCGGCAGACTTTCGCACGCCTACCTCATAACCGGACCTTCGCAGGTTGGCCGCAAAACGCTGGCTATCGACCTTGCCTGTCTTCTGAACTGTGAGCCGCAGCCGGATCTTTTCGGTGAGGCGCCGATACTTGACCTTTCATCCTGCCCGGCAGCCCAGCGCATCCGAATGGGTCAGCACGCCGATGTGCGTGTGATCGATACATCGACGCCATTGAAAAAGGATGCGGCCAGCGGAGACGGTGAAGTTTCCGCGGGCGCCGCTCGCCAGCAGATATCGATCAATCACATACATGACCTGCAACATGACGCCGCGCTCAAACCTTTCGAAGGCAAATCTCGTGTCTTCGTCGTGGATGGCGCCGAGTCTTTATCCCCGGCGGCCGCGAACGCCCTGCTCAAGACATTAGAAGAGCCTTCCGACGATGTGTACATCGTACTGGTCGCTTCAGACGCCGAAGCGCTGCCAGAAACAATCGTCTCTCGCTGCCAGAAAATAAGCCTGCGGCGCGTGTCCTCAGAGGCGATTGCCGAACATCTGGCAGAAAAGTTCAACGCCGAGCCAGAGCATGCAGAACGCCTGGCAAAACTTTCGGCGGGCAAGCCCGGTTGGGCCATCTCAGCATTGCAGGACCCGGCAGTGCTGGAGATCTACACCCAGACAGCCTCTCGGGTTCTGAATACCCTCGGCGGAGACCTGGAGCAGCGCTTCATCTACGCTCGAGAGCTTTCCGGCCGATTCCGCAGAGACCGGAGCGGTGTCCTGAGCGAGCTTGGCCGCTGGCTGGAGTGGTGGCGAGACATTGGAGTCACCAAAGCGGGCCTGAGCGACAACGTGATCAACTCAGACTGGCTTTCCGCTCTCGCAGAGATTGCGAACCAGCTTGGTGAAGGTGATGTCGTTCGCGGAGCCAGTGCGGTTTCCGAGACGATCACGGCACTCGAGGCCAACGCGATCCCGCGGCTCGCCATCGAGGTGATGATGCTGGAGATGCCAACTGTGACCATCAGCGAGACGTCTTTGACCGCATCACCGGTGCCCGCGGGCTACTAGTCGCCAGCAGCGGCAGTTGCAGAACCGTAGTCCGAATCCGTCTCGATAACCGGCGCAGCCTGAACCCATGGCAGGAACGGCCTCCACTCATCCAGCACACGGCCCGGATGAAACATAGCGTACGGATTCGGGCGCGGCTCTCGTGGCACGGTAAACATGCTCATTCCGGCTTCCCTGGGCGTCCGGCCCGCCTTGCCATGGTTACAAGGCTTACAGGCGCTAACGATGTTGTCCCAGGTGTGCTGACCGCCTCGAGAGCGAGGGAGAACGTGGTCCAGGGTCAGATCCCGAGTGTTCGCGCCGCAGTACTGGCATCGGAAGCCGTCTCGCACGAAAACCTCGCGTCGCGACAGCTTCCTGCGATGGAGCGGCCGCTTGACCATGTAGTAGAGGCGGATAATGACGGGCTTTTCGATCAGATCGGTGGCGCTGCGGAGAAATTCGCCTGTCTCGCCGATCGGTTCTGCCTTGCCTTTGCCGAGCAGCGCGATAGCACGCCGCACGTTGCAGATGTTCAGCGGCTGATAGTTCTGGTTTAAGACCAGTACAGGTGCTCGAGTGATCAACACGTCTATTCGCCTCGAGGTTGGGACGCTACGTGCCGGATGCCCTTGGTTCAACACCGTTATACCACGGCTCACACCGAGTCGGATTGCATGCTCTTACCACTGATACCAGCAGAAGCCTACGATTCTGGGTGGTCGCGTCTGTCTTCGAGGATATCGATCGCGGTACTAAATTCCTCAGGAGCCATACCCAGGGCGTTACCGGGCAAAACGTTCCGGATGTCGATCAGGACGCCAACGACCTCCGACTCAACCATCCACCGGTCCGTATTGTCCCGACCTGAATCGACGAGGTAGCCCTCGGCGGTGTCACGAAGCTGGTCTACCAGTGCTTCGGGGCTGAATCCGCTCGAATCCTGGCCTCCGGTCGCCGCGTCCTCATCCACGACGTAGGTGAACCGAGCGGTCACAGCCATCAATCCGCCCGCTAGCAGAACGCCAGCCACTACCCCGACCACTACTCCTCCAGCCTGGTCAGTCCATCCTGCCTTCACCTTTTTCAGGCTCGACTTGACGATATGAGAGATGAATCGCCCGGCAAAAAAGACACCAATGAATATGATCACGTAACCCGCTGCGGTTGCGAGAGCCTGGTTCTCAGCATCGTCCCAGATCAGGCCAAGCAACCGGGCTGCAAACTGCCCGCTGAGTAGCAGGGCGACGTAGATGGAAGCGACCAGCAGAGCCGCATCGACGAGACCTTTGCGGTAGCCCCAGAACGCGCCGACGGCGAACAGCGCGATCAGCACCCAGTCAAAGAAATTCACGGCCTGATCATGTCCCTTCAAATCTCGGGCTCGTTCGCGGAAGCACGCGCTTCACTGCGCCCATCCCGTCACGATGAAGTCTAGCATCGGCAACATTACTGAAAAGTTCGCAACTCGAAGTCCTGACCGGTATCAATTACAGACAACCGTTTTCGAGGTCGGATAAACTCAGTGTGACCTTAGCTGATCTTTGTTTCCAGTACGGACAGACATTCCGGAGCACGAATTGCACAACAATGGGGCGACTGCGATAGCGATCGATGGACCGGCAGCGGCTGGCAAAACGGTCGTTGGCAACAAGCTGGCGAAGAAGATCGGCTATCGATTCCTCGATACAGGAATGATGTACAGGGCAGCGACCGTTGTGGCGCTCGACGCGCAGGCAGATTTCAACGATATCGACAGCCTTTTGGACGCTGTCGAGCAGTTTGAGATCGAAGCTCGATCGGGTGCAAACGGGGAGACGCTGATCTTGATCAACGGCAAAGACATCACATCAAGTCTGCGGAGCCATGATGTGGATAGCCAGGTCTCGGCCGTTGCTGCAATCGCCAGGGTCCGAGAGATCATGGTCGCTGCGCAGCGGAAGCTTGCGGCCGACGGCGGCATAGTAATGGTGGGCAGGGACATCGGCACAGTTGTCCTGCAAGACGCCAGACCGAAGATCTACCTCACCGCAAACCTGGAGACGCGTGCGAAACGACGATTCCTGGAGATGAAAGACCTGCCCGAACATCCACCGCTCGAAGAGATTCTCACGGCTATGCGCATGCGGGACAAAATCGACTCATCACGCGAGGCCTCCCCGCTGCGACCCGCTTACGACGCGGTGATTGTGGAGACCGACAATATGACCGTTGAAGAGGTGGTCCACCGCCTGTGTGAACTAGTGAACGGCGTCACAAGTTGAGCCTGTTATTCAACATCTGTAACACAGGGTTTAAGACCACAACCTGGCTATTCAGTGACCGTAAGGTCGAAGGATGGGAGAACGTTCCACGAACCGGCCCGATTATCTTCATCTCGAACCATCTATCCAATATGGATCCCGCCGTCGTTGCTTCACTGACGGGGCGCAACCCGGGCTTCCTCGCCAAAGAGGAGCTCTTCAAGTTTCCGCCATTCGGGTTTCTTCTGAGACGCTATGGAGCGCATCCGCTCAGACGCGGCAATAGTGACATTCGCGCCCTGCGGTGGGCCATTAAGTTGCTGAGCAAGCCAGACGGCGCCCTGATCCTGTTCCCGGAAGGCACGAGGAACAAAAATGCCGATGGTTTGCGAAAAGGGCTGGCGGGTGTAACGCATATCGCTCTCAAGACCAGGGTCCCGATCGTGCCTATCGGCCTGACCGGCACAGATCCCTTACAGAACGTCTTCAGGGTCCTGAAGCCCAGCGCAAAGATCAGGATCAAAATTGGAAAGCCGTTCAATTTAACCGAAAGTGTCAGTGAACGACCTTCGCGGGACGAGTTAGAAGTCGTAACCACCGAGATAATGGTGCGCATCGCCCGCCTGCTCCCGGACTCACATCACGGTCACTACCGAGAGCATATGGACGATCCGTTCATGTACACGGAAGAAGTAGATTCAATCTCGTCAAACGCTCCGTTGCCGTCTGCCACTTAAGGAACTTAACTCGTGTGTGGAATATTCGGATATACCGGCCATGAACAGGCCGCTCCATTGCTGGTCGGCGGCTTAAGACTGCTTGAGTACCGCGGCTACGACAGCGCGGGCATAGCGGTCACAAACGGCTCGGGCAGCATCTCGCTGACCCGGCGAGCCGGCGGAACCGACAGTGTCGCCAGGCTCTCAGCCGCTATCGACGAACTGAGCCCGCACGGGTCGGTTGGCATCGCCCACACGCGCTGGGCTACTCACGGCAAGGTGGCCGAACGCAATTCCCACCCGCACGTAGGCCGCAGCGGCAACGTCGCCGTGGTCCACAACGGAATCGTAGAAAACTACCTGGAGTTGAAAACGGGGCTTACCGACTCCGGAATCACTTTCAGCTCTGAGACTGACTCCGAAGTCATCGCGCATCTTGTTGCACACGAGATCGAACAGGGCGCAGACCTCGCCACAGCCGTTGGCAACGCAATGAAGCTGGTCGAAGGCGCAACAGCCATCGTCGCAACCTCAACTGCGGAGCCGGAAAAGCTCGTAGCCGCTCGCCTGGGCAATGCCGGGGGCATCGTAATCGGAGCGGCCGAGCACGCATACATGGTCGCATCGGACATCATCGCCCTGCTGCCCCACACGAACCGCATCTGCTACCTGGAAAGCGGCCAGGTCGTGACTATCACTCCGGATAGCTGCCAGATCACCAGGCTAAATGGCAGTCCGGTACTTGCAGAGTTCATTACGAGTAGTCGAAGCGCAGACATGGCTGCCCGCGGCCGTTATCCGCACTTCATGGCCAAGGAGATTGCCGAACAGCCAGACAGCGTTACCGCGGCGATGCGGCAACGCGTCGATCTGGCAACGAGAAAGATCGATCTGCCTGAGTTCGACCTCTCACCGGCCGAGGCATTGTCAATCAACCGCGCCGTGTTCATTGGCATGGGAACCTCACTTCATGCGGGCATGAACGGGGCATCGTCAGTCGAGGCGCTGGCCCGAATTCCGACCTACAGCGAGAACGCATCTGAGTTCAGGTACCGAAATCCTGTGCTGGATGAGCACACCCTGGTCGTTTCCGTCACACAGTCAGGTGAGACTGCGGACACTCTTGCCGCGATGGAGCTGGCGAGAGACTCCGGTAGTCGGCTCGTGACCGCTGTCGAAGCGGAAGGAACGCAGGCAACCCGACTCGCGAATGTCACGTTGCCTGTCCGCTGTGGACAGGAGATTGGGGTGGCCGCCACCAAGACGATGACCGCCACAATGATCACGCTGACTCTGATGGCGGCTCGCCTTGCAGCACTGCGGGGTAACCTCTCAGAAGAGGACGAGGCAGAGATCGCAACGGCGCTCTCTTCGATGCCGGCTCTTGTTGGCACAGCGCTCGAACGGGAAGACCCGATCAAGAAGATAGCCGCCGACCTCACGAACTATCACCACCTGCTCTATCTCGGGAGAGGCGCACAGTTCCCGGTGGCTATGGAGGGCGCTCTGAAGATGAAAGAGATCGCCTACATCCATGCGGAAGGATATGCGGCAGGCGAGATGAAGCACGGCGTCAACGCTCTGATCAGCGAAGAGATGCCGACCATCGCCATCGCCCCTCGTGACGCCATGTTCGAGAAGATGGTGAGCAACGTGAACGAGGTGAAGAGCCGGGGCGGACGAGTGATCGTCGTGACAACAGACGGCGACGACATCATGGAGTCAATCGCCGACGATGTGCTCTACGTACCGCAAACCATTCCCATCCTGCAGCCGGTTCTAAACGTGATTCCGATGCAGATGCTCGCCTATCACACCTCGATAGCACTTGGCATGGACCCGGACAAACCTCGAAACCTGGCCAAGACCGTCACCGTCGAATAGCCAGAAAAGCGCTCGACGCACTTTCATCGGCTGTCTGATAGGCGCAGACTAGCGCCATCATGGCCACACCATCAGCCGTAACCACGGCTTCGGCAGAACAACGCACTCTCAGGGAGCGAATCAGCGAGTCTGTCGGCGCGTTTGGTGAGCCAAAATACAGGCGCTACTGGCTGGGGTCTATCGCGTCCGTCGGTGCAATCCAGGTCGCCACCATCGGCATGATCTGGCTCATCGCCAAGGACCTGGGCGGCTCGCCCGGCATCCTCGGCGTCCTCGGTGGCGCCATCGCCATACCCACCATCCTGGTCAACCTGTTCGGTGGCGTGCTCGCGGACCGCATAGACCGCCGAATCATCATCATGGTCATTTCAGCAGCCACCGCGTTGCTCATGACACTTCTTGCGGTGCTGGTCGTCGCGGACGTAGTGAGGATATGGCACGTGGTGGCTATTGCCGCAGCCCAGGGCTTCTTCATGGGATTCGACGGCCCCGTCCGCTCTTCGTTCTTCCCCCTGTTAATTGAACGCAAGAACATGATGAGCGCCGTCGCCCTCAACTCGGTCATGTGGCAGTTCAGCCGGATCGTCACGCCGCTGTTCGCCGGTTTCGCCATCGACGCATTCGGCACCGGGTCCGTTTTCTTCGCGGGCGCAGGCGGCTGGATCGCCATGCTCCTGGTTATCTTCAGCCTGCGCGTCCCTCACACAAAATCGACGGTTAAGCGAAGAGTGTTGCGGGAGCTTGCCGAAGGGACGAGTTTCATAAAAAGCCAGAGACTCTTTGCAGTTATCATCCCTCTCACATTCGCAAACATGTTCTTCGGCATGCAGTACCTCCAACTGATGCCGCTGTTCGCATTCCGGCACAACGTCGAGGCCGGCGGAATGAGTGTCATCTTCACATTCCTGGGACTTGGCGCCATCTCGGGCACGGTCCTTGTGGTCAGGCGGCAACGAAGTCCCCGAATTGGCAAGATCATGCTTGGCGCCACATTCATGTTCAGCGCGCTCGTGCCGGTGTTCGCATTCGCTCCGAACTACGTGACAGCGCTGGCCGCCATCTACCTGGTCGGCATATTCAACTCCATCTTCCTCATTAGTTCAATGACATCGATGCAACTCCGAGTGCCGCCGCAGCTACGCGGGCGGGTCATGGGCATATACACCATCACCTTCAGTCTCATCCCCCTCGGCGGCATGATGGGCGGAGGGATTGCCGAGTTGCTGGATGAACGGTGGGCGATAACGATCTCAGCAGTTGTGCTCTCTGTCATCGTCGTCACCGTTTTCGTGACACAGAGAGAGGTGCGGAATCTCAGCGGTGCGGACCTTGAGCGGTCCGAGCCCGTTGCGGCGGGTGCTGACAAGAGGTCGCCGTCCTGAGCAACTCTGTTGAAGACGAACAGACGGCTCAAGCACCTCCGGACCCAGCCTCTAAGCGCTCCACCGGCGCATTCGCCTATCGCGACTACCGCATCTACTGGATCGGCTCTTACGGGGCCTTTCTGGGCCAGCGACTGAACGTCGTCGCTCTCTCCATCCTTGTGTTCGACCTGACTGGGTCGAGTCTCAGGCTCGGACTTGTTGCCGCTGCCAATGCGCTGCCAACCATCCTTTTCAACCTGTTCGGCGGCGTCCTCGCAGACAGGATGGAGACTCGCTTTCTTCTGCGCATCACCGCGTTCGCCACCACGATGATGCTGGGAACGCTCGCTGTTCTGATCGCCACAGACACAGTCGTTCTCTGGCACATCTTCGTTCTTGCCGCGCTCTCAGGAGTCGTAATCGGCATCGACAACCCAACGCGCCAGGCATACTTTCCGAGCCTCGTTCCGCCGCGCGCCACAAAGAGCGCTGTCAATCTGAACGGAGCGATGATGGCTTCTGCTTCTGTTGTGATGCCGACCATCGGCGGTGTGCTGATCGCCGCATTTGGCACCGCAACCGGATTTTTTGTCGCTGCGGCCGGATACGGCGCGATGACCGCTTCGACGTGGCTGCTTCCCACTCGCAAGCCGGTGCTGAGCCAGGCTCGCAACGTGCTTGGCGAATTCCGTGAAGGCGTTTCGTACATCGTCAGAACCCGGATTTTCGCCATCCTCATTGGCCTGAACTTCGCCAGTATGTTCTTCGTTTTCGGCTACATCCAGATACTTCCAGCGTTTGTGAAGGAGTTCGATGGCGGCGACCGGCAGGTTGGCTTCCTGTTCTCCGCAGCCGGAATCGGCGCCCTGAGCGGCATCATCGCAGCGGGTCGGATCAGGCCCGGCCGCTGGCTCGGATGGACCATACTCGGCGCCGCGCTCCTCTTCTCAAGCCTGATCTTCATTGCCGCACAGGCCCAGCAGTTCGCGCTGGTTCTGCCACTTGTAGCCATCGGACACTTCGGCAACGGCATGTTCACGATCACCTCGATGACTGCACTCCAACTGCGAGTGCCTGATGCGCTGCGAGGCCGCGTGATGGGCATATACGCCATAAATCAGAGCCTGGCGATCCTCGGAGGCCTCTGGGCGGGTACCATGGGTGACCTGATCACTGTCCGCTGGGGCGTGGCCCTTGGGCCGGTTGTTGTGGCATCGCTCATTGCTCTCATCGCCCTAACCCAGCGGCAGGTCACAGGGCTGCGTGACGATGTGGACACTCGGCGCACAGGCAAGCAGTTCGCTGACTGATCGAGTTGAGCCTCTCTGAACACTTATCGCTACCTTGAGAGCGTCAAAAGGCGGATAATTGACAGATGACAAACGAAGAATCCTGCTCTTGCTGCACACCTGAACGCTCTACAGGTGACGCCACATCCTCCAACGAGTCGACGGAGACAAAAGTTAACCCGGCCATCCAGATCGCAAACGCTTCCGCGATCAGGAAAGAGCTGCGGGATGGCATCGTCAAGCTCGATGGTGGCAAATATGCGATGGGCACCGACAATCGTCGCTTCCCAGGCGACGGCGAGGGACCGATCCGAGAGGTCACAGTCAACCCGTTCGCCATAGCCACGCACGAAGTCACGAACCGTCAGTTCGCGGCGTTCGTATCAGACACCGGGTACACGACGGAGGCTGAGACGTTCGGCTGGTCGTTTGTGTTCCACAACTTCGTCTCAGAAGAGACCGGGAAGCAGGTGACATCGGCGGTCCAGGGTGCCCAGTGGTGGTGGCAGGTACACGGCGCCGACTGGCGGCATCCGCATGGACCGGACTCAGACTGGGAGGACATTCCCGACAACCCTGCCGTCCACATCTCCTGGAACGATTCGGTGGCTATCGCTGAATGGGCAGAAATGCGTCTTCCGTCCGAAGCCGAATGGGAGTTCGCCGCCCGCGGAGGCCTGGACGGCGCAACCTACGCATGGGGCGAAGAGCTGACGCCGGACGGTAAGCACATGTGCAACATCTGGCAGGGCGAATTTCCGCAACAGAACTCCCTGGCAGACGGCTTCCACGGCACCGCGCCGGTCGGCTCATTCCCTGCCAACGGCTACGGCATATTTGATGCCGCGGGTAACATCTGGGAGTGGTGCACAGACTGGTTCTCCGCCACATTCCACGCCATCGAGCGTGAGACAACGAGAGTGAACCCGCAGGGTCCGCGCGAAGGCCAGGCAAAAGTGACCAAAGGCGGCTCCTATCTCTGCCACGACTCATACTGCAATCGATATAGAGTCGGCGCCCGGACATCATCGACACCCGACTCGTCGACCGGCAACATGGGAATCCGCCTGGCGATGAATGTTTAGCTTAAAGTTGTCGGCGATCAGATCAGCGTAAGAATGAATCCCGATTTCGGCGAAACCGCTTCTGACTACTCACGCCACCGCCAGGGATTCCCTGACCAACTGTTCACGATGCTGGCAACGCTCGGTGTGAAGTTCGATGGCGCGAGCGCAGTCGATCTCGGAACCGGCACAGGCACGCTTGCACGAGGAATGGCGAGACGAGGTGCGTCCGTCACCGGCATCGATCCTTCAGACAACCTCACCTCCGAGGCAAAGCGGCTGGACATGGAGTGGGGAGTCTCGACGCACTACGTAAATGCGACGGCTGAGAAAACAGATCTCGAATCGGACAGCTTTGACATAGTCGCCTCAGGGCAAAGCTGGTGGTGGTTTGACCGGCCCGCCGCACTCGCCGAAGCTCGCCGGATCCTCAAGCAAGGTGGGGCGCTGGTGATCTGTTCCTATGACTGGATTACCGGGCCGGGCAACGTAGTCGAGCTGTCCGAAAAGCTCATCGAAAAGCATAACCCCAGCTGGAACATGGGGGGCGGAAACGGTCTCCACCCTGAATTCGTCTCGGACCTGGAAAACGGCGGCTTTGAAGGCGTCCGGTCCGACCACGTGCAGGCCGATGCGCTGTACACGAAAGAGGCCTGGCGTGGGCGAATCAGGGCCAGCGCAGGTATCGGTGCTTCGCTGACACCGGAAGAGGTCACGATTTTCGACCAGGAACTCGAAGAGGCACTGGACAGATTCTCGAGGTCCGATCGGATCTCTGCCCCGCATGTCGTTTACGCCGCCGTCGGGCGAAAGCCTGTCCGCCGATAGTTTTTAGAATCTCAACAAATTGCCCAGAGTACAATCGGGCATGTGGCCGTAACTCCTGAGATCCAAACCGAGCAGCTTCCCCGCATAGCCCGCACTCCCTTCTACTACGGTTGGATAATCCTCGCCGTTGCCGCGCTTGCGAGTTTCACCTCCGCACCCGGCCAGACCTACATTTTCTCGGTCTTCCTCGATTCGTTCATCGAAGACCTTGGAATCTCATCGACCTACATCTCCACCCTCTACCTGTTCGGTTCGCTCAGCGCCGCCGGGATGATGATCATCATAGGTCGAAGCCTCGACCGCTTCGGACCGCGCATCATGCTGGTAGTCGTGACCGTGCTGATCGGATCAGGAGCAATGTGGCTCTCTCGGGTCGAAACCGCCTGGCAACTCTTCATCGGATTCGCCGTGATGAGAACGATGGGCCAGGGCGCGTTGAGCCTGATTCCCGCCACAATGGTCTCTGTCTGGTTCGTTCGCAAGCGTGCAATGGCGCTGGCCATCATGTCGCTGGGCGGAGCCGCTGCGAGCGGGGTGTTCCCGATCTATGGCTCGACGCTGATCGACGCATACGGCTGGCGCACCGCCTGGATAGCCATCGCCATCACGGCGTGGGCTCTGCTAATCGTCCCGGTAGTGCTCTTTGTCAGGCGAAGCCCCGAATCCGTTGGCCTTCTGCCAGATGGCGTGAAGCAGGGAACAGTGGCTACCGCTGCCCGACGGACATCAAGTGCGGGAGCAACGGAGCGCGCCTGGACCTTGGGAGAAGCGGCACACTCACGTGCTCTATGGCTACTGATGGTCGCTGGAACAGCGCAATCGCTCATAGGGACGGGCGTAATGTTCCACCAGGTTCAGATAGTGACAGACAAAGGTCTGTCGACGTCGGTTTCAGCCGGAGTGTTCGGAGTCATCGCACCGACGGCAGTCGCAGGCCAATTCATCGCCGGATACCTGTCACAGAAGTTTCCCGAACGATATCTGATCGCGATCAGCCAGGTGCTTCTCGTGCTGAACATGCTTCTGCTACTGCAAGTTTCAGAGCCGTGGCATGCGTACGTCTACGGCGCTCTGCTCGGTCTCAATATGGGATTCCTGATGAACGTCTTACAGTCGATCTGGCCAACGTATTTCGGCAGACGGCATCTTGGCACCATCCGCGGTGTCACGAACTTCGGCACCATGTCCGCAGCCGCTCTCGGACCGCTGCCGCTGGCACTGGCCTTCGACATCTCCGGTTCCTACACATTCGGTCTCGTTGTCTACATGATCCTGCCGCCGATCTGCGCTGCGGCGGCATTGGCGGCAGGGGGGCCTGGAGCGCCAACCAAACCTGGTGGCGTTAACCGGGTGACCGCTCTGGCACAGGTCTGAGCGAGCATTTCATCCAGATATATGGATGGAGGATCGCAGGGGTCTGCCCGGGAGTAGACTTTCGACTGCGGGATTAGATCAGGACAGCACCAGATGACAGATTCAGAACAAATACGAGCCACCGCCAACCGGCTGGCTCGACTCTACTGCGAGCTATGGTCGACCGGTGATGTCAATATTGTCGGCCAGATCTTCCCCGCAGAGGCCCGACATACAGCCGGTCTTTCGCAGCCGTGGGGCGATTTCATCACGGACCTCCGAAAAAACTTCCCTGACCTTTCGCGGCCTCTGGAGGAGATATATATAGACGGCGATGTGATGGTTATCAGAACGCGGATGCAGGGCACGCATACCGGCGGATCAGGGTTCTTCAAGTATCCTCCAACCGGCGTTCGCATGGACTTCCCGGCCGTCACCGCATTCAAGATTGAGAACGGGTTGCTGACTGATGAGGTCTGGTCCGAATACAACCTGCAATCCGTCGAACAGGACATTGCGGCTGCGCTCGTGACCGACTACCTGCAGAGCGTTTGGGGAGACGGGAACGCTGATGTCCTGCGGACCCATGTCGCAAGCGGCCACGTTCTTCACCTCAACGGGCGCTCGAACGCGGTTGAAGGAAGGCGCAGGCTAGGGATATATGTATCCGAGACCCGAACTCGCTGGGACGAAGGCGTCTTCCGAGTAGACGAGTGCATCTCAGGCGGTGATTGGGGCGAACGAGTGGCATACCGATGGACTGCGGGCGAGGACAGCGCTGGAGAGAGTGCTGCGGTTTCCGGATTCGGGTTTGCAAAGCTGCAAAACGGGGTTGTGACCGAGGAGTGGTTGCAGATGACCTGACCACTCATGCGGGCCAATCAATCTCATCCAATATGAACATATCTCACCATGTACCGCTGGATCCCGGTCCGGGAACACGAGAAAGACCGGCCTCGCCGCCAGTCGTTCACCTCGAACAAAATAACCCCACCAACCCATGAAACAACCTCACATCTTTGCCGGTAATCCGCTCGACCGCGGCGACGTGCAGCGCCGAGACGAAGCACATCTCGATGCCCTGTTCGTCGATCCCGAAACACTTGTCCTGCCCATGTGGCAACTAAATGTCCTGGTCCAGACCAACCCGCACCCCACGCTCGGGTGGATCAGTCCCGCAGACGTCGAGCGGCTGGATATCGACGTCAAGCCCGTGTTCCTCGGATTCATGGATAACAAGGCTCATTTCGCACTCGATATATCCGAAGTCCACGACCCGGTTCATGAGCTGAACCTGCCGGACACATGGCGGTTCGTGGAGGTGCGGTCTGCGGCGATGGAGTTGCCGGGGCCAGAGACCGGGATCCTGGCGCAGAGCCGCGCACAGCTGGACTGGCACGCTCGGCACCGGTTCTGCAGCGTCTGCGGTCACCGGACAGTGCCTGGCAAGGGAGGCCATGTCCGAAAGTGCGGCGAGTGCGGCTCGGAACACTTTCCGCGCACCGATCCGGTGGTAATCATGGTCGTTCATGACGGAGATCGCTGCATCCTTGGACAGAGCCGGGGCAGGCTCTCCCGCTCAGGCATGTACTCGGCGCTGGCAGGTTTCGTTGACCAAGGTGAGGCGATTGAAGAGGCTGTGCGCCGCGAGGTTCGAGAGGAGGCGGGCATTGAGGTCGGCGAGGTGAAGTACCACTCGTCCCAACCCTGGCCCTTCCCGTCCTCACTGATGATGGGCTGCCACGCAAAGGCGCTAACGACCGAGATCAACCGGGACGAAGAAGAGATGTCGGATGTCCGCTGGTTCACTCGCGAAGAGGTTCTCAGCGCGCTGCGGGAAGAGAATCCAGACCTTAAGGTTCCCGGTCCTATCGCGATCGCTCATCACATCATCAAGGCGTGGGCAGAGGGCGAAGCAGGCACCGGCTAACAGGGCGATATACCGGGACATCTATGCCGATATATATCGCTTTTTGATCTTGTTTTCACTCGGTACATACATATGTCCGCGCTCATACACATGCGCGGTTGCGGCGGCGTCCGAGCCCTGGAAATTTCCGAGCCTCAGGTAACGATCCGATAACGCTCGGCACGCAATAATCGTTCATGTAAGGGGCCAGGTCGGTTTGGCATCATGGCCAGGGAGAACCCGCAGTGAACGTACTCAGATCTCGCATTATTTCACCGGTAGTGATGGCCGGAATGACCGTCCTCGCCGTAGTTGCGAGCACCAGCTAATTCTGGAGATCGACGAACTCGGCAAGGCCTCAACCTGCCCTGCGATGCCGCCGATGTATCTACGGCAAACGCCGCTTCCAATCACGCGACACTCGTAATCCACACCGGTTCGGCAACTCAGCCGCCCACACCCATGTGACGCTGAGTGTATGAAGCTGCTGCTCAAGCTATATCTCCTTGGCCAGTTGATCGCACTGCCCTTCATGATCGGCGCGCTGGGCAACACGTTCGGCGGCTCTAACGAATCTACTTTAGACGGAGTGCCAGAGATTCAATCTGTGTCCGGTCTAACCGCCACGTCCAGTCACAACCTCTGTGACTCGTTGAGCAATCCGGCGATCAATGCGGTCCAGGACGATATCCAGCAACTTAAGTACATCACATCGAACCTCTACGACGAGGATCGGTTCGAAGACTGTAACCTCGATTAGGCGCTTTATAAGTCGGTCTTAAGTCACGCCCGTTCGCCCGTGACGGCGCCAACCTCTACACTCCGTTGACTCTGAACGTGATCTGAACCTCAGTTCACACCCTCAAACTGTCAATGGAGTTCCTGATGCCTCATCGATCGCCATTACGCCTCGCAATAGCCGGCGGTCACCGCGGCGCGGCCTTCGCCAGCGCTCTTGATTCGCTAGAGAACGAAATCGACCTCGTGGCGATCTGCGACACATCGCAGCAGGTCAGAGCCAGGTGGGTCGAAACCAACCCTGCGATCAGGGTGTTCGACAGCTTTGAACGCTTGATCGACGACCCGAACATTGACGCCGTGTTCATCGCAACGCCAATGACTCTACACGCCCAACAGGCGGTTCAGGCTCTCCATGCAGGCAAGCATGTGCTCTCGGAGGTGATCGCAGCCGTGACGCTGGAAGAGTGCTGGCAACTCGTCGAAGCGGTTGAGCGCACAGGCCGTGCATACATGCTGGCCGAAAACTACTGCTACAAGCGCGAAACCATGTTCGTCCGCAATATGGCCGAGCAGGGCGCATTCGGCGAGATCACGTTCGCCGAGGGCGCATACATACACGACTGTCGGGATCTTAATATACATACAGACGGGTCCCTGACCTGGCGCGGCAATATGCGTTCGGGGAGCACTCAGAGCTCGCGCGGCAATGGCTATCCCACCCATTCGCTCGGCCCCGTCGCCCAGTGGCTCGGCATCAACCGCACCGACCGGCTGCTGCGCACGACGACGTTCGTCACCAGGTCGGCGACCCGGCAGGAGTGGGCGCAGAGCGTTCTGCCTGAGGGTCACCCCAACGGCATGCCCGATGCCTGGGCGAATTCAGCTGATTCAGCCTCTACTCTCATTCAGACAGAGCAAGGCAGGGTGATCTCGTTGCGTTTCGACAGCGCAAGCCCGCGGCCTCACAACATGGTCCACTTTGGCCTGCAGGGAACGTCAGGGGCGTTTGTCTCACGACGCCACGATGAAGAAGAGCCGCTTATTTGGCTTGAAGGTGTCTCCCCTGGTGTGAGTCCTGCCAACTTCAACTATGCCGGTATGGCGCGGCCGGAAGGTCACGAGTCGATGGGCCATCCACAGTGGCAGGTGCTCTGGGAGCTGGCAGAGCAGTACGAGCATCCTCTCTGGGCAAGGCACGGAGAGGCCGCGCTGAGATCCGGTCATGGAGGCGGCGACTATTTCGTCCTAAAAGACTTCGCCCAGGCCGTCACAACAGGCGAAAGGCCGCCCATAGATGTGTACGACGCTGTGACCTGGAGCTGCATCACGCCTCTATCTATACAGAGTGTCCGGCAGAACGGCGCTCCAATAGACGTTCCACGATTCAATCGCAATTCCTAGTTCAAGCAGGTTACTTCACGCTAAAGATATATATGTATGTATATACAGGTATATGTGCTGTATGTACGTACCGTTCTGGTGCTCAGATAATCGTATTTCCACCGTCTATAACGAACTGTCCACCGGTCGCGTAGCTCGCTGCATCTGAGCACAGGAACGTCACCATGGGAGCAATCTCCTCAGGCGTACCAGGCCGCCCAAGCGGCACCCTTGCACGCAGCTTTTCTTCGCGCCCGGCCGCATCGAGGTGGAGGTCGTGATTGGGAGTCCGCTCGAGGGCACCCGGCAGTACCGCGTTGCACCTGATTCCGTACTTCGCGTAGTGCACGGCGATATACCTGTTCAGGCCCAGGAGTCCGGTCTTGCCAGATAGGTAAGACACGTTGGCGGACGTGCCGGTCAGTGCCGTGATCGAAGAGATGATCACGATGCTCCCGCCGCTGCCCTGCTCCACCATCTGCGCAAGAGCATGCTTGCAGGTCAGCATCACGCCCCGGTAGTTCACATCGTGCGTTCGGTCCCAGGTATCTTCGGAAAGTTGATGTAGCTCCAGGTCCTCACGATGCATCTGGATTCCTGCGCTCGCCACCAGGATATCGAGCCGTCCAAACTCCTCGACCGTTGTCCTGACGGACTCTTTGACCTGACCGGAATCCGATACATCCGTAATAACCGCAATTGCTCTGCCGCCAGCAGAATTGATCTCCTCGGCAACCGCGACGACCTCTGTTTCCGGGATCCCTGCCAGTGCAACAGCTCCACCGCTCTGTGAAATGAGGCGGGCAGTCGCAGCGCCTATTCCGCTGCCGCCTCCTGTGATCAGGGCAACTCTGCCCTCGAGAGAGATATTCACCGGACAGGTTTCCAGCACACGGTCTCAACCGCGGTGATAAATGAGTAGACCAACGGCTCCTCGACCTCTTCACCTTCGCTCTCTTCACGCTCCAGACCCGGCACGAATCCACCATGTGAAAGCCCGGCAAGCAGGTCGTCTCCGGTTGCCTGCTCGGCGGAAGCGGTCACTCGAAGGTTCACAAAACCGGCCTCTCGCAAAAGGCCCGGCTGCTTCAAGCCCGCATCTGGATCGCCTCCCAGGTCGCGTAAAACAGTCTCCTGTTTCTTCAAAACGCGAGCGATCAACGGCGAATCTGCGGTCAATACCCGGCTCGACGCCACCGTATGACGTGCTCCCAACACTCCTCCCGGCACCAGGACCCTCAGCACCTCTGCCAACGCCCTCTCCGGCGATCGCTCAGTTGCAAAAGGTCCATCCAGGAGTACCGCATCGAACTGATCCGGCCCGAACGGCAGGTCGGCCAACGAGCACCGCTCAAAAGAGACATCTCCCGCATCAGCAACAACGTTGCGTGCCTTCGCTTTGCGAAGATTCCCGGTGTCAGGGTCTACGCCCGTCACCTCACCCATCGGCACAGAAGCTGCAAGCCGAAAAGTTGCCTGTCCATCGCCACAGTACGCATGTAACGCCCTCATATCGTGCCGCAGGTAACCCGTGAAGAAACTGGTCCGCGGGTCAGCCGCGTGCGATACACGGGCAGGTGGAGCAGGATTCGGCGACGAGCCGATGTTCGATCTGACCCACTCTGTTGTCGTCATGTTGAGGGCCACCTGTCTGATTTAGAGAAAACCGTCAGGCAATCATCTGTTTCCCCAGCCATGCAGACATAGCCTTTACACCTGAGTGAAAATCTGTCGGGCCACTAGCACCTGCTACTGATCGAACATCAGGCCGAATAGGTCGCCTTCTCTATTCGCGCCGGCGGTTCAACGTATGTGAGGTTGGTGAACGGTCCGTCAACTACATCGAAGTTCAGATGTCCATCCCAGGACGAGCCCGGACTCCTTCAACTGGCATATGCTCACAACGTTCAACCGATTGACCACTGCATCACCAGCGAACGACAAGGACCGGGCCATGTACGCTGCAGAAGTCAGGCAGACCGTCATCTCGATGCTGACGGCCGAAACCGGCTGCGAAGTCGAGCAACTGTCAGACGGCGGCATACATGTGGTGGCACGAGTGCCGGAACGCAGATCATGGCAAGAGCACCGTGCATTCAATCCTCATCCGGGCCGCATTTCTGCTGTGACACTTGGAGAGGGTGCCGTGATATCGGTTGACGCCGAGGATCTGGATTGGGCTCGACAGACCTTCACGGCAAGCAGCCGAGATGAACTGTTTCGTGACCAGATGCTTGTGGAATTGGTGCACCACGGAGCGCAGAAAGATCTGACCGTCTACGGGCCTTATCCGCGGTTTACTTCGCCCCGCGCCAATCTCATTGAGCCACCGTACTCGCCGGAGTACACCGTGAGAGTGACTGACCTGGAAACTGAGTTGTCTGCAAATCCGACTATGATTGACCGCACACAGTATCCGAACGCCGTGTTCCGTGGACCGGGAGTCTCTGGTCGGCCAATGGTTCTCGCCGCGGTAGCAGAGCTTCAGGGTGCGATCGTCGGCATAGCAGGCGCTTCGAAAGACTCGGAATTTATGTACCAGATAGGCATAGACGTGTTGCCGCGCCACCGCGGGAACGGACTTGCCCCGGCTATCACCGCCACGGCTGCCCGAGCGGTATTCGACGCCGGTGCGCTGCCCTACTACGGCACATCAAATGCCAACATCCCGTCCATGCGGACGGCAATCGCAGCCGGATTGCGACCAACGTGGGTCGAGGTGCTCACCAGACCAGCATGAGCCCCCTTGACCTAGTATTTTTCATCATCGGTCTCGTCCTTCTCGTTGTCGGCGCAGAAGGGCTTGTCCGCGGCGCTACGAGACTCGGCAGGCTCGCCGGTCTCTCACCGCTCGTCATCGGCCTGACAATCGTCTCGTTTGCAACCACCGCACCAGAAGCAAGCGTCTCGATAGTCGCAGCATCGCAGGGCCGCGGCGGCCTTGCGGTCGGCAACGTTCTCGGCAGCAACATCTTCAACACCCTCGTCGTCGCAGGTGCTGCCGCGGCCATCATTGTCATTCCTGTCTCGAACCTGACCATACGAAAAGACCTGCCCGTCTTGATCGCAGCGACATTGATCGTCTACATCTTTGCAGTCAACAGAAATGTCGCTGAGTGGGAAGGCATCCTGCTGCTGCTGGTACTCGTTGGGTTCATCACCTTCTCGGTCCTCCAGTCACGGCGAACGGCACGCGCTACCCGCGAGTCAAGGGTCACTCGCACCAGGCAGGCTGCACTGAGAGACATGGGCGCAGGTCTCGGCCTCGCCGCGGTCGGAGCTACATTTTTGATCCTTGGGTCGCGGCTGTTCGTCAATTCCGCATCGGACATTGCTACCGCACTGGGCGTGAGCGAGCTGATCATCGGGCTGACCATCGTTTCGGCAGGAACATCGGCGCCGGAGCTGACGACAGCGGTGATCGCCGCGTTACGCGGCCAGACCGACCTTGCGATCGGCAACGCCGTCGGCGCAAGCGTGATCAACGTCCTCGGGGTCATCGGGGCAGCCGCCCTGGTATCCAAAGGCGGACTGGAGGTGCCGAGCGACGCCCTTCGACTCGACTTTCCGGTAGCTCTCAGCGTAGGAATTATCGTACTTGCGATCGCGATTATCGGCAGACAGGCAGGACGCAGAGACGGACTGTTCATGCTCGGTTTCTACGGCGTGTATCTCATAGCTCTGATAGCGATCTCGATCGATCATGACCTACTCACACCGGCCAGCATCATCGTTTTCGGAGTCGTCCTTCCGGTCTCGGCCATCACAGCGTCCTACGTGATCTTCCGAGCGGTTCGCAGGCCCGGACCGGCGCGCCTGGACGTTCCATTCGTCGACCGCTGACGCCGGGCACACCCGGTGGTAGTGTGCGCCACGTCACATTCATTTCTGTCTATACCGCCCGATGCGCCTTACAATCAGGCTCAGGGTTACGCGTAGCCTGACCAGGAGAATCAGAGAAAACATGAAGGTCACATCAGTCGAAGCCGTCGCCGTCGAAGGCCTGCAATCTCCGTGGATGTTCTGCATCCTCCGCACCGACGAGGGAATCACCGGATACTCAGAGTTTGGTGAAGGCGCAGTCGCAAACGGCATGATCGGGCTTGTGAAAGACCTCTCGCGCTTCGTCGTCGGCCAGGATCCTCGACAGGTCGAAAAGCTCTACATGGACATGCTGCGTGGCACGCATTCCGTGTATGGAGGAGCGACATGGCAGGCGATGGCTGGAATTGAGCTGGCGCTCTGGGACGCAAAGGCAAAGGCGCTCGGCGTTCCCGTCTACGAGCTGTTCGGCGGACCAACCCGCAGCGAACAGCGGGTCTACTGGTCACACCTCGGTACCTATCAGGCCAGCCATCCCGAAAAGATCGGCGCAAAACCTATCTCATCGCTTGATGACGCCTGCCGGGTGGTCGAACAGGCGAAAGCCGCGGGCTACGACGCCTTCAAGACCAACATACTGATACCTAACAACGATGGTCCCTGGTTCGGCATCAGGCAGGGACGGGACGGTCCTCACGACCAGGCACTCACCCGAGAATTGCTCGATATTGCAGTGCGCCAGATATCAGCCTTCCGTGAAGTTGCAGGACCAGAGATGGAGATCTGCCTCGACGTGAACGTGAACTTCAAGGCGTCGGGTCAGATCAGGCTCGGGCATGCCCTGGAGGAGTTTGACCTGTTCTGGATGGAGATAGACAATCTCGATGCGAAGTCGCTCCGCATGGTCAAGGACGCAGTTCGTTTTCCAATCTGCACAGGCGAGCAGAAGCTGGGACCGATCAACTATCTGCCGCTTTTCGAAGAGCGGGCGATGGATGTGGTCAAGGTGGACGTACAGTGGCAGGGATTCACACCGGCGCGTAACGCAGCGAAGATGGCCGAGGTCTTTGACATGAACATCGCGCCCCACAACTTCAACGGCCATATGTCCACGTTCCAGTCAATGAACCTCTGCGCCACCGTGAACAACGTAATGATCAGCGAATCTGACCCCGTACAGGTGTCGTGGCGTGATGAGCTTGTGACCCATTTGCCGGAGATCAACAATGGTCGCGTGACCATACCCACAAGGCCCGGTTGGGGAACAGAACTCAACGAATCGGCACTGAAAAAACACGCAGTATCAATTTGAGCCCGCGGCCCAGGATCTCATAGAAGAAAATCAACCTCAGACGACCCGACAGGAGCCAGCAAGATGCGGTTCGCGATTCTCGGAATCTCCCACGAGACCAACACCTTCTCGCGCGTTCCGGCCGACTATCACCAGTTTGAGCTATCCGATCTGTTGCGCGGAGACGAGATTGTCGAAAAGTTCCAGAACTCGCTGTACACGACCGCCGGCTACTTGCAGGCGGCCAGGGAGTTCGGCTTTGAGGCCGTCCCACTAATGTGGGCGCAGACCGGACCAATAGGCACCATCACAAAGGACGCGTACGACCGGATTTCAGGAGAGATGCTCCAGATGCTCCGTGACCGTGGTCCCTGGGACGCCGTTCTTCTGCCAAACCACGGAGCCGCGGTCTCCGAGGAGTTTCCTGACATGGACGGCGAGTTCACTCGCGCCGTGCGGGAGATCGTCGGTCCCAACGTCCCGGTCGGCATCACGTTGGACATGCACTCCAACGTCTCCAAAGCCGTGGTTGCAAACACAGATATCTGCATCGTCTGGCGAACGAACCCGCACCTCGACCCTCGACCTCGCGGCTACAGGTGCGCCGAACTGATCTACCGGACCGCCAAAGGTGAGATCAAGCCGACGCAGTGGATCGAAATGCCACCGCTCGTAGTGAACATTGTTCGGCAGTTCACCGGAGAAGAGCCGATGAAGACGATAGTCGACGATTCCCTCGAAGCGCTAGGGCGTCCGGGGATTCTCGACACAAGCGTTGCAGAAGGCTATCCCTACGCGGATGTCGATGAGATGGGAATGAGCTGGATTGCAATCACAGACAACAACCCGGAACTGGCAAAGGAAACAGCGGTCTGGATGGCGGAGCGCGCATGGAAACACAGGGAAGCGCTGAATACACCGGTTGCTTCAATCAAAGATGCCCTTGAGTCGGCTCAGAAGCGTTACCGAGGGCCTCGCCGTCTTGGAGACTGGGATGAGGTCCCGACGGACGGCACGGCGCTCATAGCTCCGGAGGCGATAGAAACCGCTGACGGTAAGGCGCCAAAAACCGGTCCAATTGTACTGATGGACGTTGGAGACAACATCGGCGGCGGTTCTTCAGCCGACTCAACCTTCATACTTGCCGAGGCACAGAAGATGGGCGTGAAGTCGTTGCTACAGTCGCTCTATGATCCTGACACTGTGAAGGCGTGTGTGGCAGCCGGTGTTGGATCAGAGGTGACTCTCGAGGTCGGTGCCAAGACTGATGACATGCACGGCAAGCCGGTGCGAGTTACGGGAAACGTGAGAGCGATCATTGATGGCGACTGGGAAGACTTTGGGGCCACTCACGGCGGTTACCGGTTCTTCGATGCAGGGACATCTGTTCGGCTGGACACGACCGACGGCCACACGCTGTTTCTCAACACCAGCCGCACTGGCAACACGTCTCGCTATGGCATGTACGCAGCGGGCATCATCCCCGAGCACTACCAGATCGTGATTGCGAAGGGTGTCGTTTCGCCGCGGCCTGCATATCAGCCAATTGCTGGCGAAGTGGTCCTTGTGAACACGCCCGGCGTGACGACTGCAGACCTTTCGTTCTTCACCTATCACGGCCGCCGGAAGCCGTTGTACCCGTTCGAACCTGACACCGACTACGTGCCGGGGCGATAACGCGGAGAAGGGAGCGAGAAAACGGCTCTCACGCCACGCTCTGATTGTTCGGGCTACTGGCGTTCGTTCATCCTCTCGCGATTGCTCTTTGCACGTGCCTTCCAGATGTCACGACGGGCGTTACGCAGGCGCATATCTGACTTCGACTGCACGAACTCCACTTCGCGACCCAGTTTCTGAAATGAGGCCAGCCGCGCCGCTTCCAGTTCTCCACGACGAATCGCATCCTGCACAGCACAGCCGGGTTCATCGCCATGTGAGCAATCGTTGAACCGACAGGTCAGAGCAAGCTCGGCAATGTCGTCGAAAACAGCGGCCACTCCATCGTCAGCGCCCGAAAGTCCAATCGACCGTATGCCGGGTGTGTCGATCAGCGCACCACCGCCGTCCAGGGGGTGCAGATATCGAGTGGTGGTCGTGTGGCGGCCTCGCTGATCGTCTTCACGAACGGCGCCGGTGTCCATGACTTCGCGGCCTAATAGCCGGTTGATCAGGGTCGACTTCCCAACGCCTGAGGCGCCGATGAAGACAACGGTCCTGTCAGGACGGGCATACGCCGCCAGCGCCTCAACCCGCTCGCCTGTGACCCCACTTACGGCATGAACATCCACCTGTGGCAGGATCGACCGTACCTCATCCGACCGTGCCTCCGTATCACTCGTGAGATCTGCCTTGTTCAGGACGATGACTACCGCGGCACCGCTCGTCGCTACCTGGCTTGCTTCTCGCTCCAGTCGCCTCAAGTTCACGTTGTTAGCAGCGTGAACGATGAACGCGACGTCGATATTGACGGCGACGATCTGCTGTTCAACGGCCGACTTCATAACCTGTCGAGTTCGAGAAAGCTGCGACCTGCGCCGGAGCACAACCTCGATAACGTCCAAATCACTTGAGGGCCGTTGCCGTAGTCCGACCCAGTCACCGGTCGCGGGCCGGTCTTCGGAGGTCTCCGCTAGCTGCTGCAACTCGGTAGAGCTCTCGGCCCGGACGGTTCCGGTCGCCGTGATGAGCATAACGCTTTGCCCATCGACGCGTGCAACCCGCCCCGGAGACAATCCGGAATTGGCGTGTTCGGTGAACTCGGCTATTCGGGCCTGGTCCCAGCCAATGGGCGCGAGGGTGTTTGGCCGGGCATCGGCATGCCCTGTTTCAGGGGGTTTCTCGAAGGAATCGGAAGAATGCAACGTGATGCTCCGTATCCGGAACATCGAATGCGATCTGGCCTTCAGATGAAGGAGAAAACGGTCTGCGATGCGCCGGAAAGGTAGGAATGCGCTGAAGCGCGGTGAAAGGAAGTAGACATTCTGACATTCATCGCGGTCGCCCTCCTATCTTATCCGGTGAGATTCACGGCGATCTGGAAAATGGTGAATCGCAGGTCGTACGGCACCGTTTCAGCCTATGACTCACAATAGCCGATTTTTTACTCCCCGGTCAAAATTCGTGGTCAACAGTTGTGACTGCCGGGCGATAACGAGGCGCCGACACAAAAAGGTGGCCGGCAGAGATGCTGCTCTCCACCGGCCACCGCTGATTGGGTTGTTGAAGCTCTATTTAATTGTTTGCCAGGTACTGGCTTTGCCGTATTGCCGAGCCATCCGGATCCGGGTATCGCCGCGTCACGCCACCTCACCGACTGCGACGGAACTCACGGCGCTCGATTCCTCAGCACTGTCTGCGTCTACCGGCGGAACGTACGGCCGGATCTGGAAGCGGCCCTCGAACAACCTGCCGCCAGGGCCTTCACCGAACATACGTCCGCGGAAACCACGCCCGTGAGCGCGGTCGCCGTCGTGCCGGCCCAACTTGCTCAACACCTCTGTTGGCGCATCACCAAACCACTCAGTAACCGCCGCCACGTCTTCCTGGGTGATCTTTCCTGCCTCGACGAGCCTCTCTACCAGCGCCGCAATTCGCTCTTCAGAATCTGCCGCGCCGATCACGTTTCCGAAACCTCGCTGTCTACCGTGGCCAGCCAAGCCTTCAAGCGCATCGGGCATCGAGTCCAACCAGCCCGAGATGGCGTCTGCCTCATCCTGCGTGATCACCCCTTCTTCAACCGCGCTTGCCAGTCGTTCTGCTATCTGCTCGTCCTGGTGCTCTCCGCGAGCCTGTTGAACTGCATCCTGCAACTCCTCAGGCGCAACGCCCAGTATCTCAGCCACTCGTTCTCTAACCCCGGTTCCGGGAGAGTCACCCTCCGTCTGTGCAAACGTGGCTCCGGTCAGTGCCACGAGACCTGCCGTACCGACTGCCGCTCCAACAAGAAACTTCTTCATCTCTACCTCGATACATTTATGAGAGGTTTGCCCCTCTGTTTTTGCTGCTGCTGCGGCCCCTGCCGCTACACAACCAAGCTAGAGAGCGAATCTTCAGGTCCCGTCTGCAAAAGTTCAGGAATTTGTCGAGAGTCTTACAACTCCGTTACGGATAGACCGCAATTTGGAGCACCTGAGCCTATCCACGTAATCTTCACGTAAAACTCAACACATTCGTTCTAATTTTGAGATAATGGTGGGATGTATAAAAGTGCGCTTGAACACGACGCGCTGGCACGCATCTGGCTTGCGGCCGGGCTTCGTCACATGCTCAGAGCCCCTGCATTCTGGCTCGGCATGATTGCAATTTCACTTGCTGCCTCTGTCATCGCATTTGGCGTCCTGCCGGGGGATGTCGAGACGAGCCGCAGTTTCCAGCGGCTGGAGTGGTCGTGGCTCGTGGGCCTCATGGAGTTTGGTGATCTCGTAGGCGGCAAGGTCTGGCTGTTCACGCTTTTTGGCGCTATGGCGACGTGCCTGCTCCTGTTCCGACGCTGGAAAGAGTCGAGCGTGTTGTGGCTCGCGGCAGCGTTCTACGTGTTCTCACCGGTGCTGAAACAGGCGATCGGCCGGCCGCGTCCGAACCTCGAAGGCATCGAGGTGCTGGTGAACCCTGTCGGGTATAGCTTTCCGAGCGGCCACGCCATGGGCTCCGGGCTCATTATTGGCGGTGCCATTGTGGTGGCGTTCCTGGTCTTCCGAGGGAACCGGCTGATTCAGGCACTTGCCGCGGGAGCCGGATTCGGGGTGCTTCTGATCATCGGCTCTTCGAGAGTCTATCTCGGCGCACACTGGGCGAGCGACGTCATCGCCGGATACGCCCTGGCTGCAATGTTCCTACTGATCGCTCTCAGTGTTGCGCGATGGCGCTTCGGCAGGAGCGAGACCATGACCGCAGAACCAGAACTGCTTAACGGCTGATCGAGTTCTGGCGTTCGGTCCTGAGGCTTCCTACCGAATCCACTTACTATTCGCGTTTTCGACAGGTGTGTCGATGTTCAGGTATTCACGCGTATCCGGGTCCACAAGGTATCGCTGAACATTGTCCAAGTTCAGTTCGATTCCCAGGCCGGGGCGGTCGGTCGGGTAAATCGAACCATCCCGCACATCGAACATCGGATTGATCATCGTCTCGAAGGTGTCAAACCAGGTGTGAAGACACTCCTGCCGGTACAGATTCGGCGTCGTCATGCAGACCTGGAACCCGGCGGCAATCGAAACCGGTCCAAGCGCATCGTGTGGCGAGATGCGTATGAAATGCGCCTCGGCCATCGCCGCAATCCTGCGCAGCTCGCTGATTCCGCCGCACCACGCCACATCCGGCATGATGTAGTCAACAAGGCGGCTATTGAGCACTTCCGTGTAGTCCCAGCGAGTGAAGTGCCGCTCGCCAATACACAACGGCACCCGCACGTTCTCCCGCACCTGCCGCAGTGCGTTGTGGTTCTCAACGTGAATCGGCTCCTCGAGCCAGATCAAGTTGATGTGCTCCAGCGCACGACCTGCCTCTATTGCAGATGCCACATCGAAGCGTGCATGCGCATCGACCATAAGCTCGAAATCCGGGCCGACGGCGCCTCGTATAGCGTCCATCCACTCGACCGATTTCCGGAAGTTCTCTGGTGTCAGGCGCTCTACTTCGGCCGGACCGGAAAAGCCTGCGTCTGGACCTGCCTGAGCCGGAAATGGATCGGTCTTGATCGCGCTGTAACCTGCCTCTTTCGTAGCGACCGCGGCCTTTGCTGCGTCCTCAGGCCCTCCGGCATTTGAATTCCAGTCCTGAACGTGTGTGTAGAGCGGAACACGCTCGCGAACCGGCCCGCCGAGCAGTTGATAAATCGGAGCGCCGAGCGCTTTGCCCTTGATGTCCCACAGTGCAATGTCGATGGCACTGATCAAGTGCGATACGAATCCTCGGCCGTTCAAGTCATCGAACTTGTGAAAGATCGTCTGCCAGATGTTCTCGATATTCCTGGCATCCTGTCCCACGACCTCACGCTTAATCCAGTCCAGTCCTCTAACTAGCAGTCCCGTTGAGGCGTAGTCAGAGCACTCACCGATGCCAGAGATGCCTTCGTCCGTAGTCACCTCGACGAAGATCCACGGCTGACCGTCAATCGGCATGGAAACGTAGGGCCGGACATCCGTAATCTTCATCCACTCTCTCCCGGAAAGTTGATATTGCCTGGCTAGACCCCGGTGCCAGTACGATCTCGCCGAGCACCAATCATCGCTCTCAACAATCTGCGAATCGAGCCGGGGGACCCGACGGCCGCCCGAGCGCTGCTCTGTCCACCACCGACCTTCACTGAGTAAGCATCGTCTGGCAAACGGGCGAAGATGTCCTCATCCGTGCGGTCGTCACCTGTAACCAGGATGAAATCGAACGGCCCAAGCAGCTCATTCACGTGCTCAAATGCGCGGCCCTTATCCACACCCTGCTGCCTGATCTCGATTATGCGAGCGCCGCTCAAGATCTCGACCGGCGAGCCTGACAACATATCCTCCAGCACGGACATCAGTTCAAGCGCCTGCCATTCACCGAGCGCATCGTCCGCCTCTCGGTAGTGCCACACCAGCGCAGAAGACTTCTCCTCAATCCTGGCGCCAGGTGTCCTTTCAGAGTATTCGGTGAGCACCGGCCGAACAGACTCTTTCCATCGCAGGTCAGGTGGTGGCCCCATCCGTGTCCACTTTGCATCACCAGCTTCTCGAATCCACGAGCCGTGCTCAGCGATCAGTGAAACCGGAGCACCGCTGAACCATTCGCCGAGCGTATTTCGGTCGCGTCCCGAGTTGATATATGTGCGAACCCCATCAAGCTCTCCCAGGCTGGTCAGAATCTCAAGTATTTCCGGCGTCGGTTCAGCATCCTCGTAGCGCTCTGTAAACTCCCGCAACGAGCCGTCATAGTCAAGCATGAGAAGCGCTTTGCCCGCTGTGGCAAGCTGCGGGCCGAGAGTCCCGGCAAGTACCTGGGACTGCAACTGCGGAGGAACCTGCAACTCCTCAACCTCCGCCTCGGTCAGTGCAGACATGAACCGCTCGACCCATCGGTGGACATCGTTCTGCACTACCCGGTGATACATCGGCCTCATCCGCTCTTGACGCTCACCAAAGTCCATCTCCAACGCCCGCTCGATCTGAGCCGCGGTTCCCTCGATGTCCCAGGGATTAAGGCGCAGAGACTCGCCAAGCTCAGACACAGCTCCTGCGAACTCGCTGAGCGCCAGGACGCCGCCACCGTCATCTCGACAGGCCACATACTCTTTCGCGACAAGGTTCAGGCCGTCCCTCAGCGGAGAGACGAACGCGACGTCGGCCAGCCTGTACAGAGCACCGAGTTCCTCTCTCGAGACCGTCTGGTACATGTAGTGAATGGGAACACGACCGGGAGAGCCGTAGAGTCCGTTGATCTCACCGACCAGCCGCTCCACTTCATCCTTTTGCTGGGAATAGCTGTCTATGTTCTCGCGTGAGGGCACCGCCAACTGGATCAACATTGCACCGCGTCTCCAACGCTGGGATCCCGACAACAGCCTTCGCCAGGCCATGAGCTTCAGTGGAAGCCCTTTTGTGTAGTCCAGCCTGTCTATTCCAAGCACGACCTGTCGGTCACCGATGCGGCGCTTCAGTTCCACGAGTTCGTGATCGGCTTTTTTTGAGAACGCAGCCGCCCGCATCTCGTCAGTATCTATACCTATCGGGTGGGACTGAATTCGGACACTGCGGCCTGAATAGCGCAGTGCGCCACGCACGGTCTCGATACCAAGAAGCCGTCTGAAGCTACGTTGCAGGTTCTCGGCATATTCGTAGGTGTGAACCCCGATCAAGTCTGCGCCAAGCAGCCCGCGCAGAATCTGGGTCCTCTGTGGCAGCACCCTGAAGGTCTCTGAGGACGGGAACGGAATGTGAAGAAAGAAACCGATACGCGCACTCGGGACGCGTTGCCGGAGCATCTCGGGAAGGAGCATCAACTGGTAGTCGTGCACCCAGATCAGGTCGTCAGGCTCTGCAATGCTGGCCACTTTATCCGCAAACCGCTCGTTCACACTCCGATAGGCTTCGAACTGGGCAGGATCAAACTCACCTCGCTCTACGAAGTAGTGAAACAACGGCCAAAGCGCGGTGTTCGAGTACCCCTCGTAGTAACTCCTGTACTCCCGGGTCGGAACATCGACCGGTACCAGGCGTCTTTTTTCGAGTTCTTCAAGCGTCTTAGCGTTCGGATTCTCACCAGGATGGCCAATCCAGACGCCGTTGCTCTTTGCGTGTAGAGGAGCTAGACCGGTGACCAGCCCGCCTGCAGACATGTCCAGGGTCTGTTCGCTCCCACGCGATCGCCTGATCGTAACGGGCAAGCGGTTTGAAACGAGAATCACCCTGGACACTGGAAATCCCCTGGCCCCGGGAAGACGGGGTAGAGAGCGATGGGCTGAGTACGAACTACGATTGATCCGGAGCGATCTGAGCCTAACACACGGCAATGAGCAGACGGTCAGAACCTCGCACTCTGTACACCACGGTATTGATCGACAACTGTCGAAGCCTCACAATTCTCAGTTTGGGTCATTTGTGGCGTCGGCACGCAGCAAATGTGGGCTGTTCCCTGAATTGATAGACCGTGACCGCGGGTAAACCTGATTCCAATATGGCATACAAGCGACTGGAAGAGTACGGACTGATCGGCAACATGCACTCGGCCGCGCTCGTCGGATTAGACGGCGCGATCGACTGGCTTTGCCTGCCTTATTTCGACTCGCCTGCAATCTTCTCAGCAATTCTCGACGACGAAAAAGGCGGAAGCTTCTCCATCACTTCGGAAGACGCGCAAGACCGCCGCCAGATCTACTTCCCTGAGACGAATATCCTCACCTCTCGTTTCGGAGGAACGCATTCGGTCGCCCAGATTACGGATTTCATGCCAATTGGCGAGAAAGTGGACGACCCGGATCTGGTCGGTGGCCACTCGAACGGATCTGGCCGAGGTAACGAACGAAGGCTGATCCGCTACGTGCAGGGCGTCATGGGTGAGACAACATTCCGGTTGGATTGCCGCCCGAAATTTAACTTCGGCGCGACAGCACACACAGTGGAAATGACAGATGGGGGCGTGATCTTTCGCGCCGATACCGGCGAACGGCTCTGCCTCTCACTTCCCGGTGAGTACTCGATTCGGGCGGGTGGAGTCGTAGCTGAATTCACTCTCGGGCCGCGTGAGGAAATGACGTTCGCACTCGAATGGCTCATAGAGGAAAGTTCCAATCCAAAGAAGCTCCCACCCGTCCAGGGCGAACAGCTTTTCCACGAAACCGTCGAGTTCTGGAGGGAATGGGTCGCAAGGTGCGAATACAGCGGCCGCTGGCGTGAAGATGTCATCCGCTCTCTTCTCACACTCAAGCTCCTCACGTACAGCCCGACCGGAGCGATCATCGCAGCGCCAACCACTTCCCTACCTGAGGAGATTGGCGGCGAGCGAAACTGGGACTACAGGTACTGCTGGATCAGGGACTCAGCACTAACTTTGCAGGCATTCATGCGCACGGGATACATCGAAGAGGCACGCATGTTCATGCGCTGGCTCGGAGAGCGCTGCCGCGAAGCCAACGGCGCCGAACACCCTCTCCAGATCATGTACGGCATCAGGGGGGAGCGGGAGCTCAACGAGGTGGAGTTGAACCACCTGGATGGCTACCACGGCTCACGACCGGTACGGGTAGGCAATGCCGCACACGGCCAGCTTCAGTTGGATATGTACGGAGAACTGCTGGAAGCCGTTTATCTCTACAACCGCCACGCCTATCCGATCTCGTTTGACCTCTGGCGGTCGCTCAGCAACATCCTCGACTGGGTTGCACAGCACTGGCGCACGCCGGACGAAGGCATCTGGGAGGTTCGAGGCGGGCCGCGCCAGTTCGTTCATTCGAAACTCATGGCGTGGAATGCGCTTGCAAAAGGCCTCAAACTGGCCGACGAACGGTCATTTCCTGCATCGCGTGAGCTGTGGATCGGTGCCCGAGATGACATCTTGCTGGAGATAATGGAGAACGGCTGGAACCACGAGCTTCAGAGCTTTGTGCAGAGCTATGGCTCAGACGTCCTGGACGCTTCCCTGCTGCAGCTCTTGAACATCGGTGCTCTCTCTCCGCGTGATCCGCGCATGATCACGACCGTCTCTCAGATCGAACAGCGCTTAACGCGCGACAGCCTGGTCTACAGGTATGACCCGGCAGCCTCGCCAGACGGTCTCGAAGGCAAAGAGGGAACGTTCGCCATGTGCACGTTCTGGCTCGTCGAGGCATTCACAAGGATGGGACGGTTGGACGATGCCCGTTTCCTGTTTGAGAGAATGCTCGGATATGCCTCCCCGCTTGGCCTCTACGCCGAGGAGACCGGGCCCACCGGTGATCTACTCGGGAACTTCCCGCAGGCTTTCACGCACCTTTCGCTCATCAACTCTGCGTTTATCCTGAACCGGGCGCTGGATCGCGGCCGCTGAGACCAGCATCTCCGTAACCACCACTCGTCGGTCAGTTCACAGCCGTATACTCCCCTGTTAGGAACTATCGAGACCATTTCCAACTGCGGGAGCAGACTATGACCACGCGCTCTTACCCGGACCACGACACAAAAGAGTTGACCGTAGCGGATGTCCTTGGATCTTCCTCAGGCACTGCCAGCTGGGAGATCAAGACACATGCCGAAGGACCAGCCGGTACCGTCCCGTTCACGCCCGAGTTTCTGATAGACGAACCGAGCGGCAATCACTTCGGCATGAGCCAGAACGCAGGTATGGGTTGGGAGCCGTCTGAGCTGCTCCGAAAACAGTTCATCATTCTTTCGACAGCCGGGGGCATTCGCGAAGCGGACGGGTCGACTGTCGCTCTCGGACTGCACACTGGCCACTTCGAGCTTGCATCACTGGTGAAGTCAGCGGCCCAGGAGCTTCGAGAGTTGAAGTCGGTCCCGTTTGCGCTCTTCTGCTCCGATCCATGCGACGGCCGCACCCAGGGCACGACCGGCATGCTGGACAGCCTTCCTTACCGCAACGATGCAGCGCAGGTGTTTCGCCGTCTGGCCCGGTCGTTGCCAACAGCACGCGGCGTGCTCGGCATCGCATCATGTGATAAGGGCCTGCCTGCCATGATGATGGCGCTGGCAGGCCTGCGGGACAGCCCCGTGGCAATCGTCCCAGGCGGTGTCACGCTTGCACCGAGCAACGGTGAAGATGCCGGCCAGATCCAGTCGATAGGTGCCCGGTTCGCACAGGGCGAGGTCACTCTCGAATACGCGCAGGACGTCGGCTGCCGCGCCTGCGCCTCTCCCGGCGGAGGCTGCCAGTTCCTCGGCACCGCGGGAACCTCCCAGGTGGTCTCTGAGGCGCTCGGCCTGGCCATCACCCACGCTGCACTCTCTCCCTCTGGAACCCCGGCATGGCGCAACATCGCACAACGCACCGCACGGGCTCTGGTCGCAATGGAGAAGCGTGGAGTCAAATCCGGTGACATCTTGACCGATGAGGCGTTTGAGAACGCCATGGTTGTCCACGCAGCGTGCGGAGGCTCAACGAATCTCTTGCTACATACGCCGGCGATCGCCCATGCCGCGGGTCGCAAGCGGATGGGAGTCGAAGACTGGAACAACATCAACCGCCAGGTTCCTCGCCTGGTCGATGTGCTGCCGAACGGTCCCGTCGGGCACCCGACGGCTCAGCTCTACGCCGCCGGTGGCGTGCCCGAAGTGATGCTTCACCTTCGTCGCCTCGGCCTGCTCAACACAGATGTGCTGACCGCAACCGGCCAGACGCTTGGCGAGAACCTCGACTGGTGGGAGGACTCTGAGCGCAGGTCCGACGTTCGCCGCTACCTGAAGGACGTTGACGGTGTCGATCCTGACAACGTGATCATGTCTCCCGATCGGGCGAAGACCAGGGGCCTGACGAGCACGGTCAGCTTTCCGAAGGGAAACCTTGCTCCAGAAGGCTCTGTGATCAAGAGCACGGCAATAGATCCGGCAGTTGTCGATGCCGACGGCGTCTACCGGAACATCGGGAAAGCGCGCGTTTTCCGTTCGGAGCGTGATGCTATCCGGGCGATCAAATCCCGCGATGAGGACGAGAAAGTGAAGGCCGGCGACATCATGGTGCTGACCTGTGGCGGCCCGATGGGCACAGGCATGGAGGAGGTCTACCAGATCACCGCAGCGCTAAAGCACCTGTCATACGGTAAGAACGTGGCACTGATTACCGATGCTCGCTTCTCCGGCGTGTCCACAGGCGCATGCATCGGACACGTGGGACCAGAGGCTCTTGCAGGCGGTCCGATCGGACGTGTGCAAGAAGGAGACACGATAGAGATCGTAGTCGACCGCAACACACTTGAAGGCTCGATCAATCTTGTCGGACGGGACGGAGCAGTGGAGAGTGCCGAGTGGGGATCAGAAGAACTGGCACGACGCGCCGTGCCCGGTGACCTCGCTCCTCATCCTCAACTTCCAGACGACTCACGGCTCTGGGCGGCCTTGCAGGGCGTCTCAGGAGGCACCTGGGGCGGCTGCGTGTTCGATGTCGACGAGATAGTGAAGACGCTGGAGGCAGGCAAGAGGGCGCTGAACGGCGGTTAGTCTGCGCTGACCGCCGCTACGTCCTTCAGCCCGTCAAGCTGCTGCCTCGTCCCGATTGCAACTAGCACGTCGGTAGAGTTCAGCATCGTGCCGGGAGTCGCCAGCACCGTCACCGTCCCGCCGCGCTTTCTAATACCGACGATGTTGGCGCTCGTCCGCTCGATCAGGTTCGTTTCGCTGAGAGTCATCGCGTCAAACGGAGAGTTCTGTGCCAACCGCACCATGTCCATCTCGACCTCGACCTCATGATCGGTCAAGACGACTTCGAGAAACTCTGCAACTTCAGGGCGAACGACCATATTGGCGAGCCTGTGACCCGCGATCCGGTGAATCGAAAGCACTCTGTCCGCGCCCGCCGACCTGAGCTTAGATTCACTCTCCTCGTGCTCGGCACGCGCCACGATGTTTAGCTCCGGATTCAGAGTGCGGGCAGAGAGCACCGCCATCAGAACCGATGCGTCGGGTGCAACCGCGGCCACGAGGCCTGCTGCCCGCTCTATACCCGCCCGTCGCAAAGCCTCATCGCTTCCAGAGTCTCCGACGATGGCCAGTATTCCATCCTCCATCGCCCTGGCGACGTTGGCCTCCGAAAAGTCTACGACCACGACTTCACGACTCGAATGTTGCAGCTCGGCAACGACCCTTTCGCCCGTCCTGCCGTATCCGCACACCACATAATGTCCACTCATGTCAGCAATCTGTCTGTTCATGCGTCGCTGTCCAATAATTTCACGAAGCTCACCAGAAAATAGATACTCGGCAACCAAACTCGCAACGTAAAGGATCGTCCCTACCCCGAACAGGATGACGAAGATGTTGAGCACCCTGCCGCCGGTCCCGAGCGGGATTATCTCCGTATAGCCGACCGTCGTAACGGTGACAATGGTCATGTACAGCGAGTCGAACCAGCCAGCGCTTTCCACCAGCGCATAACCGGCTGTCCCGCCTGCAAGCACGATCAATACGGCTACTATGCCTATCACGAACCTGCGATCGGTCCGCTGCTCCACACCCCGGCCGTGGCGGGACGCAAGAAGCAGCCTTTCTGCCGTTTCCTGGAGAAGCTCCTGCGGCTGTAGCCGTTGTGTGTCCTGGCCTGGCAATGTTCCCGATCATCCTCGCATTCAACCGTGTACCGATACGCGATCGGCCTGTTGCCACCGACCAACACGTGCGGATTCTACGGTGTAGGCGAGCCATTCGACAGTAACCAGATCAAATAAAGAGGCGCAGATGCTCTGAGCTCATCTGCGCCTCTGGTCTGTCTATTCATTTTTCATCAGGTTCAGGCTATAGCCTTCGCCTCTTCAGCCTCTTCCGCTTCTCGCTGTGCCGTGAACTGCACGTGCAATCCCTTCAGCGCCTCCACGGCAGTAAGCCCATCAGGCACGTCCTTCATCAGCCCGCAGTTGAGACACTGCAGGTACTCCGACCATGGGTCGTTGTTGTGCTCAACGGTGCCTGTCTGGCACTTCGGGCAGGCCTTAAAGTAAAGCATCTCGATTGTCTCCTCATCAGTCCCTTTGCGGACGGAACCATTCTCTACAGCTATCTTCAAGATTCGGTGAAGAGACGATGAAGACGCCTTAACAGTTCCATCCATTCGAGTATTGAGATGCATTCTCAATTGACTAGATGCTGGACAAGGCGTTTTTCAGCGAGACGGCTAGACAAGATCGCGGTCGTTCAGCTTCAGGACTCGTCCGGACTGAACAACGGTCGATGCGATTCTCAGGTCACGTATGTTCTGAGCCGGATCGCCTGTGAACGCTGCGAGGTCAGCGAACATTCCGGGCTTGATCTGCCCAACGATGTCGCCCACACGGACCGCCTCCGCGGTAGCTGCCGTTGCAGTGTGTATCGCCTTCCACGGAGACCAGCCGAGCCATTCGACATATGACCACGCGTTTGCCGCAGACATGTCATGTGTGGCGTGAGGCATACCCATGTCCAGCCCGGATGTGAACCGGACGCCTGCGTCAAGCATTTTCATCATCAGCTCAACGTGTGCCTCATCGCCTATGACCTTGTTCGAGACAGCCCAATGGACTGGAGCGGCAGGGAGCCCTTCATCGTCCCGAGTCTGTACGCCAAGCAGGTGGTGCCCGATGGTTGGGTCAACCCACTGGCCCTGGTCCGCCATCTGCTTCACCACATCAGGCCGGTAGTCCAGTTCGCCATCTGGGTCCTGGTCATACCAGCGAGCATGAATCAGGTTGTGAATGCCTGCCTCGACACAGTTCTGTACGCCGTCCGCTGCAAGCGTGTGAGCGACAATCTGCACGCCGGACCGCTCAGCCTCTTGCACCGCGGCTTTCAATGTCTCCGCTGAGTACTGCGGCTTACGAGGATTCGCTGTAGGAGTAAACATTCCACCGGTAGCCATCATCTTGATGACATTGGCGCCCAGCCTGACCTGGTTTCGTACAGCTGAAATCACCTCCGCCGTCGTGTCAGCCTGGGTCCCGAAAAACCAGCAATGACCGGCCGTTATCGTGATCGGCGTTCCAGCCAGGAGCATTCTGGGTCCGGGGATTGCGCCTGACTCGACTGCGGCACGAACTGGGAAGGAAACTTCATTCATGGCGCCGAGGTCTCGAATGGTCGTCGTCCCGGCCAGCACAGCCTTCCGCATTGCAGTCACCGCGCGCATCGTAAGACGCTGCACATCCTCGGTTAATGCGAGCGCCTGCGCGTCAACCGTTGCAGAGCAGTGCATGTGGCAATGAGCATCGACGAGGCCAGGCAGGAGCGAAACGTCCCCAAGGTCAAACACATCTGATGTGTCGGCGACATCGGAAGGCAACTGGCCCTTCGGAACAATCGAGTCGATCTTCTCTCCGTCGACCACCACCGCGTGGTCTTTCAACCAGCCGTCAACATTCTCGTTTGCAACTCGAGTGGCGATGAACACTTTTCGGTCACTTTGACTGGACAATATCTGCTCCCATGCGACTTTTCATCAGTCCTTGTAGTTGATCTCGAACGCTCCGTCCGTAATGAATATTCCCACAACGTCTGCCTCATCCGTAGCCCCGTGCTCCATCACCTGGCCCTCCGGGAACCAGACCCACGTGCCCGGTCCGTACTCTCCGCGGTGGGTTTTCAACGTTCCCTCGAGAACGAAGATGCCGTGATCGCACGGGTGAGTGTGGGCAGGGTTCATCACACCTTTCGGGTAGCGGATCATCCTGATCTCGGTTGCTGTGTGCGGGTCTTTCCGCAACATCAGCCTGCCGAGATCGACACCGAGCTTCGGGTTGTGGCTTGCTTCCCACTCGGTGGAGGTGGTATCGATCGCGTAGTAGTCGTCTGCCGATGGGTCTTGAGATGTCATTCGCCAAGCGCCTTCCAGTATCTGCGGCCTTCCCAGGTAATAATCCGGCCCCACCCCGGGTAACTCAGGTGCGAGCCGATCACCATAGCGTTCTCTTCAACAGCGCGCTCGATAATGTCCTTCCGGGTCTTTCTGGCCAGTTCTGCATCGGTGTCAGGCGTGTATAGCGACTCGGTCTCCGTAACCTGCATCGGGGATCCCGCGATGTCACCGATTAAAAGCGCTCGTTCGTTCCGTGATGAGATCAGCAGGCTCATGTGACCCGGAGTGTGGCCGGGAGTGTGATAGGCCTCGATTCCGGGAGCAAGCTGCGTTGAGCCGTCCATCAGGTCGAGCAGGCCCAGCTTTTCGATGGGCATGACGCTCCGCTGCATCGCCTCCCCACGCGGTCCCGACACCATTTCCTCTGAGGAGAAATGGTCCCAATCGTGCGCATGGACCCTGTATCGAGCGTTCGGGAAAGCGGGTTTCGACGGGTCGTCACGTTCGCTCATGTTCCAGCCGACGTGATCACCGTGCAGGTGAGTCAGGAATACGGTGTCCACATCCTCGGGATTCAGGCCCTTCCGCAGCATGTCGCGCATCAACTCACCGGGCGCAGGGTATCCAAGCATGAGGCCGTGAGGTCCGAAGCCTGTATCGGCCAGGATGTTCTTGCCACCAGACGAGAACAGAAACGATCCAAGGTTGTTTCTGAAACTCGTTCCGGAGAAATACTCGGGAAAGCGTTCGTAGTACGGCTCCCAGGCTTCGAGCGGCGTTTCAGGAAACAGGTTGCGAGGATCGAAATTAATGCTTCCATCTGTCAGAGCTGTGATAGTGACATCGCCAAGTCTGAGCGTGTGGTTTTTCGAATCCTTGCCAGGCGTTGCACCCGGTGGAAGTGCCATTAAATTCTCCTGCGCAGGTTTCTACACGTCACAGGCAGGAATGGCAACAGGCTCTTGGCCGCGACAAGAGCTATCCGATGGCGGTGCCATAGATACGGTCCGGTTTCACCACCACAACGGCGCGTCTGTCCTCGATCATCGCCGCGTCGTACTTCGCCCAGTCTGGGTGCGGCTCACCACTGATCGCTTCATACAGCTCGCGGAGCGCAGCCAGCCTCTGCTCATCCGAACTGTTCGTCGCATCGATAATCTCTGCAGTGCCCTCAAGGACCAGGAATCCCCACCAATCGTCTTTTGAAACCAGTAGTGAGCAGCGCGAGTCTCGTTTCAGGTTCTTGTACTTGGCGCGGGTTTCAGTGACGGAGACTCCCACACCGCCGCGGAATGGCCCGGTCATCACGACACTCAGCTGCGCCTGTCCATTGCCTCTGAAAGTGCTGAGAACAGCCTTGTGGTTGCCAGCGAGGAACTCTGCCGCGCCTCCATCGATTTCCATGTACGTCCTCACAATCGTGAATTCTGAACAGCAGATAATGATACGCACCATTTTGCGTCACGCGAAAGATCCTGCGGCTTCGTGGCGCAATGACGCACGTAGATAACCGGATTGCAATATTAACTTCAGTGCCACTTCTTGGCGGCGCTGAAGTTCACCGAGGTATCGAGTTCTCTGACAGGGACTCGATCACGCAGCCCCGGTTCGTCGTCCGGCGAACACCAGATCTCGAATCATGTGTTCAAAATCGAGCTCGTTGATTGGCGTGCTGAAGACCCCAACGGCACCATGGCGAACTGCGCTCCGCCGGATCTCCGGAGGCCCGCCATCGGCGATCATCACGGCCGGAATGCCGGACGCGTTCTCGTTTTCATTTATCGCTTTGAGCAGGTTCAACCCGTTGGTGTCTGGCAACTTGAGGTCCATGACGATCACGGTCGGCCGTCTTGCGCTCAGTTGTGTAAGGGCTATTTTTCCTGTCGAGACCCCGGCCAATTCGATGTCGTGACGCCTCGCCACATCCGTCAACAGTCGAGTTACCGTGATGTTCTGGCCGACATAAACGATCTGCTGCGAATCTTGTGAAACCGTCTGAGGTTCATGCGAATCACCAGCATTCTCAACGGTAGCAAGGTGAGTTCGGATTCGTCCGATAAGCACATCCATGCCAGTGCCTTTGAGCACGTAGTCCGTGGCGCCAGCGGCGACAGCATCTTTCACCAGGCTCCTGTCACCGGAACTCGTGAACATAAGAATGGGTATATCCAGGGTCTGACGCATCTTTTTGAGAATCTCGATGCCTGACATTCCAGGAAGTTGCATGTCCAGAAGAACAACGTCAGGAGTCATTTTTTCCAGTGCAGCGAGTGCTCCATTGCCTTCCTCGGCAGCAGTGACCAGGAATCCCTCGTCTTGGAGTGAGATCACGAGAGCGGTACGAATGTCTTCGTTGTCTTCAACTATGAGAATCTGCATTGGCATGACCGATCGCAGCTATTTGCTTCAGGCGCCATCAGAACTACGAGACTAGCCGACTCGCAATCTGTCCCTGAACTGCGTGCAAGTCTCCAGTATGTGGTCCTTTCGGCTCGCACCTCTGGTGTGTGGCCCTCATGTTGGCTCCACTGCTGCTGTAATCCATTCGCCCAGGAACCGACAAATGTCGCACTCTTCAAGATCAATTGCGGCAATGGCAGCTACCGAAGTGCTACTGAAATGGCACCGTAAGAAAAACAGACCGGAAAGCAAAAAGCCGCCTCACTGAGAGGCGGCTTTAAGTTGCAAGTTGATGGCGACCCCGAGCAGATTCGAACTGCCGATCTCCTCCTTGACAGGGAGGCGTGTTAGACCGCTACACCACGGGGCCATTGCCTTGCGAACCGCATTGAACAATGCGGAACCTGATGAGAGTACGAAACAAGGTTCGCGGAGTCAACAGAGGCAGCGTCAAACTGCTGTGACAAACGCGAATACTTAACCGTAGTTGCAGCCAATGCCGTTGTAGCCGATCTCCACTTCACCCTCGGCACTGACCATCACCGGCGTGATCTTGTCGCCTCCCGAAAGACGCTCCACCTCGTCCCAGAACTCCGGTTTCAGGCTCACATTGATCTCGTCGTACTCGATCCCCTTGGATACCAGGTCTTCCTTCAGAAGATCGCAGTAACCGCATGTCGGATGGGTGTAGACGACTGCCTTCTCACGCTTCGGCTCAGTCTTCGGCATTCTTTTCTCCGTACTGATTAGTCACTCACGAATTGGATAGTTCATGAGCACTGCAAGATGCGAGCCAGTCTCAACACTGGCAGCAGTGCTACATCTCTACACTTTTTTCGCCGCTCAGATAAGCGGCCGGCTCCTTTTTGAACGCCACTCTGCATCCCGGCCCACAGAAATAGTACGTCTTGCCTTCGTGCTCCGCCGTACCGCCCGACGGATTCGACATGTCCACCTGCATGTGACACACCGGGTCCTCTGCCATTTCGGGCTTTTTGCTGAACAGTGGAATCTTCATCTGGATCGATCCTCCCGGTGCGTTATGTCAACTCAAATATCGTGCCTGGTCGCGAATGATAATTGTGATCATGCCGAAGCGATTGCCGGAGTTGCCCGGGGCGAAGCCGGGGGACGTCGAACCGGTTCGTCTGCTTTTGTTCTACCCAGCCTGAGCGAATTCATGACGACGGTAACCGAGCTCAACGCCATAGCGGCAGCGGCTGCGATCGGGTTGAGGAAGCCGTGCTGTCCGAGCAGAGGTTGTATCCAGCCCGGTACGTCCGCATCCAGAAATAGCGGGTGGAGCGCGCCGGCCGCCACCGGAATCAGCGCAACATTATAAAAGAACGCCCAGAACAGGTTTTGGCGAACCGTTCGCATCGTGGACCTGCTCAGGCCGATCACTTCGGCCACGCCGCGAGGATCGTTGGCGGTGAGGGTGATATCCGCCGATTCGATAGCGATATCCGTGCCGCTTCCTATGGCAATGCCAACATCAGCCAGTGCCAGGGCTGGAGCGTCGTTTATACCGTCGCCGACCATCGCCACCCGCGCGCCACCCGACTTCAGTTCAGCTATCCGTTCCGCCTTATCGGCAGGCAGCACCTCAGCGACGACCTCATCAACACCGACCCGCTGCGCCACAGCTTCTGCCGTCTGGCGGTTGTCGCCGGTCAACATCACCGTCCGAATCCCCATCGATTTCAGGACTTGCACAGCCTCGGCAGCACTCTTCCGTACAGTGTCCATCACACCGATCAGGCCGATCGCGGAGCCGTTGACAGCGACAGCAAGCACAGTCTCGCCACGACCCGAGAGTTCGCTAACATTTCCTGCCAGGTCTCCCAGTTCTATACCGCGCTCCGAAAGCATCGCGGGGCTGCCGACAAGGACCTCGCTCCCCTGCGCCATGCCTTCGACGCCGCGGCCAGCGGTGGCTGAAAAATCGCTCACCTGATCTATATCGATGCCCAGTTCCCGCGCCCGGTTGACAACCGCCGAGCCAACCGGGTGCTCTGAGCCCGATTCAACAGCAGCGGCAAGGGCCAACAGTTCGTTTTCATTGCCGCCATTGACCACAACGGACGACACGCTGGGGCGGCCTTCGGTCAGCGTTCCCGTCTTGTCGAATACGACGGTGTCCAGCTTCTGCGCCGACTCCAGTACTTCAGCATTTCTGATCAGAAGTCCACGGCTCGCACCGCGCCCCATCCCAACCATGATCGCGGTTGGTGTCGCAAGACCGAGCGCGCACGGGCAGGCTATAACCAGCACCGCAACGGTAAGCAGCAGAGCGTTAACGAACGCCGGGTCTGGAGCGAGAAACATCCACACTACGAACGTCATCAGCGCGGCACTCAGCACCGCGGGCACGAACACGGCAGTAACGCGGTCAACCAGCCGCTCAACCGGTGCCTTAGAGGCCTGAGCACGCTCGACCATGGTTACTATCTGGGCCAGCGCAGTGTCACGGCCAACCCGCGTTGCGGTGAATCTGAGCCCGCCGGTGCCATTCACGGTTCCTGCAAAAACGGCGTCCCTGTCAGACTTCTCTGCCGGCACGCTCTCGCCTGTCAGCATCGACTCATCGATATCGCCGGCCCCTTCGAAAATCACGCCGTCGACCGGCACACGCTCACCCGGTCGCAGGACGATCCGGTCTCCGACGGCAATCTCCTCCACTGGCACCTGCACGTTTTCGCCGTTCCGTTCGAGCATCGCCGTGTTTGGCGTCAGGCCGATCAACTTACGAATAGCGTCTGAGGTGCGTCCGCGTGCGCGGGCCTCGAGCCATCTACCGAGCAGGATGAGGCCGATTATCGATGCCGAAACATCGAAATATGTGCCCGTTGCGTGACCGCTGATACCGCCTGACTCAAACACGACTGAGTCTTCGAAAACAGGTCGGAATAAGGTCGCAGCGGCAGAATAGAGGAAAGCGGTTGATGTGCCGATCGCCACCAGCGTGTTCATGTTTGACGTTCGGTGCTTGAGCGCACCCCAGGCCCCACGATAGAAGCGAGACCCTGCCCAGAACTGAACAGGTGCGGCTAGAGCCATGAACAGGTAGTTGGCGGCTGTCGGCGAGATGTCTTCGAGCGCTCCGATTGAGCTGTACTGCATCCCGGCCATGATGAATGCGGCCACCGCCAGGCTGGCGACAACGCGACGCCTCAGGTCGTCGAGATCGGATTTTCGACGCTTCTGCGCCTCCTCGAACTCCGTTTCGGCATCACGGTCTCCCTCGAACGAGACAAGTTCGTAGCCTGCACCTGTGACGGCATCACGCAGATCCCTGCGGCTCAATGCCCCGCTCACGAACTCCACCTCGGCGAGGTCGGCAGCAAGGTTGACATCAGCCCGTACGACTCCGGAGAGTGAGCGCAAAGCAGATCCAACGTGCCCAACACACGAAGCGCAAGTCATACCGCCGACGTGTATGCGTTCAACCGTAGTCGGTACACCGTATCCAGCATCCCGCACCGTCTCGATCAAATTCGAAGCCGATACACCGTCAGCCTGATTCAGGGTCACGTTCGCCGACTCCGCAGCGAGGCTCACCTCGGCCGAATCCACACCTTCGACTTCGCGCAGTGCATTACCGACATGGGCGACACACGAAGCACAGGTCATTCCAGTGATCGGCAGCGAGATGCTGTTGTACGGCCGAGCCTCATCTTTATCGGCCGCAATATGCTTATGCTCAGTAGTCACGGCTTGCGGTCCTATCGCTCGGAGATCTCGAACAGCTCTTTAAGTTCATCGAGCATCTGGTCGTCGCGGCCTTCGTGGTACGCATCGGGTACACAAGACCTCAGATGCCCGTCAACCAGGATGCCTTCAAGCTTCTGCAATGCTCGTCTGATCGCGAATGTCTGCCGGACTACGTCGACACAGTAGCGATCCTCTTCGATCATCTTGCGGACTCCAGCAAGATGCCCGTCTATGTAGTTGACGCGCTTTAGGGCGTCGGTCTTAGTATCACCAAGCATATTTTTCTCTCACAGACCGGCTCATCGACTGGTTCGCCATCTTAAATATGAATCTCCTGCCGATCGGCAGCGTCTAATTATGTGAGGTAGTATACCCCTACCCGGGGGGTCTGGGTACACTGCAATCCGTCGGAAAGCGGAATCGGTCAGAAATTAAGAGGGACAGTCTTGACTGATTTGTTGCATCGCAGGCCGCGACTACTTTTGATTGTGGCTGCGGCGACGTTGACTGCTATCGTCGTTGCCTCCTGTTCAGGCAAGGACTCCGTCGAACAGTTCCCGATAGCGATCACCGCAGCACGAGTCGAAGTCGGCGCAGCGCTCTACGTAGCTAATTGCGCCACCTGCCACGGTGAGCCTGGTATTTCGCAGCCACTACTTCGAACCGCGCCTCCGCACGACGAAAACGGCCACACCTGGCACCACGCCGACAGATTGCTGTTCAACTGGACCCTGGATAGACCTCCCCTGGCCGAATCGATGCCCGCATTTCGCGGCAAGCTCTCAGAAGATGAAATCCTTGACATCCTCGCTTACATCAAATCCACGTGGCCGGAAGACATCCAGCAGTTCCAGCGTCGAGGATCGCAACAGTACGAGCAGCAAGTACGTGAATCTTCCTAGTAGTTTCATTGACCCTGAACTGGCTTTAGAGTAAACTTACGGTCTCTTGAGGAGTGTCCACCTCTGCAATTTGAGCACAGGTTCCTAATTTAATCTCACCCGACACACCCCTATTCCGCTGAAATTACAAGGCATCAGCGGACGGGGTGTTTTGCGCGTTCCCGCAGATCACGCAATCCCGGCTCGCCGCCTGGCACACCGGCATCACAGCTCTGGAAGTGGAGTAGAGCATGGTTCTCGCCGAATCACGATCACGCATCTTCGAACCCAAGGAAGCCAAGTCATTCAATTCGCTTCGTACGGTCGTTGATGTGCCAAACCTGGTGCAGGTTCAGATCAATTCGTTCGATTCATTGAAGACGGACGGTCTGAGCGACCTGTTCTCCGAGGTCTCGCCTATCGAAGACTTCTCAGGAGGCCGCTTCGAGTTGCGGTTCCTGGAACACGAGATTCGCGCACCGAAATTCACCGAACGTGAATGCAGGCAGCGAGAGATCACGTTTTCAGCCCCTCTCTATGTGACCGTCCAGCTGGTGATCAAATCCACCGGCGAGGTCAAGGAGCAGGTGCTCTTCTTCGGCGATGTGCCGATGATGACGCCGAACGGCACCTTCGTGATCAACGGCGCAGAACGCGTCGTTGTCTCGCAGCTCGTCCGTTCACCGGGCGCATATTTTTCGTCCGACAGCGACCCGACATCTGGTCGAGCGCTCTGTTCCGCCAAGTTGATCCCGTACCGCGGCGCATGGGTCGAGCTCGAAACGAGCAACCGTGACCTGTTGAGTGTCAAGGTGGACCGCAAGCGCAAGGCGCCTATCACGACTTTCCTCCGAGCCCTCGGCTGGGAGACCGATGAGGAGATCCAGGCGCTCTTCAAGGACGTCGATACGGACCCCGACCGCAAGTTCATCGAATCGACACTTGCCCGAGACTCCGCCGTCACGACACAGGACGAGGCTTTGCTGGAGTTCTACCGCAGGCTACGTCCCGGTGAGCCTCCGAGCATCGACAATGCCCGCACTCTGATCGAAGGTCTTTTCTTCAACGAACGCAAGTACGACCTCGGTAAGGTCGGCCGCTACAAGCTGAACCGCCGCCTTGGTATCGACGTTCCACAGGAGACTCGGACACTTACCAAGGAAGACATCATCGAGTTGATCGCTCGAATGATCAAGATCAACAACGGTGGTGCACAGCCGGATGACATCGACCACCTTGGCAACCGCCGTGTGCGTGCCGTTGGCGAGTTGATCCAGAACCAGCTCCGCGTCGGCCTGCTTCGCATGGAACGTGTTGTCAAAGAGCGAATGACCACGCAGATGGACCCGGCTGCTACGACCCCGGCCGCTTTGATCAACATACGACCGGTAGTTGCGGCGGTGCGCGAGTTCTTTGGCGGCTCCCAGCTTTCGCAGTTCATGGACCAGACAAATCCGCTTGCAGAACTGACTCACAAGCGCAGGCTGTCGGCGCTCGGCCCAGGCGGGCTTTCGCGAGAGCGAGCCGGGTTCGATGTACGGGACGTTCACCACTCCCACTACGGACGCATCTGCCCCATCGAGACTCCGGAAGGACCGAACATCGGCCTCCTGGGCTCTCTCTCCACCTATGCGCGCATCAACGCCTACGGCTTTATTGAGACGCCATACAGGAAGGTGCTGCAGGAGATTTCAACCGACGATCCGGACATCGCCGGTCGCACACCGACGGACGGCATAACCGACAGCTCGGGCAATGTGGTGGCTGAGGCCGGTAAGCGCATCACCGGCCCGCTGGCAGAGGAGATCAATGCCCTCCCGGCCAAGATCGTAAGGGTTACGCCCTACGTCTCCGCCAAACCCGAGGACATTCAGTACCTCTCTGCCGACGCAGAAGAGGAGCACATCATTGGCCAGGCGACAACCGAGACCGACGCCAAAGGCCAGATAACCACATCGCAGGTTGAGGTCCGCCTCGGAGAAGGCTTCACATACGAGTCGCCCGAGAACGTCGCTCTTATGGACGTTTCACCGATGCAGATCGTGAGCGTTTCGACAGCCCTGATCCCGTTCCTGGAGCACGATGACGCAAACCGGGCACTGATGGGATCGAACATGCAGAGGCAGGCGGTACCGCTTCTCAAGTCCCAGGCGCCGCTTGTTGGCACCGGGATGGAGCGACGTGTTGCCATGGACAGCGGACAGGTCGTTCTGGCTGCTACAGACGGCATAGTCGTCGCGGCCGACGCAGCCCTCATCAAGGTGATGGATGACGAAGGAAAGGTGCACGAGCACCCACTGACAAAATTCGTCCGCTCGAACCAGGGCACCTGCATCAATCAACACCCGATCGTTGCCAAGGGCCAGGTTGTGAAGAAGGGCGACCCGCTTGCGGATAGCGCCTCAACTGAACTTGGCGAGCTTGCTCTCGGCCAGAACCTGACCGTCGGGTTCATGAGCTGGGAGGGCTACAACTTCGAAGACGCCATCATCATCAACGAAGACCTGATCAAGGACGACCGGTTCACTTCGATCCACATCGAGAAACACGAAGTCGAGGCGCGGGAGACCAAGCTTGGTCCCGAAGAGATCACGCGTGACATCCCGAATGTGGGCGAGGAGAGCCTGAGGGACCTGGACGACGAGGGAGTCGTGCGAATTGGAGCATATGTCGGCCCCGGCGACATCCTGGTCGGCAAGATCACGCCAAAGGGCGAAACCGAGTTGACTGCTGAAGAGAAGCTGCTTCGGGCGATCTTCGGTGAGAAGGCGCGAGACGTTAAGGACACTTCCCTAAGAGTCCCGCACGGTCAGCACGGCAAGGTAATCAATGTCCGTGTCATGACAAAGGAGAACGGTGACGAACTGCCTCCCGGTGTCATGAAGATGGTCCGCGTCTGGGTTGCCCACACTCGCAAGATCACCCAGGGTGACAAGATGGCCGGACGCCACGGAAACAAGGGCGTTGTAGCCAAGATCCTTCCGAGAGAGGACATGCCGTTCCTCCCAGATGGAACACCCCTGGACATCATCCTGAATCCCATCGGCGTGCCGTCCCGCATGAACCTCGGCCAACTGCTCGAGACACATCTCGGAGCGGCTGCCAACACACTTGGATTCAACGCCAGGACACCGGTGTTCGACGGCGCCCAGGAAGTGGTGATTGAAGACCAGCTCGCCAGGGCATGGTTCGTTCAGGAGTCCGAGGCGATCGCCCAGCGCGACATTGACAGGCGTCGAATCGACTGGGAGAGCGTCGATCAGTGGCTCAGCGAGCGCGGCTACGACAGAGAGCGGCTCTGGAGTGACGCGCCTACCAACCGCGGCGTCGCCCGAGAGGCCTGCCTGCGCATCTGGCTCCGTGACTATGTCGGCCAGGACGTCAAAGACCTGAAGCCGTCCGAGTTGCACAACGAGGCGTTGAGGCTGTCGCGGGAGAAAAAGGTTTCCGCACCGGTCTTTGGCAAATCCATCTTGTACGACGGTCGCACAGGTGAGACGTTTGATCAGCCTGTGACCGTCGGCACCATGTACATGCTGAAACTCATTCACCTTGTCGAAGACAAGATCCACGCCCGCTCAACGGGACCGTACTCGCTCATCACCCAGCAGCCGCTGGGCGGTAAGGCGCAGTTCGGTGGACAGCGCTTCGGTGAGATGGAGGTGTGGGCCCTCGAAGCATACTCAGCCGCTTACACGCTGCAGGAGATGCTTACGATCAAGTCGGATGACGTGGTTGGCCGCGTCAAAACCTACGAGGCCATCGTCAAGGGTGAAGAGGTCATTCAGCCCGGCGTGCCAGAGTCGTTCCATGTCCTGCTCAAAGAGTTGCAGGGCCTAGGACTCTCCGTTGAGCTGCTCAGCCAGGACATCGAGCAGTTGCAGCAGGAGCCTACGCGTGAGGAAAGCGTTGCCGCAGCACTGGGCGCACCGCTTAGCTGGGAAGATTTTGGCGACGGCCCGCTGGACCTCGACATCGATGACGCTGATCTCGACGACGATGAAGATTCCGGTCTCTCGGACGACGTCGAGATTAAGAGCGAAGCCGAGCCTCAAGTGGATGAAGAAAAAGAGAAGACCGAATCTTCGCCTGATGCTGTCGTCGACGAATCGGAAGATGAAGCGGTTGCGGAGACAGGCGATGTCGACGAAGAGCCGGACGAGGAGTCTCTACGCGCACTGGCTGACACCGAAGGCGACGAAGAAGCTGTCGAGGATGTCGAGCTGGAAGAAGAGACGAGTAGCTAAATCAACTTCAGGTGCGGCATTTAACTAAGTGCCGCACCCCACTGGCAATGAAAACACTCAGTCACTAAGGAGAAAACAGCCCACTAATTGGCCGCAAGGCTACCTACTCCCCGCAGCAGCGGGCACCAGGGATAAACGCCGGTTCACTGTCAACAGGACAGCATCGGCAAGGGGACTGTAGATATATGGCACAGTCAGGCGCTGACTTCAACGCAATCCGCATCTCACTGGCTTCCCCGGAGCAAATCCGGGCGTGGTCGTACGGAGAGGTGACGAAGCCTGAGACGATCAACTACCGCACGTTGCGGCCGGAAAAAGACGGCCTCTTCTGCGAACGCATTTTCGGTCCTACCAAGGACTGGGAATGCTACTGCGGCAAGTACAAGAAAATTCGCTACAAAGGCGTGATCTGCGACCGTTGTGGCGTTGAAGTGGCGCGCTCCAAAGTGCGACGAGAGCGGATGGGCCACATAAAGCTGGCAGCGCCAGTTGCCCACATCTGGTTCTCCAAAGGCACGCCTTCCCGCCTCGGCCTGCTGCTCGACCTCTCTCCAAGGAACCTGGAAAGAGTCCTGTACTTCGCACAGTACGTCGTCATCTCCGTTGACGAAGAGGCGAAGCAGCGCGCAAACGAGAGTATGGAGCAGTACCTCGAAGCCGAGACAAACCGGCTTGACGAGGAACTGAGCACCGTCATTGAGGGCGGCCAGGCAGAGGAATTCATCGGTTCGCTCGAAGAAGCCGAAGCGGAGATCGCGAAGGCTGCGAAGCCGTCTGCCGCAAAGGGAGAGGACACTCCCGAAGAGGCGAGTGTCGAGGACCGCGTTCGGTTCGTTTTCGAGCAGCGCAAAGAGGGTTTGAGCGCCGATATCAAAGAGCGCATGGACGAGCTCGAAAGCATCGTGCCGATGGAGCTTCTGACAGAAGCGCGTTATCGCGAGCTACGCGATCGGTTTGGAGAGGTCTTCAATGCCGGCATGGGCGCCGAGTCTGTACTCGACATCCTGAAAGAAATGGACCTGAACGAGGTCAGAAACGACCTGCAGACGCAGGTTCGTGACACATCCGGTCAGCGTCGGAAGAAGGCGATCAAACGCCTGCGTGTGATCGAAGCCTTCCGCAAGAGCGGGAACAAGCCCGAGTGGATGGTCCTCACCGTCCTCCCGGTGCTGCCGCCAGAGCTTCACCCGATGGTCCAATTGGACGGCGGGCGCTTTGCAACCAGCGACCTGAACGACCTCTACCGCCGTGTCATCAACCGGAACAACCGGCTGAAGCACCTGATCAGCCTGCAGGCGCCGGACATCATCATTCGGAACGAGAAGCGAATGCTGCAGGAATCTGTAGACGCGCTGATCGACAACGGCCGCCGTGGCCGTGCCATCCAGGGCAGCCACAACCACAAACTCAAGAGCCTGACAGACCTGCTGCGCGGCAAGCAAGGCCGGTTCCGCCAGAACCTGCTTGGAAAGCGTGTCGACTACTCAGGCCGCTCCGTAATCATCTCCGGTCCAACTCTTAGCCTCCACGAGTGCGGACTGCCGAAGAAGATGGCGCTCGAACTGTTCAAGCCGTTCGTAATGAACGCTCTTGTAGTCAAGGGATACGCCCACAACATCAAGAGCGCCAAGCGCATGGCAGAACGCGCACGCCCTGAGATCTGGGACATCCTGGAAGAGGTGATCCAGAACCACCCTGTCATGCTCAACCGTGCGCCAACGCTGCACAGGCTCGGTATCCAGGCGTTCCAGCCTGTGATCATCGAAGGCAGCGCAATCCAGCTTCACCCGCTGGTCTGCACGGCTTTCAACGCAGACTTCGACGGTGACCAGATGGCCGTACACGTGCCACTTTCACGGGAGGCTGTTGTCGAGGCTCAGCGCCTGATGCTCAGCACCAACAACATGCTTGCTCCACGCTCAGGCGAGCCTATCGTGGCCCCGACCCTGGACATGGTCCTCGGCATCTACTACCTGACCGGCATGGACGAGCTGGACGACACTCCTGAAGCCGTCGAAGCGCCGGAGGCCGAGGAAACCCCGGAAGGCAGCGAGAACGGCAACGGCAAATCATCGACGGTCACCTTTGCCAACTTCCAGGACGCGCAACTTGCGCACGCTATGGGCCAGGTCCGTACGCGTGAAGCGGTAATGGTTCGAACCGACGACGGGGAGATCATTAAGACGACGGTTGGAAGACTGATCTTTAACGACGCCCTCGCCGATGGCATGAACTTTCGCAACCACCTCTTTGCCAGGCCAGAGATTGAGGACATCGTGTCCGAGTCTTACAACCTCTACGGCAAGCAGGCTACGTCGAAGGTTCTGGACAACATCAAGAACCTGGGATTCCGTTACGCCACGCAGTCCGGCACGACGATCGCGATTAAAGACATCATGACCCCGCCGCAAAAGCAGCCTCTGCTTGCGGCTGCCGACCAGAAGATCAACCGCCTGGACGAGCAGTACTTGCAGGGCATGATTACCGAACAGGAGAAGTACGCAGCTTCGATTGAGATCTGGACGGATGTCAACGAGAAGATGACGAACGCAGTTCGAGAGAATCTGCCGAACTACGGTGGCATCTTCACGATGTCCGATTCCGGAGCCAAGGGAAACCTGGCTCAGATTAAGCAGATGGCCGGAATGCGAGGTCTGATGTCAGACCCGAAGGGCCGGATCATCGAGCTGCCAATCCGCTCAAGCTTTGCTGAAGGACTCTCCGTCATGGAGTACTTCATTTCGACGCACGGAGCACGCAAGGGACTGGCTGACACCGCCCTGCGAACCGCTGACTCGGGTTACCTGACAAGAAGACTTGCCGACGTGGCACAGGACGTCATCATCACAAACGATGACGATCCAACCGCACAGGGGCTGCTGGTGACCGATGCTGAACCAAACAGCGACCAGCCGCGCATCGCTGAACGTATCGTTGGCAGGTTTCCCTCCCAGCCCATCGTTCATCCAGAGACAGGCGAGGTTCTGGCTGACAAAGAGACTCTGATTAGCACAGAGCTGGCAGCGCAGATCCAGGAGTCTGGAGTCAAAGAGGTCTACGTTCTCTCACCACTGAGCTCCTTCTCGTTCCGTGGCATCCCGCAGAAATGCTACGGCTCCTCTCTCGCCAATAACGAGATAGTGATCCCCGGCGAAGCTGTCGGAATCATGGCTGCACAGTCCATTGGTGAGCCAGGTACTCAGCTAACAATGCGGACCTTCCACATGGGCGGTATTGCCGGACAGGACATAACAAGCGGTCTGCCACGTGTAGTCGAGCTTTTCGAAGCTCGTTCGCCACGAGGTGTCGCCATCATGTCCGAAATTGGCGGCACTGTGGAGCTCATGCACACTCCCGAAGGTCGCTTCGTGAAGGTGATCAACAAAGAACAGTACAGCGAGCAGATTGAGATACCTGAGTCTCACAAGCAACTCGTAAAGACCGGCGATTGGGTAGATGCCGGGCACCCGGTGCTCGGTGTGACTCGCACCGCCGCAACAGCAGCCAGGCGAGAAGGCATTGAGCTTGCGATGCCGGAAGAGATTACAGCGCCTGTCGCAGGCTCTGTGACTGTCTCTGGCGGCGTCCTGACCATCACCTGGGAGGAGATCGACGAACGAGAGTACGTCATCCCCGCGGCAGCTGACCTTCAGGTCGCAGACGGCGATGTGATCGAGCCGGGTGCACAACTTACGGCCGGGCCGATGAACCCGCAGGACATCCTGCGCATCAAGGGCCAGGCAGCCGTACAGCGGTACCTGATCGATGAAGTGCAGAACGTCTATCGCTCACAGGGTGTGCGCATCCACGACAAGCACATCGAGCTGATCGCCAGGCAGATGCTTCGCAAGGTCCGGGTCGAGCTACCGGGCGACACTGAACTGCTGCCGGGTGAGTTGATAGACCGCGTTGAGTACGAACGCCTGAACAACACGATCCTCGCAGAGGGTGGGGAGCCCGCAACGGCAAGCCCCGTTCTGCTCGGTGTCACCAGGGCATCGCTCAGCACCGACAGCTTCCTGTCGGCCGCATCGTTCCAGGAGACCGCAAGGGTGCTCACGGAAGCCGCGGTGAACGGCAGCGTGGACCACCTGAACGGCCTCAAGGAGAACGTCATCATCGGACGGCTGATCCCGGCACGACTCGACCAGACGGACGCGGGCCGTGAAAGGCTTGGTATGGCACCCGGTGAGGAGCGGCTTGACGGCCGCCTGACCGGATTCACGCAGGCCCCGCCAACATTCGAGGAAGCGCTGGCCGCCATCGGTGGGGAGCTACCTGACACGATCCAGGAAGAGACGCCTCGTTCGGTCTCAGGCGACACTCCCGTCAAAGAAGCGGAAGCCGAGACTCCGGATGAGAGCGCCGTCGAACGCGTAACCGAGGAGCTCATGGGCGCCAGCAGGGTCGACGACTCTGGCGGCAACATTCCTGGGATGTCCACCGTCGAGCCTGTGGAGACCGGATCAGACGACTAACGCGGGCGATCAGAAAGATAAATTGGAAGGCCGGAGGCATTGTCCTCCGGCCTTCTCTTTTTTACGCCGATATTCCCGCCGCTGAAACATCGCACATCGGTAACATATCTGTTACCGTAACCTATATGTTACCGTTTAGGCAGACCACACAGACAGGAGTTGACGATGGCACTCGAATACATCATCCAGTACACCGTAAAAGATGGCTCAGAGAACGAGGCGAAGGCTGCAAGAGACAGGTTCTTCTCTGCTCTCAAGGCGCAGAACAGCAATCGCTACAGCTATCGTTCTCTTGCCAAGCCAGACGGGAAGTCGTTCGTCCATCTTGGGTGGTTCGAAGACGAAGACGCCTTCAAAGAGTTTCAGTCTCTGCCGGAGTTCAGTGCGTTCGGACCAGAACTGAGCGCAGCCTGTGCCGAAGGACCTGAAGCGCTGAAGATTGATGAGGTCGACACATCTGTAGCCAGGTAGCGCAGGCGCCGGCGAAATCGGGCTGAGACGGGAGGAACACTTGACCGCCACTGCAACCGAGGTGCTCGATGCCCTTGGTGATTCCCGGCGGAGGAATATCGTGCAGATTCTGCGGCACTCGCCCGCGCCTGTGCGGGTTATCGCCGACCAGCTACCAATCAGCCGTCCGGCCGTATCGAGGCACCTGAAACTGCTCAAACAGGCCGGACTTGTAGCCGATGAGCCGTTCGGCACACGCCGGATTTACAGGCTGCAAAATGAAGGAATACAGGCCCTGCGAGAGTACCTCAACGCAATGTGGCAGACCTCGTTACAGGACTTTGCGAAGACAGTAGAGTCTGAGAAGACTGCGAACGACCGGGACGATCGCCCGTGAATCAACCACAACTTGAGCCTCTACTCCATTCGGTCGACGTCGACTGCTCGCAGGCGGCCGCGTTCGATCTGTGGGTGAATAAACCTTCAAGCTGGTGGCCTCTGAAAGACCACAGCACTTTCGGCGACGACGCCGTCGCTGTTGTCATCGAGCCCGGTGTAAACGGTCGAATCTTCGAGAGTAGCAGCACCAGGACGCAGCGGGATTGGGGCCGGATCACCAGTTGGAGTCCTCCTTCGAGCCTCGCGTTCACATGGCACATCTACGGAACGGCTAACGAGGCAACGGACGTCGAAGTCTCGTTCGAGACACTGGACGGCGAACGGACCCGCGTGACCGTTAAACACTCGGGCTGGGAGCGCCTCGCGGACCGGGCTGTCGAGCTGCGTAACGCGAACAAGACAGGTTGGACAGACCTGCTCGACGCGTTCTCAGGTGCTATCAATCGTTAGTCATAGCCACGATCCGGCAATTCCCGCCCTGTATAATGATTCGACTTGCAGGGGCGGTTAGCTCAGTTGGCTAGAGCGCGTCGTTGACATCGACGAGGTCACAGGTTCGAGCCCTGTACTGCCCACCACAAAGTCACGTCATGTATCCAGCGCATATCAAACAAATAACGACACCGGCCTTCGCTGTCAGCGCTGCCTCACCACACACTCCAGGCGGTTCGGAGGGCGACCCAACGCGGCGCAACACCCTCACTACGAAGGCGCGTCGCTGCGCCGCCGCGTCGCGCCTTTCCTGATCTTAAAAACCGCAGCATTCTCGCTGCGATTTCTCACCGACACCAACCATTCGCAACGACCGTTATCGACTGCTACGTCGTGCGAATCCTGCGAGGCATCCCGAAATGGCATCCGTAAAAAACCTCTCACAAGACGAGCTGGTCGAGTTCCGCAACAACATGCGCCACTCTGCCGCCCACGTACTCGCTGAAGCCGTGCTGAAGCTCAGGCCAGAAGCGAAGCTGACCATCGGTCCGCCTATCGAAGACGGTTTCTACTACGACTTCGATGTAGATGAGCCGTTCACTCCAGAAGATCTGAAGGCGATCGAAAAAGTGATGCGCCATTCGATCAACAAGAACACCGAGTTCGTAGAGCGCGAAGTGTCCCGGGAAGAGGCCCTGGAACAGGTCCGAGACAACGCATACAAAATCGAGATCCTCGACGGAATCCCGGAAGGCACACGCGTCACTTTCTGCAGCCACAGCAACGGCGAGTTCGAGGACCTTTGCCGCGGCGGCCACGTTGCGAAGACCGGTGACATCAAGGCATTCAAGCTGCTCTCCACTGCCGGCGCGTACTGGCGGGGCGACGAAAACAACAAGATGCTCCAGCGCGTGTACGGCACGGCGTGGGAGTCTAAAGAGGCGCAGTCGGACCATCTGCATCGACTTGAGGAGGCCGAAAAGCGAGACCACCGCAAGCTGGGGCGAGAGCTCGGGCTGTTCTTCTTCGACCCGATCGCACCGGCCAGCCCGTTCTTCCTGCCAAAAGGCGCTTTCGTAGTCAACGGTCTCACCGAGTTCGTACGCGAGCTGTACACGCGTTACGACTACAAAGAGGTGATCACGCCGCAAATTTTCAACACCGATCTATGGCGCCGCTCCGGTCACTACGACAACTACGCCGAGAACATGTTTTTCATCAACATTGATGAGACAGAGTACGGCGTAAAGCCCATGAACTGCCCGGCTGCCGCCATGCTCTACGCGTCCGAGACGCACTCTTACCGCGATCTGCCGCTGCGGTATGCCGACTTCGGCAGGTTGCACCGCTACGAACGCTCAGGCGTAACGCACGGACTCACGCGGGTTCGCTCACTCACGCAGGACGATGCGCACATCTTTTGCACGCTGGATCAGATCGGCCAGGAGGTTCGGGGATTCCTCGACATGCTCCGGGAGTCGTATGAAGTGTTTGGCCTCGACAACCCGCGCTTCACGTTGTCGCTCCGTCCTGAGAAGCGGGTCGGCACAGACCAGATGTGGGACCAGGCGGAAGCCGCGCTCGAAGAGATCCTGGCTGATAGCGGCCTCAGTTTCGACACCGTTGCAGGCGAAGGAGCATTCTACGGTCCCAAGATCGACGTCTTCGTGCCTGACGCGCTCAATCGAGAATGGCAGCTCGGAACGGTGCAGTTGGACTTCTCGTTGCCAGAGCGATTCGATCTTGAGTACGCCGCCGATGATGGCAGCCGCCAGAAGGTCGTCGTGATCCACCGTGCAATGCTCGGCTCAATCGAACGCTTTCTTGGCATTCTGATCGAACACCTTGGCGGTGCATTCCCGCTCTGGCTGGCTCCTGTGCAGGCCGTCGTCGTTCCAATAGCCGACCGTCATTTTGACTACGCGAACGACTTGAAAGACACGTTGGTGAAAAGCGGTCTACGAGTCCAGGTCGACGATTCCGGCGATCGGATGAACGCCAAAATACGCCATGCGCAGCTTCAGAAAGTGCCATACATGCTGGTCGTTGGAGACCGTGAAGCGGAAGACAACGCGGTCGCAGTTCGGACGCGGACCGGCGGGAATCTCGGCACAGTGTCCATCGCCAATGTGGTCGAAGGTCTCACCAGGGAGGTCAACGAGCGCTCAATGGAGCCGTTATTGACCTCGGATTAGGCCCACCAAAGGCCATATTTTCCACATACGCGTCACGTTGAGTCGCAATTTGACGCTGGATATGCGCGATGCTAGCCTCACTTGACTCTGCAACTCCAACTTGCGCTCATCGAGCAAGCCGGATCGATTGCAGCACAGATTTCCACGCTGGCAACGGCGAGCATTGTCTTCGTTCACCTTTGCCGGATCTAAAACTGCCACCGAAGAGACCGCAGGGGTTAGATGACCACTAAAGACGAAATCAAACTGTACAGAGGCCTCCAGGGCGTCTACTTCGACCGAACAGCGACCACCTTCATCGACGGTAAAAAAGGAATTCTTGAGTACCGCGGAATCAGCATCCACGATCTGGCTGCCCAGTCCACCTTCGAAGAGACGTCTTACCTCCTGCTCTACGGCGAACTGCCTACCCAGGCACAACTTGACGAGTTCGACGCCCAGCTAAAGGCAGCGCGGGAACTCCCCCAGCAGGTGCTGGACGTGATCGAGATTGTCAAGGACTCGCACCCGATGGACGTGCTGCGTACGGCTGTTTCCGCGCTCGCATCGTTCGACGAGGACAGGAACGACAACTCCGCTGAGGCCACCTTCCGCAAAGGCATCAGGCTCACCTCGCAGTTCGCCACCATCGTGATGGCCCACCACAGGATTCGAAACGGTAAAGACCCGATTAAGCCGAGCGACAAACTCAGTCACGCCGCAAACTTCCTGTACATGCTGGAAGGCGAAGAGCCAACTGCGGACACAGCAGAACTCATGGACCGCGACTTCGTCATTCATGCTGATCACGGCTCTAATGCATCTGCGTTCACAGCAAGAGTCGTTGCGAGCACTAGCGCTGATCTGCATGGCGCTGTGGCAGCCGGTATTGCGGCCCTCTCTGGACCATCTCATGGCGGTGCGGCCGAAAACGTGATGCAGATGGCCCAGGAGATAGGTGAACCAGAGAACGCCGCCCAGTATGTGAAAGACCTGCTGGCAACACGGCAACGCGTCATGGGCTTCGGGCATCGTGTCTACAAGGCAGAGGACCCCAGGGCAAGACACCTGCGTGAAGGTGTGCGAAAGCTGTCTGAGGAGAAGGGCGAACCGAAGTGGTATGCAATTCTCGAGGCCGTCATCGCTGCGATGAAGCCGTACGCCCGCCGCGGCATTCATGTAAATGTCGACTTCTTCGCTGGCGTGGTGTACTACCTGAACGGCGTTCCGCAGGACCTGTTCGTACCCATCTTTGCCGTTGGCCGCGTTCCCGGATGGACGGTGCAGGTGGTCGAGCAGTTCGAGCACAACATCCTGATTCGCCCGCTACTCTCCTACACTGGCGAGCATGACCGGCCGTACGTGCCGATCGCCGAGCGGGGTTAGCGATAGAGCCGTTCGGGCGTCGTTCGGTATATCGCGCTTCGCCATGCGACAAGAAGAAGCAATGACCGGTGGATCTGCGTCTGACTCAATCCGCCACGCCATCACCGAGCACGGGCCAATCACCTTCGCCGAGTTCATGGAGGTGGCGCTGTACGGACCTGGTGGTTACTACACCTCCGGTTCTCCGATCAGCGCAGACGGCGACTACTTCACCTCCCCTTCGGCACATCCGCTGTTCGGCGCGCTAATAGCCGTTCAGTTGCACGAGATGTGGCAGCTTCTCGGTTCGCCTGAACCGTTCACGGTCATCGAAGAAGGCGCCGGTCACGGAGGGCTGGCGGCAGACATCACCGAGTACGTCGCCGTCATCGACAAACAGTTCGCAACCGCCCTGCGATACGTTGCACTCGATATCGCGCCACCCGCCCAGCAGCACTATCCGGTCTCACTAATCACAGAATCGCCAACCGGCATCACAGGCTGTCTCTTATCCAACGAACTACTCGACGCAATGCCGGTTCATCGCTTCGAGGTGAGTAACGGCGAACTGCACGAGATATTCATCTCGCATGACGGTGAGAAACTTGTCGAGATTCTGCAGCCACCATCGACTCCTATCATTGAGGAACGTCTGAGGCCGTACCTCGCCTACCTGCCGGACGGCTACCGGGGTGAAATGAACGCAGGTCTCGACACCTGGGCATCCCGTCAGGCGGGAACGCTGGATCGTGGCTGGGCTCTGACCATCGACTACGGCTTCGAGCGTCCGGTGCTCTACCGGTCAGACCGCACATCCGGCTCGCTACGCACCTACTATCAGCACACGCTTGGCCAGGATCCACTCAAGCACACAGGCGATCAGGACATCACGGCTCATGTCGATTTCACCGCTGTCGAAGAGGCAATGGATATTGCAGGATTCAGAATCTGTGGATTCACGACACAGGCCGAGTTCCTGGTACAACTGGGCATCGAGTCAGCGCTTGACCAACTCCGCGCCGCCCCGTCGCCTCGACCAGCAAAAAGAGCAAACGAGCTTGGAGCGCGGTCACTGGTCGATCCCGAGGGAATGGGTGGGTTCCGGGTCGCCGCATACAGCCGCAATGTCCCAGAATCTCGTCTCACCGGATTCGGCCAGCACACACAAACGGCTGCTCGCCAATTCTCCCAACCACCGCTGCTGAGCCCACGACGCCACATCGCCCTCAGAGGGTCGCAGCTTTCCGGTAGCGCCCACTTCGAGGTTCAGACGCTGGACGAACTGTCCTCAGACCGGCCTTAGCGCTGCACTCAGTCCGCAATCGCAGTCGCCTCAATCTCCACAACTACCTCAGGTCTTGCCAGAGTCGGTACACCAACCAACGTCACTGCCACATCCATATCTCCAAGCTGTTCATCCAGCGCCGCAGCCGCCTCCGCTAGCTTTTCCGGACCGCCGACCACATATGTCCTCACCTTCACCAGGTCCGCCCACTCCATTTCCTGTCCTTCGATTGACGAGCGAATAGTCTCTAGCGTGTCCACCACCTGCCCTGCAACGTCGAACTCGCTCCGCACAGTCTCGCCAACCACCGTGGACGTCGAACCGGCAACGTACGTCACATCTCTTCCGTTCACTCTCACCGACCGACAGTAGTTGTGGTCGACCTCGTAACTGCGTCCAGAACGCAGGTTCTTGCGCCCTTTAGCCGCGTCCTGCACCGCCTCGCACTCAAGCATGAACAAACTGCCCTCGCCGACTCCTTCTACAGCGACACCGGCGGAGGTTGGAATTGCCTGGCTCATGAAAGCGGCCCACTGGTCGGGAGGCGTCTTGAACTGTGCGTCCGGCAGCAGGAAATGCCGGGTCGAAACCACATCGGCAGGACTCATCCCGAACTCACTCAGCGACTGGCCAATCGCGCCGGTGATACTGCCTATCTGCTCGGCGACATCACTCCCGAAGCCCGTCGTTCCGCTCACCCAGAGTTCGCCATCGCACATGACAGCCACCGATGTACTGCTCATCTCATCGGAATCGAATCGCTTAATCCGATCCGCACCGCCTTTGATCGCCTCAAGCTCAATCGCAACGGCGGCGTTGTTGGGCAGGGACGAGACCTTAACGGCGCTGAACGCAGGTCCCGGATGATCGAACACCACACCATGAGTGTCCCTGATCTCAGTCTCGCCGGCGCCTGCCTCATCTTCCACATACCATGCCCGCGTTCGTACAACGTCTCCCGGGGTGATGCCAGCGTCTCGCAGCATCGACAGTGTTAGCTGAAAGATTCTGTGAGTCTCTGATTCCAACCCACCGGGCCGATCTGAAACCAGCCCTGACGAGACCACCCGGTCGCCGACTATCACAAGCTCGGGCGGGCCGTCAGACTGCCCCTCGCCCTGTACAACCGTTCGCTTAGACATCAGTTCGTTCCTCACACAGTAAATCCCGCGATTCTGAAATAACACCACGAATCATCAGAGACAAGTCTCGGTTCTGCAATCAAAAAGAGTCCGTCTCCATCAGCCTGATTCATCCGGTCAACTGCTACGATTAAATTGATCTGCGCCGTAGACCCGTCAAACAGGCTAAACCTTGGCAGAACCAGACCTCGAGAAAACACCGCTCTTCGACGTGCATGTCGCATCTCGCGCCCGTATGGTTCCATTCGGTGGATGGAGCATGCCGGTCCAGTATCCCGCGGGAATCGTTGCAGAGGCACGCTCTGTACGTGAAAGCTGCGGGATTTTCGATGTCTCCCACATGGGACGAGTCGAGTTCTCGGGGGAGGGCGCAGTCCCCTTCCTGGACACCGTCCTGAGCGCACACGTGGCAGCCCTGCGACCCGGCAGGTCAAAGTACCACATGATCTGCAACGATCTGGGCGGCATCATAGACGATGCGATCGTGTACAGGCTCAGCGATGAGAAATGCCTGCTGGTTGTGAACGCAGGCAATGCAGAAGCCGACATGGATTGGATCTTGCCGAAGGCTGAAGCCTACGGCGGTGTGGACGTCGAGATAACTACCGCGAATACGGGGATGATCGCGGTCCAGGGTCCGCAGGCGATCGAAATACTGGACAGTCTTTCCGATGGCGAGACCTCAAAAGTCCGCAGGTTTCGCATCGGTGAGGTCACGGTGGCGGGAATATCGTGTCTTGCGGCCCGAACCGGCTACACCGGTGAGGACGGTTTCGAGCTTATGCCACCGGCAAACCGACTCGTGGAGGTCTGGGAATCGTTGAAAGCAGCAGGCTCCGCCGAATGCGGTTTAGGCGCCCGGGATCTGCTGAGGCTTGAGGCGGGTCTGATGCTTCACGGCAGCGACATGACCGTGGAGAACAATCCGTTCGAGGCGGGACTGGAGTGGACGGTCAACCTTGACAAGCCGGGCTACATCGCGGGTGATGCGCTTCGAGAAATCGCCTCGACCGGAACGGAAAAGGTGATCGCCGGCTTCAAGATGACGGGACGCGCCATCCCCAGGCACGGCATGGCTATATACGATGGAGACGAGAACGTCGGCAAGGTGACGTCCGGCACGCACTCGTCAACGGTTGAGGCTGATATCGGCATGGGCTACGTCACACGGAGGCTTGCCGAGCCGGGGGCGCAGGTAGAGATAGATGTCCGTGGCCGGCGCGTTCCGGCGCAAATCACGGAACTGCCTTTTTACAAGCGGTCCTGAAACCCGGAACAGGCATAAAAGAGTAAATGGCCGGCGCAGACCGGCGGCAGGATTAAGCAATGAATCCAGAAGACCTCAAGTATTCAAAGGAACACGAATGGGCGCGAGTGGACGGCAACACAGCAGTTGTCGGCATCACCCAGTTCGCTGCGGAACAGCTCGGCGATGTCGTGTACGTCGACCTTCCGGCTTCGGGCAGTGACATCGAACAGTTCGGAAAGTTTGGCGAAATCGAGTCGGTGAAGACCGTGAGCGACCTCTTTTCACCGATCGGTGGCAAGGTCGTCGAGGTGAACGACACGATCAAGGACAGTCCCGAGAAGGTCAACGAGGACACTTACGGCGAGGGCTGGCTGCTCAAGATCGAGATCTCCGACCTCGCCCAGCTTGACGCACTCATGGACGCCGCGGGATATGAAGCACACATCGCTGAATAGCGGAGGATGGAATGGTCCACACCGTTGATCGTTCGGCAGAGGTGAGCAGAAATGCCGGTAGCCCGCACCCGTATGTTCCGGCGACCGATGCCGACCGCACGGCAATGCTGGCTGCTATCGGCGTCGACTCATTTGAAGAGCTGATCCATGACATCCCGGAGCAGCTGCGGTTTCCAGCGCTGAGCATCACCGAAAGCGCACCCGAGCTATCGCTCTCCGCCGAGATATCGGCGATGGCTGCACGTAACGTGACCCCGGGCGAGTACACCTGCTTTCTCGGCGCCGGGGCTTACCGGCACTTCATCCCATCAACCGTCAATGCGGTGTTGCAGCGCGGCGAGTTCGTTACCGCCTATACGCCGTATCAGCCCGAAGCGGCGCAGGGCACGCTCCAGACAGGTTTCGAGTTCCAGTCCGCAATCTGCCAGCTGTTCGATATGGAGGTGGCGAATGCGGGTATGTACGACGGACCGACCGCGTTTGCCGAGGCTGCATTGATGGCATGCCGGTTAACTCGCCGCAACAAAGTGGCCGTTCTTGACACTGCAGATTCCAGGCTTGTCGAAGTTCTCCGTGCCTACAGTCTTTACCAGCAGATCGAGATCATCTCAATCACGCAAGATGCCGACATCACCGATGAGGTCGCCTGTATCGCCTTCCAGAGCCCAAATCTGTTCGGGACTATGGAAGACGTTGGGGCACTCACAGACCGTGCACACGCTGTCGGCGCCCTATCCGTCGCCCACGTAAACCCGATAGCGCACGGTCTTTTCCGACCGCCGGGCAAGTACAGCGTCGACATAGTCACTGCCGAGGGCCAGCCACTTGGCGTGCCGCTCTCCTTCGGAGGCGCATACGTCGGGTTGTTCGCGTGCCGTCAGGAGCACATCAGGCAGCTGCCAGGACGGATCATCGGCCGAACCACCGATACGAAAGGCCGCACCGGCTACGCGTTGACGCTGCAGACCCGAGAGCAGCACATCCGGCGAGAACGTGCCACTTCGAACATCTGCACAAGCACCCAGCTGATCGGTCTCATGGTCGCCGTCTACGTTGCGACTCTCGGCAAGCAGGGACTTCGTGATGTCGCAAACCTCTGCTACCAGAAGGCGCACTACGCCGCGTCGGAGATCGCGAAGATCCCCGGCTACACGCTGCCAGCCGATGGAACCTTCTTCCACGAGTTCGCGGTCACATGCCCGCGTCCCGTCTCAGAAGTCAACACCGACCTGCTAGAGCGAAAGATCATCGGCGGCCACGATGTCAGCGAGCGCATTCCGAACACGATGCTTCTCTGCGTAACCGAGATGAACACGCGGGATGAGATTGACCAGTTGATAGCCGCTCTCCGGGAGATCGGAGGTACGGCATGATGAAATTGAATGAACTTGATCGACGCCTGCTCATGGACCGTTCAGTCTCTGGCCGCAGCGCTATCAACATGCCGCCGTCTGATGTGCCCGAACAGCCTCTGCCAGATGCTGACATGCTCAGGGACGAACTTCCGCTGCCTGAAGTCTCACAGCTTGAGGTCATCCGCTACTTCTCACTGCTCAGCCAGTTAAATTTTTCGATCGACACGAACTTCTATCCGCTCGGCTCCTGCACCATGAAGTACAACCCGAAGCTCAACGATGCAGTGGCATCGCTGCCGGGTTTCGCCGCCATCCATCCCAACCAACCCGCAGAGCAGGTCCAGGGCGCAGTGCAGCTCATGTATGAGCTTCAGCAGGCGCTGGGAGACCTGACGGGGCTTCCCGGCGTCAGTCTGGCCCCTCTGGCCGGTGCACAGGGCGAGTACGCAGGCCTGCTGATAGCTCGAGCCTTCCATGCGAGCAACAACGACACCGCACGCACGGTTGCGCTAATCCCCGACAGTGCTCACGGGACCAATCCTGCTTCCGCGGCGATGGCCGGACTGGAAGTAGTTACGGTTCCATCAGACGCAGACGGTAACGTAGACGTTGAGGCGCTTCGGTCAGTTGCCGACGAGCGGACAGCAGTATTCATGCTGACTCTGCCGAGCACACTCGGCCTGTTTGAGCCGAGCATACTCGAGATCACTCAAATCATTCACGATGCCGGTGGTTTGGTCTATGCAGACGGAGCAAATCTCAACGCTCTCCTCGGTCTGGTGAAGCTCGGAGATCTCGGCTTCGACATCTGCCACTCAAACCTCCACAAGACTTTTTCTACTCCGCACGGTGGCGGCGGTCCTGGGTCCGGGCCAGTGATGGTCACTGAGGAGCTTGCAAAATTCCTTCCCGAGCCGGTTGCGGAGAAAAACGGCGATACATACATACTGGCCGAACCTGAAAGCAGCATCGGCAAGATCAATGCCTTCCACGGCTCCTTCGGAATCCTGGTGCGGGCATATACATATATCCGCGCAATGGGGCGAGACGGCCTGAAAGCTGTCGCCGAGAACGCCATCATCAATGCCAACTACATACAGGCGCAGCTGAAGGATCGCTTCGATCTCGCTGCCGACCGCTACTGCATGCATGAGACCGTGCTGAGTGCCGGTCAGCAGAAAAAGCGTGGTGTGAAGGGTCTGGATATCGCCAAGCGCTTGCTCGACCACGGGATTCACGCACCGACGATGTACTTCCCGCTGATCGTTGAGGAAGCTCTCATGGTTGAGCCGACGGAGAGCGAGTCGAAAGAGACGCTCGACCGGTTTATCGAGGTGATGCGCCAGATTGACGATGAGATAAGTTCAGACCCGGAAACGGTCCGCACGGCCCCGCACACTCTGCCTGTAACCAGGCTGGATGAAGCAGCCGCGGCCCGCAAGCCGTACCTGCGCTGGCAAAGATGAGAGACGGTCCGGGTTAACGTATTGCGCGTCGAAAGCCACTTGAGGCCCAGAACATGCTGACTCTCTACACCCTGACCGAATGGAACCGCCAACCATGATCGTCGACACGCACGTCCATGTCTGGGAGATGCCACCCATCGCTCCCATCGGCCCGACAGCACCTCGCTGGAACTCCCTGCCGACCGCCCCAGGCACCGCCGAGATGCTCCTGGAAGATATGGACGCAAGCAAGGTCGACTGGTCCGTGCTCGTCCAAACGTCGTGGTCAACATGGGACAACGGCTACGTGGCCGATGCAGCAAAGCGCTTTCCCGATCGCTTCGTCGCCCAGGGAATGATCGACCCTCTCGACCCCGAAAACGCCAAACTCGCCGCCTACTGGATGGACGAGCGCGGAATGTCGGGCTTCCGATTCCATCCCGGCTACTACCTGACAGATGACCCGTCAGAGGGTGAAATCCTGACGAAGCCAGAGAACGCGCCCATGTTCGAGGCGATCGAGAGCCGGAAGGGGATTGTGCAGATCCACTGCCAGGCCGAGTACGCCTCGCAGATGGACGTCGCCGCAGCTCGTTATCCGCAGATCACCTGGCTGATCGATCACATGATGTATCCGCTGCCCGAGATGGCCACAGACGGCTGGAGCGGCTACAGGCCGGTTCTTGACCTGGCCCGACACCCTAACGTCCTCATGAAGATCTCGGATGTCCACAGCCGATCCCACGAGCAGTTCCCGCATGCGGACATGCACGAAGTGGTGAAGATGGCGATCAGCGAGTTCGGCATCGAGCGCTGCATGTGGGGCACCGGTTATCCGGGCTACCACCGCGTTGAGCACGGCTGGCCCACTCTCGACGGCGAGCTACGCATTGTGCGAGAAGGTTTCGATTGGCTGAACGACCAGGAGCGAGCCATGCTCCTGGGAGATAACGCAGCCCGGGTCTGGCGCTTGTAGCGACCAGGCTGTTCAGCGGGTCCACTCAGCGTCGAGACTGCGATAACATCCGGCTACCCACTCACAACCTAAGCCCGCAGATCAACACCAGGAAATCAGATGACGCTACAGCCCGGTACAGAAGCACCCGACTTCACGCTAACGGCCCACGACGGCAACGCGATCACGCTCTCCTCTTACAGGGGCCGTCGCATCATCCTCGCTTTTCACCCTGCCAGCTTCACCGGTGGTTGAACCAACCAGGTCACCGGCTTCCGTGAGAAGCATGCAGAAATCGCAGCGGCAAACGCCGAGGTGCTCGAGGTCAGCGTCGACAACGTACCGTCGCAGAAGGCATGGGCGGCGTCCCTGGATGGGCTTGACTTTCCGCTGCTCGCAGACTTCCACCCGAAGGCGTCGGTGGCAAAGATGTACGGCGTATACAACGAGGACCGCGGCGTTGCGATGCGGTCTGTCTTCCTGATCGACGAGAATGGTGTGATCCGTGACTCCGAGGTCTTTCCACAGGGCATGATCCCGAACGCAACCGAGGTGCTGAAGAAGCTGGCCGCGATCTAATTCCGTTCGGTCAGGAATTTTGGGGCGGCCAACCTACCAACTGTGCAGATTCGGCCCAAAGCTCGCCTCGTAAAACTCAGCAACATGCTCGCCGGGCGGCACGACGGCATCCAGCGCTGAGTCAACTTCGGTGCCAACCTCGACCTCCAGTGCGCCAAGGTTGTCCTCAAGCTGCTCCAGCGTCCTTGGCCCAACGAGCGGCGCGGTAACACCCGGACGGCTCATCACCCATGCCAGAGCAAGTTGAGAAACGGTGCAACCTAGCGCGTCAGCAAGCGGCCGAATCGCATCCACAATCTCCAGCACACCGCCGCTGAACCGTCGCAGCTTGCCCGGATCTGTCTCATCGCCGAACCGCGTTCCTGCCTCCTGGGCCACCGCGCGAACGTACTTGCCCGTTAGCCCACCTCCTGCCAGCGGACTCCACGGAATCTGCGCCAGCCCGAACGTCTGGCACATCGGCAGATGTTCCCTTTCGATCCGCCGGTCAGCCATGTTGTAAGGCGACTGGTCGGAGACGAACCTGTTCAACCCGAGCTCCTTCGCCGCCCACAACGATTCCACAACCTGCCACGATCCGAAGTTGGACGTGCCGATGTATCGAACCTTGCCGGTCCGAACCAGGTCATCCATGGCACGCAATGACTCGTCTATTGCAATATGCCGTGACGATCGGTGGAACTGGTACAGGTCGATGTGGTCGACCTGCAAACGCCGCAGACTGGCTTCACACTGCTCGATGATGTGCAGCCGGGAGTTTCCAAGTCCGTTCGGGTCATTGGACATCCTGCCATTGACCTTTGTCGCCAGGAAAACCGAGCTGCGCCTTCCGTTTCGCTTGAGCGCTTCACCAACGGCCTCTTCGCTCTTCCCGGCGTTGTACACGTTGGCTGTGTCAAAAATATTGATGCCAGCGTCGAGAGCACGGTCGATGATCGTGTACGAATCTTCCGGCGACGTTCTGCCGCCGAACATCATGCAACCCAGCACAAGCGGGCTGATATTTACACCGGTGCGGCCAAACTGAACGTACTTCATATTCTCCCCTGGAATCGGCTGTGACGCAGGCGGCAGGCCAGCGGTCGTTCAAGGATTTTGGACGGTTGCCTCAGCGCTTACTGCTCTGTCTACGGATTTTTGCTTGCTGGTGAGCCTGGCAATTACACCATTCCGAGGTCTTGGCTCAACCACAGCGAAATCTTATCCTCTATGCGAGCCAACGAACATCGTCTCTAGTTCTCTCGCTACGGCACGGGCCAGAGGCGAAATTCGATCAGTGCGGTATTTCTGGGTTGCCGCTGGGTGATTGCTCCTACACCGGCACCGCGGCGTTGGGCGAATGTGGTGAGATGGGAGTCGCCGCATGAAAATCACCCTGCTTCTGATCGCACCGTTGATCTCTCTGGCCGCTTGCAATGCGACGATCGTCCCGATCTCCGGCACGCCCACTGCTGAACAGGTGCTTTCCAACGCACGCCGAGTCGCCAGCGAGCTTGATTCGTACAGGTCGAGGGTGACCGTCATCGAGACAACGCGCTATCCGCAATCTCCAAAACTCGACTCAGCAGAGTCAAAGGTTCATATCCTCGAGATCGGAAGTGCCCGAGAATTCCGGATGGATCTCTCGTGGGGTCTTGAGATGGTCCAAATAGACGGAACAATCTATTCTCGAATGCCCTCAGAGGACTGGGTGATTGCGCCCTTACAGACCGAAGATTCGAACGTATTCCCTGGCGAATCCGGTGCCACGACGCCCGGCGGTCACCCTGAAAGCTGGCTGGATAGCCGACGCCTTATCGATACTAGCCTCAACGGACAGTTTGACCTTGGCGGCAGGTCCGTGTACCTGATCGAGGGCCTGGTCCCTATGGTCCCAAGGTCACTGGGAACTCACCGGCTGATCCTGTCTGACAACGCCCGCATATATGTCGATACGAACTCGTTTGAGGTCATCCGTGTAGAGGTAGACAGGAACATTGAGGATAGCCATCGAGAAGACTCCGGCTACCAGGTGATCCCGGGCGTTGTTGAGATAGAAACGCTCGAAATATTCGATTACTCAGAACACAACGCTGAGATCGAGATCGTTGCTCCTCTGGCCAAGTCGCCTATCTAGAGCAGGTCCGAAAACGATGCTGGACGCGTTTTCATGCGCGTAACCTTCTCGTGCATCGTGACCACCAATAGACTCAAATCCTGTTCTCTGAGAATCGCGTCGTTACCGGTCGGCGACTCAGCCAAACAGGCGCAAACTGCATCTATTTCAGGACTGCGCTAGCCTCCCGCCGGCCAGAACCCGCGATGCTGCTCCCCCACACGTTAAACTGAGCAACCGAATTTAACAGGCGAGTACGCGGAAGCAGCCAGACGAGCCGCCTCCCGCTTTGAAAACAGCAACGGAGAGAATCTATTGCCATCTCATCGAAAACTCGACGTGCTCAACGCCGTTCACGAAACCGGCATTGTCCCCGTCTTCTACAACGGAGACATTGAGAAGGCTAAGGGCATCGCCCGGGCGTGCGTGGCCGGTGGGATCACGGTACTGGAGTTCACCAATCGGGGTGACCATGCGTGGGAGGTTTTCTCGGAGCTCCACAGGTTCTGCCAGAACGAGCTACCCGGCGCGATTCTTGGCGCCGGTTCGATTCTCGACGCCGGAACTGCCTCCATGTACATCTCGGCGGGTGCCAGCTTCATCGTCGGTCCCGTCACCAATCCCGATGTCGCAAAGGTATGCAACAGGCGCAAGGTCGCATACGTCCCCGGTTGTGGAACGGCCAGCGAGATCTCGTTCGCCGAGGAGCTTGGAGCCGACATCGTGAAGATCTTCCCCGGCTCAGCCGTCGGAGGACCTCAGTTCGTGAAAGACGTGCTCGCCCCGATGCCGTGGTCGTCGATCATGCCAACGGGCGGAGTGGACATCACGGAAGATTCGCTCCGGCCCTGGTTCGAGGCCGGTGTCGTCGCTGTGGGAATGGGTTCCAAGCTTGCCAGCGCAGACGTTGTCAAGAATTCCGACTGGGCGACCCTGGAGCAACGCAGCCGAGACGTCGTGGCGCTCATCAAGACTCTCAAGGGCGGCTGATCCGACAGACGAATCGGCAATTGGCGTTTACCTGTCCTGCCCAGTACAGACCAAGCTCGCTTTGAGCCAACACGTTGCAATAAGGAAATATCCGGAGACAAAAAATGGCAAAAGTTGTTACGTTCGGCGAGATCATGCTCCGCCTTGCAACACAGCGGCGAGAGCGGTTCACGCAGGCCCGGGAGTTCGAGGTCACATACGGCGGCGGAGAGTGCAACGTAGCTGTCTCACTGGCTCACTTCGGAGTTGAGGCAACGTTTGTCACCGCAATTCCGGACAACGACATCGGCCAGGCCTGTATCAACTACGTCCGCCAGTTTGGTGTCGATACCTCGGAGATTCTTCGGCTGGGCAGCAGGCTCGGCATCTACTTTCTCGAAAACGGCGCCGCCATGCGCGCATCGAAGGTCGTCTATGACCGGGCACACGCGGCAATTGCTGAGCTAAAACCCGGCACCGTCGATTGGGAGAAGGTGTTCGCAGGTAAAGACTGGTTCCACTTCACCGGAATAACACCGGCGATCTCATCAACCGCAGCAGCCGCATGCGACGAAGCCGCCGCGGCTGCCGCCCAGCTTGGCCTCACCGTCAGCGCCGACATGAACTACCGCAAGAACCTCTGGTCGCCCGAAGAGGCGCAGGCGGTAATGAAGCCGATGATGAAGCACGTCGACGTGGCGATCGGCAATGAGGAGGATGCAGAGAAGTGCCTCGGTGTATCCGCCGAGGGCGTGGACGTGACGACCGGCGAGATCGACGCCGAGGCGTACAGGCCGGTGCTGCAGGAGCTGGTCGATCAGTTTGGGTTCAAGAAAGTGGGCATCACCCTGCGGGAGAGCCAGTCAGCCGACGACAACGACTGGAGCGCTATTTACTACGACGCCGGCGACGTCTTCCTAGGCCGAAAGTACGCCGTACGTATAGTAGATCGCGTCGGCGGAGGCGATGCATTTTCGGCCGGAGTCATCTATGGCAACCTCCAGGACGGTTGGGCGCCACAACAGGTGCTCGATTTTGCCGTAGCTTCGTCCGCCATGGCTCACACTTTCCACGGCGACTTCAACCTCGTCACCGTAAAAGAGGTGATGGCCGTAGCGGGTGGAGACGTCTCAGGCCGGGTGCAACGGTAATTCAGAATCCGAAACGGGGAGCGGCACAGCTTGTCAGAAAATCGTTTGAGCGGCAAAACAGCGCTCGTCACAGGCGCATCGCAGGGCATCGGTCGGGCGATAGCGCTGGCTTTTGCTCGTGAGGGTGCCAACATCGTCGTCACGGCCCGCAGCGAAGACAGGCTCCAGTCCCTCGCTGCAGAAGCCGAATCTCTCGGCGTCCAAGCCCTCGCCGCACCCGCTGACATCGGTGTCGAAAGCGAGGTCGCCGGGGTAGCCGAAGCGGCAGTAGCCAGATTTGGCGGCGTTGACATCCTGGTCAATAATGCCGCCATCATCCATGCCCGTATCCCCGTCGTCGATCTTGACCCGCAGCTGTTCCAGGACGTTCTCAACGTCAACCTCACCGGCGCATTCCTCATAACGAAGGCACTACTGCCCGGCATGATCGAACGCCGCTCCGGAAAGGTCATCAACATCTCATCTATTGGCGGCCGTAAGGGTGGTGCAGGGCGCAGCGCGTACCGCATCACCAAAGCAGGGCTGATCAGCTTCACGGAATCGCTCGCCGCCGAAGTCAAGCAGCACGGAATCGATGTGAACGCCATCTGCCCGGGCGGGGTCGACACGGAGGGCTACCGCGACGCTTTCAAGTCGACGGGTCGAAGTGAAAACCCGAACTTGATGGACCCTGACGAGATCGCACAGGTTGCCGTTTTCCTGGCAGGCGACGCCAGCTCGGCTGTCACCGGCGCTGCCATCGACGCCTTCGGCCGCACCAATCCGTTGTTCAGCTAAACCGCCCGATCACGAGGGTGGCCTGTCGCCTTCCATCTCACCGTCGGGATCGTGGCCTTCGAGAAGTGAAATGTAGCCGGGAAGGATCTTCTCCTCATACGCCCGCGTCAGCCTGTCGATGAGATGAACCGGGTGCGGGTCCGACACGATGGTTGCACCTGTCTCTTTGTTCATCACGCCGAGCAACTCATCTATGTGGTCGGCAATGCCACCGGTGCCAGTCAACACGCCGATCAACTTCGCCTCGTCATACGCGATTGCGAACTCGCCAAGCGTGCCGGAACGTCCGCCAGCGATGACAACGACGTCACAACTCCGAATGTTCTCGATCTCACGGCCCATAAGCCCGGAGCCTGTGTAGACGATGAGATCGTAGCCCCGCGTCGGGGACTTGTACCTCTCGACGTGTTCGCGCAGGTTCAGGGCCGGGGAGATGCCGATAACCAGCCCGCCCTCGGATTTCGCCCCTAAAACCGAATCATGTGGCAGTCCCGGAGCGACTCCGGTCACCAGCACGTATCCTCGTCTGCCCACTTCCTGGCCAAGCTGATATAGCGCCTGCCGGACCTCGTCCTGCACTACGCCTCCGGCCGACCCCATTACTCCGACAGCGAGAGGCGGGAAGGTTGAAAGTTCTTCGAATCCAGATTTGATCTTGTAGGTCATAGATATTCTTGCCGGACGACGTTAGAGGGTATGGGCGATCAACGGAACTTCACAACGATACAGCCCGATTCACATGGACGCGCTCGTGCAGGCACGATGGCATTTACGCGAAATTGCAGAGCGACCATCGACCTCAGAGGCTCAACTCGATCCACCAAATGAGATGAACTAGAGCCGGGTTCGGTGATTTGTCCCGCCTGAACTCGTTTGGAACTACACCGATCCGCTTGCTGCCTGCCCCACCAACCAGTCTCGTGACGCGATCTTCTGCTCCGGGCTTCCGTAGGCCATGCTGTAATGGCCCGTGTATCCAGCCGACTCCAGGCTTTCGAGCATCGCCGCGAAG
>JAJCYY010000016.1 GCA_029262735.1 Chloroflexota bacterium | reverse complement strand
GACCTGTTGGAGGAGCGACACATACCGGCCGAAGAATCTGAACTGCAGATGATCCGCGGCATTCTGCGGATGGACACGGTGAAGGTGCGGGAGATTATGCGACCGCGACCTGACATGGTTGTGGCGCCGGTGAGTGCCGAGCCGGACGAGATGATGACGCAGATGACGGTTGGTGGTCACAGCAAGATTCCCGTTTTCTCTGAAAGCCCGGATACCATCGTCGGTGTTGTCTATGCACGGGACCTGCTGGCAGCCAGGGCGAATGGTACAGAGCAACCCAACCTCATTCGCGAGTTGGCAAGGCCGGCCATTCATGTTCCTGAGTCACAAAACCTGGAACGCCTTCTCAGGGAGTTCCAGGAGCACCGAACAAGCATCGCGATTGTCGTGGACGAGTACGGGGGAATTGCCGGGCTGGTCACGGTCACCGACCTGATCGAGGAGATCGTTGGTGAGCTTGTGGACGAGTTCGATGTTGAAGACCCAGAGCTTAGCGAGGTGAGCGAAAACGAGCTCATAGCTGACGCAGCGACCTCTATCGAGACGCTTAACCGCCGGATGGGCACTGCGATTCACGCTGAGGGCTACGACACGATCGCCGGACTGGTGCTCAAGGAACTGGGGCGAATTCCTGTCAGCGGTGACAGGGTTACGACTTTTGGCCTGACAATCACTGTTCAGTCGACCGTTGGTCGTCGGATCAGGCGGGTGCGAATCGAGCGGACGCCGGTGCCAAGCAGCGAGAGCTAGTTGGGCGGCCTCGTGTTGGCGTCGTGGCGTCATGCGCCATACCAGCAGTTTATCTGCAGGCGATGATGTTGGGGAGCCGCGCTACGGTCGACGGGGGCCGATGGGCCCAGAGAACGGTCTATGTGTCACATTTACCCGGAAGCCGGCAATCTCATCCCTTCTCTGATCGCACAGCCTGCGCTGAGCTAGTCCGAGTTTTGTCCCGGAGACAGGTGCTCATTAGAGCTACCGAATCAGGTCGCGTCGGAGCTATCAATTCAGGTCATAGAACGACTCGCAGGTAGTCCGACTAACCTCACCTTTCTCGATACTCACAGCCTGACAACGCACACTCTCCGTTCCACTGCGCACTTCTCCTTCTTCCCACTCGCATCGACCCGGCAGCCAGTCTTCGCCGCCCATCGCAGCGTAAGTTTCCAGATCTGTCAGAGCCGAATTCCAGTAGCAGGTCGGCCATATTGGGCTCTCATTCAGACCCGGATTCCTGATGGACGCAAAGAGGCCCCGGAAAAATCCGGGGCCTCTTTATTCGAACTATTTGAGCGAAAGCTTAGTTCCCAGGAACCTTGTCCACCATGATGAACACGCCTTCGACTCGACCAGTGTCCTCACCAGCCGCTGAGACGGTGAAGACCGAGTCTTCAGCCGGCTCAAAGCCAACCTGAGTTAGCTGAATCGTCAACCTGAATGCGCCGTGATCATTGGCAACTGCGTCACCAATCAATACGTCGAACTTTCTGGGGATAGCGGTCACACTGATGCGCTCACCAGGATTGAAACCACCACCCAGAATGTCAACCGTCGGGCCGCCAATTCTCCATTCGACTGCACCAGCAACGTTGTTGGCAGAGTCGTGAACAATCAACGAACCACTCGAACCTGTGGGACCGGCAGGGCCGGCAGGTCCAACTTCACCGTCAGCGCCGTCAGCGCCGTCAGCACCGGGTAGACCCTGTGCTCCGGGGAGGCCCGGTAGTCCAGGAGCACCAGGCTGACCAGGGTTACCTGATCCTGTAGCTCCTGGGGGTCCCTGTGGACCAGCAGGACCCCGAGGTCCGGCGTCGCCATCTGAACATGCAACGGCGGCGGCAAGCCCAACCATCAGCGAAACGAGGAAGAGGGCCTTCACCCTACTTCGGAGCAGACCTAGCATAGGTCCCGTCCTCCATGTACTTAAATGCGTGTATCCCGATCTTGCGATCGTGGCCGGGAATCGTGCGGCCGTCGTTATTACTAAGGAATAAATCCTACGCGCGCAGCCCTCGATGGACTGGCAGCGCACCGGTGCAACTTTAGCTGTGCAAATTCTCGACTGTCAAGGCAGTTAGAGCGCATCAAACCCCAGTTTCAAACACGTGTCTGCACGCATCAGTAACCAACTTGCCCGATACGCCCTGGCCACGAACGCCATACTGCCGGCCATACTGTTCTCTGTTTGTTACCGAGGCATTGTGTGATGGAGATGCCGTCTAGCAGTGCCGCGCGTAGACAGAAGGAGTAGGACCGGACGCATAACTGATTAAGCGCACGCGAGCCTTAGTGTCTGGTTTGGCAGCTACGTGATATCCTTTGAAATTGAGCACGAAATTGCAATGAACGAAGATCTTCTCGCGGCGGCCCCTAGAGTTTCCCTCTTATCCCATCGGTCAAAACACCCGCGAACCTCTGAAAGAGAGTACACACAGGTTGGATAGTGAGACAAAGACCACTCTGGTCAAAGAGCATGGTCGAACAGACAACGACACCGGATCGGCAGAAGTACAGATAGCGCTGCTGACAGAACGAATAACAGAACTTACGGAACACCTTAGAGAACACAAGCACGATCATTCGAGCCGACGTGGGCTCGTAAAGCTGGTAGGCAGGCGCAGGCGTCTCCTTGGTTACTTGAATAGCCAGGACGTGAACCGCTACCGTGCGATAGTCGGCAAGCTTGGGCTTCGCCGGTAACTAAACGCCCCTGTTCAGGGGCGTTTTCTGTTGCGCCGTCACGGTAATCCGGGTGCACACAGAATCCTGCAACACCGTGTGGATTCACCGCAGTCCAATGCTGTTTTGTGAACCAGCACGATCGTCAGGAGCTAATTTTGAAACCGCCTAACGAAGTTTTCGTTCGGGCGACGAAGAGAAACAAGATGTCACAAGAAATAAACAAATTTGAGATTGAAGTAGGCGGGCGAATCCTTGAACTGGAAACAGGTCGAGTCGCCCAACAGGCAGGCGGAGCGGTCACCGTTCGATACGGCGACACGCTTCTGCTCTGCACGGCAACGGGATCGAAGAAGCCGCGTGAGGGCGTCGACTTCCTGCCAATGACTATCGACGTGTCCGAGCGCGCTTATGCAGCCGGCAAACTGCCTGGAGGGTTCTTCAAGCGCGAAGGCCGACCAGGTACCGACGCCATCCTTGCAGCAAGGCTCTGCGACCGCCCGTTGCGACCGCTGTTCCCTAAGGACTACCACAACGAAACGCAGATCATTACAACCGTGATGTCCGCTGACCGAATTAACCCACACGCTGCTCTCGGCATAGTCGGCGCATCCGCCGCACTCACCATCTCTGACATTCCATTTAACGACCCGGTTAGCGCATGCGTAATCGGTCTCGTAGACGGCGAACTGGTCGTCAACCCGACGTACCAGGAGCTGCAAGAGAGCCTGCTTGACCTGACAGTCGCCGGAACAGCAGATGCTGTAATGATGGTCGAAGCAGGCGCCAAGATCGTCAGCGAAGATGTACTACTCGATGCGCTGGAACTTGCACAGGAAGTGAACGGCGCTATCGTCGAACTCATTCGAGAGATGCAGGATAAGGTCGGAAAGCAGAAGTGGGCGGTTACACCGAAGACGGATGCTGAGAACGAATCAGCGGACGCAGCACGCGCATACATTGGCGACAAGCTAAAGGATGCACTCAAACTTCCTGGCAGCAAGCAGGAACGCAACGATGCCATCGCCAAGGTCGGCGCAGACGCGGTTGCAGCCCTCAGTGAAAAGCACGATGTCGGTTCCATCAAGGCCACGTTCGGGGATATGGAAAAAGAGGCTGTTCGTGAGGCGATCCTCAGTGAAGGACGACGCTCGGACGGACGGTCGCTGACAGATATCCGACCGCTGGATTCGGAAGTCGGCTACCTGCCACGAGTCCACGGTTCAGCGATATTCACACGTGGTGAGACCCAGATCATGAACGCCGTCACGCTGGCTTCCGCCGGTGAGCGACAGCGTCTCGACACTTACGGTCCTGAAGAAGAGAAATTCTTCATCCACCACTACAACTTCCCTCCGTTCTCAACAGGTGAAGCGGGCCGATACGGCTTCACGAGTCGCCGTGAGGTTGGTCATGGAGTTCTGGCTGAGCGAGCTCTACAGGCCGTTGTGCCTTCTCAGGAAGAGTTCCCTTACACCATCAGGTCGGTCTCAGAAGCTCTGTCATCTAACGGCTCGACCTCCATGGCAAGCGTCTGCTCAGGTTGTTTGGCGCTGATGGACGCAGGTGTCCCGATCAAGGCACCGGTTGCCGGAATTGCCATGGGCCTGATTACTGGCGAAGCGGGCAAGTACGCAATCCTGACCGATATCCAGGGTGCTGAAGACCACTCCGGTGACATGGACTTCAAGGTGGCCGGAACAACAGAAGGTGTCACTGCGCTGCAGATGGACATCAAGGTAAAGGGAATCACCTTCGAGATCATGCGTGAAGCGCTTGCACAGGCACGCGTCGCTCGTCTCCAGATTCTCGAGCACATGGTAGGAACCCTGTCGGCGCCTCGTTCAGACCTGAGCGAGTTCGCCCCGAGGATGATGTCTCTCAACATTCCGACAGACAAGATCGGCGCACTCATTGGCCCCGGCGGTTCAATCATCCGTGGTCTGATCGACGAATACGGCGTTTCAATCGATGTTAACGATGACGGCGTCGTGATTGTCGGCTCTCCTGATAGGGAGAATGCGGATAAAGCGAAGGCTGCGATCGAGATGCTTACAAGGGACATCGAGGTCGGACAGACCTACAAGGGCAAGGTTGTTCGGATAATGCCGTTCGGCGCATTCGTCCAACTGATCCCTGGCAAGGACGGACTGGTTCACATCAGTGAACTCGCTGAAGGCCGGGTGCCGGATGTCGAGTCTGTTGTTTCGATCGGTGATGAGCTTGAGGTCATGGTGATCAAGGTCGATCACATGGGCCGGGTTGACCTTTCCGCACGGGCCGTGCTCGACCAGAGCAAGGCTGGTGATGTACGCGATGACAAGGATTGGGCAGAGAAGTTCGAACGACGAGACCGTCGTGACGGCCCGAGTGCAAGTGGTCCCAGTGGCGACCAAGGTGGCGACCGGGGCGGTGACAGAGGTGGAGATCGCGGCGGCGACCGCGGCCCACGCAGAGATGACAGGCGCGGCGGCGGCGGCGGAAGACGGGATGACCGTCGTGGTGGTGGTGGAGATCGCGGTGGCGACCGTGGCCCAAGAGACCGAGGTCCGAGGGACAGCGGTCCCCGCGATGACAGCAACGGCGGTGGCCGAAGCGACGACGGTGGCGGCCGAAGTGATGATGGCGGCGACCGTGAAGAGCGACGCGGAGGCCGACGACCAATCGGTGGCTTCGACGGCGAGCGTCGCGTAGGTCCGCCACGCAGGCGATAGACAGCAGCACCGGGAGAAACAAAGCCTGTGGCTGAGTCAGCAAAGATAAAGGTTGCCGTCAGTGGCGTTCTGGGCCGAATGGGCTCAACCGTCCTGGCG
>JAJCYY010000015.1 GCA_029262735.1 Chloroflexota bacterium | reverse complement strand
GTTCGCCCGTTCGCCCGTTCGCCCGTTCGCCCGTTCGCCCGTTCGCCCGTTCGCCCGTTCGCCCGTTCGCCCGTTCGCCCGTTCGCCCGTTCGCCCGTTCGCCCGTTCGCCCGTTCGCATGGTTAGGACGTGCGCGCTGCGCTCATCCTCAACGTGGCATCAACTCGGTGTTGCCGGTTCGAACTGTCTGCCAAGCCATTCCTGCATGGCGGTCGTCATCTGCCCGGGAGCACTTTCGGGAAAGAAATGGCCCGCGCCCGGTATAACCACCGTCTCGTGCTCGGGAAAGTGCCGCTCGAAACGCGGGAGCTCATTTCTGGTTGATGTATAGCGGTCCGCTTCACCGAAAATGAATAACGCTGGCAAGTGAGCCAGTTTATTCAGGTTTTGCTCGACCTCAGCGAGAAAGTCTTGACCGACATCCGTCCACAGATGGTTAGCGAGTACCCACGTCGGCAGCCGCGATTTTGGCGTAGGGAACGGACCACGATATGCGGCTTTGACCTCGTCGGTTGGTGGATCGGTCCCCTTGTTCATCTCTGAGCGTAGGGGACCTTCCAGAATGAAGTTGTTCTTCAGGGTCAGCCAGCGGCCCAGCCGGCTCATGAGGACACTCATCATCAATCGAACTGGACGAGACTGATGACGCCGATAGTCGGGCCAGGCGAGGGTTCCGGTGATGATGAGCCGAGAGAGCCGCTCGGCCAACTGCTCGGCGGCGCGCAGTCCCAACGGGCCGCCCCAGTCATGGACCACGAGTGTGACGCTCCGGAGGTCCAGGTGTTCGATGAGTTTGACGATCACATTTGTCTGCTCGGTAGGTGTGAATGCGTAGTCGCGTGCAGGCGTCGACAGCCCGAATCCGGGCATGTCCAGCGCTACGCATCGGTATTTGCTCCGCAGTGCGGCCACCTGATGTCGATACAGGAAGGAGTAGTCGGGATTGCCGTGAACGAAGAGGAGGGTTGGGCCACTGCCCTCATCGATGTAGTGCACGCGGTGGTTTTCGATCTCGACGAATCGGCTGTTAAACGGGTACAGGTGCTCTGGAAGCCATGCTGGACGACCTGGCGCTTCGTTTTCTGGGAGGGTTTGCGGTTCGTCCATAGTCGTCAGCTTTCAGGTCTCTGCCGGGACACCGGTGTATACAGCGATATCTCTTAGAGCATTTCCAAAAGCCGCTGGACTTCGCTCACACCGTCTTCGACCGCTATCGTCTTGGCATCCTTCTCGCGGCGTGCCTTCACTTCGAGACCGCCGTTCGCCAGGCTCCGCTTGCTGATCACGACCCGCAACGGGATGCCGATCAGGTCGGCGTCCTTGAACTTCACACCAGGCTTCTCGTCGCGGTCGTCGAACAGCACATCAATGCCTTCCGCCCTCAGGTCCGAATACAGCTTCTCCGCTTGCTGCCTGATCTCGTCATCCTCAAGGTTCAGGCCGATCAGCGAGACCTCGTACGGGGCGATGGCCCGCGGCAGCGTGATGCCGTTTTCGTCGTTGTTCGCCTCGACTGCGGCGGCGAGCAACCTGCCGACACCTATGCCATAGCAGCCCATGAGCGCCGGCCATGATGCGCCGTTCTCATCGGAGAACGTTGCGCCCAGTTTTTCGGTGTAGATCGAACCGAGCTTGAAGACGTGGCCGACTTCGATGCCTCGGCGGGCAACGAGCGTACCGTCGCAGCGCGGACAGCCGTAGCCTTCCTGCGCCTCGGCAATGTCGGTCACCAGGTTGGCGTGAAAGTCTCGTGGGAAGTTGACATTCCTGAGGTGAGCATCCGCCTTGTTCGCCCCGGCCAGCAGGTTCACGCCCATTTCTATCGAGTCATCAGCGATCACACGGAATTTGTCTCCAAGGCCCACCGGCGAAGCCGACCCGGCGACAAGTCCTGCGTTCCGCATTTCGGTAGCTGAAGCCAGCCGCGGCTCAATGCCGCCGAGCGCGTTACGCAGCTTGGTCTCGTTCACCTCGTAGTCGCCGCGGATGACAACGATCATCACGTCGCCGCCGCTGCTGTAGAAAACGGCTTTCAGAGTCTTCGACTCGGCAACGCCTTCCTGTGCGGCCAGTGCGGCGATGGTCTTGACGCCGGGAGTCGGAAATTCCTCGATCGTCCCGGGTTGTTCCGGCGGGTTCGCAACCTTGCGGAACTCAGCCTTCTCAACGTTTGCGGCGTATGTGCAACCGGGGTCGTCGCAGGTCAGGATCACGTCTTCGCCGCTCTCCGCCAGCAACACGAACTCGTTCGATTCCTTGCCTCCGATCGGCCCGGAGTCAGCTTCGACCATGATGACGTTCAGGCCAGCGCGGGTGAAGATGCGGTTATATGCGGCAACCATGTCTGAGAAGCTCAGGTCAAGCCCCTCCTCGTCGCGATCGAATGAGTAGGCGTCCTTCATCTCGAACTCGCGAGTCCTGAGCAGGCCGCCTCGGGAGCGCGGCTCGTCACGGAACTTGGTCTGGATGTGGTAGAGGTTGAAGGGCAGGTCGCGGTAGCTGGTAATACCGGCGGCGGCCATCAGGGCAGTCGTTTCCTCATGCGTCGGTGCAAGGACCATGCCACGCTCACGACGGTCCTCGAAGGTGGAAAGCGGCGGGACGTAGTTGTACGCGCGGCCTGACTTCTCCCAGAGGTCTAACGGCTGGATAACGGGCATGTTGATTTCTTGCGCTCCCGCGGCGTCCATCTCTTCCTGCATGATGTTTTTTATCTTCTTGATGGTCCGCCAGCCGAGGGGCATGAACGAGAAGATGCCGGCCGCTACCTGCTGAATGTAGCCTGCGCGGGCGAGGAGCTTGTGGCTGATGTTGTCTGCGTCGGCAGGTGCATCACGGAGCGTTTTGCCGAATAGTCGGGATGATCGCATTTTCTTCTTTTTTCTTCGCCCGACTTATGTGGTGCCTGTTGGATTAGCCACTAATGGCGGAAGTCGGTTTCTCCCTCCCTTCGAAAGGGAGGGAGTTAGAGGGTGGGTTGTTATTTTGTCGTCCCGACCCGGGTACTCGCTTGCGCGAGTCGCAGGGATCTTACTGGTCACTGTGAGAACAACTGAGAGATTCTGAATCGAGTTCAGAATGACAGATTCAGCCGCACCTGGGATCAGCGGCCACCGATTATCGCCCCAGTTCGACCTGCTCTTTCTGCCAGGCGTAGTCCACTTTACCGTCGTAGAAACGCTCCGGGTTCTCTATCGCCCACAGCTGCTTGCGCATGTTCCAGTGGTCCGGCTCAATTTCGATGCCTTCACGCCAGACCTGTTTGGCACCTTCAATATCACCGGCTTCATAAAGAGCCAGCCCGCGCTCGAAGTGATCGCTCAGACTCTGCGTATCGCTGGCGGCCAGCTGGACCTCGTTGGCGCCGGAAGCGAAGGCCATGACATCGGCCGCCATCTCAGGTTTGCCGATATCGAAACCGCTGAACCTGCGATAACGCAGCACACCAGTCTCGTCGATAAATACTCCGTTCGGGATTGCCCGGTAGCCGAATAGCTTTCCCAGCACATTCTTCTGGTCGAGTACGGTCTTGAACTCGGGGGCAGCGGCTTCGACATATGGCCGTGGCTTATCCGGGCCCTGAAGGTCAACGGCTACGGAGAGAAGCTCTGCGCCGTGACTCCTGATCTCTGCGTAGCGGGACTGCCAGACCGGCAGTTGCTCTCGGCAGCCTCACCACGACGCCCATGCGAAGACGATAAGTCGCTTCCCGGCGTAGTCGGCGAATCCGGCATCGCCACCGCTGCCAACCAGCGGCAGACGTAGGTCCGGCACCTGTTGTCCGATTTCCAGTGGGTTCATTGGGGTTACCTTTTTCTTCTTCTGTCATTCTGAACCTGATTCAGAATCTCTCGTTGATCTCCCATGGACGGAGCGGTGGTTCGCATATCGCTCGAATGAGAAGGCTCAGTCTGGTGTCCAGTAAGATCCTGCGCCCGCTTGCGCGGGCACGCCGGATCGGGATGGCACAAATTCACGCTCTCCGTTCGACAGTGTTTAGTCGCCTGCTGGCACCGTCTCTTTCGCGCCCCAGCGATTGTCGACGTACAGATCAACCATTGCGATGAACTCGTCTGCGATTCCTTCGCCCTGCAGGAACGTCGTGCGTTCGCCGTCGACGAACACCGGCGCACGCGGCGTCTCACCGCTTCCCGGCAGCGATATTCCGATGTTGGCGGCACGGGACTCGCCTGGCCCGTTGACGACGCAGCCCATCACAGCGACCTTCAACTCCTCCGAGCCGGGATAACGGCCATGCCATTCGGTCATTTTAGCGTCGAGATGTGTCTGTATGTCCTGCGCAAGCTCTCGGAACAGGGTTGATGTAGTACGGCCACAGCCCGGACAGGCGGTCACGGCGGGTCTGAACGAACGAAGGTCCAGGGCCTGCAATATCTCCTGGCAGAGTCGCACCTCTTTTGCACGGTCGCCGCCGACTTCGGGGGTCAGGGACGAGCGAATTGTGTCGCCGATGCCTTCGTATAGGAGCACTGATAGGGCGGCGGTCGTGGCAACGATGCCCTTGGTGCCCATGCCGGCTTCGGTCAGGCCGAGGTGCAGCGGGAAGTCCATCAGGCCCGCCAGTTGGCGGTATGCCTCGACCATCTGCGGCAGGCGTGAGACCTTGCAGGAGACGATGATCTTGTCTGCTGGCAGGCCGAGGCTCATAGCGGCCTCTGCGGAGGAGACTGCGCTTTCGATGAGCGCTCCCCGCTCGACCTCGTCGCCGGATTTCGGGTCGGCTGCGCGGGAGTTGGCGTCCATCTTCGCAACGAGAACTTCAGGGTCGAGGCTTCCCGCGTTTACGCCGATGCGGACCGGTTTTCCGAGGTCACGCGCTATCTCAATAAAGGTGGAAAAATTGTCGTCACGGCGTGTGCCGCGGCCGACGTTGCCGGGGTTGATGCGGAACTTGGCGAGCGTCTTTGCGGATTCCGGGTTGTCGTGAAGAAGCCGGTGGCCGATGAAATGGAAGTCGCCGATGATCGGGACATTGCAGCCGAGGTCTTCGAGGCGCGTCTTGATCTCAGGAACGGCTTTGGCAGCGGCATCGTTGTTGACCGTCACGCGTACAAGCTCGCTGCCCGCGTCTGCCAGCAGCTTGACCTGCGCCACCGTCCTGTCGATGTCAGCGGTGTCGGTGTCGGTCATCGACTGGACGACGATTGGGTTTCCGCCGCCAACGGGAACTCCGCCAACGTCGACAACGTGCGTTTTTTGCCGCTTCGCCATTGTTTTTTACCCGGGCTGCCGCCCGATGATCTCCAGAGGGGTGAGTTTTGGTGCTGGCAGTCGTGGGTGCCCGCAGATCTAGCGATTGCAGGCCAGCGTTCCGCTGCGATGAAGTTTACCGGTGCGGCGACGAGATCGTCGAATCAAGATCGTGACGTGGCGTTCTGAGCTCGTCTACTGGCAGATCACAAGGTTGAGGACCGGTCCTATGGCTCTTTGTAAGCTATGGCTTCGACTTCAACCTTCATACCCGGAAATAACAGGCCGCACACCAGTGTCGAGCTGCCCGGTGGCTCCTCGGGAAAGTACTTCCGCCGCACCTCGCTGTATTCGCCATACTCTTCCACGCTGGTTATGAAGGCTGTGATCTTCACCACGTCGCTCATGGCGTAACCGGCTTCGGCCAGGACAAGGGACATGTACCGGAACGCCTCTTCAGACTGCCCGCGCATGTCCTGTGTAATCTCAGCTGCTGCACAGCCGGAAACGAAGATGAATGGACCAGCTTTGACGGCTGGCGAGAAGGCGCCGGAACGGACGAGATCAGGGGCGGCGTGCTGGCGAGCGAGCTCTTCAGAAGCGATGACCTGACGAGTCATGATTGAATCCTCTTACCTGGTAGGTGCTCCGCGCCGGGATCATATAAGCGGCATCAGCCTCCAGCAACTTCTGGAGCATTTCAGGCATCCAGTAGAGGTCGGCGCAACAGGATCAGGCATCGTCGTAGATCGGAGTAATCCCGGTGAGATCTTTGCCCGCTTCTGCCAGCAGCGAACGGATTATCTCCTCTGTCTCCAGATAGCCGCCCTCGCCGAAATGGGTGTGCCTGAGCCTGCCGCTGGAATCGATCAGGTAGGTTGCGGGCCAGTAGCGGTTTTTGAACGCGCGCCAGGTGGAGTACTGATTGTCCTGGACTATCGGGTATTGAAGATCGCGCTCTAGCACGGCTTCTGACAGGTTGGAGTACTCCTGCTCAAACCTAAACTCCGGCGTATGCACACCAAGCACCGTTAACCCGTGCTCTTTGTAGCGATCGTGCCAGGCCCTGAGAGCCGGAAAGGTGTTGATGCAGTTGATGCAGGTGTACGTCCAGAAATCGACAAGAACGACTTGCCCGTTCCCGGTAAGCTCCGGTATCGTCGTCGGCTCAGAGTTCAGCCACCTCTGGGTGTTAACCAGTTCGAGTTTTTCTTCAGAAAGCACTGGCACTGGCACCGGCGACGGGGTTGGTGATTGTGCCGGGGTGCCCGCCGTCCCTTCGGTTCCACAGGCAACCGTCGCAAAGAGCAAGCACGCGAATACAGATAACAGTCCAGCGCGCCTGTGAGTGGTCATCGCCATTTAGCCCGCCCCTGTCGTGATCGTCCCGCGCATAGAGCCGGGGAGGATTGCACGGCGATACTGGAATGAACGGCATCGAGTTTCAGTAGGAAAACCTTCATGGCGTTCATAAGGATTGCTCCCGCCGAGATCGATTGCCGTCGAAACACTACGATCTTGCCACACCTGGACTGGGAGCATCTTACGATTGCCTTACAAACCGCGACGGGAAGCCGACGTGACAGCAACGCTTAATCCCCGTTGAGATCATTCGGCTTCGCTCAGGCAGCACGGCTTCAGCCTTAGAAGAAGCTTTCGCCTCTGAAGATTCTTCCTACGTCCTGTATCGAGATCACGGCGATGAGGGCCAGCAGGACTATGAAGCCTGCCAGGTGGACCAGGCCTTCACGCTCCGGCGATATGCGCTTGCCGCCGCGCACCATCTCGACCAGCACGAAGAAGATGCGGCCGCCGTCCAGCGCCGGAATAGGCAGGATGTTGATCACGGCGAGCGAGAAGCTGATTACGGCGGCGAGGCTGACAAGCGTCGTCACCTTTGCCGCTATCGACGCATCTGCGACTGCGATCTCGCCCGTCAACTGGCCGATGCCAACCGGACCGGTGAAGGTCGGAGTCTCGGTGAACTGTGGGTTCTGCGAGCCGACGGCGATGCCGGTGATGGCGTTTCGGGTCAGGACGATCGATTCCCAGGCCTGCTTGGCACCCCGGGGCCAGGCTGCAAAGAAGCCTTCCGACTGCCGTTCAGTGCGCACGTTCTGGGTGGCGATCTGCACTCCGACGGCGCCTTCCTGGATCCGTGTTCGCGTACCGAGATCAGAGTTGAGCAGTCGTGCCTCAGTGATCGGAATGTCCGATCTGTCCGGATCATCCCGATCGTCAGGAACGATCACCATCACATCGCCGATCTCGGCCCCGGTGTCGAAACGCAAAGCGTCCTGGAGGGAAATCTCAATAGAGCTGTCGAGAACCGAGCTCACCACATTCACCCTGTCGCTGGTGCCGGCAAACCTGTCGTACAGCCTCGCCTCGCCAACGTTGAGTTCGCTTTCAGGGTCGTCCACGTTAGCCACAACGCTCTTGCTTGGCGGCCGCCAGCGCGGCACCACCGTGATCTCTTCGATCTCTCCGGTGTACTGGTACTGCGGCTCACCTGGACGGGCGAACGGGTCCGGCAGGCCGCGCATGATCTCCCAATGGCTCTTTGCGCCCAGCTTTAACGTCACAGCACTCTGCAGATCGCCGACCGTTTCGATATCTCGACCGTCGACCTGCACGACGCGGTCGCCGGTCCTGATGCCTGCCTCGGCCGCGGGAGAGCCGGGGAACACGCTGTTTATGATGACATCGCCGACCTGGATGTCCTGCGGCACCAGCAGGACGAGTGGCAGCAGAATGAAGGGGATGATGGCGTTGACCACGGCGCCTGCCGCCATGACGGCGATGCGCGGGCCGCGGCCTTTGGAAGCGAGGCTGCCTTCGGCTGTCGGATCTTCTTCTCCCAGCAAGCGCACGAATCCACCGAGCGGGAGCCAGTTGAACGACCAGAGCATGTCTGCGAGGACGATGCGGTCTTCGTTGATCTCCCTGACCTTGCCGACGAAGAGATGTCCGCCTGCGTGCTCGTCTTCGTCGATATCGTGTCTCGGCCGGACGACTGTTGCTTCGATCAGGCCTTGTTCGGTCTTAATGCCGCGCACTGTGACGAGGTCGCCGACTTTCGGCCTGTTCGCCTGCTCGGACGGAACCGATCCGAACACGTTCTTGCCGTCAGAGCCGTTTGCTTCGCCTGAGCTGATATCTGCGGCGGTTGCGATGGCAACCGGCTCGTCTGCGCTTTTAGCTGCCTCGGGCGCGAACCATGTCTCGCTTGTCAGGTAGATGACCGAGTTTCCGGTCCACCATCCGGCGGCGCGCGGCGGGAAGCCGAAGCCGTATTCGAGCACCTTGACGCCGAACAGCTTCGCGACGAAGAAGTGCCCGAATTCGTGGAGTATTACCAGCGGCCCGAGCACTAGTAGGAAGGTCAGGACGCCGAAGAGGAATGTATCCATGTCTTTTCTTCGCGTTTTTTCTTCGTCCGACTTATGTGGTGACTGCTGGAATGGGCAGTACTCTCGGAAGTCGGGATTTTTCTTCGCCCTGGTTAAGTGGTGATTGTTGGATTGACCAGCAGAATCGGTCGGTTTTTCTTCAGTACTTCATTCGAGGACATGCAAAATTGCGAACTGGCAGAGAAACTCAGAATCGAAGAATATCGAAAAACTGTGGTTATTAGATTGGGGCGCCGGCCGAGTGGCTCGCATATGTCCGTTCGGTTGCCCAGGCTGCTGCCTGTATGGCGTCTTCAACCGAGTGTTCCATGATCGGGGTGTGCGCCGCCAGAGTGGAAGCAACCACTTCCGGGATGTCTGTGAACCTGATCCTGCCATCGAGGAACAGGGAAACCGCCGCTTCGTCCGCTCCGGCAAGGGCCGCCGGCCACGTCCCGCCTCTCTTAGCGTAGTTGAGCGCAAGGTCAAAACAAGGGTAGAGCGATGTGTCCATAGACTCAAAAGTGAGCGAACCGGTCTTTACAGGGTCGAACTTGGGCAGATCGGCATTCTGCTGCCTTTCCGGGTAGAAGAGCGCGTACTGGATTGGATGCCGCATGTCAGGTGGTCCCAACTGCGCCTTCACCGATCCATCGGCGAACTCAACCATCGAGTGGATGATGCTCTGCCTGTGAATAACTACGTCGATCTGCTCGTACGGGATGTCGAACAGCCAGCGAGTTTCGATCACCTCGAACGCCTTGTTCATGAGCGTCGCCGAATCGATTGTGATCTTGGCGCCCATCGTCCAGGTCGGGTGCTTGAGCGCTTCTTCCGGTGTCACGTTGTGCAGCGACTCCCATGTCCGGCCCCTGAAAGCGCCGCCTGAGGCTGTGATGATGAACTTTGCCGGAGGAGTCTGTTCGCCTTCGATGCACTGCCACAGCGCCGACGGCTCGCTGTCCACCGGCAGTAGCGTTGCCCCGCTATCTTTTGCGCGGCGCATCAGCACCTCGCCGGCCATCACGATGACCTCTTTATTGGCGAGTGCGAGGGTCTTTCCGGCGTCGATCGCTGCGAGCACCGGGCCCATTCCAGCGCAGCCGACGGTTGCGCACACGACCATTTCGACTTCGGGCAACGATGCGATCTCTTCTGCGGCTAGCTTTTGCGCTCCGTTGTGCCCGTTCAACTCCGCTGCAGAGTTGATGTAGCGCGGTCGAAACTCGTCAACCTGCCTTTTGAGGAGGTCAAGGTTGTTACCTGCGCAGAGGCCAACGACCTCGAAGGCGCCAGGGAAGGCTCGCACTACGTCGAGGGTCTGCCTGCCGACAGAGCCGGTTGATCCGAGTATGACTATCCGCTTGCGGTCCACTTCATAACTCCAGTAGCTGGGTGGCCCAGTATACGACCGCAAGGTTGGGAGCCAATGAGTCGATACGGTCCAGCATGCCGCCGTGTCCGGGGATGATCCGTCCTGAGTCCTTCACGTCCGCCCTGCGCTTGAGCCAGGATTCGAAGAGGTCGCCGAGGACTCCTGCGAATGTGAGTGCAAGTCCGATGAGTGTTGCCTGCCATACGGCAACAGGGAGATCGAGGATCGCTCCGAGGGCGATGATTGCACCGATGGCCGCAGCAGTGCCGCCGAGTACGCCTTCCCATGTCTTGTTCGGGCTGATCTTCGGTGCGAGTTTGTGGCGGCCGATCGCACTGCCTGTGAAGTATGCGCCTGTATCGACGGCAAAGGTGCCGAGGATAGCGAGAAGGATCCAGTTGCGACCTTCGTCTTCAGCGGCGAGAAGTGGTGCGTGGGCAAGGAGGAAGCCGTAGATTATGGCTGCCTGGAATAGAAGGGCTGAGACTGGACGGGTTCGCCCGGCGCGGCGGGCGCTAAAGAGGGGAATGATTGATGTCGCGAGTACGACAAACACCATTCCGGCATAGGCGGTTGAGAGCACATCTACGGCCTGGAGCACTCCAGCCAGCGTGAGAAGCAGTGCAAATCCAACGAAGTAGGCTGACTGGTTCCTGTCGGCCTTGGCCATCTGCGATAGCTCGTATCCGGCGACCAGCGCTACGGCTATGGCTAATGCGGAGACTCCGGGGACACCGGCGAGGATGGCGAGGAGGACTATGGGGATGCCGACGGCCGCGGAGATGAGACGAGTCCTGAGTCCGCTGGCGGTCTGTTCCGGAGAGGTTGGCTCTGCCGGACTCACACTCTCCCAAACCTGCGTTCTCGCCTCGTGTAGACTTCGAACGCCTTCTGCAGTTGGTTGCCATCGAAGTCCGGCCAGTAGACCTCTGATGAGTAGAACTCGGCGTATGCCGATTGCCAGAGCAGGAAGTTGGAGATCCTGAACTCTCCGCCAGTCCTGATAACGAGATCGGGATCGGGGACAGACGAGGTGAAGAGGTAGTTGGACACCATGTCCTCGGTAACCTCATCCGGCGACACCCCGTCTTTGATGATGCGCTGGATAGCCTGGACAACGTCGTAGCGGCCTCCGTAATCGAAGGCGACGCCGAGCGTCATGCCTTTGTTCTCGCGGGTCAGCGTAACCGCGTCGGCGATCTGGTTCTGCAAATCCTGGGGCAGGCGGTCAAGACGTCCGACGTGCTTAATCCTTATGCCGTTGTTGTGCAGGTCTTCTGTCTCGACCTTTATCACTTCGGCTGCGAGCGACAGGATCCCAGAAACCTCTTCGTTTGGACGGTCCCAGTTCTCGGTGGAGAAGGCGAACAATGTCAGGTAGGAAACTCCAGCTTTTGCCGCCGCTGTGACTACTCGTCGGAGGTTCTCGTAGCCTGCGCGGTGGCCTTCGGAGCGCGGCAGACCTCGGCCGTTCGCCCACCTGCCGTTACCGTCCATGATGATGGCGACGTGCCGCGGGACTGTGATCTCCGGCGTGTTCTCACTACCGGGTTCGGTGCCGGTTTCAGGGCGAGTCTCAGGCGTTTTGGGCTGCGTTCCGGTCACGATGCCGTGCTGCTCCCTTGAGCCAGCGAGGTTGTCCGCCTGATCTGGCACTGTAGAACTCATCGGTTTCAGATTGGGTCGTTGTTGAGAATAGATGGCTCGCGCGCATATTCACAGTTACCAATGCGATGCCCGGGGATACTGACGGTCGATAGCTTATACCTGCATCACCTCTGCCTCTTTGGCAGAGCTGGACTCATCTATCTCCGCAACCGCCTGATCGGTCACCTTCTGTAACTGCTCCTGTGCGCGCTTGGAATCATCTTGCCCGATGTCGCCGTCCTTTTCCATCGCACGAATGAACTCTCTGACGTCCTTTCGCACGTTACGGATGGCAACCTTCGCGTCTTCGCAGCGTGTGCGCACCAGCTTGACCATATCCCTGCGGCGCTCTTCGGTCATGGGAGGAATATTGAGGCGGATGCGGTCACCATCGACATTCGGCGTCATGCCGAGGTCCGACTGCTGGATCGCTTTGGCGATGAGATTGACAGCGGTCTGGTCCCAGGGTTGGATCACGAGGAGCCGAGTGTCGCCTGCTGAGATCTGCGCGAGCTGGCTAAGTTGCATCCTCGTGCCGAAGTAGTCGACGTCGAGGTTCTCGACGAGTGCGGGGTTGGCGCGGCTTGTGCGCACGCCTGAGAGCTCTCTGCGAAACGATGTGACGGCTCCGCCCATGCGATTTCGAGCGTCCTCTAACGATTCCTCGACCATCTGGACCTCATCTTTATCTTTCGATTTTCCATCAACAGGAGAATTGGCTCTGAGTAGCGCGAGCTGCCTGCCTGTCTGCGCGTCGATCAGAATGCTGGCGCAGGATAGCTCCGGAGATACTACTTCACAATTAGTCTGCCGGGCGTGAGGCGGTTATGAGCGTGCCGACGTTCTGTCCGCTCAGCACCTTGCTCAGATTGCCGTCGACGAAAAGGTTGAAGACGGCGATGGGCATCTCATTGTCCATGCACAGCGACAGTGCCGTGCTGTCGAGAGCCTGCAGTCGGAGGCTGAGCGCCTCATGATGAGTCAGGTGGTCGAACTTCTTCGCATTCGGGTTGTGATTCGGATCGGCATCGTATACGCCGTCTACGTTGTTCTTCGCCATCAGGAGCGCGTCCACCCCGGTCTCAAGCCCACGCAGCGCGGCGGCGGTGTCTGTTGACATATACGGATTGCCTGTGCCGCCGGCGAAGATGACGACGCGGCCTTTTTCCATGTGCCGCATCGCCCTGCGACGGATGTACGGTTCAGCGACCACCGGCATCGCGATGGCTGACTGGGTGCGGACCTCTGTGCCGATTTTTTCGAGCGCATCCTGGAGTGCGATGGCGTTCATGATGGTCGCCAGCATTCCGGCGTAGTCGGCCGTTGAGCGGTCCATTCCGGTCGCCTCATACGTTGCGCCGCGCCAGATGTTGCCGCCGCCGATGACAATGCCAATCTGGACACCGTCGCTCCACGCCCTGTGCACCTGGCTGGCCACGTACTGGAGGGTGGGAGGCGCGATGCCGAAATCCTGATCGCCCTTGAGCGATTCTCCGCTCAGCTTCAGCAGGATTCGTGAATAGGATGGGTCTGGCAATCGGCGCTCCGGATCCGCTTCTTCTATTGGCCGAGTTCGAAGCGGGAGAACCTGCCAATGACGATGTTTTCGCCGGTTTTTGCACTCAACTGCTTCACCAGGTCACCTATCTTCGTGCCCGCGTCCCGGATGTAGTCCTGCTCTAGCAGCAGTTGTTCGTCACTCACATCGGATGCGTCTTCCGGCACTGCTTCGCGGTCAACGAATAGTGGCGACATGGCCGCCACCTGCATCGCAAGGTTCCTGGCAAGGTCCTGGAAGTCGTCTGTGCGGGCAACGAAGTCGGTCTCGCAATTGAGTTCGACCATTGCTCCGATGCGCCCACCTTTGTGAATGTACGACTCCACAACTCCTTCGGAGACGGCGCGACCGGAGCGATTTGCGGCCGAGGCGAGCCCCTTTTCCCGTAGCAGGTCTTCGGCCTTTGCGGAGTCGCCACCTGCCGCCTCAAGGGCGCGCTTTGAGTCCATGATTCCGGCGCCGGTCTTGTCCCGCAGTTCGCGGATCATCGAAGTTGAGATTTCCGTTGTCATTTTCGGCTGGTTCCCAATTTTACGAGTGGTAAGAGCTGTTCGAGCCGACTATGGCTCAAGCGAGACTACTCAGACTTTTCACCTGCAGGCTCTTCTGTTTTCTCTGCCGCTGGCGTCTTTTCTGACTCGTCGGTTGTTGTTTCTGATTTTGCTTCCGGCTCCGGTGCGGCGTCTGCCTTTGCTTTCGTTGTTTTGGCGGCCGCAGTTTTCGGCTTGGCCTTCGCCTTTGCAGGTTCAGACTTGGCAGCAGACGTTTTCTTAGCCGTGGCCTTCACGCCGTCACCGGATTTTGCCTCGGTAGCCTTGGTAGACGTAGCAGGTTCGGGTTTCTTTTCCGAAGGAGTCTCAGCCACAGCCTCGGGAGCTGCTTCAGTCTTTGCTTCTGGAGCAGCCTTTTCTTTAGCCCTGGCTTCTGGAGCGGCAGCACCCTTCGCCTCAGGTTCAGGCTTGGCTTCCGGAGCAGCCTTTTCTTTAGCCTCAGCTTCTGGAGCGGCAGCAGCCTTCGCCTCAGGTTCAGCCTTTCCTTTCGGAGCAGCCTTTTCTTTAGCCTCAGCTTCTGGAGCGGCAGCGGCCTTCGCCTCAGGTTCGGCTTTTGCTTCCGGGGCACCAGCAGCCTTTGCCTCAGGTTCAGCCTTTGCGTCACCTTCGGGCTTCGCTTCAGCGGTCTCTCCCGGTGTTGCGGCCGTCGCGGCTTCTGGTGCAGCCGATGCTGCCGCCTTCGCCGCCTCTGCTATCTCGGTCTCTTTCCTCTTCTTCTCGGCCTGTGCGGCAGCGGCTCTCTCTGCCGCTTGCGCCTGTGCAGCGGCACGGGCTGCGGCCTCTTGTGCCTCGAGCTCCGCGTCAGCAGCCATCCGCTCCTCTTGACGCGTGCGGTGAAGGTTCTTGCCGTCGAGAATTGCGTCTGCGATGTGCGCGGTCAGCAGGTCTACAGAACGGACCGCATCATCGTTTCCGGGAATGATGAAATCGGCATCGCCGGGGTCGCTGTTGGTATCGACGATTGCGACTACCGGAATTCCGAGTCGCCGCGCCTCTTTGACGGCGATATCTTCCTTCTGGGTGTCGACGATATACAGGATGTCCGGGAGCTTCTCCATCTCCTTGATGCCGCCGAAGAACTTGTTGAGGCGGATGACCTCGTGCTCAAGGCGGAGAGATTCACGCTTCGTCTGCGTTTCGACGGTGCCTTTGGCGAGCGCGTCTTCCAGGTAGACCAGGCGCTCGATGCGCTTCTGGATGGTCTGGAAGTTGGTGAGCATTCCACCCAGCCAGCGCTGGTTTATGTACCAGGCGCCGGAGCGCAGGGCATGCTCTCGCACCGCTTCCTGCGCCTGCTTCTTGGTTCCCACCATCAGCACCTGCGCGCCGTTGGCCGAAGCCTCTCGCAGATACTCTTTGGCTTTCTCAGTGGCCTCAACGGTCTGTGCAAGATCGAAGATGTGTGACCGTGCGCGCTTGGCAAAGATGAACTTCTCCATCTTCGGGTTCCAACGCTTTGAAGGGTGCCCGAAGTGAACCCCAGCGTCGAACAGCGTTCGCAGGTCAAGAGGCCTCTGAGTTCCGTTCTGCTGCTGCTCTTCTGGCGCAGCTACTACCGGACTCTCAGCAGTTGTCAACTTGTTGCCCCTGTGTCCGGGCCGCCAGTTAGTTGTGGCGAACCGGTCCAGTGTTTTGTGTTCAGAACTTGACCGACGCAACAAGACGCGGGATGCGCCCGCGTCTCTAAAAGATGGTCGTGTCCAGCGACAAAGTATAGCACAGCGTCAGAAGGATTCGTTCTTATGTTTTGCGTGTTGTGCGGCAGGTTTCCGCCCGGATTTTGGACGGAAAGATGAACGTGATTTGAGGCGTCGCCCCTGGCGGCATATCCTGACGGCAACATTATCTGAGACCTTGACACATTCAACAGAGTGAGCCTGATGCAAGACATCTATCAGCACATTGAAGACCATATTGACGAGCATATCGAGACGTTGTTCCGGCTGGTTAGCCAGCCATCTGTCTCTGCACAGCGGCTCGGCTTCGACAAAGCGCCGGGTCTGGTAAAGGAGATCTTCGAGTCGGTTGGGCTGGAGACCGAGATCGTGCCGGTGCCGAACGACGGCCTGCCTTCTGTGTACGGCCACATGGCCGGCGAGCGCACAGACCGCACGCTGCTTTTCTATACACACTACGACGTGCAGCCGACGGACCCGATTGAGCTGTGGGAGTCGGATCCTTTCAGGCCCGAGCGGCGTGGCGACCGGATCTATGGTCGAGGCATCTCGGACGACAAGGGCAACATCATTGCGCGCATCGCCGCCATGAAGGCGTTCAACGAGGTGCGAGGCGGCCTGCCGTGCAACCTGAAGTTCTTCGCAGAGGGCGAAGAGGAGTCGGGATCGCCAAACCTGCCGGGCCTGATCGCTCAGCGCGGGCAGGATTTTTCCGCAGATGCGTGCATCTGGGAGGGCGGCGGCCGGAACGCCAGCAACACTCCGTTCATCTACCTGGGACTCAAGGGTCTGCTGAACGTCGAGCTGAGCATCAGTCGGCTTTCAGGGGATGCGCACTCCTCGCTGGCGACTGTCCTGCCGTCTGCTGCGTGGCGGCTGCTCAATGCGCTGAAGACGATCAAGGGCGACGATGACCGCGTCCTGATCGAGGGGTTCTACGACGACATCACGCCTCTGAGTGAGAGCGAGGACGCGGCCATCACCGCGCTGCCGGACGAAACGGAGGAGCTTCGCCGAATACACGGCGTCAGCGATTTCGTGAACGAGGTCGAGGGTGAAGCGCTTCGCAGGAAGCTGTACCTGACGCCGACAGCGAACATTGCCGGACTGACCTCGGGCTACCAGGGCGCAGGATTCAAGACGGTGCTCCCAGCCGCTGCCAGCGCCAAGATGGACTTCCGACTTGTGCCGGAGATGCGACCTCTCGATGTCCTCGAGAAGCTGCGAAAGCACCTCGACCGCCACGGTTTTTCCGACATTGAGATCAACATGATCGCTGGCGTGATCCCGTATCGCACGGCGATGGACGCTCCGTGGGTGAAGCTAGTTGCGGAGACGGCGGAGGAGATCTACGGCCTGAAGCCGGAGATTACGCCGAACATGGCGGGCACGGGGCCGATGCACGACTTTGGCCACGGCATAGGAATGCCGATCGCCACGTCTGGTGTCGATCACCCGGCGCACAACATTCATGCGCCGAACGAGAACATTACGATCGATGATTTTCTGCTGGGAGCGAAGCAGGCGGCACTGATCATCCAGCGGTTCGCGGAGCGCGGGGCGGAGTGAGCCGAGTTGCACCGCATGCTCGCCATTGGTGCATTAACCCGCGATAGAATTCGCAGCGAATTGGCTACCAGATCTAACAGCGTGATCTTCACCTGACAAACGAGGGATTCTAACTTTGTCGATCATCCAGCAGACTCCGGAACATGTGCTTGACGAGGCGACGCGGGCGGCGCTGCGCAAGGTGAACACGACTGCGGTTGTGGACGTACTTGCTCGCAACGGCTACGACGCTCGGTACACCTATATGCCGAACGTCCGCACCATGAATCCCGGAGTGCGGCTGGTTGGCCGGGCTGTAACGGTGCGGTTCGTTCCGGCGCGGCCGGACGCCGATGTTGAGAAGCCGGGCGGCGAAGAATCGCCGGAATATGCGGCGTTCGAGATCGCAGGACCGGGCGACGTGATCGTCATGGAGGCGATGCGAAACAAGCTGCTGTCTATCGGCGGCGATATCAAGTTCCTGCGTCTGAAGCAGCGCGGCGTCGATGGGCTGATTACTGACGGTGGCATCCGCGATATGCACACTGTGAAGGACTACGGCATCGGACTTTGGGGATACGACAAGACATCGAACCTCGGCACGCGCATCGGTACGCCGTATTCGACGAACGACGCGGTGTCGGTGGACGGTGTGTTGATCCGTCCCGGCGACTACATCGTTGCGGATGACGACGGAGTCGTAGTGATCCCGCTGAAGGTGGCGGCGGAGATTGCGCAGAAGGCGATCGAGTACGACGATCTCGAGGAGTGGATCAGGCGTCGCTTAGATGAGGAGAACCTGTCGCCGGGCAAGTACTACCCGCCGGACGAGGAGACGTTCGCGCTGTATCGGAAGTGGAAGGCGGAGTAGTCGGGCCAATACGAGATAGCTGGTGGCAACGGTCAGGCGGAGTGGGGGGATTGTGGGCGGTTAGCGATGGGAGCGGTCTCCCCTTGCGCTCGTATCTTCAGTGTCTGGAGGGCGGCAAGGCCAACTTCGTCCTGAGCAAGAGCGAAGGACCTGGATGTGGGGCAGCATGGGCAGTCACCTTCGTCCCGAAACGGAGTGAGGGACCTGGATGAAGGGTGGCATGCGCGGTCAGTGATCTTGTTCGTGGAGTGACCGGTGATGCGGCGATGGTTATCGCTGATTCAGAGCCCGGTGCCGGTGCACTGCCTCAACCACCCCGGGTCCCTCACTCCGTTTCGGGACGAAGGGGTTGGCTCGTACGACAGATCGCTGTGTTGTCATCTCGACCGCAGCGGAGAGATCTTACCGTCCGCGATAGGTCTCCGAGAGATTCTGAATCAAGTTCAGAATGACAACTTCGTAGCTCGTAACTGCTGATGCAGAGAGCGGTTTAGCTGCGTTGCCTCATCCACCCCAGGTCCCTCGCCCACAAGTGGGCACCCGGCAAGCGGGCACCCGCCTTTCGGGACGAAGGTGTTTGCGCTATGTGAATATCCCAATCAGGCGGGTAATGCTGCACAATCGGTCCCGAAGCCCGAAGCCCGAAGCCCGAAGCCCGAAGCCCGAAGCCCGAAGCCCGAAGCCCGAAGCCCGAAGCCCGAAGCCCGAAGCCCGAAGCCCCTACACATCCCCTTCGATCACCAGCCCGTCGTAGGCCAGTTGGATGTCGAGGCCTTCCGAGTCTGCCAACTTCGCCAACTCCTGGTTGACCGGTTCGTGATCGATGTCGTGCGCCATGCCCGTTAGCAGCGTCCGCGGCGGTCGCAGTTTTCGCACAAGGTCCACCGCCTGCTCCAGCGACAGGTGAGAGCCATGCGTGCGCACCGGTCTCAGTGCGTCCAGCACAAGCAACTCACAGCCTTCCATCAACCTTTCCGTTGTCTCTGGAATAGCAGAAACATCCGGGATGTAGCACACGTCGCCAATGCGGTAGCCATTGGCGGAGAAGCCGTGACCGTGCTCGACCGGGAGTGGCGTGAACTTCACCCCGAGAACGTCAAACGGCTGCTCGCCTGTCTCCACAATTTCGAGCCGAGGAACGGTGCCACCGCTCAGCCTGATCGAAGGGTCGACGATGTAGAAGTGGGTCTTCGACAGCGTCGGCATATCCTGTGCTCGCACAAAAAGAGGCATGCCGCTGCGGGTGTTGTTGGTCCAGTCACGAAGGTCGTCCAGCCCGGCGATCGCATCGGCGTGAGCATGCGTGATTACGACAGCGTCGAGATTCGTGACGCCGAACTCCGGGAACCACCGCACGCTCGCATCATAGAACGATTTTCCGGCGTCGATGACGATATTGACCGGCGCGCCGTAGTGGCCCGTTGCCTGGACGAGCAGTGACGTGTTGCGGCGTAAGTTCTTTGAGCCGGGGCGCAGCGAGTCTGTGCAAACGGCGCAGGTTGGCGGCTGTTTGGTGAGGCATGTGACCCGCGGCACGCGCTCTGATGTGCCGGTGCCGAGAAAGACGAAGCGAGCGGTTGCCATGCACTGAGGATATCGCTCTCCCTTGAAGAAAAAAGGATCATATTTCCTTGTGAGGGTGCGAAACAGTCGCTAATGGTCCACCCGCGCCGCACTCCACAGAGTCCGCGTATAAACTCTGGCGCTGCGTACATAATCGATCCACGTCTGGCAGGCGATGGGAATTTCACGTTACTGCGCCATCAGGAGAGAAAAATGCCACAGCTTGGCAACTTGAAAAAGCGATTGCAGGCGGGCGAAACGGTGGTCGGGCCGTTCGTCATCATTCCGTCCGTGCCACTGGTCGACACGCTCGGCTACGCGGGCATGGACTTCTGCATTCTCGACACCGAGCACGGTCCGATGTCACAGGAGTCTGCGACCGACCTGGTGATCGCAGCGCAGGGCACGGGCGTCGCTCCGATCATCCGGGTCGGCGACAACGACGAGCGGCTCATTTTGCGTGCGCTTGATATCGGTGCAGACGGTGTGCAGGTTCCGCAGATCAACAACGTCGATGATGCAAGCAGGGTCATCCACGCTGCTAAGTATTCGCCGATGGGCGAGCGCGGAATGTCGGTTTTTACCCGCGCCGGCGACTACTACGTTAACGAAGGCAGGGGTCACACCGATAAGCAGAACGAAGAGACGATGGTCGTTGTGCATATCGAGGGGCAGCGCGGGCTGAACAACCTCGACGAGATCATGACGGTCGAGGGCATCGATGTGCTGTTCCTTGGCCCGTACGACATCTCGCAGTCGCTGGGGCTGCCGGGCGATGTGCGAAATCCGAAGGTTGAGGAGGCGCTGAAGGTGGCGGCAGGCAAGGCGCGGGCGAAGGGCAGGGCGGTTGGCTCCTATGCGAAGGACGTTGAGATGGGGAAGTGGCTGATCGACCTGGGCGTGCAGTATCTGTCGATAAACGTCGACGCCACGATCTACATGCAGGCGTGCGAGCAGATAGCAAAAGCCCTGAAGTAGGCAGCAAAGCTGCGTTTTGCGTTGGGTGGGCGGTGGATGCCGCGGTTGAGTCGTGACTGCTATGTGCGGGCCAGGGCGCAGCAAGCGGCGCCCCTACCAGGAGGTCGGGCCCGGAACGATCCTCAGTAGCTCTTTTTGAAGCTTGTTGCGTGGCACCTTGGGCATGGTGGGATGCGGCCTGTGTTACGGAAGCGCATCTGCGAGTCGCACGTTGTGCAAGTAAGCGTGCCCGGTCCTGTGACCTCGCCGGTGTCGAACTGGAGCGGCTTTTCAATCCGATCGCTCAGTCTCGAAAGACCGGAGCCTGCGCGTTCGATCACCTCTGATGCAAGCGCCAGGAAGCCGTCCTTGACCCGCGACGGCCGGAGTCTGTCCCGGACCAGCACCGATGCTCTCTCACGGTTTTCCGACAGGCTGAACAGGTCGCGGCGAACATATCCGGACGCTCGTTCGATCTGCTCAGACGTGAATTCACCGGCCGCGTTGGTCAGCTCAGACGCCCTGCCCAGGGCGGTGTTCAGAGCTTCACCGCTGCGGTCCTGCGTTCGCTTCAGCTGATCCGCAACACGAGTGACGATGGCGTCATAAGCGCGCTTCTCCCCGGCGTCTTCACCGGTGCCATTGCTTCCATCTACGCCGACCTGCCTGACAAACACGCGCACCGCTGCGCCGTCGAAGCCCAACGATCGCAAGAACCTTGCGTCACGGCGATCGGCTGCAAGCAGCGCTGCGAAGATCTGCTCGATCCCTTCGTTTTCACACTGGGCTATGAGTGAATTGACAAGCCCTGTTCCAACGTCGTCGTGCCGGTTGTCAGGATGAACTGCGATGGCCACGATGCGCGCCCCCGGCGGAAGACCGTAAACGGTCGACTGCCTTTCGGCGAAGAGGAATCCTATGAGACTGCCGTTTTCCTCGGCGACGAAGCACCCCCACGGCGGGAACGGCAAAGCGTCCATTTCGACTATTGCGAGGAAGCGATCGAGGTATGTGTCCCAAGTTGCGGACCGGTCAGGCCCGAGGATCTTGTGGTCGAGTTCACGGACTGCTTCGGAGTCTGATTGGGAGAGTGGCCGTATGAGCATGGCGAATATGCCTTTCACCAGTGTTTCCCGGTGGCTTTTTACTACGACTTGCCGGCTAGACAGGGTTTCAGACTACGTGCAGATGCGTCTGTTCACAACCGGAGTGTGAGGGCGACGTCAGCATCGAATTGTGAGGATGATCTCGTTCACAGCATATCTTCGTTCAGTTCGACACCAAAACCAGGTGCATCGTTGATCGCCAGGTAGCCGTTTTTTGCCTGCGGCTCGCCCATCCATAGTTCGTCTCGTTCTCCGTCTCGAGTGCCGGGCAGCACCTCGCCGAAATCCTGGCAGTCCGACGCCGCAATCAGGTGCAGCCCCCACACCTCTCCTCCACGGTGCGGAACCACCTGCACCCCTGCTTTTACTCCCATTTCGACGATTCGTAGACCGGCGGTGATGCCTCCACACCATGTGATGTCGGGCTGCCACACGTCGTAAGCGCCAGCGCGCTCGACATCTGCGAAGCCAATGTGCGTGAACTCGTGCTCGCCGCCTGCAATCCGCGTCGGCTTCACCAGCGGCCGCAGCGCCGCGTTGGCATCGAGGTCGTCCGGTGTCAGCACATCCTCGAACCAGTGCACCTTGAACTCGGCCAGTCGTCCAGCCATCTCGACCGCAACCTCGGTGTTCCAGCTCATATAGACGTCGAACATGATCTCGGCTGCTGGGCCGAACGCTTCACGCGCCTGCTTCGCTGAGGCGATTGCCGAATCGAAATCTCCGGGTGAGCCGTTCCAGCGGTGCGGCATCTTATGGGCTGAGAAGCCGAGTTCCGCGTACCAGTCGGTATCTGCGCCTGTGGCATATGCCCGGACGCGGTCCTTTTTTACTCCGCCGAGCAGCTCCGCGACCGGCGTGCTCTCAGCCTTGCCGAGCGCGTCCCAGAGCGCCAGGTCAACGCCGCTCAGCGCCATGATGGCGACGCCTTTTCGACCATAGGGAATGCTTTCGTAGTACAGATGGTCCCAGAGTGATTCAATGTCTGCGGTCGAATCGAGAGTTCGGCCTTCGAGGAGCTCTTTGAAGTGGCCGTTTACTATCTCGACTGCGGCCAGTCCGCCTCCTCCGTAGCCGTATCCGGTCACTCCGGCATCGGTCTCGACGCGCACGACGATCTGCCACAGCTTCGTGCGCCACGACTTGGCGACGTGACGGTAACGCGGGTAGACGGCTGAGACGGAAGTGATCTTCAAATGAAAAGGCCTCCAACTGGTGAGTCGAAGGCCTATTTAAGCACGGTGTCGGCGCTCAGGTCTGGAAATGCCCTGCGACGGGCTGGCTACCGGTCTTTCGCTACGCAGCCTGCATGGTGTCCGACCCGAAGCTGCTTTCGTGGTAGCTCCGTTCGTTGCAGAGGACTTCAAAGAGGTGCGTATTGGCGGGGATGGACGATTCGTTGCCACAGCGAAGGCACTTCAGGTTCGCCATGTCGTTGTCGGCCTCCAGCAGGAGGTCGCCTTTGCAGATTGTGCAGCACTTGAAAAACAGCATTCTGGCTCTCTCGTCAAACGTACCCGTTACTGGCGGCGTTTCGAGCGATATCTCATATCGTATGCACGCGTAAGTATGGTGAAGCTAGAGTTACGGCAGCGTTATGTGTGCACGATGGTTGTACTGCGCCAGTGGTGTGCCGCAGTTCAGTTCAGGCAAACCGGGGCACCACCACGCTCATACGCGGGCCGATATCGCCCGGGGGGCTCAGAATCGTGCTGAAACGGTTCCGTATACACCGTCGAATCCCGCTTCGACATGCACACGACCTTCTCGTACAGCGATGATCATTTCGGCCGTCAGATCACCGGCTATCCTCGCAAGGTCGTCTTCAGATGCTGAGATCAGCACGTTGAGTTCAGTCTTGAAATAATCGACGAGTGCCGAGTAGGCGCTGCTCACTTTCTTCGTGCCCACACCTGCTGAGACCGCCTGCGAGATCAGTTCTCTCAGGGGAACAAGCTGACGAAACGGACGGTTGTTGGGGCCGGAACCGTGGAGCAGCCCGTCTTCGAGCCGTAACGGTTCTGGTGCCGAATCGGCGAGTTGATTCACCCGGTGTAACACGCCAAGCGTCAATGGACGGTGGCAAACAGGACATCGCCCGTCTGGCGGAGTCTCTTCTGAACTCAGCTTCACGTCGCACTTGCGATGCCCGTTCATGTGGTACTTGCCGTGTTCGGGATGGAACTCGATCGTCTCAACGACTCGGTTCTCGAACAGTGCGGACCTCACCGATTCGTAGTCCGACTCGGCATCGAGGACCGTCAGCTCTCGCCCCATCGTGGCTGGTGAATGAGCATCGGAGAACGAGACTATGGCACGATTGCTGATGTCGCTGACTGCCCAGTTCATGTGCGGGTTGCTGGAAAGCCCGGTTTCGACAGCAGGAACGCGGTTTGTGTGTTCGCCGAAGCACTCCTCCAGCGAGTCGAAGCCGGACTTGGATCCATAGACGCCGTACCAGGGAGTCCAAACATGAGCCGGGAACAGCACACAACGGTTGTCAGCGTCCAGCGCGGCAGAGTACAGGTCTTCGGCTGAGAGCTTGATCATCGGTCGGCCGTCAGATTCGAGGTTCTGGTAGTTGGCCAGCGTTGCGCTGATTTTTTCCGCGGCATCAAACGAAGGCGCCATGAGCAGGACGTGGACACGGCGAGAGCGATCCTGGTGCCGCCAGATGCAGGCGATCTCGGTAGTCAGGAGGAACGTAGGGCCGTTTTGCTGGTCTCGACGTCGGAAGACGCCGCTACCCGCCGGTTCCAGGGAGTTGCGCATCTCTTGCCGCCACACGGGGTGCGTGAAATCGGGGGCTGCAAGGAGGTCGATGCCTTTTCGGGTTGCGGTTGTAGCGAGCGTTTCGATGTTGAGCTGCGGGCTTGTGGCTAACGAGTAACGAGAGTGGAGGTGTAGGTCTGCGATGAGCCGGTGCTGTGCCATGGTGGAAGAGTGTAGCGGAGGGTTGGCGACGCGAAGGGTTTCGTGGCGGAGCGGGTGACTGGTGAAGTGGGCCGGCACAGCGGTGCGAGGCAGTAGGGGAGTGCAGCGATCTGGGATGGCGCGGGCTGACGGGTGAAGTGGGCCGGGATAACGGTGCGTGGCAGTAGGGGGTTGGCAAATGTAGATGGCACGAAGCCATAGACGGTCCATATTCAGGCGATATCGCAGTAGGTGGGGCTGGCGCTGACCGCTACAATAGACAGGTTGACCGGTCGGGGTGTGGCGCAGTGGTAGCGCACCCGCTTTGGGAGCGGGGGGTCACAGGTTCGAATCCTGTCACCCCGACCAAGTTCAATCCGTATTGCGAGTGAGTAATCCACTCAGCCCTTGGCTTACCCGCAATACCACAATCTGTACCACAATCCAGCCAGATTCCCATCTGAATACATGGGTTCGATTTATGGCGCGCCGATAGACTTGGACGGGTATTCCCCTGGTCAGAGGGTACCGGTCTCGGCGATGAAATTTCGTGCCCAAGTGAAGGAACCGTGCGATGCCTGGTATCTGGACAAACAGAGGTTCGCAGTGGGAACTGCTTGAGTCCGATGGATTCCCGGACGAGGCGACGCTTCAAGAGCTTATTGCCGCCGCTCCACAGATGCTTCCTCTAGCCGGCAGCCCGGACGTCGCAGTGATCGGAAGAGAGGTTCAGCTTGGCCGAGGCTACATCGACTTGTTGGCCATTGAGAGAACGGGTCGTCCCGTACTTATAGAGGTAAAGCTCGGACGCAACAGTGAGGCCAGACGTGCCGTTGTTGCTCAGATACTTGCGTACGCCTCGTACATGCACGGGTGGCCGTTAGGCCAGCTTGAACAGGGACCGTTGTCCCGTGTCCTGAGGGAACATGGTGTCACCTCGCTTTATGAACTGACCCGAGGAAATGAAGGGTTCGAAGATGTTGAGATCGAACAGTTTGAGGACGTGCTTCGCTCGTCTCTCGAAAACGGCCACTTCCGGCTGGTGCTTGTGCTTGATGAAGTACCCCCAGAACTGTCTTCTTTAGTTGCATACCTCGAATCAATCACCGATGGCGTGATATTCGACCTGGCCGAGGTGAATATGTTCGATGTGGATGGTTCGAAGGTTGTCATGCCGCAGCGTATTCAGCCTCAACGAGCGGCCCGAACAGAAACGGAGCGACTTGAGAAAGCTTCCTCTGATCAGCAAGGACAGTTCTGGGAGGGATCTTCGAAAGAATTCGAAGAGAGTATTGAACTTGCGCCAGAAGAAAATCGCGACTTCCTTAAGCGACTGCTGGCGTGGGCAAGGGGATTGGAAGCCGAGGGAATGTGCTATTTGAGTTCGTACCGCGGTAAGCGCATGTTCACGCTCCTGCCTACTTTGCATGACGAACGTGTCAGACTAGTGACCTTGTACAACGACAGAAGGAGCGCGTACCTCGGGCTTCAAGGGCCGGTCATCGAACGACGCGCTCCACACGCTGCGGAAAAGATCAGGCAACTGATCGCACCAATTCCACTACGCAACCACACAACGGCCCCTGATGTTTCAGACGAGTTCTTAGTGGCAATAGCCGATGCTTTTCGCGAAGCGGCCAATGCCCCACGTTCCTAATCCTTGCTGCACCCCAGTAGAACGCCGGGGGGGTACTTCTTATCAGTTCCGGCGTCCATGACAACAAGTACTACCCCGACGATCTTTTTTCGTAATCCACGAGCAACTGAATACGTGCGCTTACAATGGGTAACTACCGGGTCCAAGTTACGGTGAACGTATTCGTAAAGACGGAACAGTTGCAGCGATGGAAAACAACTTCTTCGAAGCGCCGATCCTCAACTCTCCGTACGAATACCCGGCGAAGCACTGGGAACTCGACGGAGATGGTCAACCAACCGGTGGTGTCGTTGGCTTACGCCGAGGGGCGGAGTTCATTACCCCGATCCCGAAGCCTAAAAAGAGGAAAAAATCCTCTTCTCAGCAGCCGATGGTTTTCGATGAAGGTAAGGACCTATCTTCGGAACAACAGCAATACGACGCCACTTCGAACATCAATGAAATACGACTCGCTGTTGATCAGTGGAGAGCTGATCCTAACCCCAACAACTGGCTTGTAACCCCAGAAACGGCGCGACTGCTCCAGCATTGGCGTGGTAACCACTTCACTGGAGTGCGGCCATTCTTTTGCCAGGTTGAGGCTGCGGAAACAGTCATATGGCTTACAGAGGTCGCAACGAAGACACCCGGTCCGGCGGGAAAACGCGCACTCGAATACCTTGCGTCTGCAAACCAGGATGCTCTCTCCCGCCTCGCTCTGAAGCTCGCGACCGGGGCTGGCAAGACAACCATCATGGCGATGTTGATCGCCTGGCAAACGGTCAATGCAGTCCGCCATCCAACCAGCCGCAATTACACCAACGGGTTCCTAGTTGTAACACCAGGCATCACTATCAAGGACCGCCTTCGGGTCCTTCAGCCGAACGATCCTGACAGTTACTACCGAACACGCGATCTCGTACCTCGCGACATGCTGGCTGATATGGAGAAGGCGAAGATTGTCATAACCAACTATCACGCCTTCAAACTCAGGGATCGAATGGAGCTTTCTAGAGGCGGACGCGCCTTGCTTCAGGGAAGAGGTCCTGAGTTAAGGAGCCTGGAAACTGAAGGCCAGATGATGCAACGAGTCATGCCAGAGCTAATGGGTATGAAGAACGTAATGGTGCTGAACGATGAGGCGCATCACTGTTACAGAGAGAAGTCGCCAGATCCCGATGATGTTGCTCTCAAGGGTGATGATCGCAAAGAAGCGGAAAAGGCTAATGAAGCGGCACGACTCTGGATAACCGGTCTTGAGTCGGTCGATAAGAAAATTGGTATCCGCCGCGTTCTAGACCTTTCCGCAACCCCGTTTTACCTCCGTGGATCCGGCTACGCCGAAGGCACGTTGTTCCCGTGGACGATGAGCAACTTCTCACTGATGGACGCGATCGAAAGCGGAATCGTGAAACTTCCCCGAGTCCCAATTTCCGACAATATCCCTGGAAGCGAGATGCCACGGTTCCGGAACCTCTGGGAACACATTCGTGCCGATATGCCACGCAAAGGGAGAGGTAAAGCAGGTGAGCTTGATCCCAGAGACTTGCCAACTCAGTTGTTGACCGCGTTTGATGCACTTTACGGCCACTACAAGACAACGTTTGAACTCTGGCACGAAGAGCAGATCCCCGTTCCCCCATGCTTCATCGTGGTTTGCAATAACACGGCCACTTCAAAGCTCGTTTATGACTACCTCTCTGGCTATGAACAAGAGCTTGAAAACGGATCGACCCAGCTTCAGCCTGGCAAGTTCGACCTGTTCCGGAACTATGACGACTACGGCAATTCGCTTCCTCGCCCCCGGACACTGCTTATCGACAGTGAGCAACTAGAATCTGGAGATGCACTTGATTCGCAGTTCCGGAAGATGGCGGCGGATGAGATTGAGCGCTTCAGACGTGAGCGCGTAGCGCGATCAGGAGATCAGCAGTCTGGCGAAAACATAACCGATCAGGACCTGCTAAGGGAGGCAATGAACACGGTTGGGAAGGAGGAAACTCTCGGAGAATCTGTCCGATGTGTTGTCTCTGTCTCCATGCTTTCTGAAGGTTGGGATGCCAACACCGTCACACATGTTCTCGGAGTAAGAGCATTCGGGACTCAACTACTCTGTGAACAGGTGATCGGGCGCTCCCTACGGCGGCAATCATACGAGTTGAACGATGACGACCTGTTCGACGTGGAGTACGCCGACGTTCTCGGAATCCCATTCGACTTCACGGCAAAGCCTGTCATTGCTGGACCCAAGAAGCCGAAACACACTTACCAGGTAAAGGCGATGAGCCCAGAGCGAGATCACCTGGAAATCCGCTTCCCTCGTGTCTCTGGATATCGAATAGAGCTTCCTGAGGAGAGACTGACTGCCGAGTTCAATGATGACTCCAGGTTGGTACTCACACCAGAGAAGGTTGGGCCTTCAACAACCCAGAACGCAGGAATCATCGGCCAGGCCGTCAACCTGAATCTTGAGCATCTGGAAGACACTCGGAAATCCACGATCCTCTATCACCTGACGCATCACTTGTTGATGAAAAATTGGCGCGACACGAACGACGATCCCAAGCTCCATCTGTTCGGCCAGTTGAAGCGAATTGCAAAGCATTGGCTGGACAACTACCTGACTTGCAGTGGTGGGACGTACCCTGCGCAACTTGTGTACCAGGAGCTTGCCGACATGGCCTGTGAACGGATCACTGCGGCTATCACCACTGCCATGATCGGCTCCAATCCCGTTAAGGTGCTTCTTGATCCGTTCAATCAGACGGGCTCTACGATCCATGTGAACTTCACTACTTCAAAAGAAAGTCGCTGGAAAACGAACCCAACGCTTAGTCATGTCAACTGGTTGATCCTTGACTCGGATTGGGAAGGTGAATTCTGCCGTGTTGTCGAAGAGCATCCGAAGGTCAAGTCTTACGTTAAGAATCACAACCTAGGGCTGGATGTTCCCTACAGATACGGATCACAGAACCGCATCTATATCCCGGATTTCATTGTCCAGGTTGATGACGGGAATGAAGATTTACTGAACGTGATTGTGGAGATCAAGGGATACCGCGGCGAGGACGCCATCGATAAGAAGAACACGATGGACTCCTACTGGGTGCCGGGCGTCAACAACCTGAAGTCTTACGGCAGATGGGCGTTCGCTGAATTCACCGACGTGTACGAGATTGAGGCCGAATTCAACAAGCTGATTCAATCGTTCGTGTCAGCGGCTGCTACGGCGGCAGTATAGGAGACGGAGATGGCCACAACACGACGAAACGCTGGAAATAGCGGCAAGTCCGTCGAGACGTACAAGCACGACAGTGCAACGCGCAAGAACATCCCTGCTGCTGAGTATGAATCGGTGCTGCGCGATGACGAGAAAACGCCCATCCAGATCGCATACGAGCGCCGAAACCCGGACCTCGATCCACAGCTTATTTGGCGCGGCAAGGACCTGCTTACATGGTCAGACATGGTAGTGCAGGCGCCGCCGCTCTATATCCAAGAGAAGGTTCATCCGAAGGCGCTTATTGACGACTTGATGCGTCGCACGGACAACCTGAAGAAGACTGAAGAACACCAGACAGACATGTTTGCCGACTTCAACGGAGTTCCCGACGAAGCGGCGCGTACGGAGTTCTACCAGCACGATGCCAACTGGTCGAACCGCATGATCCTCGGCGATAGCCTCCAGGTAATGGCCTCACTTGCCGAACGTGAAGGTCTACGCGGCAAGGTCCAGTGCATCTACATTGATCCGCCCTACGGCATCAAGTTCAATTCCAACTTCCAGTGGTCGACGACCAGCCGCGGGGCCACAGATGGAAGTACGGCGCATATCACACGCGAGCCCGAGCAAGTAAAAGCATTCCGAGATACTTGGCGAGACGGAGTGCACTCATATTTGACTTACTTGAGGGACCGAACAGAGGTCGCTCGAGATCTGCTAGCAAACACTGGCTCTATGTTCGTTCAAATCGGCGATGAGAATGTTCACAGAGTAAGATCGGTCCTCGATGAAGTGTTCGGGTCTGAGAATTTCGTCGCGGAGATCTATTTTACCAAGACGACTGGATTGGGAACCAGAGGGCTGCCGGCTCGGTGTGACATCGTCCTTTGGTACGCGAAAGACCGGGAGCAATACAAATACCGGCAACTATTTCAGCCCAAAGTGCAAGGCGAGCTTGGAGCGTCGCAATACAACTGGGCATTTGGGCTAGGTGGTGAAAAGCGGCGGCTCGGACGCGACGGTGAATTGACATCTGGAGAGAAGGCGTTCCACACCGGGGACGCTTCAGCAATGTTCACCACGCCACATCTGGCGTTGCCAATCCAATATGAGCGACGGGCTGTCTCTCCACCTCAGAATCGGCAATGGCAGTCAACCGCCGAGGGTATGGAACGGCTCAAGAAGTCAAGCAGGTTGCTGCTGCTCGGTAACAGCATGAGGTATGTACGCCTACTTGATGACTTCCCTGTTTATCCGATCGATTCACTATGGACGGACACTGGCGTCAGTGGATTTAGTGAAGCAAAGGTCTACGTCGTTCAGACCAACACTAAGGTGATTGAACGATGTGTCCTGATGACAACCGATCCGGGCGACTTAGTACTGGATCCGACCTGTGGATCGGGCACGACGGCGTACGTGTCCGAGCAATGGGGAAGACGCTGGATCACGATTGATACGTCCCGGGTGGCTTTAGCACTCGCACGTGGGCGAGTGATGGGAGCAAGGCTCCCTTACTACTTGCTCACGGACAGTAAAGAAGGCAAGCAAAAGGAAGCAGAGTTGTCTCGGACTGCGCCACTTGATACACCGTCCTACGCTGATCTTAGACAGGGCTTCGTCACCGAACGTGTTCCGCATATCACCCTCCGCGCAATCGCTCACAACTCAGAGATCGACGTGATTTGGGAAGATTTTCAGGAACGCCTCGAACCGTTACGAGAATCACTGAACGCAACTCTCGGTGGGTCATGGGAGGAATGGGAGATTCCTCGTGACGCTGATGAATCCTGGCCCGAAGCAGCACAAATGGCTCACGGCGAGTGGTGGGAACAGCGCATAGCTCGACAGAAGGAGATCGACGCATCAATAGCTGCAAAAACTGACTTCGAGTACCTCTATGATCGGCCATACGAAGACCGCACTAAGGTTCGCGTCGCCGGCCCGTTCACGGTCGAGAGCCTTTCACCGCACAGGGTCCTCACTGTCGATGAGAACGACGACCTGATAGACGGCATTTCAGACAAGGCGTCCAAATATGGCGAGCAGCGCGACTTCCCTTCAATGGTCCTGGACAACCTCGAAAGAGCGGGTGTGCAGCAGGCGAACAAAGAGGACCGAATCGACTTCGTCGACGTGACCCCATGGCCGGGCAAGTATGTGTGTGCGACCGGGCGTTACTTCGAGGGCGATGAGGAAGGTGGCGACGAGAAGAAGGCGGCAATCTTCATTGGTCCGGAGTTCGGCACGGTTTCGCGGCCCGACCTTGTCGAAGCTGCACGAGAAGCCGCTGACGCCGGTTTCGATAGCCTCGTTGCCTGCGCGTTCAACTATGACGCCCGCTCAACAGAGTTCGACAAGCTCGGGCGGATCCCGGTCCTGAAAGCTCGCATGAACGCTGACCTGCACATGTCAGAGGAGCTGAAGAACACAGGCAAGGGCAACCTATTTGTGATCTTTGGTGAGCCAGATGTCGAGGTAATAGAGACGGAGGAAGATCAGTTCAAGGTGAAAGTGAATGGTGTAGACGTCTTCGACCCCAACACTGGCGAGGTCCGCAGTGACGGAGCCGACGGCATCGCCTGCTGGTTTGTGGATACCGACTACAACGAAGAGAGTTTCTTCGTCCGTCATGCCTACTTCCTGGGTGCTAACGCTCCCTATAAGGCGCTCAAGACCACGCTGAAGGCCGAGATCAATGAAGAAGCCTGGGAGAGCCTGCACAGCGACACATCTCGTGCATTCCTGAAACCTGAGTCTGGTCGTATCGCCGTCAAGGTGATCAACCACCTCGGCGATGAAGTTATGAAGGTATTCAGGCTGTGAGTGTCTGGGTAGGCGCCGATCCCGGCGGTAACAACCACTTTGGCGTGTGCATTCTCAATGAAGGCAACGAACTGCGAACGTTCTTGTGTGATTCAGCCGATGATGCGGTTTCATGGTTAGGTGATCAACTGGACGACGCACCCGATGGCGCCGGTGTAGATGCCCCACTCTGGTGGTCGTCAGGAGCAGGTGGCGGACGCATGTCCGACAGATGGATCCGGAGAACCTACGGCATCGCAAGCGGAACCGTTCAGTCAGGCAACTCGCTTCAGGGTGCTGCACTTATCCAGGGAGCGATGTTCGTCGTTCGCCTGCGCGAGCAGTATGGAGGTGTGCCGGTCACTGAGTCCCACCCGAAGGCACTCATCAAAGCTCTAAATGTGAACCGTGATGAGTTCGCAGAACGATATTCTCTAGCTCGTATCGACTTGACTGAACATGAGAGCGACGCTGTTATCTCGGCTATCGCAGCACGTGAAGGTTTTGAAGGTCGCTGGGCGCACGACCTTGTGAGGGATCGTTTTGACTCGGAGCAGGATCCCGCGAGTTACTGGCTGGCTCCGATCCACTACTACTGGCCGGATGCGTGATGGAGTTCCGGATTTCAGATAGCTTTACTGACAGCCTTGCTCGGCTTACGAACGACGAGCAGAAGGCTGTGAAGACAACTGCGTTTGATCTCCAAATCGATCCCACCAATCCTGGCATGCAGTTTCATCGATTGGATCGGTCGAGAGATGCGAACTTCTGGTCGGTGAGAGTCAGCAGAGATCTTCGCATCATCATTCACAGGACCGAAGCCAGTCTTCTGCTCTGTTTCGTTGCTCACCACGACGACGCATACAACTGGGCAGAACGTCGAAAGTTGGAGACACATCCGAAGACCGGTGCCGCGCAGATCGTCGAAGTACGAGAAACAGTTCGCGAGATAACCGTTCCGGTCTACATCCCTGAGGTCCAAGCAGAACCGTCTCAACCGCCTCTGTTCACCCATCTCACCGACGAGGAACTCCTTGACTTCGGCGTCCCGGCGGAGTGGCTTCCTGATGTCAAGAACGCTAGTGAAGACTCGATCCTCGAAATAGCCGACCATCTACCAAGCGAAGCTGCTGAAGCAGTGCTGGAACTTGCGGTCGGGGGTAGACCAGAAGCTCGACGAACCGTCCCTGTCGGTTTGGATCCGTTTGAACACCCTGACGCTCAGCGTCGATTCCGGGTAATGAATAATGTTGACGAGCTTGAACAGGCTCTTGAGTACCCGTGGGAGAAATGGACAGTATTCCTGCACCCTGCACAACGAGAACTGGTGGAGCGCGATTACACCGGGCCTGCAAGAGTGTCAGGATCAGCTGGAACCGGTAAGACTATCGTGGCCCTGCACAGGGCCGTATTTCTTGCCCGTAAGAATCCCGACGCGCGGGTTCTACTCGCAACCTTTAGTGACCCATTGGCGAATGCGCTCCGATTGAAAGTCAGGCGCTTAATCTCCAACCGCCCGCAGATAGCCGAGCGGCTTGACGTACTTTCAATGCATGCGTTGGCGCAAAGACTCTATGAAGCAAACTTCGGTCGCCCGAAGATAGCCACGAAGGATCAGATTCGTGATCTGCTAAATGCAGCGTCCGATAATGCCGGTGATCATGGGTTTAGTACAAGCTTTCTGGTTTCCGAATGGGAACAGGTGGTCGACGCCTGGCAGCTCGAAAGCTGGGATGCGTATCGGGATGTTGCAAGGTTGGGTCGTAGGACCCGATTGCCTGAGACGCAGCGGGCCGTGCTGTGGTCGATTTTTGAAGACGTGCGGAACAACCTCGGAGAAACAGGTCTAGTCACCGAAGCCGGGATGCTGGCTAATGTCTCCCAGAGGTTATCCGATGGAGGTAACACGCCTTACGACTTCGCAGTTCTGGACGAGGCACAGGATGTGAGTGTTGGGCAGTTGAGGATGCTAGCTGCACTGGGTGGAGGCAGGCCGAACGGGCTGTTCTTCGCTGGAGATCTGGGCCAACGCATATTTCAGCAACCGTTTTCCTGGAAATCTCTCGGTGTTGATGTGAGAGGTCGTGCAAGAACTCTTCGGATCAACTACAGGACTTCTCACCAGATAAGAATGCAAGCAGACAGATTGTTGGGGCCTGAGATATCAGACGTCGATGGTCTAACTGAAGATAGACGGGGCACGATTTCGGTATTCAATGGGCCCGTACCGGAGATAGCCATTGTTGATTCGCAAGGAGAAGAGATCGAGAGAGCCGCCGCCTGGATCGACGCGCGGTTAGAAGAAGGATTATTGCCACAAGAGATCGGATTGTTCGTTCGTTCAGAAAACGAGTTGCAGCGTGCAATACAGACAGCGGAGAGAAGCACGGGACCACACAGGGTTCTGGATGAACATATGCAAACAGTCAGCGGTTCGATTTCAATAGGGACCATGCACATGGCAAAAGGACTGGAGTTCAGGGCTGTTGTAGTGATGGCTTGTGATGACGAGGTAGTCCCGTTGCAGTCGAGGATCGAGTCGGTCGTGGATGACTCTGATCTGGAGGAGGTCTACAACACTGAGCGGCACTTGCTCTACGTTGCTTGCACCCGGGCCAGGGATCATCTGCTTGTCTCTGGCGTTGATCCGGCTTCGGAGTTTTTGGACGATCTGGTCAACTAAAACACTTGAACAGGGCTTAGCGGACGCAGATATCAATGTTGAACTCGATGGCTTGTAAGTCGTTTGGTGAAGGCCTGTTTCAATCGCATCCCGAGTTATTACCAACCCGCAGTCTGTACTTAGATTTCGAAGGTTCAGGTTCTGGCTTAGAAGACGTACTTACGCTCTATTGGCCTCAGCTTCACGGTCCTGAAAGGGTTCGATGGGTGTTGCGAGAGGCTGATGAAATGGTGCCGGGACTAGACGCGGTAGCCGAAGCCCTGGACTCCCTTGGTATTCTCGACATTGAATTACGTCACATTGTCGTGTTTTCAGGTGGACCGGTCATTCCCGATGAGCAGGTCAGATTTGAGGAGGCATACGGTGACCTGTGGGGGCCATCGATCGAATGGGTAAACCTGCACAAAGAGCTTCGTGCCTGTTATCAAATTCGCTCAGCGATAAGGAAGCACCGATACGTCTGGCGGACTGGGCGAAAGAAGGGCGATTATTCGTTGGAGGCGCTTGAGTATGAGTTCGGAATCAGTCGCCCCGACCAACTGAGGTCGGCCTCGAAGACTTACCGAGGTGGGGATACCGGGTCACTTTCTCCACTTGAACATACGAAGCAGTGGATAGATCAGACCATCTCAGAGGACGATCTCACGCGGTTACAGCGGTATACCAGGTATGACGTTGAATCGATGTTCAGGATCGCCAGAGAATGTGAGCTGCTGTTGTTTTCACAGCATGAGCGAGGTGCGCGGCACCGTGATTTCACCTAACACATTGAACGGACTGATGAGCAATCGTGAATTACCCGTCAAGCGGTCCTTGTTTGTCCAGGAATACGTGAAGGATTTTAACGGCACAAAAGCCGCGATACGTGCTGGTTACAGTCCTGCGAGTGCACACGTTGAGGCAAGCCGTCTGCTAAGAAATCCTAAGGTGGCTGAGGCTATTGATCGGGAAATGTCCCAGATCGCGTCGTCCGAGGGAATCACCAGAGACGGCATCATCTCTCAGCTCTCGAGAATAGCCAACGACGATTCAACTCCGGCTGGCACACGTGTGTCTGCCCTGCGTGTGCTTGCGAGCATTTTCGGGATGCTCCAGGGCGGATACTCTCAAGCTGATACCGACAGTCCGCTGAGCAAGCTGCTGGCTTCTATGCGCCAAGTGCGCCAGCAAGCTTAGCGAGGCCGGGATTCGGGGTGCGCATACCCGCGCGTACGTTGCGCACGCCACGTAACTTAGTTACTACTATCAGTAGTCTTGCTGGTTACTCGCCTACGCCTGCAGCTAGTTGACGCCGGCAGAGTTCGCATTACCGGCGTTGTTGTAAGGCCGGAGACCCATAACTGCTCTCCTCACCGACCAACGGGAAGCATCTATTGCATAGGTGTTGCGTAACAGCAGAACAATGTCACGGTAGCTCGCGCCGTTGTTAAAGTGTTGCAAAACGAGTGGTAGGAGCCTTTCCGGTATGGCTGGAACCCGACCGCCGGTGCGCTTTCGATAGTTCTGGTGCGAAGACATGTCAGCACGCAGCCCCAGTTTCCTTGCGGCATGCTTCACAGCAGAGCCTTGATTCAACCTGCTCTGCGGTGCATCTGCCGTGTCGGGAGAGACAACCGGTGGCGCCGAACTGTTGTCGCAGACGTTCCTCGATCAGGTCGATGTCTGCCAGTGCGGATACGTACTTGCCGTGCATAGCGGGCGGATAGTTACTACGCAGGTACTCCCACAGGTGCTTTTCAAGGAACTCTTCAACGCCGTGATAGCGCTTAAGAATCGCGTCTTTCTGTCTGAGGACCGCCAGGCGGAGATCATCCTTGCCGGCGCGTGCCTTCGAGATGAGATCGGGTGGTGGTTCGTGCGCAGCCTCCCACCGCATTCGCCCGTCGGAAAGTAGAAGTAACCGCAGGCCCGCCTGCTGCAGTTCCTCAAGCAATGACGTGGTCATCAAAGCTCACCTCCAAATAAGTTGGACTGTCCCGCTACTAAAGCTGGATTCCGATCGTCATTACCGTCACCATCGTCACTCCCAACCGTGATTGCCGGTGACGGTGTGACGGTTGTGACGGTCCTTCTGCGGATTTCAAATCTTCGGCTCCGGCCGGTACGTGGTAGGTCCTCGATCTCGAATCCTGCGACACGAAGATTGGCTGCGACGCGATCCAGCTCAGCCTTCATACCGCGACCATTTACTGGCCAGCCTTTGGCTTTACGTGAAACATCATCGAGTTCCGGGGTAAGCCATTTCAGCAACTCCGTGGCGGTCCCCGTCCAATTTTCGATGCCGGTTTCATCGAAGCGTGCTGTGATGGCCGCTGCCACCAAGGAGTGCTCCAGCACCATTTCATTTGCACTGGCTCGATTGGATTCGTAGGCATTTATGAATGAGCCCGGCGCTATGGGGATTGCTTCTTCAGCAGCACAGACGAAGGATGCGAAGTCAGCAAGTCTTGGCTTCCGCTCCAACTTGACGCTGTCCTTGTTCCGCAATGCAGCGGACAAAGCATCGAGGATGCCCGCGAAAATCGAAGGAGCTGCCCGTTGAAATTCGAGCATCAGCTCTTCTTCAGTGCGACGCATTCCCTCGTCGATCGGCTTCAGGTGGAGGAAGATCGACCTGTCGATGAGGTCCTGGCGGGACACGATATCTCCGATTCCGTTCAGCATCACCGGACGCTTGAACGAGATCATCACCTCATCAACATCGTAGTAGAGCTTGCGCTTGCGAATTCCACCACCGGTGGACAGTCGGCACAGGGTGTCGGAAAGGTCTGCCGGGATCCTGGAAACGTTGTCGTAGGAAAGCAGATGTGAGTTTCCGGCAGCTATCGCGAGGTCTATGCCGTTACGCGGGAGTGTGTCGGATTCAATTACGTGTGGATCCGTCAACGCCCTCAACAGTCTGGCGCAAGTGGACTTTGCGGAACCGTGATCTCCCATCAGCACGCCGACCGGGTACGACCCTCGTGGATTCATGATGCCAACTAGGAAGCCAATTAGGAGCGGCCACTCGGACCCTTCCGCGTTGATGAATGAGCGTAAGAGATCGAGGTCTGCTTGCTGAGCCGGAATCGGGAGCGCCTTCATCCCCTGAGATCTGATGAACTTAATCTTCCGTGGTGAGCCAGTGACGCACCAGCCAGTAGCATCCACCACCACCACATCCCGATTCTTGTTGACCAGATCGACGTAGATCTTCCCATCCAATTCGGCAACGCGCCGATAGACTTCCAGTTCGGAACCCTTGTGCTCAGCAAACGCTGCCAGCGTGGCCGCGGCTTCGCTTATCACCTGCGCTGTAGTAGCTTTACCGAAGAGTTCGAACGCGGATTTCCTCAACCAGCTCTTGAGTCGGGCTCCCGCTAGCGGCAGTGTCTCAACGTGTCCGTCGATACCAACGGTTACGTACGTTGTGAAGTCCGAGGCATGGAACAACTCGACATTCGCTTCGAGTACAGCGTCGACCAGCTCCGTGGTCTGGTTAGTGCTAGGTTCCGAGCCGTCATCCCGTCGGATGAACGAGTTGGCGACGTCTTTGTCTTTGTCACTCATACCCGAACCCCCAGGATGTTCGCCAGTCGTGTCAGGCGACCTTGCCCGCAGCCCGCATGGCAGTACCAGCCGCGTTCAGCATGGAGCGAAAGACTCGGATTCCGATCATCGTGCAGTGGGCACAGCGCGACGGCTCTATTGCCACTAATCCTCGGGCGGAAGCCACTACGCTCCAGGAAGTCGACAATGGCGTCAAAAATCAACGGGAGCCAAACCGGCCCGGGACCGTGGGCTACACCGTTCAGACGGCGGGGTGACAGCGATGTTGGCGGGTAGGCATGACACAACTCTTCCACCGAATAGCGGAGGTCAGGGTTCCAGTACTCCAGCATGACGTGCGGCTTTTCCGGGTACTTCAGGTTGTATGAACCGGGAAGTCGGAGAACGCGGGCTCGGTCAGTTGCCTGAAGGTCGCCACCTTCGGCGTTAGCGATGCTGCGGTTGATCGCCTCAAGCTGATCGAGATCCCTGAGTGGCGAGTCCAGGAACCAGTAGGCCTGCCACCTGCCAGGTGATGTCCTCACCAGAGCGGAAGGCGGGAGGTTCCAGTCCGGCTCGGATTCGTCATTGTCGTAGTCGCACCACACTGCGTTGGCGGACCCGCATGCGTCGCGTGTCCCGCGCATTTCAGTTCTTGGCACAACCGAGAAGTAGACGTTGTGTGCAGTCACACTGGCGACGCTGATGACGACCCGATCATCGGTTAGCTTCGAGGCGGGAATGAAGAAACGCTCCACTTGCCCTTCAGAGTCGATCAGCCGGAATTCTGCGAAGCCAAACGTGCCATGCAGCGTGATTGTGAGGTTACTCAACTGGATCCACCTCGCTTGCGTTTCTCAGCGGCCAGGCGACGCTCTAGATATGCATTGATCGATTTCGTCGTAAGTCGCAGGCTTCTGCCCACGTGAAGGCATTCGAGTTCGCCGGCCCTAATGAGGTCGTAGATAGTCGGTCTGCTCAACCGCAGCATTGACTGGGTCTCTTTCATAGTTGCCAGAAGATGGATGTCTGTTGTCAAGGCGGGCTCCGGCTGTCAGGTCGAGTGTCTGGTTGCCATCCTGAGATCTAGAATGTAAAGTGTCAACCAATATATGAAGCCTTCACTCACAGGTATTTGAGAATAAATGTAAGCATGCCGCAGCCACCTCATCGATTCAAAGAACAGTTCAAAGCCTGGTATCGAGCCTGGAAGCAGCAAACGGATAGGCCAGCCGGTGGCAGGAAACTATTGACTGAGACGGAGAGATGGTTCAACGGACAAGGCCGGAATCCGCCGTGGGGCAAGAAAGGAATCTCTCACGTTTCGGCAGCAGCATGGGCTGCGGAAGTTGACGAGGCTGAAGCCCGCAAGCTGCGGCGAAGTGACCCCAAACATCTGAAGAAAGTTCGTGACCTTGTACTGATACGGCCCTCGGAGGTTGAAGCTCTGGCCGGCTACAAGATCACTGAAAACACATCCGACTACGTTCGACGCCTTGACCTAATTCACAGAGCTTTCTTTGGCCGAACGATTCCTGTTGCGGCTGCCGAAGGTGCGTACAAACACCAGGCTGCCTTGCAAGGCCTGGATCCGTTCGCGGCCCTCGTCCTGTGCCTGGACTTCAGCGTGCGCCAGATTGCACGTCAGCGAAAAAAGGAACTGCGCGATTTGAGGGAAGATATCGTAGCGGACCAGATAGAAGACAAGCCGATTGCCGTCGAAAGTTTAATTGCGCTGAGACCTTGGGCTGACGGGGCTACTGCGTACGTGAAGCTTGTGGATCGAGGGGTGATCCCGGGAATCCCCAGAACTCCGCTTTTAGCACCGCCGTTATCGGATCCTGCCTACTTCCCGCTCCAGTTTTGGGTGACCTGGAAGTGGATTAATTCGTCCGATAAGCGGCTTGAGTCGCGTATCGATGGGAGCCCACTTTTTGAGTGGAACGACTGGACTGATGTGATGTTCCTGAAATCGTCAAAGATACCCGCGGGCCTCGCCCAGAGGATCGACCAGTTTATTGGAGTAGATGCAAATGACCAGCAAAGGTAGAACGGGCCGAAAAAACGGTCACCATGAAGGACACGTCTCCGCTTGGCGTGGACGATATCGCGGCAGCGTCATGGTTCAAGGCAAACGCTACTGGTCATACGGCCCGACTAGGGGAGAGGTTGTTAAAAAGCTGGATGCCATAAAACTCAGGCTTCGTAGGGGAGAAGATGTTCGCTCCGGTGGAGTGACGCTTCAGAAATACGCCAAAGAGTGGTTGGACTTCGGTTCACACCGGTGGGCAGCATCCACCTTCAGCAACTACGAGTCGGCTTTCAGACTCTATTTGACGCCACAACTGGGATCGCGCCGGGTGGACTCGCTGACACCGCAGCATGTCCAGGCTTGCTACTCCCAACTCATAGCGGTGGGGCTACGGGCTGACGGCGTCCACAAGTGCCACAAGGCTCTGAGAGCGTGTCTGGCGCAAGCCGTGAAACAGCGCGTGATCTCGTTCAACCCGTGTATCGCTGTCGATGTATCCAAGCCACCTGAGAAGGAGAAGCCACGACTCACAGACGCACAGGTACGGAGTCTGGCGGTCGCCGCCGAAAGCGACAGACTTGGTTCGCTCTTCTTGCTCCTGATGGGAACCGGCCTTCGCATATCCGAAGCCCTGGGTCTGACTTGGAAAGATGTCGATTTTAGTGGCCAGGTTATTCACGTTAACAAGCAACTTCAATCACTGAATGGGAACTGGCTGCTATCCAAGTTGAAGACGAAGGGTTCGCGTCGTGTCGTGGAAATTGGTGACTCGGTGCTCAACTCCCTTCGGGGTCACAAGCTGCAACAGACCACAGAACAGTTGCGACTCGGCTCCGAATGGCGGAATGATCTGGACCTGGTTTTTGTTGGAGAGTTCGGGCAACCGCTAGACCGGCACAATGTGCTTCGTAGGAATTGGAAGAACGTGCTCGCTCAGTCAGATCTTGGCCTGAAGTTGGGATTGCATGATCTGCGCCACGTATTCGCCACAACCGCCCTCAGTAAAGGGATGCCGATCACGACTGTGTCGTCAATGCTCGGTCATAAAGACGCATCAACCACGCTGAGAGTCTACGCCGCATCGGTTCCGCAATCAGGCCGGGTTGTGGCGGATGCAATGGATGCGGTACTTACGGTAGCCATCTAGAATCTTCACTATGGTACAAAACCCATTCCCCAGATCAACAGGTCAAAACGGGCCGGCAGCCACTTCGCGTCACCCCGCCCATCGCTGAGTCTCAGATCTCTCACTCGTCTTCGGTAAGCCGCAACCAGAATCCAAAGCACGCTGATCGCCAGAACTGGTATCAAAGCAGCGATCGCGATTCCGAAATTCGTGAGGTCCTTGAACGGCGTGCCCGAGATACTCCACAGTGCCGGACCAAAGAGCCAACCCAAGATCGCAATGGTGACAATAGTACCGTTGAAGTTAGATCTCGGGGACGGATGAGCGGCTGAAAACAGAGAGGCCCGCAGGGATCTGGCACGCGCTGCAACAACTTTTACAAGAAGCGCCAGCGGATTCGGCCTCGGTGTTGCTACTGCCCGCACGGCCTTCAGGAAGCCGGTCACCTCTGGATCGTCCGGAGCAAGAGCCTTCGCTGCCTCTGCCTTCACCAATGCGTCCGCTAGCCGGTCCAACACAAGAAAGCGTTCGGCTTGGTCGAGGAGGCGGCGAGCCGCGTCGTCTGGATCTATGCACAATGTACTTGGGCCTCGATTACCACAATCCGTACCACAATCGATGGCTTACATCGGGTTACATCCAGACTATCTGAAGTGGTCGCTTGAACTAAAAACCTGACACCGGGAGACGGTAGTTTACAGATAGCACGTAATTTGGGAGCGGGGGGTCACAGGTTCGAATCCTGTCACCCCGACCAAGATTTTGAGTTCGTATCGCGCTTGCCGCGCTGCCAGGTATTCGGTAGTCGTCCGAATACCACAATCTGTAACGTCAGCCAGGCTAATTCCCATTTGTTTGCGGCGGCACGATTCCGGGCGTTGATAGGCCTTGGCGGTCGCTCTTATTTTTGAACGTCCCGTTCTCGGTGATGAAATTTAGTGGCCGAGCTAAGGAACCGTGTGACGCCGGGGATTTTAGTAATCAGAAGTTCACAGTGAGAACTGCTTGCGTCTGATGGAATCCCGGACGAAGCGACCCCTCGAGAGCCTGTCGCTGCCGCTCCACAGACGGTTCCATTAGCTAGGAATCCCAGATATGGCGGAATCGGCAGGGAAGATAAGCTTGTTCGAGGCCACATCTGCTCACTGGCGACTGATAAATCCGGTCGTTCGGTACTTGTAGAGGTAAAGCTCGGACGTAACGGCGAGGTCAGGCGACAAGATGCAGGGCCGCGTCAATGCACTGCGTCACGCGCTGGGTGTGTTGCATTACGAAGAGAGAGACAGGTCGGTGGCACTGGCGCCGGACACGCTCATCGTTGCCTGTGTGGACGAGGTCTACGGTTTCAGGGACGATGAGCTAAGTGCGGTTGTTCGCGAACTATTTTCCTGATCGGCTACTGAGCCGGCACATAGCCCGTGACCAGAGTCGGGAATCGGCGGGTTCTCCGCTCCGGTCGAGACGTATCTGGCTAATCCCACGCCTTCTCACCTGCTTCGATCGGCTCTCCGATCACGTTCTCAGGCGGTGCCAGCGGGCAAACCCACTGCGGGCTGTAGGCACATGACGGGTTGTAGGCGTAGTTGAAGTCGAGAAAAAGCGGGCTGTCGAGGCCGAGGTCAGCGCCTTTGATCGTGTCGTAGAGGTAACGGCCACCGCCATAGGTCGAGTCGGAGTTGGTCGCATCCTTGAACGGCAGGAACAGCCCGCCGCCATACCCTTTCAGCCAGTACAGCTGAAGGCTGCGAGTCTGTCTGGAGATAGGAGACTCGAAACCGACATCCGCGGCGGGCATCATGGTTGCATCGCCCTCGGGAAGATTGACCACGAAACTCTCTTCACCTTCCAGCCACGTAACCTCGCCGTGAACTCGCCACTCGGGTCGATAGTCGAAGTAGCTGATTCCTGTGAAATCTTGCTGCTGTCCTGGATCCAGCGGCGTAGCCGGGTGACGCTGGAATAGCTCATCCTTGCCTGCGCGAAACTGGTCGAGTGTCGCTTCCGGCTTCAACCGAGGCTCTCGGACGTCGGCATAGAGCGCGGCTACTTTACGCTTCCAGTCGACGAGATCGACGCAAGAAACAGGTGTCGGTGGTCGCGTGGTCATGCGCCTGAGGAGTATCGACTGAGCATCTGGTTTGCGTAGAACTCTGGCCATTCAGCGTCCGGAGCATCGGCGTTCTGCTGCTTGTCCAATCCGATCAACAGTTCTGTCAGTTGCTCGGATGTGAAATCCTTGCCCAGAATTGCCGGTAGCCGTTCGAGAAGATAACCCGCATACCACGAAGCCCACTCGGCATCTTCACCATTCGTCTCGATAAACGCCTGGTGATGGGCGAGGCCCGTCTGTCTGAGCAGGTCGGCGATCTGATCACTCTTGTCGGTCATGATTCTTCCTTTCAAGGACGGTATCGATCATGGAGTTGACGGCTCCGAGATAGTTCAAGGGTTCCAGGTTCGACAGGTCGAGATCACCTTGCGCTTGCAGTTCCTTTAAGTCGGGTCGGGCCTGGAGAACCTCCAAAATGGGCCGCCCGGTCGCCTTCGCTGTGTCGGCTGCTTCGCTCACCAGTTCATGAGCCCTGGTGCGGCCAGTAGCGGGAGCGATTCGCATCATGAGAGCCTCAGCCATGATCAGACCGTCCGAACTCTCAAGGTTGGTTCGCATTCGGTCGGTGTTCACTTGCAGCGAAGACATCAGGCTGTTCGCCGCCTTCAGTGATCCAGATGTGAGCAGGAACGCCTGCGGCACAGCGAGCCACTCAAGTTGCCACGCGCCGGTGCCTCGCTCATGGTCCTGCACCGAACTGTCGAGCGTCATCGCCACGTACTGACTGACGGCCTTCGCCGCGACCTGCATCACCTGCGGCTCAATCAGGTTGCGCTTCTGCGGCATGGTGCTGCTGATACCCTGTCCCGGCCTGGGCGCGACCGAGACTTCGGCCACCTCAGTTTGTGCCATCAGCGATATGTCGAGACCGATCTTCGCAAGCGCTGCGGAGACTATTCCCAGCGATGTGACGGCGTCTGAGATTCGATCCCTGGACGTGTGCCATGAGATGGCAGGTTCGCCAAGTCCGAGTTTCTCAGCAAGCCGGGCCCGAACCGCCAGACCTGCTTCATCACCGAGGGCGCTCAGTGTCCCGACCGCACCGCCAAGCTGAACACATGAAACTGCGGCAACTGAACGAGTCAGTCGTTGCTGTGCAGATAGCAGACTGTCGAGCCACACGGCTACTTTGTATCCGAACGAGATCGGGCTGGCGTGCAGCATCTGGCTTCGACCCGCCATGACCGTTGTCCGATGCTCGTCAGCCAGCATCCCCAACTTTTCGGTCAGCTGGCTTAACTCGCTGAGCAGGACCTGGAATCCGCCTCGCATTTGCAGGGCCAGTGCGGTGTCCATCGCATCCTGCGTCGTTGCGCCCCAGTGCAAGAACCCTCGTCCTTCGTCGTCGACCTTTTCCGATAGCTGCTGCAGCAAAGGAGCTACGGGGAAGCCGACCTCCGTCGTGCGCTCGGAAAGCTTTTCGAAGTCGACGTTTTCTAATCTGCAAACCGCTTCGATCGCCGCGGCAGCTTCGACGGGAATGACCTCGAGCCCTGCCTCAGCTTCAGCCAGCGTGGCCTCGAAAAGCAGCAGATTGCTTACGAATGACCGCTCGGAGAACACATCGCGCACCCTCGAATCGGTGAAGAGGTCCTGGTAGAAGGAGTACATGAGGCGTGGCGGGTGTCAGTCGGCCATAGCCTGCATGTTGGCCATGCCGACCATTGCCATCTCCTGCATTAGCCGGATGTTCTCGCCGAAATTTATCGGCGCGTCGATCACATGGACGCCGCCGGATTTCGTGGCAGTCGCGAGCATCGAGCCGAAGTCGAGCGCGGTCAGTGGCCTGTGCCCGGTTGCCCCGTAGCTATCGGCCAGCTTCACGAAGTCCGGGTTGCTGAAATCAACGCCATACGGCTCCACCCCATCCCGCATCTGCTTGGCCTTAATCATGCCGAGACTGTGATCGTTGAAGATGACAACGGTCAGGTTGAGGCCGAGCCTGACCGCCGTCTCCAGCTCCTGGCTCGACATCTCGAAGCCGCCGTCACCGATGACGGCAACGATCTTGCGCTCAGGATTAAGCAGGCTGGCGGTCATGGCGTACGGTAGCGCCATTCCCATCGATCCGAGAGTTCCATCTCCCAGGTTCGTCAGCGGCTCATGGGTCGGGTAGTTCCTGGTCATCCACATCTTGTGGATGCCGTTGTCCAGTGTCACGATGTCACCGGGAGCGAGGTGATCCCGTATCTGTGCTGCGATGTACTGCGGCTTCAACGGGAAGCCCGTGTCTGACGCATGGCGGGGCACAGACTCGGCGTACTTTGCCGCTATCTCCTTGAATGGCGTGACATCGACCTTTGTTCCACCTTCCAGCTCGCTGGTAAGCCGGCGGACATTCTCTGCGATGTCGCCCGTTACCTGGTGCTGAGGGAAGTAGATCGTGTCGGCTATCGCTCCCATGTAGTTGATGTGAATCACTGTCCGGTCCTGGCCGGGCTGCATTACGAACGGAGGGCTTTCCATCACATCATGACCGACAGCAAGGATCACATCTGCTGAGCCGAGCACGCCGCCAACGTAGTCCATGCCCGGTCTTGTCGCCGTGCCGAGATAAAGTGGCGACCGCTCGTCAATTACTCCCTTGCCCAGCATGGTCGATACAAACGGAATCCCTGTCGCGCCTGACAGAGACCGAAGCGCGGCGGATACATCGGTTCGGTTGGCATGGGTTCCAATCAGCAGAACCGGACGCTGAGCTGTTCGAACTATTTCGGCTGCTCCAGATATCGATGTATCGGATGCGACTGGTGTTTCCGGCTCCTGGACAGGCAGCAGGGGATGGCTGGCTTCGTCTTCAGATACGTCCAGTGGAAGCTCCAGATGTACAGGGCCCTGCCGATGTTCGCGGCTCAGGCGGAACGATTCCTGGATCACTGAGGGGACGGAAGATCCTGACTCGATGGTGTGCGACCACTTTGTGATCGGCGTCATCATGCCCGTCACGTTGAGTATCTGGTACCGGCCCTGGAGGTTGTCCCTGATCGGCTTCTGGCCGGTGATGGCGATCATTGGCGCACCGCCCAGGAGGGCGTGTGCCAGCGGGGTGGTCAGGTTGGTTGCACCGGCGCCAAGTGTCGCCATGCAGACGCCGGGTGTTCCGGTGAGTTTGCCGTATGCGGCTGCCATGAACCCAGCGGCCTGTTCGTGCCTTGTGAGCACAAACTCCACGCTGCTGGTTCGCAGCGCCTCCATGAATGGAAGGTTTTCTTCGCCCGGGATGCCAAATACGTACTTGACACCGTGCTGTTCAAGCGCCTCGACTATCTGTTCAGATGCGTTCATATGCGGTTCCTGGTTAAGCCTCCATGCTTCCGTCTGACATCACCTTTTGAGGGTCTTCGGTTCTGATGAACTCACGAGCCTTTGAAGCCATCTGCAATAGCCCGAGAGCACCGGAAACCGCCTCTTCTAATGCGCCTTCCGGGATGATCACAGCGCCGGTTGCGTCTGCGAAAATCCAGTCGCCCGGCACCACCGTGGTGCCCTGCAACGTGACCGGCGCACCAGAGACGTAGGGCTGAATCATGTTGCCGCCAGCCCGTGTGGCCTCTCCAGTGCAGTAGAACGCGGCATCGTATCCGGACAGGTCATCGAAGTCCCTGAGTCGTCCGTCACAGAGCACACCGGCCATTCCAAGATTTGCGATTCTTGACAGCTTGGTTGAGCCGCCAAGAGACAGATCGGGCCGGTTTCCGCTGCTCATCACCAGCACCTTGCCTGCCGGGTCTGTGTTGCCCAGTGACCGGTAAATCGCAGGTCCGAGGCTGTGTTTGTGAGGGTCCATCAGGTCTTTGCGAACCGGCATGAAGCCGACCGTGACAGCCTGGCCGAACAGTCGTTTTTTCGAGTCCGGGCTAACGAGATCGATGATGTGTGTGCGATGCTCGATCTTTTTCGACAGCGCGTCGACGACATCGGCGACTGCGACCTCTTCCAACTTTTTCTTTATCGAATCGATATCCATGTCAGTGCTTCACACCTTTTCCTCTTCCTGTTCCTGCGATTTGCCCGACCTCCACAATATCGGCTTCAGACCACCGAGCTCGTACTCCAGCGTCAGGCCAAGGAAGGTTCGTAGAACGATCAGGATGGCCAGGACACCGAGACTTTCGAACGACCTGTCGATCGTCACCGAGATGATCAGATCGGCCGCTACGAGCAGCTCCAGGCAGAGCAACAGAACACGGCCGAACCTCTGTCGTAGCTCCTTGAATTCGGTCTCTGACGCGCCGTTTCTGATCCGCCGGTAGAAATATCGCGATCCTTCATAGGCGAGACCAACAAGCAGTACAGAGACTGCTGTGACCTCGACGATGTCAACGGCAATCTCAAAAAAGTCTTCGATCACCATTAAGCGCTCGTTTTTGTCATGCTGAACCCAGTGCGACCGTCATCAGGATCGCTGCATCTGTCTGTGCGACAACCGCGTGCTCAACATGGGCGTCGACGGCCGCCATCTGTCCAGCGCGCAACAATGTTTCCTCACCGCGAGCGAAGAGCATGACTTCACCGTCGAGAACCTGGATCGAGATCGGACCGCGGTTGACGTGCCCGGCCAACCTGCACTCTGGCTTCATTACGGTAAGGACAACGTTGAGGCCGTGCTCCTTAACCAGTGCGACACCAGACCTGTCCCTGTCGTCGGGAATGGGTCTTAGGTCTTCCACGATCTGCGCCAGGTCGAACAGCAGCTCAGGCGCATGCCGCGAATGGTTCTGTACGTGTTGCTCCAACGCCTGGTTCATGTCGTGTTCCCTGGACAGTCGCAGTTGCGGCATGATGCTCGCAGCTGGCCGTGTTCTTGCTGTGTTCGTTGTCTATCCGGTGAAGACCGATGCCAGGTCCCTGGAGAACTGATCGAAGCTTCCCGGTGACTCACCCGTCAGGTCACTCACTGCAGATGTGGTCATATCCACTTTGCCCTCGGCCACCATTGCAGCAAGTTCGATCCACGCATCCGCCATCCAGTCCGGCATGCCCATCGCAATCATTCCGGACTTGATCTGTTCAGGGCCAACATTGACGTATCGCACGTCCTTGCCGTAAATGCTGGACAGCTTCGCGGCAATGTCGGCCTGGGAGAGCGACTCCGGGCCGGTCAGCACGTAGGTCTTGCCCTCATGCCCTTTAGAGGTGAGAACTACCGCTGCCGATGCAGCGATGTCACGTGTGTCGATCACGCCGATCTTGCCGTCACCCATCGCACCGTAGAACTCACCGTCAGAGACGATCGTGCTTTTGTACATGATGGTGTTCTGCATGAACCACGCCGGCTGGATGATGGAGTAGGGAACGCCAGAAGCGGCTACAGCGAGATCGGCGCCTCCGTGCCACTTTGCGAGTGCAAGGGGAGCGGCCGGGTCCATCGCCGCGATTATCGACATGCGCAGCAGGTGTTGAACGCCCGCCTTTCCAGCAGCTTCTGCAAACTTGCCGTGCTGTTCTCGCATGTCCGGACTTTCGGGCGAGAGAAGAAATACTTTGTCCGCACCTTCGAATGCACTGCTCCAACTGTTCGGATCGCCGATGTCGCCTTCGACGAGACTGACCCCGAGAGCAGCGAGCTGGCCGGCTTTGCTGCTGTCACGGACCAGGGCGGTCACCGACTGACCTTTCGCAAGCAAGGCCTTGACGACCTCGGTGCCTGAACGGCCTGTTGCTCCAGTGACCAGGATCATATGGTTGACTCCTTAGAGAGTTGAAGGAAGGCGTGCGGCCTGGAAGCGGGATTTGCCTACTGCAACCCACCACCGGCCGGTAATCATGCGATGCCGTCTGTGGATCCGACCGTGGAGGGCGAAGCTACTTCCGGTGCCGGTTTGATGCAATTGAACAGGCTATTGGTCTATCGATGACCCGGAATCGACCAGGGGTATGAACGTTGTCGTCCGCCAGGACGACGGGCAGTCATCCTCAGTTTTGGGAACTTCGGTGTGATTGGCGTTGTCTGGCGCTGACGCAATCGTATTGAGGGCTGATGGAGAACATGCAGCACCCGCTGTGCTGGTCCGGCGACCATCTTGAGCTCTAACCTGGTGGCCTCTGGAGCCAGTGGAATTATCTCGGGTTAACTGTGTGATCGGACTGTGTTGTACGGTGCTAACAGGACCGCCGATACTGCGTTCGATGCGAGAGTCTGCAAAAGGGCACGTTGGTCCGGCAAAACGGCGACTATGGACAACGAAATGGATCGTTGATGGAACTCTCATCTGAATATCGTCTCGCCGCGAACAATGAAGCCGTCTGGTGGGTTCTCACAAATCCCACCATGCTCAAAGCCGAGCTGCCAGGGCTTACGAAGTTTGAAGAAGAGAGTCCCGGGCACTATGTCGGCGAGGTTAAGGTTGGAGTTGGCTTCTTCAAGGTCACTTTTTCGGGCGTCCTTGTTATCAGTGACCAGGAACCACCGAACCGGTATCGCGTGCGCATTAATGGAAACGGTCGAGGCGGTTCGCTGGACGGAAACGGAATCGTATCCCTGAATCCTGTCACTGATGAGGAAACCCTGGTATCCGTGACCGGGAGCGCACAGGTGAGCGGACTAATTGGCAGGGCTGGCGATCGGGCGATTAATAGCGCTGCCCAGAAAATACTGGGTGAGTTTTTCAAGAAAGTTGAAACCCATGCGAGGTCCAGAACTGGAGCGGGAGAAACCAGGTAAGACTCGCCGTTGACACCGATGTCGGACCTCTCTTTTTTAATTTTTACGGAACGGGTTGCGATGACTCACATGACCTCTGACACGATGAATCTCAGTTACACCATCCACCACTGCCGTGCAAAGCGCAGACTGAAGCCGGATCCGGTTCCGGAGGAGATCCTGGTGGAGCTGCTCGATGCGGCTAACCAGGGACCCACCGGCAGCAACAAGCAGAATGCACGCTGGATAGTTGTGCGTGATCCGGGACAGAAGAAGAAACTTGCCGATCTGAATCGCAAAGCCGTTGACAGTTACATCGGCAATCCCGCCTCTGCATCCCCCGAGATGCAGGGCATAGTGCGAGCAGTGATGTGGCAGCGGGACAACTTTCACAACATCCCCGTTTTGCTGATCCCGTGTCTCGAATTTGACCGAGCGCCGGAGGACAACTGGCGTTCCGGTGCAGGTGCGGGAGGTTCGATCTGGCCGGGGGTTCAGAACCTGCTACTCACCGCCCGCTCTCTCGGATTGGGCGCGGCTCTCACCACCCTTGGTTTGTCAGACCGCCCATCGGCAAAGGAAGTCCTCGGCCTGCCAGATCTCATTGAACCGTTCGCAATAATCCCCGTCGGCTATCCGATGGGTGAGTTTGGCCCGGTGACGAGAAAGCCGCTGGAGGCGATCGTTCACTACGACCGCTGGTAGGTTCTCGTTTCAGGCGATGCTATGCTGCCCGAATCGTGAGTTTGATAGACCGGCTCCTGGTGACTTGGAGCAGCTACACGCTGGCCCTTACACATGGGAACCCGACAAACAGGCGCCAACTCTGGAGACCGTTCGCCGCGGAGGTCGTCAGGGTATTCACATTCGAGGGATAGATGGAAAACAGACCTAACTTCCTGGTGATCATGTCAGACGAGCACGGTGCTCAATTCTCTGGCACCTACGGTCACCCACTCATCGAGACGCCAAACATGGATCGGCTCGCCGAGCAGGGAGTCACTTTCGAAAATAACTACTGCAACTCACCACTATGCGTTCCATCTCGCGCATCGTTCATGACGGGGCAACTTGTCAGCAAATGTGAGACCTGGGACAACACCAAAGCGCTTGATGTTGACGCCATCACGTGGCCGTATCTCTTGCGTGAGCAGGGATATGAAACCGCCCTCGACGGCAAGATGCACCTGTTGGGAATGGACGGGTTGCACGGTTTCGACCAGCAGCTCACGCGTGATCCGCACGCCGAGGTGCCGCTGCCTCACTTCAAATGGAAGGACGGCATACCGGAGGCCGACGAACGTTGGCCATCGGTGGGGGAGGCGGGAGCCGGCGTCAGTCCAATGATCGAGGCAGACGACGCTATGGAATCTGCCGCTATCGACTATTTGCGCGATCCTGGAAGGCACGAGAAACCGTTCGCCCTCTGCGTCGGATTCATCGCTCCGCACTTTCCATTCGTCGTTCCGGAGCCGTACTTCTCGATGTACTACCCGGACCGGGCAGATATGCCGAACATACCTGAAGGGCACCTGGCGGAGCTGCCTCCTTCGGCACAGCGCCTTCGCACGATGTTCGGACTGGAAGGGCCATACACCGACGACGAGGTCTTGCGCGCTCGGGCCGCATATTTCGGGCTGGTGACCTATTTGGACGCGAAGATCGGCAGGCTGCTCGATACGTTGGACGACGCCGGACTTGCCGAAAATACCGTGATTGTTCACACCTCCGACCACGGCGACATGCTGGGCGAGCACGGGTTGTGGAGGAAGATGAGCTTCTACGAGCAGTCGGCTCGAGTGCCTCTGCAGATCACGTGGCCGGGGAGAGCAGAACCTGGCCTGCGCGTAAATCAGTCGGTTTCGAACGTCGATGCCGTCGCCACGATCCTGGACCTGGCCGGTGTTGACCGGTCGAAGTGGAATCTTGATGGAGCGTCTTTGAAGGATGCGCTGTCAGGAGATGTGTCAGACCTCAGGGATGAGGCGATCAGCGAACATTTTGCACACGGCACGGACCGGGCGATGGGTATGGTCCGCAGCGGGAAATGGAAAATCTGTTACGGTCACGGAGACCCGCCCGAGATCGAACTGTACGATCTCGATGCCGATCCTGGTGAGTTCGCCAATCTTGCGGGCCATCCCGATGTGGCGGAGATCCAGCAGAAACTGACGACCAGGCTACTGGAAATCTGGGGCGATCCGGATGAGCTGACTCGTCGCATTTTGCAGAGCCAGGATGAGCGAGAGGTGATCCGCAAGATTGCCGGACCGGGCGTGCTGTTTTAGAACGTCGCCGCCCCGATCTCAGAGCCTGTACCCGGTCCTTTTGATACAGGCCGTCTGAACGCGGACCGTGGCCACGTAGACCTGCACTCGGAGCCAACAGACGGCTTATTTCTGACTTGTCGACCGTGGTCCGCGCTCGTCAAGGAACCTGCTGGCGGTGAGCGCAATCGTCGCCACCGCGGCCGGAAAGGTCTCAGGTGCAATGTCGAACTTCTGATGGTGCGATGGATACTGCGTCGCCGGGTCGTCGCTCGCCGTTCCCACCATGTAGAAAACACCTCCGGTTCGGCGCAGCCAGTGGAACATCGTGTCGGCGGCCAACCGCGGCTGTTTCATGTCTACCAGTGCCGACTCGCCAAGGCCGTCAAGCACCGCACGCCTCACGATGTCCACCTCTGGCGCGGAACTGACAACCGCGGGCATCGGTCGCACGCCGAAGTCCAACTCGTGGGTCGCCCCGAACGCATCGCAGATGCCTTTTACCAGCTGTTCGATCTGGCCCGGCATGCGCTCCCTGAGGCTGATATCCGAGAATCTGAAGGAGCCTTCGAGGGTAACTTCGCTGGCGATCAGATTGGATATCCGTCCGCCATTTATCGTTGTCCAGTGCAGGCTAATTGCCTCGTTGATATCCATGTGGGCCATCAATCCCTGGGTTGCCGTGACGATCTGACTGGCAACGTAGATCGCATCAATACCGTCATGAGGAACCGCAGAGTGGGACTCACGGCCACGGACGATCAGCCGCACCACGTCATTTCCTGAAAACACGACGCCCGGTTTTACCGCCACCGTACCGGCTTTCCAATCTGGAAAAAAATGAGCGCCGAACACTGCGTCGACCGAAGGATTGTCAAGGGCATCGTCTTCGATCATCGCCTCCGCGCCACATATCTCGTCCGGTGGCGTCGCCTCTTCTGAAGGCTCGAAAAAGAACTTCACTGTGCCTGCAAGTTGATCTCGCAGACCGGCCAGCACCGCAGCGGCACCCAGCAGCGACGCCACATGGCCGTCGTGTCCGCACAGGTGTGCGACGCCATCGTTCTCGGACTGGTAGGCAGCACCGCACATGTCCTGCATTGCCAGGGCGTCCATTTCAGCGCGGAAGGCGATCACCGGTCCCGGCCCGCGACCGCCTTCGAGCGTTCCAACGACGCCGGTTCGGCCCACTCCGCGCCGAACGGGAATCCCCAGTTTCTCAAGCTCAGTTGCGCATCGACCTGCTGTTCGGTGTTCCTCGAACCTCAGTTCAGGATGGCGGTGGAAGTCCTCGCGTAGTTCCTGCGCCCAGAGAGAAACATTGCGAGCTGCCTCGACGATTGTTTTTCCTATTTGAGTGTTCTGTGACATCTGACAGATCTCCATCGCACTGTTTTAGGCACTGCATACCCGAGTGAATCTACTCTCGTACTCGGGTTCTTAGAACTGGTTTTCGGCCGCTGGAACGTCGACCCGAATCTTTCTGATTCGGCCGTCACCCTGCAACCGGTCCCGACCCAGCACCGCGGATTCGCATAAGTAGAGATCGCGTCCGTCTGGACCACCGAGCATGCATGCATATGCGCTCTTATCGGGATCTTCGAGCTTTACGACCTGCTTGATCTCACCGCCGTCGGCCACTCGCACCCAGCCGCCGGAATCGCCGTAGCTGAAGTAGGGACAGGCGACCCAGATGCAGCCCTCTGCATCGAGACTGATGCCGTCTGTTGGTGCTGCTAGATTCGCGAACGGCCGACGGTTCGACAGCGTGCCGTCATCGTCGTTGATGTCCCAGGCGGTCAGAGTGAATGCAAATGTTTCGGCCACGATCAGGGTCTTCCCGTCCGGACTGATTGCCCCGCCGTTCGGGAAGCAAACGCGGTCGGCAACTATCTGTGTAGAGCCGTCTGTTCGAGCCATGACGATGTTCCCGAAACGCGGCGGATTTGCCGGTCCGGGTGGAGCCTTTTCAGTCAGTCCCGGCAGGTATGCTCCAGCGTAGGCGGTACCGTTCGGAGCAACGACCATATCGTTGTTGGCTGTCCCGTAAGGCGTCGAAATATCGGCGTGGACGACCGAGTCTGCCTGCGTTGCATTGCCGGCGAGTACCGCGAGCTTCGGCACGCGAACGACCTGGTGGCTCTCGGTAGCTACCACCAGCAGGTCGCCATTTTCGAGAGAACCAAGGCCACTTGGGAACTCGCCCGGTGTGAACACGGTCTCGACCTGACCGGCATCATCGAGCCGCAACACCTTTCCTGCCAGGACGTCGCTGAAATACAGCTTGCCCTCTTCGGCTCTCCAGCGCGGGCCTTCCGGAAAGAACAGGCCGTCGACGACCATTTCTATTGCTGCCACGTGATCCTCCCGTTTTCCTTTATTGATCTTTTCTACGGACTTGCTTCTTGACGGACGGAACGTCCTTGTATCGTTTCCCGAGCTTTACGGAGTGATGGAGCGTCAAGCATTCGGTCATCGACCCGGTTTCGGACACCTTTAGTTGCCCGTGACTTGCTGGCCACGCAGTAGATACTTTTTCGGAAACTTGGCGACTACCGAATAGAGAACGTCGACCATATTCGCGACTCGAACAACTGCGACCTGGGAGCAAAGCTGGTATGCCGCGATACGATCAAAACCATAGTCAGCTGCAAGCCAGCTTATGAGATCGTAGAAGGCAATTCTTGCAGCGTCTTCCATCGGGCGAGCACTGCCGATGGACATCAGGAAGTCTTCGGACTCAACACGCGGCGTTGAGATCGCATTGCCTTTGATCAGGTTCACGGTAAACGTGCCTGTTGTCGGCACCTCTGCGGCAACTCCGCACACTTCAGCATCGCCCTGTGCAGCATGCCCATCCCCAACGAACAGCAGCGCGCCCTCTACGTTGACCGGCAGGTAGACCGTATTTCCGGGGCAGATGTCCGCCGCATCCATATTCCCACCGTGAAACCCGGGAGACAGTGTCGAAATGGCCTCGATCGCCGGAGACGTTCCGATGGTGCCGTAAAACGGCTCGGCCGGTATGGGAATTATGTCGAGCTGGGGATCATGAATCATTCCGCTTTTGTCGATCGGATGTAGCAGTATCCGCTGGGGTAGCGGTTCGTTCAGCGTGCGAGTGTAGACGGTGCCGCACAGCCCGCCGAACTCCGGAATCAGGCAGCTCACGGCGTAGTCACGAGTGATAGAGATTTCGCCAACTGTGACTGCCAGCGTGTCGCCGGGTGAAGCTCCTTCGACAAATATCGGACCGGTGCAGGGATTAACGTAAGGCAGCTGGATGATCTTTGTGAGATCCAGGTCGGGTGAGTCGATCCGGTTTCCGAACGCATCCAGGGTCGAAACCTGGAACGTCTCGCCCGGTTGCACGCGAGCGATCGGGCGCTGATAGGGACCAATTACGAACGCCAGGTCTTCGGTTGCCGGTGGGAGTATTTTTTGCATCTTTACAGACCTCATCGTTGTTGCGCCCGCCCGGCGCCCGCAGCGTGATCGAAAATTCGCTGGCGGCTGCAGTGTAGAGCCTGTGTAAAGGAAGAGGCTTCCGTCTCAGCTGACATCAGTTCGGCACAGGGCAAGGGTGCCCCCGGCAAACCTGGATTGCCACCTCTCAAACGATGAGCAGAGTTGCATCCGTTCCGCCTCAGCCGAGCAACGACGTTCACCGGAGTTGCCGGGATGCTCAGTAAATCGCAGTCCGACATCGTCCACAAATTCATGCAGGATCAGTCGATTCCGGGTGTTGCTGTGGCGCTGGTATCAAACGGCGAGATAGGTCGACCGGCTTAAACCTGACCTAATGACAGGAGCAGCGGGTTGTCCTTGAAAAAAACAGGCACAGGCAGGGACGAAACTGGCCGGTGACCGATGGTTCCGGGCAAGTATTCACATCGAACCGCAGAGAACAAGAGATGATCTTGTTGAAAGTTAGGAATGATGTAAGGTGGGCGTCGCCGATCTGGCAACCGAGTGGGCGCGGTTCAGTCCGGTGCGCAGAAGGCACCGGAATCCAGTTGCAAGCGGATCGGTATTTGAACGTGGCGAGTCGTTCGCTAACCGTCAATTCCCCGGAGGCGTACTTTCGATGTTAAAGCTCAACCGAATGAGACTAGTCCTGGTGCCGCTGGTACTGGCTGTGACCGCCGTTGTTGCCTGTAGCAGCGGTGATGATCCGGCCACGGCTACAACGAGGCCCGCAACAACACCTCCGACGGCTACGGCGCAAACGTCTCAACCGACAACGGTGCCGACAGCGATGTCACCGGATGACGGGGATGACAAGCGCGGTGGCGAGTTCATTCGCGGCACCTCCCGGGTGCACAGGTTCTGGGACTACAACACAGACCCGATCTGGTTCGCGCCGCAGACGATGCAGCGGATCTACAGCAACCTCGTCCGGTTCGATCCCGCAGACGGCAACACGATCGTGGGTGACCTGGCAACCGATTGGTCGATCAGCAGCGATGCGACCACCTTCTCATTTACTCTCAGAGAAGGAGTGAAATGGCACGACGGCAATCCGCTGACACCGGCGGACGTGGTGGCCACTTTTGAAAGGGCGAAGAACCCGCCGGAGGGACTGACATTCGTTCGGCTGGCATCCATGTTGCTGCTGGATTCGATCACGGCGAACGGCAACGAGATCGAGTTCAAGTTGCAGACTCCGGATGTCGACTTCCTGCAAAGCTTTGCAGGGGCGTGGGGCATCATCCTGCCGAAACATGTGCTGGAGATGGAGGGCGGTCTGAACGGACCTGACCGGATCATAGGCACAGGTCCGTACATGATGGGTGAGCAGGAGCTCGATTCGTTCATCACTACGCCGTCTAACCCGGACTTCTACATCGATGCGCCGGATGGGGATCCGTTCCCTTACCTGGATTCGATAACGACTGTTTCGTTGCCGGACCCTGAGGCTCGCATCGCGGCTCAGCAGACCGGTCGGGTCGACATGACCAGCTACGACCCGGCAGAGTTCCAGAACGCGGTCGGTGCGTTCAAGTCGATCGGCGAAGACAACGTGAAGATGCAGATATCCCCTCTGGCGGGGCTTAACTACATCACGTTGAACGCCACGAAGCCACCCTTCGACGACCTGAAGGCGCGCAAGGCGGCCTACCTGATCTTCGACCGCCTGCGCATGCAACAGCTCTCTCAGCTCCCTTCAGGTGAGAACGCCACAATCGCAGCCGGTTTCCTGGGGACGATTGACCCGTTCCTGGATGAGATTCCTACGATTCGCGAAGTTGCGCCTGGAACGCGGGCCGAAGTCCTGGCCGAAGGTCAGGCGCTGGCCTCTGAGGTCGGTCTGGAAGGTTTTGAACTGAAACTTCAGTCGACACCGCCTTTCTTCCAGGAGATCGCACAGTTGGCAGCCCAGGTTCTTGAAGATGGAGGCTTGGACATCGAGCTGAGAATTCTCGATCGAGCTGCGAACATCGAGGCCACGAACTCAGGCGACTGGGTGGCCAACCTGGGCACGCCAAACGTGGTGCTACCCAGTGTGACCGAGTTCTTCCGGACCCTGTATCTGCCCGGGGGCTCAAACCCGCTGGGAGCAGAAGCGCCGGCAGAGTTCGGTCCTCTGTTCGATAAGATCCTGGCAACCCAGAACGGCCCGGAGAGAGACCAGCTCTACCGAGATGCTCTGAAGATCCTGAGGGAAGACTGGGTGCCCGCAGTTCCGTTCGACAAACAGTCGGGCTCGGTCGAGCTAATGGCTAACTACGTACATGGACGTGTTCCCGCGACGGGCCAGTGGTTCAACATTCACTGGTACCACGACCTGTGGGTGGACAGTGACTCACCACGTAAGTAGCGGAAAACCGTTTGGACCGCCCGGGCACTCCGCCTGGCGTCCATCAACAGTCGGTGATGACCGGGGAGCCCAGTTCTGGGCTCCCCGATCTAGATCGGTGGCCGCCGACGGTGTTCTTATGGCGGGCTGTCTGCCCGTCACTCGTCGAGCGTTGAACCGGTTCCGACAGTTCCAGTACCGTGAACTGTTCCCTGGCGTTTTGCAGGATGGAGCATCGGAGGACTCACGTTGAGAGGCTATGTCCTGCGACGGTTGGGACTACTGATCCCCAACATCTTTATCCTCGCTACGGCAATCTTCTTCCTGGTGAGAGTGGCGCCGGGTGACGCTGCGATCTCTCTTACGTCCGAAGATGGAGTGACACTGGACCAGGCCGCTCTTGAACGGGTCCGGGAGAACCTGGGTCTCAATGACCCCATATGGGTTCAGTACACCCGCTGGATGGGGAACATGCTGAAGGGGGACCTGGACTATTCACCGCTCAAGCAGCGCGAAGTGCTGGACATCATCCTCGACAAAGCAGAAGTCACATTCCTGCTCGCAGTTATGGCCGTAATCTTCGGAGTTCTGTTCGCCGTACCGATGGGAATCATTTCGGCCCTCAAACGGGGCTCATGGATTGACCAGGTAATCAGGTTCATCTCGGCGATCGGTCTCTCGATCCCAAACTTCTGGCTTGGAATCTTAATTCTGCTGGTCCTGGTGCACTGGTTCAACTGGAGTCCGCCGATCTTCCAGACAGACTTTCTCGACGATCCACTCAACCAGCTCAAGCGACTCGTTTGGCCTGCGCTGGCTATCGGCGTTTCGTTTGCCGCCATCGCCACACGGCTGACCCGTTCGACTATGTTGGAGGTTCTGAACCAGGACTATGTCAGGACAGCCAGGGCGAAGGGACTGCGTCGAACTCGCGTGATTCTCAGGCATGCCGTTCCCAATGCAGTTCTTCCGGTGCTCACGCTTTCGTCCCTTCTTTTTGCAGGGCTATTAGGAGGATCTGTTGTCCTGGAGAGGATGTTCGCGCTCCCGGGAATGGGTGCGGAGATCGTGGACGCCGTAGGCGCCCGCGACACTGTGCTGGTGCAGGGCGCGGTCGTGGTTCTGGGGCTACTCGTAATGCTCTGGAACCTGGTTATTGACCTTCTCTATGTGTGGCTAGATCCCAGGATCCGGCTGGATTAAGCGGCAACGAATTTGACAACAAGGCAGAAAAACAACTTCACAACGGGGCTTTCGAACGCGCTGACCAGAGAGTCGTTGGCTACCGGAACGCGCCGTTCGATTCGCTTCAGTCGCCGCTATCCAGCCGGTGCGATCGGGATACTGGTGCTGCTGGCGATAGTCTTCTTCGTGCTGACTGCGGGACTGCTGACCCCGTTTGAGGCGCATCGCACCGTCGCGCCCAAAGCGCAGTCACCGCCGACCGACAGCTTCGATGGCGACATTATGTGGCTGGGTAGCGATGAACTCGGGCGAGACATATTCACGCGCCTGCAGCACGGCGGCCGGACATCACTGGTCATCGGGCTTCTTGCACCTCTGCTCGGAACGGCGATTGGAACAATCATTGGGATCACCAGTGCCTATCGCGGCGGCGTTGTCGACTTGCTCGTTCAGCGACTCGTTGACGTGATGATCGCCCTGCCGGGAATAGTGCTTGCTATGGCCGTTGTGCTGGCACTTGGTTTTCACCTTTGGACAATCATCGTCGCGCTCGCGATCACTACGATCGGAGGCACTGCGCGCGTGGTCAGGTCACACGCGTTGTCGCAGTCGCAGATGGAGTATGTCGACGCGGCGCGTGCTCTGGGAGCGTCAGACATTCGCATCGTGCTTAAGCACCTTCTTCCCAATTCGATGGCCGTTTCGCTGGTCCTGTTTACCGTAGGCGTTGGCGCCGCGATCGTTGCTGAGGCTGGACTGAGTTTCATCGGACTGGGCGTCCAGCCCCCCACACCCAGCTGGGGTAATATGCTCACCTTCGCTCAGGGATCATTCAGGTTCGGAGCACACATTGCCGTGATCCCCGGCCTCACCATCTCTGTCGTGGTTCTGGCAATCAACCTCGTCGGAGATGCTCTACGTGACGCCCTTGACCCGCACCTGCGCGGTAGAGGCTGATGCGATGCCCCGCACGAGTAACTGTGGCCCGATCACCCCTGCACGCGTTATGTACAGGAGACACTGATTGAGTTCGTCAAGCCTTCCTAACATCGTCTTCATCGTGGCCGACCAGATGAAGTGGTCCGCTCTTCGCATGTACTCGGAGATCGGCATCGAAACACCTTCACTGGAGCGTCTCGCAAAGGAAGGCGTGCGGTTCGAGCATGGAATCACGCCCCATCCGCTGTGCGTCCCGGCTCGCGTCTCGATGATGACCTCCAGGTACGCGCACTCGACCGGCAGCCGACGTAATGAAACGTTGATGCCGCCCGGAGAGTTGCACGCGTTTCGAATCTGGAAAGAGCTGGGTTACAGCACTGGACTGATCGGAAAAAATCACTGTTTCGAGGAACCGTCGGACATCGAACTGATCGACGTCCTGTGTGAGTTGCCGCACCTGGGACCGCCGACCCGGGGGATCGTCGGTCCGACTCGCGGAATGGACTGGGTTGTGCCGGAGGATGTGATCAGGGCGAGTCACGAGACTCGGATGAACATGCCGGAGCAGAGCCCCGGGATCAGCTACGCAGTCACAGACCACGATCTCGAAGGTTACTCGACGAACGCAATCACTTCGCAGTCAGAGGCGTTCATCGAGCGCGCTGCAAGTGGTGACCGGTTCGACGGCGCTGAGCCGAATGCTGATGATCCGCCGCCGTTCGCGTTATTTGTCTCCTACCCCGACCCTCACCATCCTTTAGAGATACCGCGCAAGTACGCCGAAATGGTGCCGCCAGAGTCGATTACGCTTCCGCCTTTGCGTGAAGGAGAGTTCTCTGGCCCGGACACTCCTGAGAGAAACCAGGTCCTTTACGAGATTCTCGGGCTGCAGTACGACAACGCCGATGACATCAGGAACGCCATCGCCGTCTACCTTGCGATGTCACGCATGGTGGACGATGGCGTCGGGAGAATCCTGGACAAGCTGGATGAGCTGGGACTGCGTGAAAACACGATTGTGGTGTTCACCGCCGATCACGGTGACTTCGCGGCCGAGCACAACATGCTGGGCAAGGGCGGCGTTTTTTATGACGCGCTCGTCAGGGTTCCGTACATCGTGTCCTGGCCCGGTGGCGGAGTGCCGCAAGATGTTGTTGACGATTCGATGGTCAACACGATTGATGTTCTGCCTACGCTGCTGCAGCTCAGCGGAGTCGCAGACTTCACCCAATCTCCTCCGGTCAGAGAGGGCGACGAGCTGGAACCGGCGGGGCCGCGCATGACGATGGCGCTCGAGTCGGATGTGATCACTTCTGAGACTCTCCGGAGATTCCAGGGCAAGCCGGTTCCAACGGTCACCTCGGCGGAACCTCGGATTGCCGCCTACTCCGAGTACGGGACCGGCGGGCCGCCATTTACGATGGAGCTGCTGAAGCAGATGCCGGTGACGAACGGATTTGCCACCGTGATCGACTCGCTCTGGATGCGTGAGGCCGAGGGCCGCAGAAAGATGGTTCGCACTCGCGAGTGGAAGTACGTGACTGATCCTGACGATCGGCCGACTGGCGCAGTTGGGCAAGAGGACGGAGAGTCGGCAACCCGGAATGGCGATGAGCTGTACGACCTTATTAACGATCCCTGGGAGCTGAAAAACGTTGCCGGTGATCCGGCGAACGTAGTAGTCGTGTCGAATATGAGGGCGCTTCTTGGAGATTGGATGATGGCGACCGAAGACCCGAACCCGGTTCCATTGCCTGTGACGATTGGACGCCAGACAAGGCCCTGGTTTGTAAAGAAAGAATCTCCGGGCCGCTGGTAGCAGTGACCCCGGAGATCGTAGTGGCGTCCTGTGGACAGTCGGGCGTCGAAGGTTGGATATAACTAGAGGAAAATGATGAGCCAGCCAGCACACCCAAACGTAGTCTTCATCATCGCCGATCAGATGAAATGGTCGGCTCTTCGCATGTACTCGGAAATAGGCATCGAGACGCCGTCTTTAGAGCGACTCGCGCGGGAAGGTGTCCGATTCGAGAACGGCATTACGCCGCACCCGCTCTGCGTCCCGGCTCGAACCTCCATGATGACATCCCGGTACGCCCACTCAACCGGTTGCCGGCGAAACGAAACGCTGATGCCACCCGGTGAGTTGCATGCGTTTCGAATATGGAAGGAACTCGGCTACACCACCGGGCTAATCGGGAAGAACCACTGCTTTATTCAGCAGTCGGACCTCGCCACAATGGATGTTCGCTGCGAGATTTCTCACTCCGGACTGTCACGCGACAACTACCTTGGCGAGGTTGCCAGTCTCCAGGGAATGGAGTGGGTGGTGCCGGAGAGCGTCGTTGTCGAGTCCCATTCGACGCGAGCGAACATGTCGGGCGGGAGCGGGTCCGGCGCCTTCGCCGTATCGGACCATCCCCTGGAAGGATACTCGTCGAGCGTGATTGCAACCCAGGTTGAGGCGTTTCTGGACCGCGCTGTCCAGGGAGATAAGTTTGATGGTTCCGTGGGTAGCGGAAAACAGGAAGGGCCGTTTGCGATAGAGGTTTCGTTCCCTGATCCGCATGCGCCGAACGAAGCGCCCCGGAAGTACGCCGAGCTAGTGCCGCCGGAATCGATCTCATTACCGCCGACACGCGACGGAGAGTTCGATGATCCCGCCGCTCCCGAACGGAACCGGGTGCTGTATGAAATGCTGAGACTCGACGGTAGCTCTGAAGAAGAAAAACGGAACATCGTCAGCACATACCTCGCCATGACCCGTTTTGTCGACGATGGAGTTGGCCGGATTCTCGACAGACTGGAGTCGCTTGGAATCAGGGATAACACCATCGTCGTGTTCACTGCCGATCACGGTGATTTTGCCGGTGAACACAACATGTTCGGCAAGGGCGGCGTGTACTACGACTGCCTTGTGCGAGTGCCGTACATCGTCTCCTGGCCGGGTGGTGGAGTGCCGCAGGACGCGGTCGACGATTCACCGGTGAACACGATCGATCTTCTGCCAACGATTCTTCAGCTCAGTGGAATTGCCGATTTCTCGGCATCGCCACCGCTCGAATCCGGACAGGACCTGCCACCAGCTGGGCCGCGGCTCCTGGCGAAGACGAGCTCGGATGTCGTGACGCCTGAATCCCTTCGCAGGCTGCAGGGAAAGTTGTTGCCGACCGTCACCGGCGCAGATCCTCGTACTGCTGCATTCTCGGAATACGGAACTGGCGGTCCACCTTTCACGATGGAGATGCTGGATCGCCTCCCACAGAGGTCCGGCTCCCCAGCGATCATGGATTCCCTATGGGCACGGGAGGCGGAAGGACGCCGCAAAATGGTCCGCACAAGGGAATGGAAGTACGTCACCGACCTCGCATCGTCTGCCGCAGACAGCTCGGCAGGTGGTTCTACGGCCCACAATGAAGATGAACTCTACGATCTGGTGGCAGATCCCTGGGAACTTACGAACGTGGCACACGCACCTGAAAACACCGGTACGATCTCTGAGATGAGAGCTCTGCTTGTGGACTGGATGTTGGAGACGGAAGACTACGATCCCGTTCCGCTGCCAACACTCATTGGCCGCGGCCCAAAGCCAGTCATCGATACGTCGCATTGAGCCGTTGTGAATCAGCAGGAAAGTAATTGCCTCTACTTGAAGTAAATAACCTGAGGACTCACTTCTTCAGTGACGACACCGTGACAAAGGCTGTCGACGGCATTTCCTACGACGTGGAAATGGGTGAGACCGTTGCGCTGGTTGGAGAGAGTGGTTGCGGAAAGTCGGTCAGTTCACTGAGCGTGATGCAACTGGTTCCGAGCCCACCCGGGAGGATAGTGAGCGGCGAGGTGCTGTTCGACGGTCGGGATCTGCTCAAACTGGGACGAGAAGACATGCGGCGCATTCGGGGCCGCGAGATCGCAATGATCTTCCAGGAGCCAATGACGTCGCTCAACCCTGTCATCAACGTCGAAACCCAGTTGACCGAATCGATGACCCTGCAGCTTGGGATCACCAGTGGCCAGGCAAAAACCAGGGCAATTGAACTACTCGAACGCGTTGGGATTCCCGTGCCTGAAGACCGGATCCGCCAGTACCCACACGAGTTTAGCGGTGGGATGAGGCAGCGAGTGATGGTTGCGATGGCTTTGAGTTGTGAGCCAAAGCTGATTATCGCTGACGAGCCGACGACTGCGCTGGATGTAACGATCCAGGCCCAGATTCTCGATCTGATGAAGGACCTCGCAGCCGAGCGGGGAATGGCGCTCCTGATCATCACCCACAACCTGGGCGTCGTGGCTCGTTACGCCAACCGCATCAACATCATGTACGCGGGCAGGATCATCGAACGCGGTACGTGCCGGGACATTTTCGCTGAGCCGCGCCACCCGTACACGATCGGTCTCCTGGAATCCATTCCGCGCCTGGATCTGCCGAAGGGGTCCACGCTGACCCCGATTATCGGGCAGCCACCCAGCCTGTCGGACCTCCCCCCGGGTTGCCACTTCCAGCCTCGCTGCCGCTTTGCCGTGGAGCGGTGCTCAGTCGAATATCCGGTGGAGCGTGAGTTGGATAATGATCACGTATCGGCCTGCTGGGAGATAGACAATCTCAAATCCGCTGCGGTAACCAATCGATGACATTGAACACAGAAAACGTTGCAGACAGCGAACGTTCAGCCACCGGCGATGGAGCCGATAAGGTGCTGCTGGAAGTTCGCAATCTCTCGAAGGAGTTCCCCGTTGGCACCGGCGGATTTCTGTTGCGGCGGAAACGGACGATCAAAGCCGTTCAAGATGTCAGCTTCACGATCCGTCGCGGCGAAACCCTCGGGCTGGTTGGCGAGAGTGGGAGCGGGAAGACGACGCTTGGGCGATGTGTGATCCGTCTGCACGAGCCGACGTCCGGAGAGGTGATCCTGGACGGTGCGAACGTGGTTGGGATGAAGCGCAACGAATTGCAGCGTGTGAGACGCCGCATGCAGATAATTTTCCAGGACCCATACAGTTCACTGGATCCAAGGATGAACGCGGGCAACATAGTTGGAGAAGGCCTGCTGATCCACAACCTCACCTCTTCGAAGAACGAGTTTCGGGAACGCGTCGAAGAGCTGTTCGGGCTGGTTGGCCTGAACCCGGCCATGATGAACCGCTTCCCGCACGAGTTCAGCGGAGGCCAGAGGCAGCGCATCGGGATAGCCAGGGCGCTCGCCGTGGAGCCCGAGTTCATCGTCTGCGACGAGCCGGTTTCAGCGCTCGATGTCTCCATCCAGGCTCAGATCCTCAACCTCCTCGAGGAGCTGCAAGCCCGGTTGAACCTGGCGTATCTCTTTGTGGCGCACGATCTTTCGGTGGTGCGTCACATCAGCGACCGCATCGCCGTCATGTACCTGGGACGTATCGTGGAGATTGCCGAGGGGGACGAGCTTTACCGGAACCCGAAACACCCTTACACACAGGCCCTTATTTCAGGGATACCGATCCCGGACCCGGTGATCGAAGAGACACGCGATCGCGTGGTTCTGACTGGAGAGATACCGAGCCCGCTCAGTCCACCGACCGGGTGTGTGTTCAACCCGCGGTGCCCTTACGCCGATGATCGCTGTCCGCAGGTGGTGCCGGAACTGAGATCCGTTTCCGACGATCACTTTGCGGCTTGCATCAAGGCAGATGGATACGGGCCTGTCTGAGCGACTTCAAGGATGCCGGGCCTTCAGGCCGGAACAGCCGCGCGGTACTCCTCGAGTCGACGGATATGAGCGTCAGCGCCCTTTAATCCGTCATTCATCGTGACGATGCTCGTGTGGGTAGCTCCAGCAGTTCTCCAGCCGTCAGTCATCTCTGCCCATGAATCGCTGTTATCCGCAGTGAGCGGGATTCTACCGTCGAGCCCGATCTCCGAGTGATCCCGGCCTATTTCGCTGGCAAATCCGCGCATTCGCTCAAGGCTCTCGAGACCTTCGTCATTCGGTTGCCATTGCGGCATCCAGCCGTCCGCTAGCCGCGCTATTCGCCTGAGGACAGTGTCAGATGCACCACCGCCAAGCCACACCGGAATGGGCCGTTGCACAGGCAGTGGAGTGATACCGGCGTCAGGAATTGAATGCCACTTGCCCCGGTAGTCCACGACCTGGTTGGTCCACAGGGTCCTCATCACCTCGATCTGCTCCTCGGAGCGGCGACCTCGACTGGGGAAGTCCTCGTTCAGGGACTCGTATTCGATCTCGTTCCAACCGGTTCCGATGCCGAGACGAAAACGGCCTTTGCAGAGGACGTCAACCGTCGCCGCCTGTTTTGCGACGAGGACCGTTTGCCGCTGCGGCAAGATCAGGACGCTGGTTGCAAACCCAAGATTCTCGGTAGCTGCAGCCAGAAACCCAAATAAGACCATGGGTTCTTGGAACGCCGATTCGATCGAATACTGCCTGCTCCAGCCAGGCCTGTTCGCCAGATTTGCCCCGACCACGTGGTCGAATGAAGAGATATGCGTATAGCTCAGCGACTCAGCGGCCTGTCCAAACGCCTTGATCCCACCCGGGTCGTCGCCTATCTCCATCTGCGGAAAAATGATCCCGATCTGCATGTTGACCTCGATAATCTTGTGCTAGGAGCTGATGACTGTGTTTCGGTAAGTGGTCAATGTCACCCTCGGAATACTGCCATCTGATGTTTGATTCAGTTGAAGACAGCAGGCCGCCATCTGGGCCTGTGCTTGAGAGGTCAGCAAACCTTAACGCAATCTAGCTCACTGACTGACCAATCGGTTGATGCATCCTCTTATGGAACTTGAACGCCGCGATCCGACGGGCCGACAACTTCGTTTGGTTGAAGCGGCCAAAGTCCCGACGGTCGCTCCTGCGTGCCCGCACCAGATCGCAGTTCTGCTTGATCCGCCCAAAGGGTTCTCGATCCTGATCCTGCCTCCCATGTCTACAAATGTCGGTATTCGGTAGCATGTACGTGTAGATCCACCGATTATCGCTACTTGACACGTATCGGCGACGGTGTACGCTTCGGCGCACCCGGCCGGTGGATCACTTTTGCAAATCAGCTCGGCGACTCGCGCCGGAAAATTGCCAGGAACCAGGAGAACACGAGCATGGCCACGGAAGTCCAACAGTACGGACTGGATACTCGTAAGCTCGGCGGCTACTACGGAGTGGACCGCAACGCTGCCATACTCACACGCTTCCGCGATGCTGAGTTCCATTCGATGCTTGGCCAGATGGCCTGGCTGGCGCAGATTCCCGAGTGGGAAATCAAGAAGCAGACCGGACGCTATATTCACGACGATGCCACGCACGCAGACCAACTGCGAACGCGCTTGCGAGAACTGCGGCGGCCGCCGCGAAGGCAGCTCAGATCAGCGAAGGAGTTCACATCATTCCTGTGGATGGTGGAGCAGGCACCGGACCACGTTTCGTTCCTGGCGGGCGTCTACCGGGTTCTCAAGCCCAAGCTCATCAGCGCATACCACCACCATATTCAGCGCACAGACCCGATCGCTGACGAGCCGACGATCAAAGTGCTGGAACGCATTATTGAGGATCACGAGAAGCACATCCGGTACATGGACGGCGCTCTCCAGTTGATAACGTCAGAGGCGTCGGTGGCCCATCGCGTTTCCGAGTGGGTGACGAAGCTGGAAGATGCCTTTATCGAATCCGGCGGCCTCATCATGGACCCGCAGGTGATTGTGCTTGAGAGCGACGACGAGACGGCGATGTTGTCGAGCGAGGCGCCGTTCTGGACACCGGCAACCCTGGCTGCACGCGATCCTGAGCGGTTCCGCCGTTGTTCGCATGCCGAGGGTGTTAAGTACGTCGTCAATATGTCTGCCACCGAGAAGATGAAGTGGCAGTGGCACCAGCAGTCTGACAACGAGATGATGGCGGGTGAGCTTGGTTCTTCAAGCGCGCGGGAAAATCTCGATATGCCATGGGACTTCTTCATGGATATGGCGAGGCTGACCTGGGACGAGGTACGCCACACTGAGATCTTCGAGAAGCGGTTGGAGGCGATCGGCGGGTACCTGGGCATGTACCCGGTGCTGCCGGGGAACTACGCATACCGGATGTCACTGGACTATCCGATGCGGGCCACCGATCTTCACCTTATGGGAGAGGCTCGAGGTCAGCTTGCTCTGCTGGCGAGGCGTGAGACACACGGCGCGTTCGGCGATGATCTCAGTTCGAAGATGTTCGACTACATCCACGCCGATGAGGACAAGCACGTTCACTTCGGGAAGATCTGGGTCACCGAGCATCTGCTCGAGAACGAGCCGGGCAGAGCGAAACAGCTGCTTGAAGAGGTGCTCCACTCGCGTGACATCAACGGCGACGTGACCGGCGTGCCGTTCGTTACGAAGCCGAAGGGTGAGACCGGCGATGACGACATAGCAAGCATCCTTAAAGAGATGTTCCCCGAAAAGGCCGCCGAATATGACAGGGTGAGTCCGTCGCTACAGGAGGCGCTAAAGCGCGCGCTTGACTAGGCAGGCCACCGCGGCGGGAGTTGACAGGAATCTCGGATTCGCAATTTACTGATGGGGAGAAGCAGATTGACCACCTCTGATCAAGAACTGGGACACGCACAACCGCAGCCGTCAGACCCGGGCTACGAAACGTATTCGTCGGATTGGACCGCAGAATGGCGTAAAGACGTTGCGGAGCGAACCAGGCGGGCAAGGGCCGATGGCTCCGACATGCATCTTCTGATCAAGGCGCACATTGACGCCTGTGACGCTTGTAAGGCACAAAACGGAACCGAGGCTGACCCGGATTCGCCGCCGGAGCCGCCGGTGTCTGAGTGCACCAGTTCCCGCGGATGCGTGTGCACTTTCACTTCGAAGGTGGTCATGGCGTGACGACCAATTCTCCCGCGCTAAAGGTCGTGCATGACGTCCAGGATTCGGACAGCCCTAAGTGGCTGGAGGTGGACTGGATAAACGGGTATCTCCCAACCGGCGTGCCGTTTCGTTGGCGCAGATTGGTCTGTCAGTCGCCCGGCTGTGATGAGAAGGAACTGGCCTGTGCAGTACAGGGCGAAGAGGGTGACTGGAACTACATTTTCTCCCAGGAGAGCGATTTCGTAGCGGACATGAATGAAGATTCACTGTACTGCGAGACTCACACGGCGGAGTTCGGGTAACCGAACGCCATTCGCCGTGCCAGCCCGCACCGACGCGCAGACCCCTGCACATGTGACGGTCTGTTCCCGTGATGAGGGGAGTCATCGGACCCGGTTTGGCTCGAGCTATTTCCATTGAGAACCGTCAGGCAATCCTCACGCTCAGCCATTGCCACGTATTTGCTCTGTTGCAATTCTCAGTAACAGGACTCTTGGCCACTTTCCTGAAAACTCGAGAAAGATCGGCGTAACGGGCTGAATTCAGCCGGTAGTAGCGGACACTGGACTTACCCGTTTGAATAACGATTTTCTGACAGACCTGACCGCCGTTCACAGCCCAGCAGTCTCGCTGGACCCGGAGGAGGTATGGCGGTGCCTCGGTCCTGCCGGCTCCGCCCGGGAGAGTCTCCAGGCAGAGGTGATTCGTTCGGCTGATGAAGCAGAGTCTCTCAGTATGCCGAGGGCGATTTCAGGTGCACTGTTGGTAGAAACCGCAAGACGCGGGACTGTCAGCTTCACCGATGGCTCGGCCGTGCAGGGCAAGCGATTGCCGCATGTGTTCGAAGGAGCCGATGGCGCAATCTTTCTCATCGCGACGGCTGGTCCTGGCGTAGAGGCACGTGCCAACGAATACTTCGGGCAGGGTGAGCATGTTTCTGGAATAGTGCTCGACGCCGCGGGGACCGCCATCGCAATCAATGCCCTGGAGCAGACGCTGGCCCAGTTGACCTGGGAGTTGAAGCAACGAGAGATTAAGGTCGGTCCTGCAATTGCGCCGGGAACGGAGACCTGGTCGATGGAAGGGCAGAGGTCGATGTTCGACGTGCTTCCTGCGAGAGATATTGGCGTAACGCTGCTCGATTCGTTGATGATGCACCCGCAGAAGTCGCAATCGTCGATCATCCCGTTTGGCAGGGAGCTGCACCTGGTGAACGACCCGAACGAGGCGCCTTGCCGGACCTGCCGCGCGCAGCGATGCCCGATGCGAATCGAGGAGTACGCTGGACCGCTCGGTGGATGATCGCGGCTAGCCTGGCCCGCCCATCGAATTGGGTCGCCGATCTGCGTCGAGCGAGTTTGCCGTATTCGGGGCATCGCCCGCCCCGAGGGCTTGCATCGACGCCCGCTGTCGGTCACCCTTGTGTCACTCTGAAACTTGTCGTTTCGAGCAGATACAACTTCAGTGATGGGGCGCACAGATGCAGATAGGTAGTGGCGAGTTCACCTTCGAATGGGTGGAAGACTTCGTCGAGATTCCACATCAGGACGAAGCGGTGCGCGGCTGGGCGCATCACGGGATTGCACTCTCGGAATCCGGCAACCTGCTTACGTTCCATCCCGCTCGGTCAACGGTACTGGAACTCACGCCAGACGGAAAACTTGTTCGCCAGATGGAGGTGCCGCTCGCCGAAGCGCACGGCGTGACTATCTGCTCTGACGGCCAGAGCGAATGCCTCTGGTTCGCGGACAACGGCCGCAAACGGCAGCCGAACGAGGACTACGAGTACGTCTGGGGACCGAAAAAAGGGCATACCGTCAAGATGTCGCTCTCCGGCGAAGTTGAGATGGAGCTCGTTGCGCCAGAGCTGTCCATCTACAACCCTGGCACCTACTCGCCAACCGAGGTCGCGGTCTGGCAGAAATCGGACGGCGGCAATGATGATGTGTGGGTGACTGACGGCTACGGTGAGAGCCACATTCACCGCTTCACCGCTGCGGGTGATTACGTATCAAGTATCAACGGCAACGAGGGTAGCGCCGGGGCGTTCAACACTCCTCACGCCATCTGGATCGATACTCGTAAGAGCGAGCCTGAGCTGTACATCGCCGACCGCTCGAACGGCCGTGTGCAGGTGTACTCGCTGGAGGGTGAGTTCAAGCGCAGCTTTGGGGAAGAGTTCATGATCACCCCCAGCGCATTTGCTCCGTATGGCGACTACCTGGTGATAGCGGAACTGAACGCCCGTTTGACGATTGTCGACTCGGATGATCGGCTGGTGACCTACCTGGGCGACAATCACGAAGTAGCTGGCGAACCGGGATGGCCTAACATGCTGGACACCGGCGGCATCCCGGCGCGGACAGATCGACTTCGTACCGGCGTGTTCAACAGTCCTCACGGGCTGGCCACCGACAACACCGGGAATATCTACGTTTCCGAGTGGCTCATCGGAGGCCGTTACATCAAGCTGGCAAAGGTCGGCTAACGAGTTCGACGGACTTGACTCGCAACTCTGAAAAGGCGAAAAGGCTCCGGCGATCTCGATTGATTGATGTGTAGTTTTAGAAAAGACGGATGAAGGTTCGAAAATCGTCGTCACCCACCTGATAACCTGAAGTTCCGTGGGTCTTGCGCCGATCTGAACACAGCAGGAGATTTACTCCATGACAACCGTTGCGACAAAGCATGAAGATGTGGCCCTGATGGCCCACCTGTTTCGCCGGGCCGGATTCGGCGCAACACGGGATCAACTTGACCGGTATGTTGCCAGAGGGTACGAGGCGACGGTAGAGGAGCTCTTGAATCCTCAAGCCGGCGAGCCTGAAGACCAGGATCTTGTGGACCGCTACTTCATCGCGTCGGTCGAGGCGCGCGCAGCCGGCCACGCAGATCCGCAGTGGGCCTGGCGCCTTGCCACCAGTGAAAAGCCGCTTGAGGAAAAGATCGCTCTGTTCTGGCACGGCCTCCTTGCCGTTGGCGGTGTAAAGCTGGACCACGGTGTCGAGATGCTGACCGAGATCGAACTCTTCCGGCGCGTCGGCCTTGATAAGTTTCGAACCATTCTCCTGGAGATATCTCGCAACCCGGGCATGATGTACTGGCTGGACAACCAGAACAGCCACAAGGGAGCGCCCAACGAGAACTATGGCCGAGAGCTTTTAGAGCTGTTCTCAATGGGCATAGATGACCTTGGTGGGGGCGCGTACACAGAGGATGACGTGAAGACCGCGGCCCGGGCGTTTACCGGGTGGGCGTCGAAGCCAACGCCACCGCCGTTTTTCCTCGGACCGTTCCCGATGGAGTTCAGATTCGACCCAGCAGACCACGATGACGGCGAGAAGACGTTCCTTGGCGAGACCGGCAACTTCAACGGGGAAGACATCATCGACATCATTGTGAAGCAACGCGCAACAGCACACTTCATAGCGATGCGCCTGTACCTGTTTTTCGTGTCGAACAACCCCAATGACGAGGAGATCGAGCGCCTGGCCGACGTTTTCCAGGAGACCGACGGCGACATTCGCTCGACACTTCGCTCTCTGTTCAACTCGGACCACTTCAAGTCGGCCGAGGTGAGGTTCAGCAAGACCAAGAGCCCCGCCGAAGTGGTGTTCGGCGCGGCCCGGCTGACCGACCGGTTTGAGATACCGGACATGGATTCTTCCACATTGGCGAACCAGGCCATGTTTATGGGGCAACACCTGCTTAACCCTCCCAGCGTCGAGGGTTGGCACGAAGGCGAAGAGTGGGTCGACTCCGGCGCACTTATCGAGCGCATCAACTTCGCCGCTTCGGAAGTGGGTCGCCGCGATTCACCGGGTGTCAGTCAAATGCTGCGTCGTGTCGAGTCCGCAGGCGACGAACTCCAACCTGATGAGTTCCTCGATGCGTGCCTCGACGCCCTCGGCTCCATCGAGATCAGCGACTATTCGAGGGCGGCCCTTGTCGAACATGTGGCAAAGGGTGCACCGGTGGCGGCCGGAACTCCAGATTTCGACGATCGTACGATCGAGACGTTGCAGTTGATCGTGTCCACCCCCGAATTCCAGTACTGTTAGAACCGCGGCAAGCCGGAACGCCAGGAGGCGTTGACATGACAACCAGCAGCACGAATGGTCACCAGAAGCCAAAAAACCTTGTTGTTATCCAGCTATCGGGTGGCAACGACTATCTGAACACGCTGGTCCCGTACCAGGACGGTCTCTACTACGACTTCCGTCCCAACATGGGGCTCGACAGCGAGAGTGTGATCCCTCTCGATGAGAAGATTGCATTTAATTCGCACATGGGCCCGTTCAAACGCCTCTTTGACCAGGAGAAGATGGCCGTCCTGATGGGCATCGGATACCCGGAGCCCAACCGTTCGCACTTCAGGTCCATGGACATCTGGCACACCGCGGAGCCGTTCACCAGCTCTGCCGTGGGCTGGCTCGGTAAGGCCAACTCGCTACTTGACCCCGAAGGCAAGAACCCTGTCACGACCGTTAACTTCGGGCGCGGTCTGCCACGCGCGCTTGCCTCTCCCGGCGTTTCTGTGGCCTCTGTTGGAGCGCTCGAGTCGTACGGCCTGTATACCGGCCTAGCCGGCGCGCGCAATCGAGATGCGATGTTGGACACGGTGAGCCGCATTTATCAGCCCATGGATGAGAGCGGCATCCCTTCTCGGCGAATACTCGAGACGGGCCGAGGCGCTTTGGACGGAGCCGATTTACTGCGCGAGGCACCTTCAACATACGACTCGGATGTTGAGTATCCGGAGGACAACCCGATCGCGCAGAGTCTCAAGGGCATTGCGCAGGTGATGTCAGCAGAACTCGGCACTCGCATCTACTACGCGGCTCACGGTAGCTTTGACACGCACACCAATGAGCTGGTCAACCATGCCCTGCTATGGGACCAGGTTTCCACGGCCGTTTCGTGCTTCTGGGACGATGTCCAGCAGCAGGGCAAGGGTGAGGAGACCGTTGTCTGGATGTTCTCGGAGTTCGGCCGCCGCATAGCCGACAACGGCGCCGGAACCGACCACGGCTCAGGCGGCGTCGCCTTCGTGATGGGGGACTCGGTCAATAGCGGGCTCTACGGTGAGTACCCGAAGCTGGCGATGTCCGATCAACTGGACGGCGATGTGCATTTCAACACTGACTTCAGACAGGTCTACGCAACGCTCCTTGAGGACGTGCTCGGTGTCGAGTCTGAGACTGTCCTCAAGCAGAAGTTCAGCAAACTTGAACTGATAACTAACTGACCTCGTTCACCATGTTCAACTGGGGCTGAACAGCCGGGAGAAAATCACATGGGACTCGAGCACTTCTCGTACAGTCACACAATTGGTATTGCATCTTTCCAGGGCCGCGGCTTCATGAATCCGGTCGATGTGCGGCTGGATAGCAAGGGCCTTCTGTTCGTGCTTAGCCGCTCCAACGCAGGCAACAAGGATGTCAGGGTCAGCGTGCAGACGCTGGAGTCTGAGTTCCTGTACGAGTTCGGACGCTGGGGGACCGAGCCTGGCCAGACCACGCATCCCACAGCGATGGCCTTCGACAGTGACGACCGCCTTTATGTCACGGATGAGTTCATGCACAACGTGAACGTGTTCGATCGGGAGGGCAAGTTTTTGGACCGTTGGGGTGAGTTCGGCACCGGACCCGGTCAGTTCGACCGGCCTTCCGGTATCGCCATCGATTCTGAAGACAACATCCACATCGTCGACCACCTGAACGCGAGGGTGCAGAAGCTGAGCCGGGATGGCACCTTCATCTCGTCATTCGGCGCCTCCGGCACGGAGCCGGGCCAGTTCAACTTCCCGTGGGGCATCAGCCTGGACGGTGAAGACGGCATCTGGATAGCAGACTGGCGGAACGACCGTGTTCAGCGGTTCACGCCGTCCGGCGAGTTCGTGAGCACCCTGGGCTCCAGCGGTCATAATGATGGACAGTTCGACCGGCCGTCAGGCGTTCATGTTGCGCCAAATGGGGACGTATTCGTCGCAGACTGGCGGAACAACCGCGTCCAGGTGTTCCGGGAGGACGGAGCGCATGCCGAAACGTTGAACGGTGATGCCACGCTGTCAAAGTGGTGCCAGGAGTTCCTGGACGTCAATCCCGAACAGGCAGGCTGGCGCGAAAACGCCGGACTGTTCGAGGAAGAGAAACGGTTCTGGCGACCGTCGGCGGTGGAGACCAGCGACGACGGGCTGGTTTTCGTGGCAGATAGCTGTCGGCATCGCATCCAGATCTACCGGTATGCGCAGGCACTGGTCACCGCCTAGTTAGCTCGGCCAGTTAGTTCAGGGTGAACGCCGGGACCGGTGCGGACGGAGCATTGCGACTCTGTCTAGCTGCCGCTCAGTGTGCCGCCGCCAGAAGTCTCAACCGTAACTGTGCTGCAGTCGAACACCTGCAAGATAATGGACTCGAATTCGCCGACTCGCCCGTTGAGGAACACCACCGATCCGGACTCTAATCCGGGAATGTCGGGCTGCTGAGCCGGGTCGTAGTAGCAGTAGATGAACCGCGTTGCGAACGCCTCGGACTTCACCCTGATAAACGTTCCGGTGTCGTTCGTGTCGTGCTTGTCGACAAACGCCTCAATCGTCACGTATTTATTGCCGTACTTCCGGTCGGCCGCGGCCTGGTCTCTCTCGAAGTCGGAGATCAGGTTCTTCGAGTGGATTCGCTCAGCGGAATCTGAGCCACCGCCGCCATCCGAAGCACCACCGTTATCCGGGTCGTCACTACCACCGCAAGCAGCGATGAGCATGACTATTGCCATGAGAGCAACTACGCCCGAATATCTGGCCATCAAAGCTATTCCTTACCGAAACACGCGTGGTCAATCCATCTGACCACTGGCTGAACATTGGCTGATAGCCTACACGAAAACGACGCATCGCCCGCGTTCGCGAGCGATCTCGCCGCCGCCTTCATCCGGTCTGGCGTTGAAGTGCATCACCGTTCCCCGGTTCGTCAAACAGCTCTCGATGTATTCGCCGAACTCTCCCTTGTCGAATTTGCTGCAAAAGGACCACGGTCAGGATGCCAGGGAAGAAAACGGTGTCCCCGTTAGATCAATTGTCCGGCGACTTCAACAGCTGTAGCTCCGTCTGCGGCATATCCATCTGCTCCGAACTGTTTCGCCAGGCCGTCGCTGACGGGCGCTCCCCCGATCATCACGCGGACGGTCTGCCTCAGCTCGGCGTCCTTCAGCTGGTTCAACGTCTCCTGCATCATCGGGACGGTGGTTGTTAGCAGTGCTGACATTGCAAGCAGGTCAGGTTTTTCCTCCTCGACCGCCTTGATGAACGCCGCGGGAGCCACATCCGTCCCAAGGTCGAACACCTCGAAACCTGCGCCCTCGAGCATCATGGCGACCAGGTTCTTGCCGATATCGTGGAGGTCTCCCTGGACCGTGCCGATCACAACCTTCCCCCGCAGTTCGGTTCCCGCTGCCAGAACGAGAGGACGCACGAGCGCCATGCTTGCCTTCATGGCCCGCGCTGCGACCAGAACCTCGGGGATGTGGATCTCGCCGGCTTTCCAGCGCTTGCCAATCTCGTCCATACCGGCCACGAGACCGTTGTTGATCACCAACATCGGATCGACGTCGTCCGCAATCGCTGCCTCGGTCCACGTTATCGCGCCGAGGTGGTCACCTTTCACCACCATCTGCGCCAATTCGTCGAAATTCATCTGCTACTCCAGTCGCTTGATGACACCGTAGAAAGATCGTCAGCGTCGACGATCAGACACCAACCGCATACCTGCCCCGTTCTTCGACCAGTTCACCGACTCGCTTCACCCGATGTAACAGCGAGGTCGGCATCATGTTGTCTGCGATCCCTAGTATCATCGGATCACCTTTCGCTACCTCGTCGAATATCTCGTCCATGTAGTTCTCGAACTCCTCTTCGGAAACGCTATCCTCAAGGATCACAGACGGGATGCCACCGAAGATAACGACGTCCTTGCCAAGCCCTTCACGCGCCTGTTTCAAAGTGCACGGAACCATCGGATCAGTTACGAAGCACTCCTGCATGTCATACCGGGAGTCTCGTAACTGCTGCAAGATTTCGCTCGTGTCGTTGTCGGCGTGGTGAGCAACCTTCTTGCCGTGAGGGTGCATGGAGTCAGCAAAATCCTGCATGTAGGGCAGCATGTACTTGTCGAAGTAGCTCGCTGGCGTGGTCTGTGAGGAGAAGTGAGCGCCGTGCAAGATGAGCGTGGCGGGAGAGGCTGCTACAACAGGCCAGAGGCGCTCCTTCAGCACCTGCCACATGGTCTCCAGCAGATCCTCGACTTTGTCCGGGTAGTCGAACAGGTCAAGATACCCTTTTTCGTAACCGGTCAGGTCTTTCAGAAACCAGTGGAACGGCACATCACCTATCTGCACCATCGGCAGTCCCTGGTCGCCGACGTCCCGGTCGTACGCTTCGAACTGTTCGTAGGCCGGGTAGTACTCCGTGTTCTCGAAAATGTACTTAACGATGTCGTAGTCGTCGGGACCCTTGATCATGTGCTCGATCTCGAGCGCGGCGATGCCGTCGCGGTCCATGCCCTCGGTCCGTTTGTGGGTCTTGGTCACCGTGCCAATCGGCGTAACATACTCGGTCACAGTCGCCATCCCGACGCGACGCTCAGTGACCTCAACTCCCCTGATTCGGGAGGTGCAGACGTGACCTGCGCGTGCCGTCTTACCGACCCCCATCTTCCGCTGAATGTCACTGAGGCGCATTCCCTGGAACTCATCCGGCAACGTGCCTGCCAGGTAGTGGGCCGTGTACCACAGTTCCAGCCGGGGCATCCATGGCACCCGGTCCGGGCGCTCACCATTTAGCACGGCAAGTTGCCGCTGTCGTTCGGTCATAGTCATGTTGCCGCTCCCTGGCGAAACCCTGGTGCTCCGCTAAGCGTTGATCGTTGTCTTTTGTTGCGCTTGTTCAGTCGTTCAGTCGATGTCCGTGCGAGTAAAACCTCATCTGTCGATAAACCCAAGTTGGTTCTGAGGTCACGATCCCCTGGGCGAGCCAATCTAAACGCCCGTCTTGTTCAGGTCCCGCGCACCTGTTACTGAGGACCCGACATTGATCGGGAGTTGTATCGCTGGACTCAGGAAGACTCGTAGAGGCCCAACGCACAACTCCAACCAGTAACCAGACCTGTCGGCACACCTGACCTTTCGTGAGTTCGACTTCTCAGTCAACGGATGGGAGTGAGGGAATCATAAGTATCGGACTCGACACCGCTCGGCGACGGGTTCATGGTGTTATCCGGCAGGACTCCGACGTTTCCGGCACCAGAGATGACGATGGTTGCTCGTTTGCTTCAATCGTTATCCATGCTGTAGAGTTCCAGCCTATTGTTGGGTTGGCGCGCGGAATCCATATGAATTCTGGAAAGAGAATGGCAAATGTTAAGCATTTTTCGTAAAACGGCGCTGTTGCCATCGTTGTTGATCGGTGTAGCCGTCGTGCTCGTTGCCTGTGGCAGCGGTGACGATGCCGCCGATCCCACGTCGGTACCAACGAGCGCCCCGCCGACTGCGCAGGCGACCAGCACAACGGTCCCGCCCACCACGACTGCTCCAGCCACAGCGACTGCAGTGCCCACACAGGCTCCGACCGCGGTAGTACCGGACAAGTACGGTGGCAAACTCGTCCTTGCAGCCCACGGACCGCCCGCGCACTTCGACTTCTATGCTTCCGGCACGATTGCCAACCTAGGCGCTCAGGCCGGTATGTATAACCAGTTGATCAGACGTGACCCGACTGACCACACGGTGCCGATCATTGGTGACCTGGCCGAGAGCTGGGACATTTCCGGTGACGGACTGACGTACACGTTCAAGTTGCATGACGGTGTCAAGTTCCACGATGGGGCTCTGCTCACCGCAGATGACGTTGCAGCCTCTTACCGCCGAATCATCTTCCCGGACACTTTCGGTGAGGGTCTTGTTAGTCAGCGGGTAGCCACATTCGAGGGAATCAAGGAAATTAACGTCGTCGATCCTCTGACCGTGGAGTTCGTGCTTAAAGGACAGCGGAACCCCACGATGATGATGCAGGCGTTCTCTTTGCAGTGGAACCTCATCTCTCGTAAAGAGGTCCTTGAGGCGAACAACGGCAACCTGAGAGAACTGGACGACAATCCGGGAACTGGCCCTTACGTATATGGGGACCGGAACGACGACCGTTGGATACAAAACCGGAACACCGATTACTGGAACGCGAGGCAGGGTCCTAACGATTGCCCGTGTATCGAAACGATCGAGCACGTCTGGCTGGTGGCATGGACGCCTGAACTGGCGGCGGCGCTGCTGGGCGGGGTGGTTGACTGGGCGCAGTGGCTCGACCCGAAGACGGGCCGGACCATCGGCGACAACCCCGGTCTTAACGGCCTGATCCAGTCCATTCCCGTCGTCTCCGGTATCGGTTGGAACCAGGACCACGAGCCGTTTGACGACAAACGCGTTCGAAAAGCGCTGGCTCTCGTTATTGACGGGCAGGCGCTGGTACAGGCGAACCTGGACCTCAAGGGATTCAACTTTGGTGAGTGGTTCATTAACGGAACGCCGTTTGCCACCGACCCGGTAGACCTGCTAAACATGCCCGGATTCCGAACTCCCACGGCAGCGGACATTGCGGAAGCACAGGCCCTGCTTGCAGAAGCTGGCTTCCCGAACGGCGACGGTTTCCCGAACATAGACATGCTCACCCGTGACACGGCACCATCCCGCACGCTTGCAGCGGCGGTCCAGGCCATGATCAAGGAAAACCTGAACCTGAATGGCGATATTCGGATTGCCGACGTTTCAGGCATCGCGGATGACCAGAACGCTGGTAAGTTCGACTACGTGAATTACGGCTACGGAATTATCCTGTCCGACCCGTCTGCGTACATAGGTCAGGGTTTTGGCCCCGGCAACAACCTTAACTACGACAATCCGGAAGTCTTTGACTTGATCACCCAATTGGCGTCTGAGCCGGACACGAACAAGCGGATTGGCATTGTCAATGACATGCGTGACATCTTCTTGGACGAGTGGCCGATGATGCCGTTCACTGCAGGTGAATCGGTGTTCTGGGGCTACTGGGATCGTGTCAAGGGATTGGTTGACGGCTCGTTCACGGCTTCATACGAGCTTTACAGGTGGGACAACGTCTGGCTGGAACGTTAGACGTAGTCCGACGCAAAAAGCTTTCAGATACTGACCGCATAGTCCGATGATTGTCCGCTACAAAACGTAGCGGGCAATTGTCGGACTGTCTTGAACCGCGGTTACGTTGGAGTCAGATGTACAAATACATCGCCACTCGGCTGATCATCTCTATACCGACGCTCTTTGTTGTTTCGGTCATAGTTTTCGTCATCATGCGGATTCTGCCGGGTGATCCGCTGATCAGCTTTCTCGGTATTGAGCTGGAGCAGATCAGCCAGATCACAGATGAGCAACGGCAGGCGTTGTTGGCTCAGCTGGGCATGGATAGGCCCTGGGTGGTGCAGTACGGCACCTGGATGGGCGGAGTGCTGCGGGGCGACATGGGCGATTCGTTCCTCAGGGGCGACGCCATTTCCCCCATCATCGCCAAACGAGGCCTGCTCAGCGCAGAGATAGCGGTCGTGGCTGTCCTGATCGCCTGGGTAATCGGACTTCCAGTCGGGATCCTCAGCGCTGTTAAGCCCAACTCGCTCCTCGACGGCATCACATCGACAGTCACAGTTTTCTTCCTGGCAGTTCCCGGATTCTGGATGGCGATATTGATCGTGGTGGCAGGCATCGTGTGGTTTGGGTATAAGGCGCCTATCACCAACATTCCGCCCTGGGAGGACCCGTGGCGGAACTTCCAGATGGTCATCGGACCGGCCTTTGTAATCGGAGTCGGCGCCGCGGCGTTTATCGCGCGTATAACGCGTTCGGCTATGTTCGAGGTGATGCGGGAAGACTACGTTCGGACCGCCCGTGCCAAGGGGCTTTCAGGCAGGTTGGTGCTCGTGCGGCACGCCTTTCCGAACGCTCTGCTATCCGTTATCACCGTCAGCGGGCTGCTGCTCGCTTTTGCCATTGGGGGGTCCATCACGGTTGAGATCGCATTCGTTGTTCCCGGGCTCGGGAAGACGCTTAGCCAGTCGATCGTCTCGCGGGACCTCCTCATGGTTCAGAATTTGACTCTTGTCTATGCCGGAGTTTTCATCGTGATCAACCTGCTTATTGACCTGACCTATGGACGAATCGATCCAAGGATCCGGCTGACGGATTAGCACAGAAGGCCGATGTAGTTGACAGACCAAGTTACAACGACCGAGCCATACTCCTCGCAAGATATGGGGGACGACGCCGACTTTGTTCCCGGTGCCAGGTGGCCTGTCACCGGGATTCTCACGAGGTGGGCCAGGGGCTTGCGGGGCTTCGCGCGTCACCGTCCGGTGTCTGCGTTCTGGCTGGGCATCGTAGTGCTCCTGATCCTGATGGCCGTCTTCGCTCCGGTGATCGCGCCGGATGATCCGAATAAGCCAGACTTCACGAACATAAAATCGCCACCCAACGGTAGTGCCTGGTTCGGCACCGACCAGCTGGGGCGGGACTATCTGAGCCGGGCGATTTTTGGTGCGCGTGTATCGCTGCTCATAGCGGGCGTGTCTGTCGCGCTGGGAACAGTAATTGGAGGAGTGTTCGGGATCCTCGGTGGCTACCTGGGTGGAGTGTTCGACCTGGTAACTCAGCGTTTACTGGAAGTCTTGATGGCGGTGCCTGGTCTCTTACTGGCGATCATCCTGGTGTTGAGCATTGGCGCGGGCGCGCCAGCCGTGATCATCGCCATTGCAATTACGCGTATCCCAACCACCTCACGCGTGCTGCGCGCTGAGGCACTGTCAATCAAAGAGACGCAGTTTGTCGATTCGGCACGTAGTATCGGCGCGTCTCCCTGGCGGATCATGTTCGTGCATGTTGCCCCCCAGACCGTGGCACCTTTCATAGTTATTTTCACTGCGAGTCTAGGGACCGCCATTTTGACTGAAGCCAGCCTGGGATTCCTGGGTCTTGGAATTGCACCGCCAACGGCAACATGGGGCGGTATGCTGGGTGAAGCCGCGGTTACGTTGATCCCGGACTGGTGGATGGTGGTATTCCCCGGGATATTCATCACGGTGGCTGTGTTGGCTTTTAACCTGCTCGGTGATGGCCTGCGGGATGTCCTTGACCCGAGGACTCGCAGCGTTATTTAACGGTCCCTGACCTACGGTATCCATCATGACTAACTCAAATCCCGCTGGTCCATTGCTAGAGGTAAAAAACCTCAGAACGTCCTTCTTTGGGAGAGGCGGAGAGGTCAAGGCCGTTGATGATGTTTCGTTCACCCTCGCCGCTGGTGAAACGCTGGGCCTGGTGGGCGAAAGCGGCTGCGGGAAGAGCGTGACGGCGCTTTCCATCATGCGCTTGATAGCGCAACCCCAGGGCAGAATACTGAGTGGTGAAGTCTGGCTGGATGGAGTGGACCTCCTAGCGCTGTCCGAAGTGGAAATGCGCTCTGTTCGAGGTGCTCAAATCGGAATGATCTTCCAGGAACCGTTGACCTCGCTCAATCCGGTGCTCTCGATCGGTCGCCAGATGACGGAAACGCTTGAGATACATCTCGGGATGGAGAAGCGTGAGGCGTTGAATCGGGCGGCGGAGTTGCTGGAAATGGTGCAAATCCCGGACGCTGGAAGCAGACTGCTTGACTATCCGCACCAGCTGAGCGGCGGTCAACGCCAACGGGTGATGATTGCCATTGCTGTCAGTTGTAACCCGAAGCTGATCATCGCGGATGAGGCGACTACGGCTCTCGATGTCACGATCCAGGCCCAGATACTTGAGTTGGTGAGCCAGCTCACCCGCGACTTCGGCACCGCCCTGATGATCATCACGCACAATCTCGGTGTCGTTGCGCGTTATGCCGACCGTGTCAATGTTATGTATGCAGGCCAGATACGGGAGTCAGGTGGCGCTGACGAGATATACGGCGCACCGAGGCACCCGTATACGGCGGGGCTGCTTGGTGCCGTGCCGCGCCTCGATCGGCCCAAGGGCTCGCGCCTGCAATCGATCGAAGGAGAGGTCCCGGACCTGTCAGATCTTCCGACAGGCTGCGCCTACCGACCTCGCTGCCCATATGTTGTCGACCGATGCGCCGTCGAGAATCCTCCGTTGACAGAGGTGGCTGACGACCACACGGCCGCTTGCTGGGAGTGGCAGCGCGTTGGCAGTGAGAAGCACGAATCGGTGATGAATTGACACAGTCAACCGACGTTGAGGATCGTGCAGACGAGGTGTCCCCGACGCCATCGGTCAACGGCAATGACCCGGATGTCATTCTCGACATCCGAGATCTGAAGGTTCATTTTCCCGTCAGGCGTGGCTTTATCCTCAAGCGGAACGTGGGCGCGGTCAAGGCTGTGGACGGCGTCAGTTTCACGATCCGTAACGGTGAAACGGTTGGACTGGTTGGTGAGAGCGGTTCCGGCAAAACAACTATTGGCCGGTCCATCCTGCGACTGAACCAGACGACCGCTGGCGAAATCATCTTTGCCGGGGAAGACATCACGAGCCTTTCCGGCGGGAAGTTGCGGCGGGTCCGGCGCCACCTCGGAACGGTGTTCCGGGATCCCTACGGTGCCCTCAATCCACGGTTGACTGCGGGCAACATTATCGGTGAGCCGTTGAAGGTACACAGCCTGTACAAAGACAAAAAAGACTATCGGGACCAGGTGGGGCAGTTGATGGCGAGGGTCGGCCTGAATCGATCAATGATTGGCCGCTACCCTCACGAGTTCAGCGGAGGCCAGAGGCAGCGGATTGGGGTGGCCAGGGCAATAGCCGCGAGACCGAATCTCATAGTGTTAGATGAACCGGTTTCGGCACTGGATGTGTCCATCCAGGCACAGGTCATCAACCTGCTCGGCGACCTGCAGTCCGAATTCAACCTGGCGTACCTGTTCATCGCTCACGACCTGTCTGTCGTGCGCCACATCAGCGACCAGGTTGCGGTGATGTACCTGGGCAAGATAGTCGAGATCGGCGACCCTGACGAGCTGTATCTTAATCCGGCCCACCCTTACACCAAGGCGCTTTTGTCAGCAGTGCCGGTGCCGGATCCCGCACTGGAACGCCAGCGAGAGAGGATCGTCCTGCGCGGGGATATCCCGAGTCCGCTTTCGCCGCCTACCGGCTGCGTCTTTCACACTCGGTGTCCCATCGCCATTGACGCCTGCATGGGTGTCCGCGGTCCGCTTGCGAACAATGATGCCGGTGTCCCCGATCTGCGCGAAATCTCAGCCGGACACCTGGCGGCGTGTATCAGGATCTGAGCGGGGAATATCTCGCGACACCCCGATTTCATGCTCTTGACCTGCTGCGGCCAGAGGCAACCGGTATGTTGCCAACGCAGGAAGCGGCTCAAATCTGCAGGTAACTGCCCTTCGAGCTGAATTGGCTGTGTCCGTGTTGGTCTCTCCCGGGTCGGTGGTGACGATGTTCTCAACTGGGGGAATCTGCACAATTCGACTACGGATGTTTTTGACCACAATCAGCGCAGTTGCAGTTTCGACTGCCTGGCCCGATGTCTAGAGCGCTATGATCGATCTTTCACTCGGTGTTCCAGAACTAAACCTGGCTCGTTTACTGATGGGGCTTGCGCTTGGTGCAGTGCTCTCAACCGTGCTCGGGTACCAGTACTGGAAAATGGGGATGAGCGTCGGGAACCGCCGAAGCCTGGCGCTGACGATCCCGCTGATCACGATAACCATCGTGCTGATCATTGCAGTGGTTAAGTCCTCCGTTGCGCTTTCACTCGGCCTCGTCGGAGCCCTTTCGATCGTTAGATTCCGAACACCAATCAAGGAAACAGAAGACCTTGCATACCTGTTCGTCGCTATTGGAATAGGTATTGCGCTTGGAGCAGATCAGTTCCTCCCGGCAGTAGTTGGTTTCGTCGCCTTCATCCTTGTCGCGTCCGCTCGCTACCTTTTTCAGGGGACGAGGTACCCGAGCCGCAATCTATATCTGAACCTGGACCTCCAGGGGGCAATCGCAGATCAAAAGGGACTCGTATCAGAAGCAGCGATAGCAATGGATCCTTTCGTTAAATCGGTGAACCTGAGACGCGTGGACGCCAGTGACAATCGTTTTCAAGCCACTTTTTTTATCGAATGTGAAACGGATTCGGCGCTGGTCAGCGCTGTAGACGCGCTTCGAGTCAGGTTCCCGGAAGGCTCAAACGTCACGTTCGTGGATCAGGATCAGGCTGGCGCTATATAGATTTCAGAACCACGAAATCTGAGAACTCGAGACCATGAAACTTGAGACCCTTCTGTCCTCAGCGAGCCGTCCATCGCGCGAGGGCTCGCAACGTTTCTACCCCAACTGGACTGTGCGCGTTCTCCTGGCAATCGCAGGCGCAGTTCTTATCTCGTTCGGTGCGGGGGCTGCGTTCTGGGCGTCCGGATTTGGCGAAACGATTGTCGACGAACTTCGTGCAAGTTTCTCGCCCTCGTCGATTGCGAGACAACTGGAACCCACCGACCTTCCGGTCATCTCCATTCAGATGAGTCTCCCGGAGGCGGAACAACTGGAAAAAAAGCGGGCTGATGCAGTTGAACTGGGGCTGCTGGTTCAAGATGACAGCGAATTTGTCACTGGGAATCTACGGATCGACGGACAAGTGCTGCCTGTTCGGGTAAGGCTAAAAGGAGATCACGTCGATCACCTGAGTAAAGACAAGCCGTCCCTGCGCATCGAAGTTCGAGGAGACGGAGACGTCTTCGGCATGCGACGGTTTTCGCTTCAACACCCCAGCACTCGTCGGTACCTGAACGAGTTTGCCTACCTTGCGCACCTGAGACAGGAAGGAGTTCTCGCACCGAGATACTCGTTTGTTGATCTGGTTGTCAACGGCGAACGCCGAGGGATCTTCGCTCTCGAGGAGCACTTCTCAAAAGAGTTGCTTGAATCTCAGCTGCGTAGGGAAGGCGTCATCGTCCGGTTCGATGAGACCGCCTTCTGGGAGTGGCAGCTGGACCGCGGCCGGTTAAGCGGTGACCTCGAAAACGTGTTCTCGTTGATCTTCCCAATTGATGAGATAGTGGCCCCCGTCGACTCTTTTCGATCAGGGTCTGTAGACAGGTCTGCGACTCTGTCTGCTCAGCGAGACCTGGCAACATCACTTTTGCAGGGAGTGATTGAAGGTCGCATCGCTCCGTCGGATGCCTACGATGCTGATCTGTTAGGCAAGTTCGCAGCGACCAACGACCTCTGGGATGCGCCGCACGCCACGTTGTGGCACAACCGTCGTCTCTATTTCAATCCAGTGACAGCGAAACTCGAACCGATCGCGTTCGACGGTGAGCCGGTGATTGGATTCGGTTCGACCCGAAGAACTCTCGTGGACTACGGCGTTGAAGAGGACTTCGAAATTGCCTCTTCATATGTGCGGTCACTGCGCCGAATTTCAGAGCCCGATTATCTCGAATCGATCAGGGAACAGCTTGAACCTGAGCTAGCTGCTGCCGCTGAGTCGCTGCAAGGCGAGTTCGGGTCGCTGAATGTGGCTTGGGATAAGTTGCTTGAACGCAGGGACCTGTTTGCAGCCTCATTACAAATTGATCGTCCGATCATCGCACTCGAAGAAGCATCTGCCGGAGCTGGGCCGGACATCGTGGCAGTGAGAAATACGCTGCTCTTACCTGTGAAGATTGTGGGGGTCAGCTCAGCGAACTCGACAACGATGATCCCGTTGCCAGATGGCCCACTTTCCCTGGCACCCAGGTCCGCCAATGTCTTTGTTGAGACACACAGAGTTGAGCTGCCAGCTAGCGTAGCGAACGGGCCGTACACCGTATACGTAGAGGTGCCGGGCTCCGACAACCCGGTGCGGGTCGCAACTGTTCAGTCGTCTCCGACGGCTGTGAACGGAAATCCGGCGCAACCGAGCACAGTTTCAGAGGCGCTTGCTCAGCACCCGTTTCTTGAACTGGACAACCGTGGCGATCTGGCTGTGAAACCCGGCACATGGAACGTTGAAGGTGATCTGATCTTGCCCGAAGGTGCGGGTCTGACCGCCGGTCCTGGAGTAACGCTTCTTTTCGAGGACGATGCGATTCTCTATTCCACGGGAAGCCTTCGACTGATGGGGTCCGAGTCGTCCCGAGTCACGATCGGTCCTCAAACCGGCAGTTGGGGAGGGATAGTCGTGGTTGGAGCGGAACAGGTGTCGACCGTCTCATTCGCAACCATCACCTCAACGAATGGGATTGCGAGGGGCGGATGGGCGCCAACCGGTGGCATCACTTTCTATCAGAGTGAGGTCTCGTTATCCGATTGCGTTATTGCTGGTTCCGAGGCGGAAGATGCTCTCAACATCATCCAGTCAGCGTTCGACATCACGCGATGTGAATTCAATAACAACGTGTCGGATGCGTTTGACGGAGATTTCGTGTCCGGCAACATTGTCAGCTCCAGGTTCGTATCGACGGGTGGCGATGCGATCGATTTCTCTGGATCTCGTGTGCACATCGAAGATGTGGAGGCCAGATCGGTAGGGGACAAGGGCCTGTCTGCTGGTGAAAACAGCGACGTAACGATCAACGGCTTCACCGTAGTCGACCCTGGAGTGGGTATTGCCAGCAAAGATCTCTCTCGTGTTTCAGGAAGCGGAGTGCAGGTCCATGACGCTCGAGTGACTGCGCTCGCTGCCTATCTGAAGAAATCTGAATTCGGCACCGGTGAAATGCGCTTATCGAGTTTTTCGGCCACCGGTCCGGCCCCCAGGTTCCTGGTGCAGGATGGGAGCCTGGTGGCGATTGACGGAGCGCGGCAGAAAACCCGGCGCCTGACGTCCGATGAGCTTCGAGAGCTCGGGGTAACCGGTGGTTAGCTCAACACACCCGGCAACGGCGCGGTATGAGTTCAAAGCACCCGTTGCCGGAACCGTAGGGCCTGAAATGGTCTCCAGGATCCGGAACCATCCAGCGGCGTTCAGCGAAAGCTACTCCGAACGACGTGTCAATTCCATTTATTTCGATACGCCGGGATTCATGAACCTGGTGGATGCGACCGAGGGTATTGGCGAACGGTCCAAGATCAGACTCAGGTGGTACGGGCCCTTAGCACGGATACCCGGTGTGACCGTTGAATGGAAGCGCAAGCGTTCGAATGTCTCCTGGAAGGTGTCTGAATCGTTGCCTGGCTTTTCTCGAACATTCGAGGAGTGTTTCTGGGCAGATATCCGCGAGGAGTTGATGACGAACGTCCAACCTGAGCTCATCGCCCGGTTAGCGACCAACTTTGTCCCGGTCGTCATGGTGTCGTATCTACGCCGATACTTTGAGACGTTGGATGAATCGATTCGAGTGACCGTGGACAGCGACATTTCCGCGTACTCGCAGACTATTACGGCGGGGCCAACGCTGAGATTTCCTATTGCAATCGCTCCACTGACGATATTGGAACTGAAAGCGAGCGTCCAAAACGCCGAAGCGGTCAGACGCGTGTCGAAGGATTTACCGATGTCTATCGGACGCAGTTCGAAATATGCGGTCGCTGCCGAAGCGGCCCTGCTGTACTGAACTCATGATGACTCATCGTCCTAGTACGCAAGCGGAACTATTTATCCTGAGCGTACTGGTTTCGTTCATCCTGTTGGGGTGCTCTTCCTCGGCAACGGACTCTGGTTCCGATAGCACGACGTTGGTCTCTGCCGGTTCCGATCTCGAAATAATCTTCGCCGGACACATCTATCCGTACAACGGCAATACAGCTGCCGATCACTACATGTTTTTACCGGTGCAGGGAGAAGACAGCGCGGTGATCGAAGGCTTCATCGAAAACGCCAATCGTCTGGATCCTGACCTGGTGATTCTTGGCGGAGACTCGATTCGATTTTCGACCGCCCAATCGGTCGAACACCTTCGTGTCCTGACCGATCGTCTCAGCGCCGCCCCGGTTCGTCTCGTACCGGGCAACCACGATCTTGTTTTCAACGACGAGGCGTCGAGGCCAGAGCTCCTGAAGATGATGCGGCTAGAGCCCTGGTCTGAGGATATCGCAGGGGTGCGGTTGATCTACTTGAACACCGTGGAACCGGTGACCACTCAGCCACTGCTGTCGCCTGCGAACGTTGAGTTCCTGGAAACGGCGTTGGACGGAAACTACGATGTGGCAATCGTATTTCTTCATCACTCGTTCTGGCTCGCTGATCTGCCATCGACCTGGGTCAACTCACCATATGAGGGCATTGAGGAGCGTGAGTGGGAGCGAAAAATTCTCCCGATGTTGGCGAACGGAAGAGTCAACGCCGTGGTTGCCGGTGACGGCGGTGTTCGCCAACCGACTCTCGTCAGCGACATATGCGGAATTCCGCACTACGTTAGCGGTTGGTCGTTCGACGTTACGAAGAGACCCGCGGAGATGATCTACATCTCTGTTACGGGGAACGAAGTATCTGTGCAGCCGGCGGAGATCATCGACGGCATCGCGAGAGAGAAAAGCGCACTGAGCGTCGACCCGCCCGAGGTCGATTGCAGCGCGGTTCGCTAGTTCCGCGTTCTTGAAAAAGACCCTTGACCACGTTCGACTCGAACTGGGATTTCATACGCTCCAGAGCGGGTGTGAAGACGGGTCGACCTCCTCAGCCTTTCTCAGTCTGGGCAGCTGCGGTTCGAGCCGTAGCTGAACCGACTTTTTTCATCGCGGCGTAGCGGCCACTGCCGTTTCGGCGACACAAGATGCCGAACTATCTGGGTTTGCGCTTAGTCGTGCTACAGGTCGACACTCACTCTCCCTGGGTAAAAAGGGCTGATCCTTGTTACCAATGGCTACTTTGGCTCAGGCATCCCGGTCTCACTCTTCTGACAGTTCAGCCAGGTTGTCGGCCCATATCAATCGCATGATCGGTATCGGCCTTGAAATCACCTGGTTGACGGCAGTTCTGCTGGTTCCACTGATCGTTCTCTCTGAAGACCGGTTCACTTCATTCACCTCGCTGCCCAAAGTGACCCTTCTGCGGTCGCTTGCCAGCCTGCTCGTCTTCTTGCTCTCTGCGAGAGTGGCTCTGTTTCTTTTTATCGAGAACGGGTACTCCAGCTCGGGATGGTCGCCGCGCAAGGTCTACCGGAATCCGGGCACGAGCCTGATCGCCGCGGTGGTAGTGGTGCTATTCGTTACATCGGTCTCTACAGTGTTTTCAATCTCGCCGCTGGCAAGCCTCTGGGGGAAGGATCCCTCGGGTGATGGATCCGGACTGTACGCCTCAGCAGCGTTTTTTTCGTTCTTCATCGTCATTGCGTTGTTTGTAAGAGAAAAACCGCAGGTCGAACGCTTGTGGGCTGTTATTTCGATCACTGGTCTCATCGGTGGGTTGATCGGTATCGCTCAGCATTTCGGCCTATCTCCGCTGGACATTTCAGGAACGAATGGCCTGCGCGTAACCGGAACTTCCGGCAATCCGATCTTCTTCGGTTCGTTGCTGGTAGTAACCGGTCCCATAGGCGCAGCCTACTTACTGCACCGTCTCCGTTCGGGTGCTGACTCCAGGTTGGTCTATGCGCTTGCGGCCACAGGGGGGTTCACGCTGGCGCTTGCCTTGCTTGCAACTCTGAGCCGAGGGCCTTGGCTGGGAGCAGGCGTCTCACTGGTGGTTTTCCTGGCTCTCGGTTGGAAGCAGCTGCGTGAGCCTTCTGACATCCGAATGGCCGTTTCGTTTGCCGCCGGAGTGGTCATAGCAGTGGTGGTCTTCTTCGCACCCCTCGCCGGAGATTCCTTTCCGACGATTGTTGATAGCTCTGACGAGGTGAGCACCGTTGCGCCTTCAAGTGCAGCAGAACTGGCGAGTGATCGAATCTTCAACAGCAGCACGACGTCGACTCGACTTAGCGCGTGGCGCACATCTCTGGACCTGTTGGCCGAACGGCCCGACGTGCCCGGCGCCCCATCTGTTCCAGGAATTTTCCGCCATCTACTTGGCTATGGCCCCGATACATTTCGATACGCCTATGCGCTGCGGGCAGATGGATTTATCCTACAGAGGCGCACGAACGCTGCTCACAACGATATTTTCAATCGATTTGTCGAGCAGGGTCTGTTTGGCGCAATCGCCTGGATTGCTCTCTGGGGCGTAGCTGCATGGGCAGTCTTCAAGCTGGTATTTTCTCGGGCATTTCGCAGCTCCAGGTATCGGTTGCTAGGGATTGGCATCGCGTCTGCGCTTGCCGGAAGATTCTCGGAGCAACTAACGGGCATCCCCCAATCAGGAGACAGCATTGTCTTCTGGGTATTGCTGGGTCTTCTCGCTGCGGTGTTGCTGCGAAGAGTTGAGGAAACTGAGCCGAGTGTCCAGCTCGATAAGCGAAGTGATACGGGCATGTCTCGTCTTGTCCGAGCCCCACTTTTCGGGGTGTGTGTTGCGGTTGGTCTCATTGCGATCTTCATAGCGTGGGACAGAAACGTCGACTATGCACGCGCTGACATAGCCGCCGCGAAGGTTGCGAATGGTCATGCCTCAGGACCGTCAGAGGCGATCGAACTGACTGCAAAGGCGGTCGCGCTTGCGCCCGATGTACCCGAGTACAGGCACATTCAGTCAACGGTCTACCAGGGCCAGGTAGCGGGGAGCGATGACGCGAATCGGTCAGTTCAGCTTTTACAGGCGGCGTACGAAGCCGAGTTGGTGGCACTTGAGCGTTACCCCTTCGACCGTGAGATGTACTTTCGCACGGCGGCCGTCACATGGGAGCTTGGAAAGCTCGGCGTTCCCGGCAAGGCGCAAGAAACTCTGAGGTTGTACGAGGAATTGAGTCTGCTTGTGCCAAACCACGAGCTGGTTGCTCCCCGTCTGGAAGCATTGCGGCAGCAGGTGGAAGTTCAGTAACAGGTGCATCAGGCACCTACGACGAAGCAGCCGGGGCACGTTTCTCCGCCAGCCGAAAAATGACCTCCGCCAATCGCTCACTGGCAAGCCCATCAACGGGACCGCACATCGTCTCTACGAGCTGTTTCATCTCTACTTTCCGAGCGTCCGGCTCTGCGAGATCGGCTTTGACCAGGTTCACAAGTTCGTCGAGAGACTCGGCTACGGCGACAGCGCCGCTTTCGATCACCTTCTTTGTGTGATCAGACTCTGTGAACCGCCGTATCGAGAGGTGAGGCGGCTTTGGCTCACAGTCGAAGTTGACGGCGATCGCCGGTGTTCCCATTGCGGATGCGTCCAGCATCATGGTGGACCAGGCGCTAATGACCACGGTGGCGCCGGCCAATGTGTCTCTGAGCCCTTCCAGCTCACCTTCCGCCATCAATCGACCACCGAGGATTCCGGTCAGAGCCTGCCCCGGTACCTGGAGCGATACGTTCGGGAGATCGACTTTGCTCCAGCGCTCCGGGTCATCCTGGGGATGGATCCGAACGAGGATTTGCGCTTTGCCCTCCAGGGCGTTTGCCAGGTGGACAACAATCTGTGGCTCTTCGAGGGTGATCCTGGGCGGCGATCCCGCATAGAGGACCACCGGGAGGTCTGTGTTGAATCCAAAACTCCCGAACAGTGTGTCAATCCTGCCAGGCACAGCAGGTTTCGCGTAGACATCGAACTGTGGGACTCCGACAACGTGCATTCGCTCCGCGGGTACCTGGTGCATGGTCATTACCTGGCTGGAAACCCAGTCGTTCCACACGATCACGTCGTCAGGTATGACCGGAAACCAGCCTTTCGTGCTGGGTACATCCCAACTACGGACGAACCCTGCTGTTGCAATGCCAGTTCTCTGAGCGTGCCTGAGAAACTCGTACTCTGCTTCCGTATTTGGGTCAGTGGCGACTACGAGACAGGGTTGATGCGTTCGGAAATGCTCACGCACGGTCGCGGAGACTCTCCCAGAGCGCCTGTCCAAGGCTCTGAGAAATTTGAAAATTCGCTTGTTACGCGGGAAAGGCCACGTGAGCATCGTTTTGGCTAGATGATGGACGGGTAGTGTTGCGCGCTGATGCTTTAGCCGGGTCGACAGCGCTGGTGCATTCTGGAGGCGATAAAAACGTGCTGCCAGGGATGCCTGCAAGAGTTTCGTCAGTGTGCGGCCTGGAAATGGAGGCAGGGATTCGACGATTACGTTGCCAGGCAGATCGGTGAGCAACTGCCGGGTTCTCTCACCGGCGACGAACAGGACAATTCTGCCGTCATACCTGTCTGCCAGTAGTTCCAGGGCTCCGGTGAAAACGACGTTTCTTACCGAGAAAGAATTGGGAAACGTGATGAAGATTGTCGGCAGCACGGGCGTGTATCTCTCCCCAGCAGCGAGTTCGGTCGCAGAACGACTAGAGACCTGGACGCCCGAGGAACGCCATTGACTCGGCTCTTTCGTGTTTCTTCAACAGCTCTCGGTAGTCGTCGTCAGCCTTCGCTAGCCATTGGTTGACTGCAAGAGTGAAGTCACTCTCGTCATCTGCGAAGGTCGGAGTTGCCATGCCTGACTCTGCATCCTTCATCGGACTACGCGCAGAAACCCAGTGCATGTGGTTCATCAGGCTGTAGCGCTGGATCATTTCCTGTTCCCCGCTGAAACCGGCCAGCCTGGCAGTGAGATTGAAGCTCCGCGGAGAGAAGTATGAGATGTGGGGTTCTCGATAGTAGAAATCTGCGTATTCCGAGATCGCGTAGGGTGAGACCAGAGCGTCATCCACGTTCGGAACCTCGATGTAGACGCTGCCTCTTTCCGAGAGGTACGGCCGCATACCGGCCAGGAAAGAGACCGGATCCTCTACATGCTCGAAGACGTGGAACATGAAGATGACGTCGATCGAACCTTGGGCGATCCCAGACTCCTGTATGGGAGCGGTGTAACAGGGCACGCCCAGCTCATTGCGTACGAAGGCAGCGTGTGAAGCGTTGTACTCGATGCCGATTCTTTCGCCAACGTGCGGAGCAAGCGCATCGAGGAAATGACCGGTTGAACATCCGATTTCCAGCACTGTCATGTCATTCAAGAGATGCGGGCCGACGCGGCCGATCCGCTCCACCATGTACGGCCGATACATTTCGAACGTTTCACGCGGGGACATTTCACGGACCACGGAAGGCGAGTAGTCCTTTCTGTACTGCTCGCGGTAGTACTCCTGGAGGTCAGCTGACTGCGGCTCGAGGAAGACGAAGTCGCACACTTCGCAGTGGAGCACTTTTCGCTCGATTCCGTGGCGCAACTTCGTTCGCACAACGGTTGGTGTGCTTGTTGGAACTTCGGAACTGGAATACTTGCAGAGACAATCCACTAGCCGACTCTCCTCGTTTGCCTGTAGTTCACTCTGCGCCTCCCGCCATGCCGGATTGCAGCAATAGTTCTGCCAGTTCCAGGTCCTCCTGAGCGTCGATGTCCAGGGAGTCCCGCAATGACATCAGGTAGGGCATCACAGTTTCGCCATACAGGCTATCGTGGTCCATGAGCGTTGTGACGGAAGAGATCAGAATTGCAGGTCCGTTGCGGGCGTATACGACCGGCTTTTCCTGGCGGCGTAGCAGACGTGTTCCTTCTCCACCCAGGTAAGGTTTCAGACGACCAGTCTCCAGTTTCATGATCGAGACCGGATTGAAATTGTGAGGTACCTCGACAACGCTGACGACAGAGTCGGGTCGGTGTTGATCAAATATCGCAAGTGATTCGTCGATGTGATGTTTCGTTCGTAGTGGTGATGTCGGTTGGAGGAGGATGACGGCATCCGGACGGTAACCCCGGGACTTCTGTAGCTCATCGAGCAGGTGCTTCAACACGGGCAAGGTTGGCGTGTCGTCCTGTGCAAGTTCAGCTGGCCTGAGAAACGGCACATCGGCGCCGGCCTCGGTAGCAATCCGGGCAATCTCTTCATCATCTGTAGAGACAATCACGCGGTCAGTCCGGTCACTCTGGAGGGCTGGCTCGATCGAGTGTTGAATCAACGGTTTTCCTGCGAGGAGCGCCAGGTTCTTTCGCGGGATGCTCTTTGAACCACCCCGCGCGGTGACGACGGCCAGCGCCGTGAGATTACTCAAACCGCACACTCACGCTCTGGCGCACGCTGACACCAGCCGAGGGGCGCTCGGCTGTCGAGATATTCGAGCTGTGTATGGTTCCTAGTAGGCAAGTCTCTTTTGTACGTTGACATCAGCGGTGGCCAGGATCTCTGCGATTTTCGTTCCGGCACTGCCATTCCCGTAGACTTCGTCACGGTCGTATCTGCCGTGTCTAACCTGGGAAGACACCGCGTCTGCAATGTCCTCCCTGTTGTAGTCAACATCAATGACGTTGCGGCCGCGCTCACGACCGGATTGCCGGGACCCCACATTCACCGCAGGAGTCCCGAGAAACGCTCCTTCCCTGATGCTGCTGCTGGTGTTACCAACTATGCATGCGGTGTGGTTCATTAGGTGTGTGTACAACTCGGGCGGCAGGTTTTTCACAAAGTGGATGTAGTTCACATCCCGATTGTTTTCCCGGAATACTCTTATTCCCTGTGCCATGTCGTCCGATCCGGCGTCAGCGTTTGGCCATAGCATGATCGCCGGTATTTTCAAGTTCTGGATTGCACCGAGGGTTTCGTCGATCTGATGGCGAGCCTGACTGAACTCTGTGGTAACCGGGTGCTGCGACACCAGCAAATATGGCTCAGCCAAGTCGATCTGATCACCGACTCCTTCCCACGTCATCTCATCAACCGGCAGTCGACGGTTGTTGTCAATGATCTCGCTCACCAGGTCTATGCGCGGGCAGCCGACGACATGAACCGAATCCGGGCGTTCTCCCATGCGCACGATGTTGTCCGCAGCCAGTTGGTTTGCAGGAAAGTGGATGTGGGCCAGTTTCGTTACGGCGTGCCGGACGCTTTCATCGATGGTTCCTGTGACCTCACCACCCATTGTGTGGGCCAGAGGAATGTTCATGTATGCGGCAGCGATGGCCGTTGCAATCGTTTCGAACCGGTCACCAATAGTCACGACTGTGTCGGGCTTGAGACTGTCGAAGACGGTGGGCAACTCCATCAGGCCGAGGCCCGTTGACTTCGCCATTGTGAGAGGGGTTTCGCCTTCGAGCAGCATGTAGACCCGCGCAGCGGCTTCGAAGCCGTCCCTCTTCATGATCTCTTCAACGGCACCGTACCGGTCGAGCAAGGCAGACGCGCCGGCGACGAGCAACAGTTCCAGGTCTGGGTGATCCTGGATTGCTCTCATTGCAGTTTTGATACTGCCGTAGTTGGCTCGCGAACCAACTACGACAGCAATGCGTTTCCTGGGCAAGTATCTGGTTCCGTGGCTGGTCAGGAACTTGGTTCCAGCTGTTCTAACGAAAGGAGTGAATCTGCGGGGATGTCGGCCCGGACTTTTCGACCAATTACCTCATCGAGTCTTGCGGCGGATATTCCTGTGCCAGGCTTCTTTTCCGCCAAGTATGTTCGATTCAACACTGTTCCCGCCGGGATGTCCCTTGCCGCAACAAGACTTTTTTCGAAGATCTGTTTCATGTCGGCAAATTTGCTGGCGTCGTTTTTATCGACCTGGACCGACATCATGCGCTCAACTTCTCGTACTCCATCTACCATCAACTTCAACTCAGTCGGCTCAAGTGAGTTCCAGGCGTCGGAGCCGTACATCCATTTGCTCAGCGTGAAATGCTTCTCGATTGCTGCGGCGCCGAGCGTGGCTGCTGCGATCGGTGCAAAGATGGACTTCGTGTGGTCAGAAAGCCCCACCGGCAGCTCGTACCGTTCTCGCATCTCGGCCATAACGTTCAGCCCAACGTCTTCCGCCTCACAGGGATATGAGGATGTGCACTGGAGCACAGTGATGTCCTCGTGGTGATTCCGAAGTGTATTCACCGCTGCATCGATTTCTGACCAGCTGCTCATGCCCGATGACAGCAGCACCGGTTTGCCGGTCTGTCCGATCACATCGAGCATTGGCAGGTTGGTTACTTCGCCCGACGGAATCTTGTACCGCTTCATACCAACTTGCTCGAGCAGCTCCACGGCTGCTATGGAGAATGGGGAGGACATGAACTCGACTCCAAGTTCGCCGCAGTGAGCAGCCAGCGATATCCACTGCTCAATGCTGAATCCGGTCCGCTTGAAGTACTCCATGCGCGGTTCGCCCTTGAAATAGGGCGGCATTGGCGCGTTTGCCAGGGTCTCGGCCTCAGCGATATGGGTCTGGTACTTGACTGCATCGACACCTGTCTGTGCGGCGGCGTCGACTGCTCGAACCGCATTGCCGAAGCTGCCGTCATGGGTCGAACCGACCTCGGCTATCAGAAATGTTTTGTTGCTGTTCATTACTGTCGCTCTGCTGCGTTAGTCCGGTTTAGCCCCGGTTAGGTAATAAGAGATCGCACGCGGTTAATAGTTTGAGGTGGTCTGAGGATGCAGTCTTCAGCCAGACTACTGCTCGAGTGAAGTGTCGCTGGGCCGCGCCTGAGTGTCGTACGAATGAGCCGGATTGCCCGAAAGAGTGGCCGTCAGAATACCGACTCCGCCTGTGACATCCACATTATCTGATTAATGCGATTGTCTGTCGTTTGATCCGAATTCCATCTCGGCACTGTTATCCTAACTGGCGGATACCCAAAGACAGTATTAAAGCCGACACTGAACACACTGTCGTTTCCCGAACCATCAGCATGTGGGGTTCAGTTTCACGAGCAAAGAGAGCTCATGAATCCGTCGGGTTGCGCCCTGTAGAAGACTCCGTCCATACAACTGTCTTTGCTCTCAACAATGATCTCTGACACTCGTTCCACACGCAAACCGACCAGATACATCCGCGAGCTTGTCTTGAGCTACAAGCGCAAGGTCGCGATCGTCGTTGTGACTTCGGGTGTGATGGCGGTGCTGGAAGTCACGACTCTACTTTTCTTCGTTTCGATCGGTGATGCGATTCTCCAGACTGGTGCTGCTCCGGGGATTGCAGGGAAAATTAGTAGAGCCCTCATTCCGGGAAGCGGTGAGCCCGATCTCTTCAGGCTCGCCATCGCCTTTCTTTTGTTGACAGGAATCGCGCTACCTATCCAGCTGTGGGTCAGGTACTACGCAATAGCCTGGATGACGGAACTCACAGCGTCTTTGCAGGCGTCGGTCATAGATGCTGTGTTGTGGCGCTCCGTCAGGCCGGAGTTCGTATCTCGCACCGACCGCGGTCAGGTCATGCACGAGGCGATGGTCGCGCCGATTCTGGCGGGGAGAATTGCTGATCACCTGGCGACTGGTATCTGGACGGTGTTTTTTTCGATCAGCGTGCTGGTCGGTCTCGCACTCGTTTCGCCACTTCTTCTTGCGACAGCCGGAGGAATCGCCCTGGTAATGGGACTGACGGTCTTGTATCCATCCAGAAAACTTGTCGAGAGACAGCAGCGGCAGCGCAACATCGAACAGGGACGTGCGTCGGCGTTGGCTTCCGGAGCGATCCAAAACCTCCGCGACATCAAAGCGATTTCGGCAGAAGATAGCTGGTCTCACCGGTTTGCCGAATATTCAGGTCGTTCGAACAGATCGTACAAATGGGGCGAATGGTTTTCCACGTCCCCTGCATACTTGATCAGGGCATCCGGTCAGGTGATATTCGGTGTCGGAGTCGCGATTATTGCGACGGCTCTAACGACCAACCGAGTGCAAGAAGAGTTGACTACCTTTGCGATATTCGCCTATGGGATGTTTAGAGTTTACCCGGCACTAAATATGCTAGGTCGCTCTTGGATAGGAATCGGTTCGGCGATGCCGTATCTAAAAACGGTTCAAGCCGCGGCCGCCAGGCCTCGTGATGAGCTTCGTGATGGAGAAATTAGAATAAACGGGATCACGAGTGGGATCGAATTAGACGCCGTTTCTTTTTCATACGATGGCAAGATAGCGGTCTTCGAGAACGCCTCCTGTCACATCAGAAATGATGCGGTAACCGCCGTGATGGGCCCAACGGGTACTGGCAAATCGACCCTGCTTGACCTGCTTCTCAAGTTCGAACTGCCAGGTTCAGGTGCGGTACGGATCAATGGGCACGACATCAAGGATGTTGACCGTGATTCGTGGTTGAGCCAGGTCGGATTGGTTTCACAGGACGTTCTGCTGTTTCCCGGCACGATTCGTGAAAACCTGCTGGCGTGGAAAAGCTCGGCAAGTGAACGCGAGCTTGAGGATGCTTGCCGCCTGGCCGGATTTCTACAGTTCGTCAAATCGGCGCCGGGTGGCTTCGAAACGGACGTAGGTGAACATGGCGAGATGTTGTCCGGCGGACAACGGCAGAGGATGGCCATCGCAAGGGCACTCCTTCGACGACCAACGGTGTTGGTGCTTGACGAAGCGACAAGTGCCCTCGACCCGTCCACAGAGCTACTGGTTCTGAACAATCTGATTCACGAAAGCGAGGTGAGAATGATCATCATGGTGTCGCATCGCCCAGGGGTTGCCGAGTTGGCTGACGATGTACTGGTCGTGAATCACAACAAGATCGAATCGTCAAAACCGGGTGACAGGGTTACTCCAGCATTTTGAGATTGGCAGTGACACTCAAGACCCTGGCGGTTTCAGCAGCAGAACGGCTATTGCCATCAACAATCGTTGAGTCACTACAGGCCAGACGCTGGACGAATACATGGGTGCCTGAGCGGGATCACGAACCCGAGCTGTCACTGGTCAGGGCGTACCTCCAGAGTGGCGATATCGCTATTGATGTTGGCGCGTACGGGGGTGCATTTAGTCACGCGATGGCCACGGCAATAGGTAGTGAGGGCCAGGTGTTCTCATTTGAGCCGCTTCCTCGATACGCTCGGGTTTTGAGGCTCGCGCTGAAACGCGTCGGTATCAAAAATGTTGAGGTTGTCCAACAGGCGCTCATGGAAACGCGTCGCAGTGTTCAGCTCGCTTATGCGACATCCTCAGGTCGCTCCCTCGTTGGCGAGGTGTACGTAGCTGAAGAGCCGGACGGAAATAGAACCACCGCTGTTGAAGCGAACACGCTCGATGACTTTGCCCGCGACAGAAGTATCTCCTCGAGTGTATCCCTGATAAAAATCGACATCGAAGGATCCGAACTGTCCCTTTTGAAGGGTGCCGGGGAATCCCTTGCCGCGTCAAAGCCCGTCGTGATATGTGAAGTTGAAGAGCGGCACTGTGCAAGGTTTGGCCACAGTGCGCGGGACGTATTCGACGAATTCAGCAGGTCGGGATTACTACCATTCGAGTTTGATCTGAGAACCTGTACGCTGGAGCCGTGGACCGGAGACGGGTCAACAAACAACGTGATATTTGTGCATGAAACCAGTGTCGAACGCGTACGGGCCAGGTTGGCTGAACACGGATGCTGACGTTTGGTTGGCGAAGGGCCGATGGAACTCGTTGATTCTCTTGACGTATGGTGACTAAGAGCGAGGTCCGTAGGACATATCATTGTTCTAGACGGCCAAGCTCTTGCGCTCCATCAGCCGAGAGGAACAGGCGGTCACATTCATTCGAGTCTTAACCCGACCAACAGTACCCACTACCATGCGGGTTATTGACTTCGGGACGGTCAACAAGTGATGGACATTTCTGTAACACGATGCAAGTGATAGATCGGCAGGTGTTGCCACGTTCATTCGCTCTGGCCGAGAGCTATGTGCCATCAGCAACAGCGATTTCAGTATGGCTGCTGATTACTGGAACACTGTTCAGTATCGAGATTCTCAGCGCACCAGTTACCGTGAGAGTCGCCGACTTTGGGTTCGCCGTCGGTATTGGTCTATCGGTGCTCAAGTATCGATCTGTTCGATTCGATAGATACACTGCCGTTGTTTCGCTTTTTGCCATAGCGATCCTCCTATCCGGGCTATATAACATGGCCACCGAATCGGATTTTTCTACTGCGAATTTTGCCGCGAACTACGTCCGGATAGTTGGACTGGTCATCGGAGCGGCAACTATTCCACGACTTTTTAGCGAGTCGAACCCCGAGACACTTGTAAAAGCGGTCATCGGAATAATGCTGGGCCATTTCGCGATCGTCTCGATGGATCTATTTACGATATGGCCATGGCCAGCCAACGACTATGAGTTCATGGTTGCAGGACTTTTCCTGGAGCCAGCCTGGTTCGGATACTGGGCTTCGCTGTATCTCATGTTTATCGGATTCATCCAGTGGCGGGCATCTCGCCGTTGTGTGCCGATCTGGCTCCCGCCACTGGCGGTTCTGGTCGCGCTGCTTGTGCGCTCAGGCGTAGATTCGTCTGACGTCAGACCATCACTTTCGGCAATTTTTTCCACTTTCCTGTTCGGAATGGCTTTACTTGGACATGGGTTCATGTTGAAGCGTAATGGTCAGCAACTGGCCACGCGTCTGGAAACCGTTTTCTTCGTCGCTGCTGTTTCACTAATTGTGTTCGTGGTTGTGACTACGCCGGCGATTAGAGGAGACGACAGCGCATCGTCAGTTGGAAGCAGGGTTTCCGGCATCGGGGAAGGCGCGTCCGCCACCGACGGGTCGTCACGGGCAAGGATCTACGGAAGTTGGGAATTTGCTTTCAAGAGCACCCAAGACTCGCCAATCTTTGGTACGGGAATCGGTGCAGAAAACGAGAAGCGCATACACCAGAAGTACGAGGATGAGTTTCGTTATTCACCTCGACCGGGAACCTGGCAAGCGCTGGCAACAGTGCTTCGGTCAGCCGGTATTCTCGGGTTGTTGGCATACGTTGCGGTTCTGGTCGCTGTGCTCTGGCGACACAAGCTCTGGTATTTCGGGCTTGCATGGATCGCCGTCGGCGCTTTCTGGGGCGATGCCTTCGCTTCCTCCTACTGGCTAATACTGTTTGCTGCCATAGGAGTCGCTTCAGTGTCAGCAAGTGGCACAACTAAACACCGGACGACGACCGGTGATCCATGACAGGGTCAGTGTCGTTATCACGTCTTCTGAAGTTGTCGTTGAGACATATCTACTACCGGCTTAAAAGTACTGGTCGTCTGAATGCGAATTGCCATAGTTGATCCTTCGAACATGGTCGTCCCCTATGTGGACTACCTGGCATCTTCGTTGGCGGCGAACGGTCACGAGGTTAGCCTCTGGGCGAGCCGTTTCCGACATCAGCCGGTCAGACCGGCCTTGAGTGAGCAAGTCGAGGTTTTCGATTACTTCTACCGGCTATCTTCAAAACTTGAGATGGCCGGACCGGTCAGGCGGATTGCCAAGACTGCGGAGCATGTGGTCAACATGCGACGCGTCAGGAAACAACTGCGTAACTGGCAACCCGATGTCATCCACTTCCAGCAGTTGCCAGTCCCGTTGATCGACTCGTTCCTCGCAGGCTCGATCACAGGCGTCGCTCCGTCATTCATCACTCTTCACAATGTGGTACCGCTCCACGACAAGAAGAACTTGATGTCCCGGCGATATCCTCCGTTGCTGCGAAAGTTCGACAGCGTCGTGACTCACACGGAGTTCGGCAGCTCATACGCTTCAAAAATCGGATTCAAGCACGAGGCGATTTTCCCCATTCGACCCGGCCTGTATGACCACTACGGCAAAACTGCATCGAATGAGCCGCCTCAAGATGTCCAGACCTTTCCCGATGCCGCTCATCGAGTGCTGATATTCGGGAATCTCCGAGACTACAAGGGACTAAACGTTGGGATCGAAGCGTTTGCCAGACTCCCCGATGATGTTCGAAATAGCACCAGGCTCGTGATAGCCGGACGGGGTAGCAAAGGCGCTCTCAGCGCGTTGCGAAAACTGACTGCCGACCTCAACATTGCTGACCGGGTTGATCTCCGAGACTCGTACATCCCCGATGACGCCGTTCATCACTACTTCTCACTGGCAGATATCGTGCTTGCTCCCCACCTAGAGATCGATCTGTCTGGAATCCTGATGGTTGCAATTGCCGAAGGCAAGCCGATCATCGCCTCGCGTGTTGGTAGCTTCGCCGAATACACCACATCCGGTGTTCACGGAATTCTGACAGCTCCCGGCAACACAGGTGAAATCACGCTAGCGTTGGAGAAACTGCTCCGAGACGTAAAAGACAGGCAGCAAAAGGCACAGGCAATGACGCAGCTGGCTGCAGAGTGGCCATCATGGAGCGATGTAGCATGCCAGCATGTCTCTGCCTACGAATCAACGATTTCAACGTGAACAGTACTAACGATCTATCTCCTCCGTTCGTATCCGTCGTCATGCCGGTTCGAAACGAGGCGCGTTTTATCGATGCCTGCCTCTCTTCTGTGTTCGATGGCGACTATCCGGTCGACAGACTCGAAGTAATTGTCGTCGACGGAGAGAGCACGGATCAAACACGGCAGATCGTTGAACGACTGGGCGAGAAGTGGCCGATCAGATTGGTAGGCAATCCAAAGCGAACGGTTCCACCGGCCATGAACCTGGGGATTGCAGCGGCTCAAGGCGAATACATTGTTCGAATGGATGGTCACTGCATATATGACGGTCGCTATATCGCAGAATGCATCGAATCGCTCCAGACGACTGAAGCAGACAACGTTGGTGGAGCGCAGAGGCCGCGTGGGAAGAGTTACTTTGAACGAGCCTTGGCAGCGGTGCTTAGATCAGGGTTCGCGGCCGGTTCGAGCTACTGGGATAGACCGGCCGAGCGCTGGGTTGAGACCGTATTCCTGGGAGCATGGAAAAAATCGACCCTGGACGAACTTGGCGGTTTCGACGAGGAGTGGACGGTTAACCAGGACTACGAACTGAACGCTCGCTTACGTAAGGCAGGCGGCAAGATCCTGTACTCACCAGACATTAAGGCCGACTACTACGTACGTTCTGGAATTCGGCCGCTAATTCGGCAACATTTTCGTTATGGCACGTATCGGGTTAAGACTCTCAACAGGTACCCGGAAACCGTCAACCTCCGCCACTTCATTCCCCCCGGACTTGTCTTGGTCCTGGTTGCAGCGATGTTGCTTACACTCTGGAACCCCTGGCCACTGGCGGTTGTCGCAGCTGTCTACGTGGCAACGGTGCTGGCTGCAGGGATAGTTGCCGCCTCAAGGTCATCATGGAGGCTGGCTCCCGTAGCAGTTCTACTACTCCCGGTAATTCACCTTTCGTGGGGCATCGGGTTTCTCAACGGAGTACGACGCTGGGGATTGCCGGTGTCCGCACTCCGCCACATGAGGCACGGCGCGTAGGCGGTTCAATCGGTGTTGGACCGCTTCGCGACGAGATGCGTGTCGTCCAGTAATCGGAGCCGATTGCCAGACTCTGTGCGGCTCGATCAAAGGCGGCGGACCGTTCACCTGGAGTTTTTTGTGGGCGGCTTTGCTGAATCCGAGCCAGGACAGTTTTAAAGAGCGACACCAGCGCGCTTTTGGATCTCAGTGTGCTGTCCCGATGTAATATCCTGCCGACAGTTGGTGATCCATGTTTTCGGCTGCTTAGTAGCGAACGAGATTTACATGCGTTCGCCCGTGCCATTCCAGAGAGATCCCATGCGCAGAAATTGTTTATGTCGCTGAATTTCGGGTTTTGCGCACCGATATTCGCGGGCGCCGGTGATGTTCACCCCAGAACTCCGCTGCTGGAACGCGTCGACTTGCGGCACCTGCTGCAGGCGATCGTCGAAGCGGAGGAGCTTGCATTCGACTCGCTCTGGGTCCCCGACCACCTGATGCTCGGCAGGGACTCGCTTATCCTCGACGGCTGGACATTCCTATCGTGGGCCTCCCGGCTGACGAGTCGAATGCGGCTCGGCACTATCCACATGGCGAACCTGTTCCGGGCACCTGCGCTAACCGCAAAGATGGGCGCCACGCTCGACAACATCTCGAACGGTCGCTTCGATTTCTTTTTCGAGGCCGGGCATCGAGGCAGCAAGCAAGAGGCTGAAGCGTTCGGCTTCACGTTTGCTGATGATGCGACGAGGATGGCGGCGTTCGAAGAGGCAGTGCAGATCGTCAAGGCGATGTGGACTGAGGACAGACCGACTTTCAGTGGCGAGCACTACGCTATCAATGAGGCGATCTGCTACCCGAAGCCGATCCAAAAACCGCATCCGCCGATATGGATCGGGACGCTCGGTGGTGAGGGCATTTCGGATGCGATGTCACCGAACAACACGGCACTGGAGATCATAGCCAGGCACGCAGACGGCTGGAACAACACGCCGGCATCGGTGGCGCATTGCAAGACGATGCTGGATAAGTTGGACGCGGCCTGCGACCGCAACAGCCGTGACTCATCTGAAATTCAGAAGTCGCTGGAGACGCAGATCTTAATTGCCGAAACTGCGGGTCAGGTGGAGCGGCTTAAAGAGGTAATCGCTGCTCGCAATCCTAAAGGCGAGTATGGAGACAACTGGGATCGGCTCTCTGAGCAGTACCTGATCGGCGATCCTGAAACTGTGATCAGGCGAATTCGTGAGTATGCCGAGATCGACATCACGAACTTCCAACTCTGGTTCATAGACTACCCATCGCTAAACGGGATGCGGACCTTTTCTAGCCGCGTCATGCCGTATTTCTCGGGCAAGTAACGGCCAATAGATAGAAGGATTCTCATGATCAAGTTCGGTGTTTGTCTCCCTGCATTTGCCGGTGGCAGCGCTTACACGAACAGCATCGACTTCGACGAGTTGGAGCGGTATGCCCTGGAGGCAGAGGCACAGGGCTTCGAATCGCTGTGGATCGCTGATCACCTGGTGCTGGGGCACGAGGGAGGCGAGCACGAGGTCTGGACGACGCTCAGTGCGCTGGCGCAGAAAACCAGTCGCATCCGTCTTGGCACGTTGGTGCTGTGCAACACGCACCGTAACCCTGCGATGGTCGCAAAGATGGCTGCGTCGCTGGACTACCTGTCGGGTGGTCGCCTGGATCTTGGCATTGGCGCCGGCTGGTATCGAGGTGAGCATGACCAGTACGGGCTGTACTGGGCGGAATCGGTGAAGGAGCGCATGGATCGGCTCGAGGAATCGGTCGTCCTGATCAAGAAACTGCTGTCCCAGCCTGAGGTTACGCATTCGGGTGACTTCTACGGGGCGAAGGCGGCAGTGTGCGAACCCGTAACGGTGCAGCAGCCCTGGCCAGCCATCTGCATTGGCGGCGGAGGTGAAAAGCGAACCTTGAGGATCGTCGCAGAGCACGCCGACACCTGGAACATACCGGCTGTGGCCCCGGAGGAATACGCACACAAACTGCAGGTCTTGCGCGGTCACTGCGAGGCCGTTGGCCGCGACTACTCAGAGATCGAAAAGACCATCGAGACGCGGATACTGATCGCTGACGGTGAGGCGTCTACCGACCGCCTGGTCGATTGGTATCTGTACTGGCAGCGTACGGCCGAGCAGAAGATGGACGACCGCGAGGAGGTCGCCAGGAATCTGCGCGCGATGTACGTGATTGGCACTCCGGACCAGTGTGTTGAGAAGTTGCAGAGCTACGTCGACGCGGGAGTTCAGCACTTCTACATGTACTTCTTGGACTACCCGTCCGAGCAGGGCATGGAGCGCTTCAACCGAGAGGTCAGGCCGCGCATCAAGGGCTAGCCGCAGGCTCGCCCGTAACTGCTTCCTCGGTCCGGCAATCATCTGCCGCGGATCAGATTCCGACCTCTATGTTGATCTCGTCCTGGTACGTCTCCACCGTTCCGTCGATCACATCTTTTATTAGCACCGGTAAGCCCGATATCCCTGACTCCAGCACGCCGTACGGCAGAGCCAGGCCCTGCATCCCGACATCGGCATCCACTTCAAGTTTGGCGCCGGTCTCAATTGCGACCGCCAGCTCCTGTAGCTCCACTGCAACCAGTTTGCGGTCAGTCAGTTCGAACGGATAGTCGTAACTGGCCATCCTGGTCTCGCCGTCCCACAAAGTGCTTGTTATCTCGTCAAGCTCCCATTCGGGGACCAGCGCAAGCAACTCTTCGCCAGAAAGGGGATCTGAACGCCCCTCCAGCATCACCTTCGGACCCTGGCCGGACCGGCTTGGAGGAAGGAGAACCGTCCCCTTGCTGCCGTGCACGGTGGAAACGCCAACGGAGTGCCCGTGGGAAGCGTTGGTCAGTGTGAACTGCCCGATTGCGCCAGATTCGAAACGTATTACTCCAAATGCCGTGTCTTCCTGGTCGATCTCGACAGTTTTCTGATCTGCAAAATCCTGCTCTACTCGATGCTGGTAAAACTTCGCAAGCGTGGCGTTTACTGGTTGTCGTTCGCGGGTCTTCGTGAACAGCGCGGTCTGGGCGAAGACAGATTCGACAGGGCCGAGGAAATAGAGCAGTAGATCGGACTCGTGCACGCCCTGTTCGAGGATGATGCTGCCAGCCCGCGATTTGAGCGCACGCCAACCGGTGTCGTGCATCAGACCGGAGCCACCGCCGAGAGCGAACTTAACGCCGAAGTATGGTTGGCCGATCGCGCCTGCATCGATCAACGCCTTCGTGAGGCGGTTCATCGGGTCCCGGCGATACTGCTCGCCGATAGACAGCTTTTTTCCGTTCCGCTCCGCCGACTCTTTCATCATTCGGCAGGCCTTGAGCGTCAGGCCCATCGGCTTTTCCGTGATGACGCTTGCTCCCGCTTCGAACGCCTGGATGGCGAACGAGTGGTGCATGCGTGTGTCGGTGACGATGTCGACCGCGTCGGGTTTCGCCTCGTCAAACATCTTGCTCACATCGGTGAAGACACGTGGTCGTTTGCCAGTCGCATTTTCGACCTCGTCTGCGATGTGGTTTGCGGGAGATTCGTTGATGTCACACACGGCAACAAGGTCGAAGGAATCGAAGTACTTCCGCAGTTCGATGTACCCCAGCGTATGGCGGAGTCCCATCCCTCCGCAGCCGATCAGAGCAAGTTTCAAACTCAAGTTTTTTCTCCCGGGACGGTTGGTGGATGGTCTGAGCGGTCACTCCGGCGGTGGCCGATCTAACGGGGCGCTATCGCATTGCCACGGAGCCGTCGTCTCGCAACTCAGTGGCGGTGCCCATCGGTCGTGGCGGCGTATTCCTGATCCCTTCGTCGTCGAGTTCGATGCCAATTCCGGGTGTCTCAGGAACGATGAGGTAGCCGCGCTCGAGCCGGATCGGTGAGTTCACAACGCTGGTGAAAGGCGGACCATCTTCCGGCATGTGCTCCTGGACTTCGAAGTTGGGGATGCAAGCGCCCATCTGGACGTGCGCTGCGGTGGCAACCGGACCTGAGGGAACTGCATGCGGAATGACGCCCTGGTGATGCGCTTCGGCGAGGGCGCAGATCTTTTTGAAGTGTGTGAATCCACCTGCGACGCCAACGTCCGGACGGATGTGATGCACGCCGCCGTGCTCAACATACTCACGAAACTCCCACATCGTGAGATTTCGTTCGCCTGCCGCCATTGGAATACGCGTCTTAGCCGAGACTTCGCCGAACGAAAGGACGCTGTCGGGAGCGATCGGGTCCTCAAAGAAGTAGGGACGAAACTTCTCCAGCTCCTGCGCCAGCACGATGGATTCGCCCGGCACCATGTTGCGGTGAATCTCGATCCCCATATCGACGTTCCAACCTATGGACTCGCGTATCGCAGCAGCCCTGTCGACAAGGTCCTGTATGCGCTCGCCGTGTTGCATTGCGGCATGTTCATGCTGGTAGAGCAACACCTTCACGGCGGTGTATCCGTCCTGCTTTGCCTTCGCCGCGTTGGCGGCCACTTCCTCCTTTGTGCCGGTGTTCAACACCAGCATCGCCCTGACTTTGTCTCGTGCCCGACCGCCCATTAGCTGCCAGACGGGCGCCTCAAAGTGTTTGCCTCGAATGTCCCACAGAGCCTGGTCGATGGCGCTGAGCGCGCCGCCAATTGCGCCACCCCGCATCGACTTGCTGCGATACATGAAATTGAAATGGTGCTCGACCGGCAGCGGGTCGTTGCCGATCAGGTACTCACGAAATGACTCGACCACCGTTTGCACCGCGGCAGGCCAGCCGAAGAACGTCGATTCACCAATCCCGCTCAAGCCGTTGTCTGTGGTCAGGCGCACCATGAGCCAGTTTTCAGAAATGAAGGTCTCGAGTTCCTGTATTCGCAACTGGTCCCTCGATCATTTTGTTGTAATGGTGAACTGGTCCGGAACGTGCTTCATCCGGCTGGTCGACTGGCGAAAACGCAAGCATACTCTGCCGCGCTGCTTGCCGCGATTCGCCCTCGGGTCTTCGGCAGAGCGAAGTGCGAACGGCCTCTACAGCGTCTGGTTGGCGATGGCTATGTGGTGGGATGTTTCTGCTGACAGGCGCTGCATCTGCGGGGGAGTGAGCCGGTCGCAGACCCAGCCCCAGTGCATCGAGACTATTTCGCCGATGTTCAGGTCGCCCAGGTAACTGAGACCTTCCGCGGCTCGGCGCGTTTCGCGAACCGCGGACTCGCCAACGGCCAACTTGCCGGCCTGCAAAACGACTGGTTCGTAGCGGACAGAAACGGTGTCTCCGGAGATGCCTTCCACGACCCCCCATGAGATCCGGCATTTGTCCAGGATCTCCACCTGGTCCGGCAGCGCACCGGTCCTCATGCACACATCGAAGACGTGGAACGAGTGGTGCGGACGCGCTCCCGCAGGCACTTTGGCGACCATGTACTTTTGCAACCGCTTCGGGATTCGGCGAGAGATATTTTCTGTCAGGTACTCATGGAAATCGTGCGGTCTGACCCGGTCCAGGATGTTGTTTCCGACCCAGTAAGACTCGACGACGCGGGAGTCGAATGGGTTTCCAATTCCCGATGACTCTGCGATGAAACAGAGATACGGATAGGCCGCCTGGAACTGCCGAACCAGGTGGTTCATGCCGTCGTCTGCGGTGTCTTCGGCCGCGTACTCCAGCAGCTCACGGTCTTCAGGCCCACCGCAGTATCCCAGGCTGTTCGGCATGAAGGCGTAGCGAGCGAATGTCAGGCGTCCGTCACGCAACGGCTGCCTCCTTCGTCCCGCTGGTCCGGGTGCGACTCGCTAGCACCGCAATACCTATGGCGAGCCCAATGACTGCGAACCCGGCGATCTGCTCCGGCGTGTAGTTGCGGGAATTTACTGCGGCGTGCAGCGCGGCCGTGATGACCGACCCGACCACAAGAACCGTCGAAACAAGGATGGCCGGCGCGGCTTTCAGCGCCGAGTAGTAGGCGAGTACGTACGCGCCAAGGAACGCGGCGGTGAGCAGTACCCAGCCCCATTGCGAGGCGTCCATCGATGCCATTGTGTCGAGCCTGCCGGTGACGGCGATGTACCCGAGCATCACAATTGCGCCAAAGCCCATCCGGCCGGCAGCTCCAACAGGGGCACTGATCCCGCCGCTGAGGAACTTCCTTGCGAGCACGGCTTCTACAGCCCAGATCATCGTCGCTCCGAGCGTGAACAGCTCCGCCTCGCCCCAACTCCAGCGAGCGGGCCGGTTTCCGAGCGCGAGATTGCCGACTACCAGGAGCAGCAGGGCGAAAGCCTGCAGCTTGCCAGCTCGCTCGCCGAGCAGCGGAACGGCCAGCAGGGCGACCCAGATGAAGAGCGTCTTGTGCATGAACGCAGCGGTTGGGGCATCTGCCTTGCTCAGGCCATAGAAAAACATCAGGAAAGGCACACCGCCGCCGACTGCGCCGAGAGTCGCCAGCTTCAGCCATGTTGTGCGGTTCATCGATCGAACTTCGGTCCATCGAGATGCGAGGACGATGGCCGCGACAAGGCCGGAGGCGACGATGATATTTTTGGCGGTTGTGAACACAAAGGGATCAGGCACTCGCCGCACGCCATAGGAGTTGATGAAGACGGAGACGCCGCTGACGATTGCTGTCAGGAGAGCGAGATATGTTCCTTTGCGAACCCGGTCATTCATTCCCACTGCTGATCGTCCTTTCCGTTATTTCGATACTCGCCATCTCGTCCCATATTGCGTCGATCTGTTGCGCTTCCTCTTCAGAAATGCGTTCAAGCGCCATGCCGAGAGAGACGAGCACGTGGTTTCCGGGTGCTGCATCGGGAAGCGCAATGAACGAAACGGTGCGGATGCGGCCGTCGATGAGAACTTCGCCCTCACCGTCATGGACAGAGACGACCTTTGCTGTGACCGCGAGGCACATCAGGAACTTTCCTCCACATCGATGCTCACGAGCTCTGGGCCGCCAACGAGAGCGGGCGTGATGTCGACCTGTGCGCCTTCGACTGAAGTTCCCGTTGCGGCGGCCAGGATGTGCATGCGTAGGGAATCCGGCACGTAGCCGCCATCCGGTCCGAGCCGAATCGCCATCCGGGTGACGCGTGTATGCCCCGCAGCACTGGCCTCACATGTGGCCGCTTGCACCAGCTCCCGGGCTACCGGTGACTCATGCATGTGATCTCCTTTACCGCTGATTCGATCAGCTCAGGGAGCGCGGCGCGGCAGGCTTCTGACATCTCATCACCGAGTCCCATCGCGGCCGGTTCGATGCCGAGGACTATGAGCCTCGCGGGCAGCGTGCCGAGTGCGCGTGAGAGGCCGATGGCGTCGGCGAGAGCGTTGCCATGGCTGGATGTTCGCGACCGCGGGGCGAGTCCGGTGTCTGTGACATTCATCCGGTGCAACGTTCCGGGGGGAGCGCCGGTGCGGACTGCGTCGATGACGATCACGGAGTCACGGCCAGACCACTGATCGATGATGCGCGCAGGGTCGTCGCTGTGAGTCGCGAAATCTACGTCCTGCTCAGTCAACAGTTCCCACAGTGTTTTCACCGCGGACAGTCCAAGCTCATCGTCGCCGCGGAACGGCGCACCGATGCCAATGACGAGCGGCCTTACTCTAACTGTTGAGTGCTGTTGCGACGTTTCTTGCATATCTCAGCGCCTGTTCACGGTCACATCGAGAAAGTGTGTAGCGCACGAAATGCACGGATCGTAGCTTCGGACAAGCTGCTCGCACTCAAGGGTCAGCTGCTCGTCTTCGTACTCCAGACGGTCCGGCAGAAAGGCTGTCAGGTCGGTCTCGATTCGCTTCTGGTTCTGCGAAGTCGGCGGCACGATCTGCGCCTCTTCGATCTTGCCGTCGGCAGCAAGTTTGTAGCGGTGGTAAAGGCTTCCGCGCGGCGCCTCGGTCACGGCCCAGCCCTCCGATGCCTTCACCTCGAACGGAACCGCAGGTTCGGCGGGCTGCTCGTAGCTATTGATGATTCGCAATGCTTCTTCAAGAGCGAAAACAACCTCGAGACCGCGGACAACTATGCTCTTGAATGGATTGAGCACCGGCGGAGTGACGGAAACGGCTTCCGCAAGCTCCTTCACGCTTTCCGGGAGTTGATCGAAGCAGTTGTTGAAGCGCGCCAGCGGGCCTACCAGGTAAGTTGAGCCGTCACGCATGAGGCCGTGTAGCGCGTTGGTGTAGTCGGCGTGGTGCTCGACGAAGTGCTGCTCATACTCGGAGGCGTCGATGTCGAGGCCGCGATTGCTGACGATGCGGCCTTCGTTGAACGGATACTCATCCGGGTGCTTGAGGGAAACGAAGGTGTAGTCCTGCTCGAAGTCCTGGAAGTTCAGGCCAGCACTCCACTTCACCGCCTCGATCATGTCTTCGAGCGATCGCTCAAGCGAAGGCACAAGCTGCTGCAGTTCTGCCTTCGACGGACACCTGTAGAAGCCGCCAACTCGGACGTTGATCGGGTGGATCTCGCGACCGCCGATCAGCGTCACGATGTCGTTTCCGGCCTTCTTGATGCGGAGGCCCAACTCGACGAGCTCTTTGTGCTGACCTGCCATCTCGATGGCGCTCGGGAAACCAAGGAAGTCCGGCGCGTGAAGCATGAAGATATGCAGGCAGTGGCTCTCGATCCATTCGCCGCAATAGAGCAGGCGTCTCAGCGCTCGCAAGTGGCCGTCAACGGTGACCCCGAACGCTCGCTCCATGGCGTGCACAGAGCTCATCTGGTAGGCGACCGGGCAGATACCGCAGATACGGGCTGTTATGTCGGGGGCTTCGGAAAAATCTCGGCCGCGTAGGAACGCTTCGAAGAACCGGGGCGGCTCGAAAATCTGGAGCTGCACCTGCTGCACGCGGTCTTCCTGCACGTCTATCTGCAGCGAAGCCTCGCCTTCGACGCGTGCGAGATAGCCGACTTTTATGGATTTACTCTGAGGCAACTCGCTCTGCTTCCTCTGCGAACTGTGGCGCAGCGGTGTTGAAGGTCTGGTAGGCCTGCTGGACCGCTTCCTTGCTGACTCCGAACTCTAGCCACGTCCTGCTTAGCGCTGGCGCGTTTGGTTGTTCTGCCGGGCCGAAACAGCCGTAGCAGCCGCGGTTGTATGCAGGGCAAATGGCGCCGCACCCGGCCTGCGTGACCGGCCCGAGGCACGGCGTTCCGTGCGCGACCATGACGCAGACGTTGCCGCGTCGTTTGCATTCGATGCAGACGCTGGAGGTCGGGACTGCGGGCTTCCGTTGTGCGACATAGGCGGAGATGACTTCGAGAAGCTGTCGCTTGTTGATTGGACATCCGCGCAGCTCGAAATCGACCTTTACGTGATCAGCGATCGCGGTCGAAGTCTCAAGTGTGTCGATGTACTGCGGCGATGCGTAGACGATAGACGTGAACTCGCGCATGTCCTTGAAGTTACGCAGGGCCTGTATGCCGCCCGCTGTTGCGCAGGCGCCAATGGTCACCAGCTTCGCCGAGTTGGCCCGTATCTCCTGGATTCGATCGGCGTCATGCTGCGTCGTGACAGATCCTTCGACCAGCGAGAGATCATACGGTCCCTCGACGACGGCACGTGTTGCTTCGGGGAAGTACGCGATCTGTATCGCTCCCGTGATGGCGAGAAGCTCGTCTTCGAGGTCGAGCAGGCTCAACTGGCAGCCATCGCAGGATGCGAATTTCCAGACTGCCAGCTTTGGCCTGTCGGAGGTCGTGGTCGTCATAGCTGCCTCACATTGAGCAGTTCTGCAATTTCGCTGTAGGCGAATACCGGACCGTCTGTGCAGATGAACTTCGGGCCAAGCTGGCAGTGTCCGCAGAGACCTATGCCGCAGTGCATGTTGCGTTCAAGCGAGATGTAGATTCGATCTGCGGTCAGTCCCCGGCTCAACAGGTCGAAGACCGTGAACCTCATCATCACCTCGGGGCCGCAGACGAATGCGAGCGCGCTCCCCGCATCGAACTCCGCTCTTCCAAGGACTGAGGTCACGACGCCGACGTTGCCGTTCCAGCCGGGTTCGTCGCGGTCGACCGTTGTGCGGACATCCGCGTTACCGGAGACGGCCCACTGGAAGAGGTCTTCTCGAAACAGGATGTCCGATGGCGTGCGTGCGCCGTAGAAGACGACATTTCTACCGCCGCGGTCCCGGTCGGCTATGACGTGCTGAATTGCCGGTCTAACAGGCGCCAGTCCAAGGCCACCGGCAACGACGATGACGTCCACGTCCGCGGCTGCATCAACGGGCCAGCCACGCCCGAGCGGTCCGCGGACTCCGAGCCAGTCGCCCTCAGTCAGTTCGCATATCGCAGATGAGACCGCGCCGACGGCGCGCACAGTGTGGACGAGGCCTTTTCCGTCTTCTGCTATCGCACTGACCGAGATCGGGATTTCGCCGACGCCGGGCACGTACAGCATATTGAACTGTCCGGGCCCGAACTGTGGTTTGGAGCCGTCCGCCGGTGCGATATCGAGCGAGCGGATGCCGGCTGTCTCATCCCACGCGTTGCGCACCACCCACGGTGCGGGGATGGTCGCTGCGGCCGGTCCAGGTGCGATCTGTGTCTCAATCATGGTGGTTGCCATACAGGTCGAGCAGTTGCATCCGTGCGCTTTCAAGGCGCTGTGCCATCAGGCTGACGAACCTGGTGAGCAGTCGGAAGCCTAGCTCGTGGTCCGACTCCAGCTTGTCCCGCAGGCAAACGGCGTCGAGCGACAGTGCGCGGGTTTGCTCGATGGCACGAGCGTCCGTCCTGTGGACATATGGCGGCACAATCCAGGACCAGCCGAGCATGTCGCCGCGGCCGACCGTTACGAGAGTCAGCGGGCCGGTTGGCGGCGAGTCGGTTTCGACGGCTACCTTGCCTTCACGGACCAGGAAGAAGGAATTTGCGGTCTCGCCCTCCCGGTACAGGAACTCACCTTCCTGGAACACAATGTTCGTGGAGCAGCCGACAAGGAATTCGATCTGCGCCGGCTCGAAACCGTCAAAAAACGGGTGAGCAGCCAGGGTTTCGCCAAGGTCACGAAGCATCATCGCCCTCCTCTAACGCTGCTGCTGCTGACCTGGCCGATGCGCGCAGGGCCGCCGCCTCCTCCGTGATGTCGATACCGACAGGACACCATGCGATACATCTGCCGCAGCCAACGCAGCCAGAAGTGCCGAACTGGTCAATCCAGCTTCCCAGCTTGTGTGTGAGCCACTGCCTGTAACGTGATTTTGTCGTGTCTCGAACCACGCCACCGGCAGTGAACGTGAAGTTCATCGAGAAGCACGAGTCCCATTCCCGGGTGTGCTCGAAGTTCGACACCTGCAGGTCCGATGTCTCGGACACAGAGTGGCAGAAGCAGGTCGGGCAGACCATCGTGCAGTTGGCGCAGCTGAGGCAGCGCGATGCCACATCATCCCAGCGCGGGCTCTCCTTCGCCGCGTACAACACGTCCTTGATGCCGTCGGTATCGATCGAGCGGCTCATCGATGCAGCCGTTTTCTCGACCACTGCCTTCGCGGCGGACCTGTCTGATTCCGCTGCGCTGGATGCGTTGAGTTGGTCCAGAAAGCGCTGCCCTGCATCGGAACCGGCGTTTGCGACATAGCGTGGTGAGCCGTCTTCGATCAGCTCGGTTAGCGAGATGTCGTAGCCGGAATCGACGCCCGGTCCTGTTCCCATCGAAACGCAAAAGCAGGTCTCGGCGGCCTTGCCGCAGTTGACGGCCACGATGAAGGCTCTTTCGCGGCGGGCGGTGTAGTTCGCGTCCTTGTAGCGACCACCGGAAAAGACGCGGTCCTGCACCTTGATTGCAGCGATCTCGCAGCCGCGAACACCGATGAAGGCGTACCTGGGTGGTTCTTGTTCCGGCTCCTGGACGGTCAGCTTGCCTTCATCGTCCCTGTTGGCGGACCACAGCTTCAGACTGGCTGGAAACAGGAACTTCTTCCAGGAATGCGGACCGACTGCGTAGCCGAAAAACGCACTGTCTGAGCGTTTCTCAAGACGGTACTTTCCCGGTTGCTGGAAATCGGTCCATCCCTGCGGAAGGTCGGCGGTCGATGCGATCTCATCGTAGACAATCGCGCCCTCGCCGATCTTCGGACCGACGACCGTGTAGCCGTCAGCGCTCAACGCAGCGAAAAGCCGGTCAAAGTCGGCTGGCATGAGGGAAAGCTGGTTGTCGCTGAGAGAGGCCAATGCGGTTCTTCGCAACTGATCGAGCCGGGTGTGGATCCTCGTTGGACTGCCGGTTTTCCCGGTCCAGTCCAGATTAGCCTAGATCATGGCGCGCGCACCACCGCCCGCGGTGCGTGTGAATTCCGTGATGGCCTTTTTGTACTCAGAATGCGCGCCGTCCGCGTTCTCTGCCACCGCTCGGATTCTTACGGTTTACGCGAAAACAGGTCGGCTGTTTCGTCGGGTCAGGCTTTCTTGAGCACCAGCGTGTTTCGAGCGTTGGCTTCGACGCTTTTCCGGTCCAGGGGAAGGTGGTGGTGGCGGTTAACCTGCCATTCAGGCAGTTGGTCGCAGTAGTTCGGGCTACCTGGATTGCCGGACTGGCCTGCTGCGTCGACTGCCCATAAACCCGGCGGATTGTCGGCCAGATCGGCGTTCAGTCGGAAGTTCGCGCCCATCGCAGCCATGTAGTTCGGGTCGAACCCTGTATTGCTGACAGTAATTCCGCTGCCGCCAACCGGATCCCCGCCACGGTCCAGTCGCTCAAAGATCTCGCCGCGCTCCGAGAGGTGGTGGCGAAGGGCCACCTTGTGAATGGCTCCCCAGTTCCAGCCGGCCATGTCGCTGCCGATTCTTCCTTCTAGATCGGCAATCGCTCCCTGCATCGCCCGGCATATTGCTTCTGCTCGGTCACCGTTCTCGAACCATCCGTGAGCCTCCTTTGTGAGCAACTCCGTGGACAGGCCGCTTGTTGCGCCTGCCAGCAGTGCAACGGATTCGCCACTGAACCGTTCGGCAGAGACTTCGTTCGTCCAGTGCTCGAAGAAGACCTCGAACAGCGACGCTCCAACACGGTCCGGCTCCATCCGGCAGTCCCATTTCGCCAGGTGGCCCGCCGCCTCGTGCAGGCGTGGGTCGGTTGTTCCCTCGAGAATTGCAATCAGGCCCGGCAACGCTTCAGCGGCTCGCAGCGACATTGTGTCCAGCTGCATTCGTGCGATGCCCTGGCGTGTGTGACTGCCGTTCTCTTCGAGCATGTTGCGGATGCGTTGCGCGCGGTATCCGCTGCTCCACACCCCGGAAAGCGGGTACGGAAAGTCTTCTGGCGCAGTGCGGTTGTTCGCCGAACGTATCCAGCCTGACGACGGGTCGGCTATCGAGGGCATGGCATCGAAGGGGATGATCTCCTGCCACGCTTGGTCCGAGTCCCATCCAGGCCTGTAGCCGCGGCCCCATTCTTCCTTGATGGGCAGATGGCCGGACGACTGGTATCCGATGTGACCATCGACGTCAGCAAAACCGAAGCTGAACGTGGGGACGATCCATGTGCGCAATGACTCTCGAAACTCTGAGGCGTTTCCAGCGCGCGCCAGATTGAGCATGCTGGTGATTTCATCGCACGGCTCATGCCCCATCCAGCGCAGAGAAACGGGGCCGGTGTTTCTTGCAGGAGCGGGGAGGATCTCGTCGACGATTGGACCGTTTCGTGAGAAGCGGATCTGTTTTACGACGGGAGCAGCGCCCTTGACCTTGATGGTCTCCTCGATTGTCGTTGCCTGTTCCCAGTTGCCGTCGTAGAGGAACTGCCCCGGGTGATCTTCCGACTCCTGTTCCTGGTAGAGATCGCGCTGGGCGCAGATGTTGTTTGTCAGGCCCCATGCCACTCGTTCGTTGCGGCCAAACAGCATTCCCGGCACTCCGATATATCCGGCTCCTGCGGCGTTGAAGCCGGCGCCGGAGAGATGGACTTCGTACCAGCACGAGACGCTGCCAAAAGCGATGTGCGGATCGCTGGCGAGGAGCGGGTGCCCGGACTCTGTCAGGCTTCCGCCGATCACCCAGTTGTTGCTGCCCTGTCCCTCGGAGGAGTCACTGACGACCTCTCCGACCCGTTGTGTTTTTGATCGTTGTGACGGATATGCTCCAGGTGACAGGATGCTCTCTTCTTCCGCTTCGCCTGTCAGAAACGCCTGGTAGAGGGGGCCGTCTCCAAGCGCTCTTTTCGCAAGCTCTGGAAGGGCGATGACCGGAAGGCGGCCTGTCAGATACCAGCGAAATTCTGCCCAGATTGCCACCGAATCCACCGGCGACCACGGCTCTGGAGCGTAGCCGAGCAGGTCGAACTCAATCGGGAGTTTGGCGCTGCTCTCCTGCATGGCGGCGTTGATGCCGCGGGACATGGCTTTCAGCCGACTGACGGTCTGAGCAGGAAGTCGAGTTATCTCGTCGACAGCGATGCGGTTGATTCCAACTGTGCGGGCAACGATGTCAACGTCGAGTGACGACGGACCGAGAACTTCGGAAAGACGCCCCATCGCTTTACGGCGCAGGTAGTCGAGTTGCCACAATCGGTCCTGGGCCATTGCGTAACCGTAGCCAAAGAACAGGTCGTCTTCGGTGTCTGCGTAGATGCTCGGAATGCCCCACTCGTCGCGCATGATCTCAACACTGGCTCCCACCGTCCTCGTCCCTTTAGTGTCCGGGAGCCGGGACGCAAGCTGCCCGGACCACCAGGACTCGAACTCGTCGGTGGACATCTCTGCTTCCCTGGCGACATCTGCCACTGGCCGTCCTTCGCCAAGTCGTCGCAGAACATCACTGTCGGGTAGTCGCATTGCGTCCTCATTTTGTTGTCAGTTAGAAGGGAGAGTTTGGAGCGGAAGTTTTGCATCGGTCATCGACCGGCGATGATGCAACCCAGGAGCCATGTGAATCGTCGGGTTGCACGGGGCCGCCGGTGCGAGATCATGCCAGCCGAGCGAATCATACAGCTCACGCATGGTGCCACAGGCCAATCAAGGAACAGCCTCACCTGCTAAAACTCCGGTGCAACGTCCATCTTGTACGGCTATCTGTCCGTTGACGACTACGTGCGGGATTCCGGCCGGTGGCTGTCGAGGGTCCTCGAAAGAAGAAAGATCGTTGATGCGGTCTGCGTCTAGCACAACCAGGTCTGCGAAGTTGCCTTCTTTTATCACTCCGCGTCCGGTTAGCTTGAACCGAGCCGCCGGGTTCCCGGTCATCCTGTGGACAAGCTGTTCAAGCGGAACGCCGTGACGCCGGCGCAGTCTTCCGAGGAGTCGCGGGAATGCTCCATACGCCCTTGGGTGGCAGGCAGACCCGATGGGAATCGAGTCGCTGCCGACCATGTAGTCGGGACGTTCGAGGAGCGTCACAACATCCGACTCGATCTGCCGCCACACCGCCATGCTGAGCGGCGGCAACACTGCGAGACCACAGTTGAGCTCTTCTTCGAGCATCACCTGGCACATCATGTCCGCCACGGACGTATTGCGCTGTGCGGCGACATCCGACCACGCCATGCCTTCGAGGTGCTTGTTGCGCTCGGAGCCGATATAGCTCCACGTCGTGTGGCCAAGCGCCGCTCCGTTTGTCTCCTCGAGAAATTCGATCACGCGTTTTCGGTCTGCCGGATCTTTTAGCCTGGTGAGGATCGCCTCCGACCCTCCTTCAGTGAACCTGCCGGGCAATCTGCACACCGGCATCGTCGATCCACACGGGTAGGGGTAGGCGTCCAGGGTCAGGTCGACTCCGTCGTCAACAGCGCGGTCCAGCTCCTCCATCATCGGTCCCGTTTCACCGGGGTTGGAAGGAGTGGTCCGGTAGTGCGCGATGTGGAGTTTCACGCCGGACCGCCGCGCGATCTCCAGCGCCTCGGCGACCGGCGTTAGCCCTTCGGCACGGTCCCTGTTGAAGAACCTGTACTGGATGACGAAAACTCCGTCCATCTCGGCGACGACTTTTGCCAGTTCAACCAGCTCTTCCGTGGTTGCGTAGGCAGCCGGAAAGAACCCGAGTCCGGTGGACATCCCGGCCGCGCCCTGCTCGATGCCTTCCCGCACCAGGACCTTTGCGGCTTCGACAGATGATCCTGTCAGAGGGACATCGTTGAATCCGACTGTTGAAAGGCGCACGGCGCAGTGGGGGACGAGGGCAACGGTGTTGACGGAGCATTTGCGGTGATAGTGGTTTCTGAACGAGGTGATGCTGGACATGTCGAGATCAGCGGGCGGAACTCCACAGAGGCCGGACATGTATTGGGCGTAGTCGCGGTAGTTCTCCGGACTGAGCGGTGCGTAAGAAAGGCCGTCCTGGCCTAAAACCTCGGTCGTTACGCCCATACGGATTCCGCTTTCATGCTGCGGGTCGTTCAACAGGGCGGCATCGGTGTGCACATGGGTGTCGATGAAACCGGGAGCAATCGTGAGGCCGGGGACCTGCAACACAGAACGCGCCTCTGATGTCTCAAGATCGCCGATCGCCGCGATCTTTTGCCCCGTGATCGCCACATCGGCCTTATACGGAGCGCGTTGCCCTGTGCCGTCGACGATCAGGCCGTCTTTTAGCAAGAGATCGAACAAGTTGGAGTCCCTTCATGTCATGTTTAGCCAGCTCTTGAGTCATCTTTTGTACAGGCGCTCGTGCGCCCAGTGTCTTTTTACGAGCGCGACTGCAACATCTGAAATTTCGGAGAATTGTAGCGACAGTTCGTTCGGTAACGGTGTGTGGTTTTCCACGCTCCGGATATAGTGCGCTGTCAGAAAGTTCCATGTATTCTTGGCTCAGTTTCGCACCTGTCCGAGTCACCGGCGCAATTCGTGAAGTAGGTTCTATTCGTGGACGAAGACCGCAGTCTAATCGCACATCTTTATCGAAGAGCCGGGTTTGGCGCCACGCCATCTGAGATCGATGTTGCGGTTGAGGCCGGATATACGGCCACTCTTGACGATCTTCTTCACCCTGAACGTTTCGAGCGCCCTACAGAGGATCTGCTGGAACGTTTTCACTCCGAGCACTCCGATGAAGAGTCTCCGCGTTGGGCCGCTCTGAAATGGACCTACCGGATGATCAACTCCAGCCGCCCGCTGGAAGAGAAAATGGCGCTTATGTGGCATGGTGTCTTCGCTACGGGGTGGGCCAAGGTCACCAACGGCCAGATGATGCGGCGCCAGTACGAGATGCTCCGGGACAATGGTCTTGGTAATTTCCGAACGCTCCTCCAGAAGCTATCTCGTGACACTGCCATGCTCTACTGGCTGGACCAGCAGTCGAATCACGCGACCATGGTGAACGAGAACTATGGCCGTGAATTGCTCGAACTGTTCAGCATGGGGCGGGGCAACTACACGGAAGATGACGTGCGCGCATGTGCTCGAGCGTTCACAGGCTGGACGATGACGCAGGTTGCGCCGCGCTATCCGACCGGCTACTGGCCGGCGGAGTTCGTCTATCGGCCCGAAGATCATGATGACGGTGAGAAGACGTTCCTGGGCGAGACCGGGAATTTCAACGGCGACGACATCATCGACATCATCGTCCGTCAGCCCGCGACCGCTACCTTCGTGGCTCGCGAAATCTACCGGTTATTTGTCGCTGACGACATCGACGACGAGGCCGTTCAGCAGATAGCGGACTGTTATGTGAAGAGCGGATACGAGTTGCGTGACGTCATGCGGTTCGTTTTTGAATCCGATTTCTTCAAGGCTTCCCGGTTCAAGCGTGTCAAGAGTCCAATCGAGTTCGTGGTTGGCACGGTCAAGATGGCAGGTGAGCACCGTGATCCGTACCAGTTTAATATCGCTCGCCTGCCAAAGCTTTCGGGAATGATGGGCCAGGAGTTGCTGAACCCGCCGACCGTCGAGGGATGGCACATGGGCAGGGAGTGGATCGACTCCGCATTCCTGGTTGAACGCATCAATTTCGCCGCCGAGAAGTTGGGGAACACCGCAGCGCCAGGAGTCGTTGAGATAGCAGATCGCATCAGCGGTGCACGGAAAACTGCTTCCTCAACGGAGCTTTTAGCCGCATGTACGGCAGAACTCGGGGACGTGGTCCTCGCCGAGGCAACGCGATCAGCAATCCTGGATGAACTTTCTGTCAAGGACGAGCTTGATTGCAGCGGGCCAGAGTTCGTTGATGCGGTTGCGGAGGTGCTGACGTTGATCGGGGCTTCAAGGGAATACCAGTTTGCCTGAACACACAATGGGCGTCGTTTCACCACTACTAGCTTGATGTCGAGGTCTGGATCGTGACAACGCAAACTAACGGACACAATTCTCAGAGCACGAAGCAGCCGATCTTTATCGTGCTGCAGCTGTCTGGCGGCAACGACTTTATGAACACGGTCGTCCCGTACAGCGACCCGCTTTACTACGACTTCCGACAGACGGTCGGCGTCGGTGAAGACGAGGTTTTGCACATTGACGACCGCCTCGGGTTTCACCCTGCGATGGCCGAGGTCAAATCGCTCTACGACTCAGGGAATGTTGCAATCATCCAGGGCATTGGATATCCGGACCCCGACCGTTCTCACTTCAGGTCGATGGACATCTGGCACACGGCCGAGCCTCACGATTTCACCAGTGAAGGCTGGCTCGGCAGGGTGATCCGGGAGCTTGACCCCGAAAAACAGAACGTCGTCACCGGGGTTAGTTTCGGGTCGGGTCTGCCGCGGGCGATGTATCTTTCCGGCACTCCGGCGATCTCAGTTACCGAACTGGAAAGCTATGGGCTGCTGACATCGCTATCCGGCGCTCGCCAACGCCACGCGCTCAACGCATTTACTCGCATGTATGTGCCAGAGGAGTTTGAAGAGGCGCAGATGGTGATGCAGCACATCGGTAGGACCGGCCTCGATTCGCTGGCAGCCGTTGACCTGCTCAAGTCCGCTCCAGAGGGATACACCTCCAGCATCGAGTACGCTTCTGACCCGCTGGCTCAGAGCCTGAAAGGCATTGCACAGGTGCATCTGGCCGGGCTGGGAACAAGGATTTTCTATGCCCAGCACGGTGGATATGACGTTCACGGCAACCAGGTGCAGACGCAGAAAAAGCTCTGGGGCCAGGTGTCGAGAGCCGTGCAGGACTTTTTTGCCGATCTGAAGGAGCACGACGCTGCGGACGAGGTTGTCATGATGGTGTTTTCTGAGTTCGGGCGGCGGGTGCGTGACAATGGCAACGGCACGGACCACGGTTCCGGCGGCGGTGCGTTCTTGATTGGCGAGAATGTAACGGGTGGCCTCTATGGCGAATACCCGAGCCTGAAACCGGCCGACCAGGTGAGTGGCGACATGGGTTACAACAACGACTTCAGGGGACTGTACTCAACGGTGCTCGACGACTGGCTGGGACTGCATCCTGATCCGATCGTGAACGGCCATTTCGAGCAGTTCGACGGGATGCTGCAGCCGCTGCATTCGTAACGTTGAGAGAGTACTCCAGGCGGGCCAGATGACCACCGTTGACGCCAGCAGAACAGAAAACTCAGGTGCCCCGTTCGACCCGGTCGGGCCGTACCCATCTCTGCTTCGCGTGGGGCACAAGTACGAAATTTCACTTGGTCAAAGGCTTGCCCTCGGTGGGTTCAAAGGACCGCAGGACCTGGCAGTTGGTCCAGATGGCTGGCTGTATGTTGTCAACCGGTTCACCGAGGCCGGCTCCGACGTCGCAAGAAGCCGGTTCGTCCGCGTCAAGGCTGACGACAACGGCTACGAAGACGACATCGTCGCTTCGTTCTCCGGCGAGCCGGACCCGGTCGGGCAGGAAACACTTCCGTCGCCCGTCATGTGCACGATCGATAGTTCAGGAGTCTTGTACCTGACCGATGAGCACGCAAATGTTGTCGCCAAGTTCGACTCGGTCTCTGGCGACGCTGTGGGACACTGGGGCGTTGCGGGCGAGAATCCCGGACAACTGAATGCTCCGTCAGGTATTGCCCTGGACGCCGACGAGAATGTCTGGGTTGTCAGCACTCTCAATCACCGCGTCGAGCAGTTCACTCGGGATGGTGAGCACATCACCGGATTCGGCGAGTATGGCAGCGAGCCGGGCCAGCTCAGTCATCCCTGGGGAATAGCAGTCGATCCGATCACGCAGACGTTGCTCGTGGCGGACTGGCGAAACGACCGCATTCAGCGTTTCTCAAAAGCGGGTGAGCTGCTGCAAGTGATAGGTCGCTCAGGCGATGGACCCGGAGAGATGAATCGGCCGAGTGGCGTGGCTGTCGACCAGCAGGGTGATATCTACGTGACCGACCGCAGCAACCACCGAGTCCTGCTCTTCAATCCGCGAGGAATGTTTATCGAGTCGTTCCGCGGTGCAGCTACGCTGAATGAACGTGGGATTCGTAAGCTGATGACGAACCTCGACATGGTTCGCATGCGTGAGAACGTCGTCAACCTTGACGAGGAGAAGCTATTCAAGAACCCGACTTCGGTGAAGATAGGCAGCGACGGGCTTGTGTTCATGGTAGATTCGGGCCGGTACCGCATACAGGTATACAGAAAGCTGTGCCGTGAACTGGGCCCGGATGAGGTTGACCCGCCAACTATGCACGTAGACCCAACGCTTTCCTGAACCGCAAAGAGCCAGTCGAATACACCCTGCAATCGAGAATGTATCTCGGGAGAAACCATGACCGCAATTGAAACCCGTTACGCAGAGCAGCACCCGGCTTCGAACGAACTGGGCGTGAAAGCCAATGGTCTGTTCCCGGAAGGTGTCACCCACGTTTCCCGCCAGATGGCTCCTTTCCCGGTCTACATGGAGCGTGGAAGCGGCCCGCGTAAGTGGGATGTGGATGGCAACGAGTACATAGATTTCAAGACCGGTCACGGTTCAATGATCCTTGGCCAGGCGCATCCGGCGATTGTGGATGCTGTGCAGACGCAGATGGCAAATGGATCGCATCTCAGTTCGGGATCGCGTTTCGAGATCGACTGGGCCGAGGCAGTGATCCGGCTCGTGCCGTCCGTCGAGAAGGTCCGCTTCGTCAGTTCCGGCACTGAGGCCCTGATGATGGCCTTCAAGATGGCGCGGGTTCACTCCGGCAAGGAAAAGATCGTCAAGTTCACGGGCGCTTTTCACGGATGGTCGGACCCCGCTTATGTGACCGACCCCGAAACTGACCGTCAGTACGGAATCCCGCGTGGCACGAGCGACAGCATGATTAACGTTGCGCCGCACGACCTGGATGGTCTGGACCAGCTGTTGTCGAGCAGGAACGATGTAGCGGCGGTCGTGTTCCAGGGCAATGACATCGCCCGTCCCGAGTTCATTACAGGCCTGCGTGATGTGACCAAAAAGCACGACACTTTGCTGATTTTCGATGAGGTAGTCAGCGGCTTTCGGTGGTCGAAAGCCGGTTGCCAGGGCAGATTCGGAGTCGAGCCGGACCTGAGTGCGTTTGCGAAGATCCTGGCAGGAGGCCTCCCCGGAGGTTGCGTCGGGGGCCGTGCGGATATTGTGGACACCGTCGGTACTGGCGGAATCCGGCACCCGGGCACGTTCAACGCCAACCCGCTGTCTGCGGCGGCCGGAAGCACTGCTTTGAAGATCCTGGAGAGCGAGGCAATCGTCGAGACTGCTGAGAAGCAGGCTGTGCGTCTTCGAGACGGCATCAACCGCGTGTTGAACTCGATGGAGATACCGGGCGGTGCATACGGAGTTTCATCGATCGTGATGGTCAGCCTCGGGGCTGCCGTCGACACGAACGACCCGTACGCGGTTCCGGACGGAGTGGAGCAGGGCGGCAGACCGGTTGCCAGCGATGTGCTGGACCAGCTTCAACTGGCGATCATCAACGAGGGGTTGTGGACGCACCCGGCGTCAATGATCCTCTCTGCGACACACAGCGATGGCGATATCGACGATACGGTCAGCCGTTACGAGGCCGGGTTGCAGCAGGTTCGGAGCGCCGGACTGATCTGACCGCTCTCGGGCGTGTTCACAGCGTTCTGAATACAGAGCCGCGCTCGTCCTCAATTCGCCGTTCGATTGCCGCCAGATCGAGTTGATCGGTCGGCCAGTCTGATGGCGGGACGTGTGACAGGCGAAGCAACAGGCGCGCCAGCAGACCGGCGTACTCCTTTAGTTCTCTAATACGGAGCTTGTCAGGAGTGTCGGATGAGCTGTGGCCGAACGCGGTATCAGGATGCCGCCCGACAAACCGCCAGCGCCAGAGCATGGCGGATTGGATTCCGGCTCGGGCGAATGGAAACATGTCTCCCGACGAATCCATCTGTGCGATGACGTGGCAACGCAGTCCCTCACCGCTGTCATCCAGCGCGCGCTGGACGAGAGACCTCAGTTCGGGGAACTGGAGGGCAACACCCTTCATTGATCCGGTGCCAAGCTCGTCAAGGTTGATCATGATGCGCGGTCGGGGATCGCTCTGCTCGTCCAGGTAGTGGCGCTTCACGTAGGCAACTGAGCCCTGGAGTGTCTGTTCCTCGGACCCGAACGTGGCGAAGCGGATTGCGCGCCCGGGACCGATGCCGGTCTCACGCTTGAGTCCTGCGAGCAGGCGGGCCGTTTCGAGCGTGACAGTGGTTCCAGAGCCATTGTCATTCGCGCCCGGGGAGTCAGGCGTGGTGTCGTGATGGGCGCCGAGCAGCAGGGTCTCATCGGGCCACGTCTCTCCCGGCAGATCAGCCAGGGTGTTTCGAGAGACCGCTGTCTTGTAAGAGGCATCGACGTTTATCGTCACGGTCACATTGCCGCTGTTTCCGGTTGCGGTTCGGCTCAGCAATCCGCCATCTTCACGGGAGGTGTGAACGAGCGGAAGCGGGACTGTCGACGGTCTGTTGTCTCGCCAGTCACTCGAAGATCCGTGCGTGGTGCGCCGCCCACCGGCAGCATACGGAGTTATCGCCGCCGCCACTCCCAGTGACGCCAGACGATCCAGCCGGTTGGTAAGCGGCTCAGCCGGGGAAAATGGCTCGTACGAGCCTGAGATGAGAGCGATCGAGCCGGAAAGTTGCGCTGTTAGCGGTTCCGTTTCGTGGGCCATGCCGAAGCCAACGTCGACGAGCGGTGCGGTGATGCTTATGGGTGGGCAGAACAGGCTTGGCCGGACGTCGAGTTGCCGCGGAATCTCTCCGTTAAGAGTTATCGAGGCAGACCTGGTCTCCCATGTATTCGCGTCAAACTCTTCGATCGCAGAATCTTCGAGGCCGAACGACTCGAACTGCCCGCGTATGTAGTCGGCGGCGCGACGCTCGCCATCGGAGCCGCCCCATCGCGTGCCGATTGTGTCGCACAGCATGCTCACGTGGTCTCCGGCGAGCGATCCGACCCAGGCGTTGCCCATGAGCCAGCTTTCGGCGGTTTTCCAGTCAATGGTCATCGAAAAATCTCCCTGGCGAGTACACGTTGCATGAAGGGCGTCGATGCCGACCGAATTTTGTCATTCTGAACTTGATTCAGAATCTCTCGGAGCCTTCAGTTAGACGGTAAGATCCCTCCGCGAAGGTCGGGATGACAAATGATCATCTCGCTGCCTTGATGTGATCAGGACTAAAACAGGACCGCACGTCCTAAACAGTCAAAACAGTTCTTTCCTTTAGTTCGTTCCATGCGATCTCACGACCCAGCCCGGGTGTTTGCGGAACGTACATGAATCCATCTTCGATGCGGTGCGTTAGACGGATCAGCTCAGATACAGCGGTTTGCAGTGCACGGTCCGGTGGAGTCCGAGGCCATGCCGCGTGCTCCCACCAGTCGTCGTTTCTGATGGCAGCCACGACATGAGGATTTCCGCCGTGGCAGCTGATCCCGAACATTTCAGCCAGGTTGGCCAGCTTCATCTGGCCGGTGATTCCCAGGCCGGTCTGTCTGACAATGTCGATAGCGCCCGCCGTAAGGTACGGGACCGCAAGATACGGCGCTCCCGGGATCGACTCGAGCGCGAGAACATGCAGATTCAGAGCGTCGGACAGGCGTTTCAGTCCGTTGATGTCCGTCTCCTGGAGCGGCTCCTCAATCCAGAGGTAGTCGAGCTTTTCCAGCTCGCGGCCGACGCGTATCGCTTCGTCGACCGTGTACTGCTGGACCGCATCATGCATCAGCACCATGTCATCACCGACAAGTTTTCGCAGGTCGCTAGCTAGCTCAACGTTAGCCTCCGCTCCGAGGATGGAGTGGTCCTTGAAGCCGTGAAATCCCTGCTCTTTCGCCATTCGCGCAGTTTTCAGCGCCTCGTCATGGGAGACTGCGGTCTCCGTCATGTAGGCGGGCACACGGTTGCGAAAACCGCCCAGCAGTTTGTGGACTGGAAGGTGTGCTTTCTGACCTGCAAGGTCCCACAGTAGTTCGTCAATCAGCGCGATTGGAGCCGTGGACGGCATGTGGAAGTAGCGCCGAGCCATCCACATCTTGTGCCACATGTACTCGCGATCAAGCGCATCTGTGCCTACAAGTTCCGGCTCCCATTGCACTTTGAAAGTTCGGGCATCCCACTCAAGCTGTTCGCGTCCCCAGCCGACGCCCAGGACACCGGGGCTTTCGATGCCATCGGCGGTCTGGATCCGCAGAACAACCGCGTAGCCCTGTCGCGGCTCCAGCTTTATGCCTTCGCCTTCAAACGGGTGGTGAGTGAACTTGACCCGGTGAGACCCTGGATACTCCTGCATCGTACGGAGCGGTCGCCATTCGGGTGCAAGGCTACCAAGATCCACGATGTCGATCTGCAGCGCTTCAATCTTCACCGTGCATCATCGTTTCGTAGCTCCCGTGTTGATCTGGAATCGTCGAACGCCGGTGCACTGAACTCGTGCTCGATCTCCTGGGTGATCTCTTCGAGGTCCATCAGCAACGGATGGTAGTCATTGTCCAGCGTCTCTTGAACTCGATCATCGTAGTGCGGACTTCCGGGTTGTGCAGACTGTCCGGCCAGCGTTGCTCCCCAAGCCTTTCCGGGTTCCGCGAAATCGACAAACAGGCGGTAACTGACGCCGCTTGCGTTTGTGAAGCCGTTTTCGCTCTCTACAGGTCGCCTGTTGTTCACGGTGCCTCCGCCACCGGGGCAGGGGAACGGCCCCATATTCAGCAGCTTTTCCAGCATGGGAGTGCGGGCTGCCGGATGGACCAGCCGGACGCTATGCGCATTGGCCCAGGTCCACCCGGATTCTTCTTCACCCAGCGTTTGCCTGAGATGTTTGAGCGTCCCGACGGCTGCCTCCAAGAGAAGAGCGCTGACATCAAGTTCTGTATCGAGGGCCGCTTCGTCGCCGAGCACCAGGGCCCTGGCAACGGAACCGGTGGAGTCCGCCATCAACTCGGCGGCATGGGACGAGAGTATGTGCTTACCGACCAGTTGAACGAAACGAGGCCACAGGCTGGACCATAGCGCTGCGCCTGTTTGATCCGCGTCGTAGCGACAGTTCCAGTCACCGAGAATTCGCGCGGCTGTTTCGCTTTCCTTGCTACCGGTTTTTCGCAACCAGTCTGCGATCGCGTCCTTCAGGTCTGAAGCGCGCATATCCAGGTTGTCTGCCTGCAACGCCCGGACGTCGAGCGGGTCCAGGGTCTTATCGGCACCGAGATACTCCGCAATACGGCGGAAACGGTAGCCGTCGGCGTACGCGCCGGTCAGATCACCCAGTAGTGAAGGAGGCGCGGGTGTGTTGTTCGCACTGCCAGCCCAGCCGCGCTCAGGCGTATGCAGGCCAGGCAGCGAATCGGTTGTGACGAATCCTTCCCAGGCGTCGGCCGAAACCGTGGCGTCACGCGTCCCTCTGGTTCTGCGAGCGCGGGCAGGCACGGCGCCCGACATCTGGTACCCGAAGTCGCCCTGATCATCTGCATAGATGGCGTTCCAGACAGATAGTCGCCAGCCGGATAGAGCGGACCTAACGTCAGTCGCAGTGTTCGCGCAGTTCAGATCGATCAGTGCGCGCATGTCGTCGATCTTCTCGTGCCCCAGCCACTTCAACGAAATCGGTCCATCTCCGTTGGCATCGACAGGCGAGATGAAGTCGTTGACGATCGGGCCGCGGCTGGTCTGTTTAATCTCCAGGCTGCGTGGTTCCTCGCCCTTAACGCCCACCATTTCACTGATGACTTCGAAAGGCCTTGACACATCGTCATCCAGGTACCGTTCTGGATCGGTGGGATCCAGCATCTCGTGATAGAGGTCACGCGTGGATGTCACGTTGTTTGTGCGGGCCCATGCGGCGTGCCGTGTTCGTCCGAATACGACGGGCGGCGCGCCCGGATAGGCTGCGCCGATACAGTCGATACCGGGGCCGACGAGGTGCTGTTCGTACCAGAGGTCCGGGAAGTGGATTGGCCAGTGGGGGTCGGACGCCAGTGCTGGCAGTCCGGTGGTCGTCTTAGATGGACCCGCCACCCAGTTGTTGGAGCCGGTTCCATCGTCACCGCCTCCTTCGGCGTGCTTGCCAGCCGAGCCGGATCCATCGGGCACGATGAACTCCGATGCTTCAGACGAGAGCACCAGGTCGGCAATCGCCGGAGAACTCTCCCTGATCACTCGTTCTGCTCCCAGGATCTGAAAGAGGCGTCCGGTTAGCGACCACCAGAAGTATCTCAGCACGGTGAGACTTGCTACGGGTGACCAGGGCTTTGGTTCGTACCCGATGACCTCGAACTCAACGGGCAGGTTTTCCGAAGCCAGGTCGATCCAGGCGTTCACACCGCGTGCGTAGGCTTCGAGAGCCAGGGCTGATCGTTCGTCGATCTGAGCGAACTCCGCTTCCGCTGCTCTGCGCAGGCCGATGGTGCGGTTCTCGAGGTCGGATGGAAGCGCGTCAGTTCCGAATACTTCAGCCAGCGTGCCTGTCGCAAATCGGTGCCGGTAGTCGAGCTGCCAGAGGCGGTCCTGCGCCTGGACAAATCCGGACGCGCACCACATGTCTTCTTCCGTTTCGGCGAATATGTGGGGCACGCCGAAGCGGTCCCTGACGACTCTTGCTCCTGTCCCTGGCGGCCGGTTGTGCAGGATGGATGTGGGTAGTTTCGACAGCAGATATGCGTCCTGCTGCTGCGCGAATTCTGCCTCCGTAAAACCGCTGGGTGTGAGCTGACCAACGCCTTCACCCCGGAGTGCGGAGACCACAGCGTTTCGATTTTGCTCTTCCTGATTCATGAGGTTCCCAGTACGCTCGATGTGGAGGAGAACTTGCGGGTAGCAGGCAGATCTTTAGAGGCATTTGCCACGCTCTGTACCTGTAATCGCGGGAATATCGAGATGGAATTCAGACCATTACGTCGTGATAGCCCTCGTAGATGACGCCTACCTCAAAAGAGAACCGAGAAAAGCTGACACACGTACAAAAAAGTCTGGAGTGATGACAGATTTCGCAAAATGTCCTGAATCCCAACGCTCGAAAGGTTGGTTGCCGAAGGGGATTTTGTCAGCTAACGTATCCTCCGACAAGTGGCGGCCCTCTCAATTCAGGAGTTATTTACATGGGAATTCGGTCCAGAATTCTGCGCCGTACGGCGTGGTTAGCAGTTCCCGCAGTAGCGGCGGTATTCGTCGCCTGTGGAAGTTCAGATCCAGAGATTATCAGGGAGACGGTTCTCGTCCCACAGACGGTCGTAGTACCGGGTGCCGAAGTGACGGTGATCGTTCCACAAACCGTCGTCGCTCAGCAGACGGTCATTTCGGAGCGCACAGTTGTGACCGAAGTTGACCCGCGTGCGGGAGGAGAACTGAAGGTATCGCTTGGCGCTGCGATATCGACACTGGATGTACACCGCACGACAGGTACAACGGCAAACACGATCGCATTCGCGGTGCAGGAGTTCCTGTTTGCGTATGACGACCAACTGGTGCCGCAGCCGCTCCTGATCGACGACTGGAGTGTCACTTCGGATGGTTCCAAATGGACCTTCACGCTGCGTGAAGGCCTGAAGTTCCACAACGGCAATGCAGTGACTGCAGAAGACGCTGTCAGGTCATGGACCCGATGGGCGGAACGAGATAACTACGGGTCGATTATTTTCGGCTTCGTTGACGACATTCAGGCCACCGGCGATCTCACGTTTGAGATCGACATGGTTGAGCCGACTGCGCTGATTCTCGAAGGCATGGCACGCATTGGCGGTTACTACCCGTACGTGATGCCACCGGAGATGTACAACGTCCCGGCGGCTGAAGGTTCGGACGTGATGATCGGCACCGGACCGTACCAATTCAAGGAATGGGTACCGGGCGATCACCTGCTGGTAGAGCGGTTCGAAGGCTACCAGCCCCTCGACACCCCGGCCTCGTTCATGGCTGGTAAGAAGGTAGCTCTCTTCGACTCGGTGGACTACATAGTCATTCCTGATTCAAACGCTGCGATTGCGGCGCTTGAGGTTGGACAGATCGATTTGATCTCGGACAACATTCAGGGCGACTTTGTTGACACCTTGAGTGCGAATACGGACCTGACTGTCCAGATCATCCGCAATGCATCCTCACGTGATGGTGCATGGCTTGACAACGTTGAAGGGCCATTCACTGACGCCAGGGTTCGCCGGGCTTTCGCCATGGCTTACCCGGTTGAGGAAGCGCTTCTCTCAGCAGTGGGAGACCAGCGTTTCTGGCAGACCTGTCCTTCGATGATGCTCTGCGGCGGTAAATGGGGCGGATTCGATGACCATTCTGACGGCGTTTACAACGCCCGTAACAACGGTGGTCTCGAAGCTGCCAAGCAGATCATCGAGGACCTCGGTCTTGTCGGAACCAAAGTAGTTGTCCTGTCCGCAGGCGACCGCCCACGTTTCGCCGGACCTGCCGAGTTCTCACGTCAGACCCTTGAAGAGCTTGGCTTCGACGTCGAGTTCAAGGCGACGGACTGGGCGACTCAGACAAACTGGCGAGAGAAGCCTGAGCTGTGGGATGTGTTCCACACAGCTGGTGGCGGAGCATGGGGCGCAAACCCGTTGCTCAACAGCTCACTTGCCAAGAACAAGTACTGGAACAAGTACCAGGACGAGTCAGGCCGAATGACGGCCGGCATGAACTCGCTGGCACGGGCGACCTCTGCCGAAGAGCAGCTTGACATCGTCAAGAACATGCAAGAGGTCTTCTGGAACGACATTCCGTACGTCTCATTCGGTGACACGTTTGCCGCTCAGGCTCTGAGGGCGGACATCAAGGGTGCGGTGACGCAGTTTGGTCTGCCGCGCAACGTCTACAACGCCTGGCGGGAATAGACGCTTACGGTGGTTTAACATGCGACACCTCCAGCGGGGACCCAAACAACCCGCTGGAGGTGTCGCGATAAACTCTCCCACTTCGTACTACCGATTTGAACTATCCAGAGGTTTGCTCGATCTCCCCTGGGAGTCTGGCCGACGAAATCAAATGTTGTTAGTCTTCCTGCTCGCGAAGGAGCTGAACGCCTAGTTGACTGCCTACATCATTAAACGTGTACTCGCTGTCATTCCGGTATTGGTGTTCGTGGGCATCCTCACATTCTCCCTCGTCCACTTAGCACCTGGAGACGCTGCCAACATCATGGCAGGCGACTACGCCGGCCCGGACGACGTGAAGTTGATTCGCGAAGAGCTCGGGCTGAACAAGCCGCTCACCACTCAGTTCATAGACTGGGCTAAACGCACGTTGAGCGGTGACCTGGGCAAGTCCATCTACTCTGGCAAGTCGGTTAGCGAACTCGTTAGCACGAGAGTCGGTCCGACGCTGAGCCTCACGGTTGCGGGCGGTTTGCTGGCAGTCATTATTGGAATACCGCTTGGAGTCCTGGCAGCCTGGAAATTTGGCTCAACCTGGGACCGGATTATTCAGATCTGGGCGGCACTTGGTATCTCAATCCCCGGATTCTGGCTGGGATTCATCATGATCTGGGCCTTCGCAGTTACATTCCGGTGGTTCCCTGTGATCGGATATGTCTCACCAACGGAGGATTTCTTCGGGTGGATACGTTCGATCACACTTCCAACATTGCTGCTTGGTGTTAACGGCTCTGCCATCATCATTCGCATGACGCGAGCATCAGTACTCGAGGTGCTCAGAGAAGACTTCATAAGAACAGCGCGTGCGAAGGGGCTGTCTGAACGGATCGTTCTCTTCAGGCATGCCCTCCGTGCGAGCGCAATCCCAATAATCACGGTTATCGGCTTCCTTGCGGCGGCGCTGATTACCGGTGCTGTTGTCACCGAGACGGTGTTCACCATCCCTGGTCTTGGGAGACTGGTTGCAGAAACGGTCCAGACAAGGGACTTCCCAATCGTTCAGTCGATGCTCATGTTGCTGGCTTCGTTCTATGTCGGCGTCAATCTACTGGTTGACCTGGCGTACGTCTTTGTGGATCCACGGGTGAGGCTCTAGATGGCGCAAGCGATTATCCAGGACGGCGTCACGCTGGAGGTGTATGAAGAGCCGCCTTTGCGCGAGCGCATTGGGACATGGAGTTCCACCGCCTGGCACACGATGCGCACGCATCCGACTCTCTTGTTCGGCATGGCCATCCTGGTGTTTATGTCGTTGATTGCGATCATCACCTTCACGCCGGCAGACACGTTGATCGCCCGTTATGACCCGCAGGAACTTTCAGTTCGCGAGCGAATTGAAGCGCCTTCGATGGAACACTGGTTTGGAACAGACGGGTTCGGGCGAGATGTTTACGCACGCACGCTTCACGGATCAAAGGTTTCCTTGCGAGTGGCAGCATCGGTCGCTGTCCTGGTGAGTGTGATAGGCGTGACCCTGGGAATACTGGTCGGTTACAACCGGATGGCGGACAACATCGTCATGCGGATTATGGACGGGCTGATGTCGTTCCCGACTTTGATCCTTGCCCTCGCACTGGTGGCTACGCTTGGCAGCAGTCTTAACAACGTGGTGCTGGTAATCGTGATCGTGGATACGCCGAGTATGACGCGTATCGTGCGCGGAGTTGTGCTTAGCCTCAGGGAACGTACGTATGTTGAGGCCGCAAGGGCGTCGGGTGCGTCGACGAGTCGGATCATGATATTCCACATCGCTCCAAACACCCTCGCTCCGGTTATTGTTCAAGCCTCGGTTTTCTTCGCCGGGGCCATCCTTACCGAAGCGGCGCTTGGATTCCTGGGAGTTGGGATTCCAGAGTTCATACCGAGCTGGGGTAATATCATTGCCTCTGGCCGTTCATACATTCGCATAGGATTCTGGATCGCTTTCTTCCCGGGTGTGTTCCTGGGATTGACGGTCCTTGCTGCGAACCTTGTTGGCGACGGCCTACGAGATGTCCTTGACCCACGTCTGCGCGGGGCGGAGTAGGTGTGAAGGTGACTAAATACCAGGTTGAATGGCAAAGGGAGCTAACGTGATGGCTTCTACTGTGAGCAGGTTTCGCGTCCGACATTTTTTTCTTCTGGCTGTGCTTGTCTCGGTGGCTGTCACCTTCGCTGCGTGCGGTGGCAATAGCGATGGGGGGGACAATGGTGATGACGGGCCGGGCGGTCCAGTCATCCTTGAGCCCGGGCAGAGCGATCCGGGCGAAGGGCCCGGGGTTGTGGGCGCAATAGTTAGTACGCCCGTCCCAAACGCGGCAGCTACAGCCACCCCACGCGCGGTCGTCTCGCCGACTCCCACTCCGCCTGGAAAAACTGCTGACGAAGCGGGGACAGCGCGGCTTGTTGACGAGCTCTCTTCCGACGAATTTCCTCGGACGAGCGCCCGGATCATTGAGCGCGAGTTCAGGAACGATTTTGATACAGCGAAGCTGAAGATCGGCCAGGCGTTTGTGGTACAGGGTGACGTGATTGAAGCCGGCAAGGACGATGCCGACCAGCCATTTGTTCACTTCCAGGCTGGAGCCGGCCGGGTCACCTGTCACTTCGAGGCGATTACGGAGGCAGAGCTCCTAAGGTTCAGTCCTGGTGGGACCAACGCCGTCGTTGGCACCATAGATACCTGGGACGCTGACAACAGGATTCTTACCGTAAAAGACTGCCGGGTGGTGCTGGGATTCTAGTTTTCACTCTCATAGTGAGCGTCAGAGAAACGAATACGGTGATCTTTCCCGCCGTCCGTCCGCAGTCACGCGCGCAGGAGATGTCACTGTGAACGTTTTGCTTGACGTCAAAGATCTCGCCACTCATTTTTTCACATCAGCGGGTGTGATCAACGCCGTGGACGGAGTGTCATTCCGGTTACACGAGGGCGAGACGCTTGGCCTGGTGGGCGAAAGCGGATGCGGAAAGAGCGTTACGGCTCTTTCGATCATGCGTCTCATTCCCGATCCGCCAGGACGGATTATGGGCGGTTCGGTCGAATTCATGGGACGAGACTTGCTCAAGCTGCGTGAGACCGAGATGCGCGCGGTCCGTGGGCGAAGTATCGGCATGATCTTTCAGGAGCCAATGACCTCCCTGAACCCCGTACTCTCGATCGCGCGGCAGCTCAGGGAGCCGCTTGAGCTCCATCTCGGGATGACAAAACGACAGGCGCTGAGCAGGTCGATTGAGCTTCTTGCTATGGTCGGCATCCCAGATCCAGAGGCCCGGCTCAACTCATATCCGCATGAGGTCTCGGGCGGCCAGCGACAGCGCGTTATGATCGCCATGGCACTCAGTTGTGAGCCGAAGTTGCTGATAGCAGACGAGGCAACGACCGCGCTCGACGTCACGATCCAGGCGCAGATCCTGGAGCTGATGAAAGATCTGACAGCGCGCCTGGGCACCTCGGTCATCATCATTACGCACAACCTTGGAGTCGTTGCCCGCTACGCTGACAGCGTCAATGTCATGTATGCCGGGAAGATTCGAGAATCGGGCGTTCTCGACCAGGTCTACAAGAACCCTAAGCACCCGTATACGGTCGGCCTTCTCAATTCGGTGCCAACGCTGGACCTGGCCGCCGATATCCGCCTTGAACCGATCAGGGGAGAGATTCCCGATCTTTCAAATTTGCCCGCTGGGTGCGCCTTCAGGGAGCGGTGTGACTGGGCTGTGGACCGGTGCGCTGTTGAGGATCCTCAACTGGAGAACATTGAGCAAGATCACACCGCAGCATGTTGGGAGAGCGCCAGAGTCGAACGGCGTATCGCGGAGGCGAAGATTTGACCACCGGCGCGGTAGTAACAAATCAAGATTCGTCGTTGGAGAAGCCGAGCAGCTCGGCTCCACTCCTGGAAGTCCGCGACTTGAAGGTCCACTTTCCTGTGAAGAAGGGCTTCATCCTCCAGCGAGCGGTCGGCGTCGTGAAGGCCGTGGACGGTGTGAGCTTCGGAGTGTCTCCAGGCGAAACACTCGGGCTGGTAGGAGAGAGCGGTTCCGGTAAGACCACCGTTGGCAGAGCAATACTCCAGCTCGTCCCTCCAACTGCCGGCCAAATTCTTCTGGATGGCGAAGATGTCACCGGATTTTCGGGATCGAAGTTACGCACAGTCAGGCGGCGCCTGGGGATGGTGTTCCAGGACCCGTATGGTTCGCTAAATCCGCGCATGGCGGCAGGGAATATAGTCGGTGAACCGCTGAGGATCCATTCGATTGCCGGATCGAAAAGAGAGTACAAGCAGCAGGTCGCACAGCTGTTGCGTGTGGTTGGCCTGAATCCCCAGATGGCGGGACGATATCCTCACGAGTTCTCCGGAGGCCAGCGCCAGCGGCTCGGTGTTGCCAGGGCACTTGCAGCCAAGCCGGTCGCGATGGTCCTGGACGAGCCCGTTTCGGCGCTTGATGTGTCCATCCAGGCACAGGTGATCAATCTTGTGCGTGATCTCCAGGAACAGTTCGGACTGGCCTACATTTTTATCGCCCACGACCTGTCTGTGGTCCGCAATATCAGCCACCGTGTCGCCGTGATGTATCTCGG
>JAJCYY010000014.1 GCA_029262735.1 Chloroflexota bacterium | reverse complement strand
GGTCGACATCCTGGTGAACAGCGCTGGCATCACGCCTCGTTATGTCGCGGCCGATCTGCCGTTCGACGAGAAGTGGGACCGCGTGATTGATGTGAACCTCAAGGGCTCGATGCTGATGTCGTACTACGCTAGTGCGCAAATGAAGGAGCGGGGCAGCGGCTCGATAGTAAACCTTGCGTCGATAATCGGGATGGTCGGCTACACGCACGGCCACGGCCTGAGCGATGGCTTCAATCCCTATCCGCACTCGAAGGGGGGGATTATGCAGATGACTCGTGACATGGCGATTGCGTTTGCGCAGACGGGTGTACGGGTGAATGCGTTGTGTCCCGGCTTTGCGTATACGGCACTCACGAAGTCGCTTACCGAGGACCCGGAGGCGCTTGCGAGGCTGGAGAAACTGCATCCGATGGGTCGGCTTGGCGAGGCGATTGAGATTGCGCAGGCGGCTCTGTTCCTGGCGTCAGACGAGGCGTCTTTCGTTACAGGAGTGTGCCTGCCAGTGGACGGCGGATATACGGCGCAATAAGCCTTTCTCGACTCGCTGGGCCGTTACGCGATTGCCGCGATGTCGAACTGATTGAGGATGGTGCGGCGGAACGTTTCGTGGTCGATTACCGGGTTTATCTCAACCGTGTTCCAGTGGTGAGTTTGCGCTGCGAAAAACAGGCTCGAAACCGTGTGCGCATCAGCTGCCTCGACCACGTACCAGAGCCTGTGGCCGACGGGGAACGACCAGCCACCGACGATTTCGGCTCCGTATTCGACAGCGAGGCTAGTGAGCTCACTTAGCAGGCGGCTCCGCGAAGACTCTGGGACGCTTTCCGCAGCAATGCAGGTCTCCGGACCGTGGGTCAACTCAACCATGAACAGCATGTTGTTCCTCGTGCCAATTTTTAGAAGTTGCTCACTCACGATTAGAAAGGGTCTCCAGCAGTACGCCGACCGTGTGCTGCTTCTCAAGCGGATGTCTTAAAGCGAGGTCGGGAACAACCGTGTAACGGTTCTCTCTTCCCGACTTCTCGATGTTGATGAAACCCGCAGTGTTCAGTTCGCCGATTATCCGCATCACTGCTCGTTCGGTGATTCCAACCAGCGCTGCGATGTCCCTGACACGGATGTCCGGTTGCTGCCAGATGGACAGCAGCACATGCGAATGGTTGGTGAGAAATGTCCAGCCGGGAGGCTGTTGTTCTGCCGATGGGGTCAACGGGTTAACCTGCGATTGAATACATGTTTGTCAATGCATGAAGAATAATGCATGTATTGTGTGTCTGTCAATAGCAGATTTGCCGAAGTTCGGCTACGCCTGCGCTTCAGGCAGGACAACAGAGAGCATTTTTCTGCCTTCTGCCATGCGCTGGAAGTTGGACATAGCGAAGCGGAGCGCCCGTTCGTTGCCTTCGGATGTCCCGCCCGCCCAGTGTGGTGTGACGACTGCGTTGCGCATGTGAAGTAGCGGATTTTCGGGGTCTGTAGGCTCTTGCTCAAGCACGTCCAACCCGGCCCCGGCAATCTCACCGTCTTGCAGAGCCTTAATCAGCGCCGCCTCGTCGTGAACAGGTCCGCGGCAGGTATTTATGAAGACCGCCGTCTTCTTCATCAGGCCGAACTGCCGGGTGCTGAACATGCCGCGCGTGGAGCTGTTCAGCGGAACGTGCGCAGTCACAATGTCAGATCGCATCAGCAGATCGTCGAGAGGCATCGCGGTGGCTCCCAACTCTGTATCGCGACCCGGCATCATCTCGATGACATCGTGATACAGCAGTTCCACGTCCCAGCCCTGGAGCCTGCGTGCGACCTGTCTGCCGATGTTCCCGAAGCCGACTATGCCAACTGTCTTGCCGTTGATTTCGCTTCTAAACGGAAGCTGATCGATGCCGTCTCGCCAGTTGCCGTCGCGGGTGTTCTCCCACGAGTCCATCAGCCGTCTGTAAACGGAGAGCATGAGTGACATCGCATGTTCGGAGACTGAGATTGCGTTCGATCCGCCGTTGTTTGCGACGCTGATGCCAAGCGCGTCCAGCCCACCGACGTCAACGATGTCGAAACCGGCCGTCAGCAGTTGCACCAGCTTCAGGTCTTTGCACTCGGCCGCAAGATCGACAGGGACCTTTGCAAGCCAGGGGATTATCGCCTCGACACCTTGCAGCGCTTCGATCAGCTCGCCTCGTGAGAGCGTGGGGTTGATGAGGCGGGTTTCGATGCCCTCGGGCGTAAGTTGCTGCATTAGCTCCCAGCGGCCGCGGTGTTCTGATGTGGTGAGGTTGGCGAGCAGGGCAACGGTTGTCATGGAGGTTCCTTGGAGTAGCGGGCAGCGTGCGACTTTTTCAGTGTGATACAGGTTACCGCTTAGTAGAGAGGTGGCTGTGTCCCATCACCCTGAGTCAGAGAAGTAAGCCGTGTTTTCCGCGCAGCAAGCTACGTTTTCCGGTGCGTTGGCAGGTTGCTGATCGACAGAGAGGTATTTGTAGTCACATCGTCCTGAGCCAGAGCGAAGATTCCGGAGTGCGGGGCGACCCATCTGCAACCGGCGTATCTATGAACAAACGAGTGACGACAAATGTCATCCCGACCGCCGGGTACCCGCTTGCAGGTCAAGGCATCCGACTAAGTTAATGAGTTCAGTCGAGAGATTCTGAACCAAGTTCAGAATGACATGTGCGTACCAGGCGGCAACAAGTCTTGTATCTGGGTTTGCCCCGCCCACCGGGTCCTTCGCGCCCGCTCAGGACGAAGGTGAGTGGCATACTTTTTCATTCCAGTAGTTACCCGTGACACAGCTAAAAACGCGGCTCGCTGCACACATTTAGCGGGTTGCTGTGGTTGATGTGTGTGCTCGCATCTTGATGATACGTTCTACTTCGCTGGCCGAGCCAATGTACAGCGGAGTTCGCTGGTGAAGCTCGGTCGGCTGGATGTCCAGGATGCGGCGCTTACCGTCTGTTGCACTGCCGCCAGCCTGCTCCATGATGAACGCAAGCGGTGCAGCCTCGTAAAGCAATCGAAGCTTGCCGTTCGGTGCAGCGCTGTTTCCGGGATAAGCGAAGATCCCACCTCGCAGCAGGTTTCGGTGGAAATCGGCGACAAGCGAGCCGATGTAGCGGCTTGAGTAGCCCTCTTCCTTCAACTGCGAAACCCATTCGAGGTCAACTTTGTCCCAGGTCAGTGAGTGACCTTCGTTGGCCGAGTAGACCTTCGCTCCGCCATCGTCCTTGAGATCAGAGTTGGTGAGAATGAACTCGCCGATCTCAGGGTCGAGAGTGAACAGATGCACGCCTTCGCCCGTTGTGTAGGCAAGCATCGTCGATGAGCCGTAGATCATGTAGCCCGAGGCAGCCAGGTCTCGGCCGGGTTGCAGCATGTCTTCGAGCGAGTTCGATGTCGAACCGACCGGGGTCTTGCGTTTATATATTGAGAAGATCGTGCCGATCGGCGCGCCGACGTCGATGTTTGATGATCCGTCGAGCGGGTCGTATAGCACAACGTAACGACCGTTCTCACCGTTTTCGAGCTGAACCGGTTCGTCCTCTTCCTCTGAGCCGATTGCGCAGACGAGGCCAGTTGGAGCGAGCGCCCGTTCCAGCTGTGTGTTGGCGATCATGTCCAGCTTCTGGACCTGCTCGTCCTGGATGTTCGTTTCGCCGGTGAGACCGATGATGTCTGCGATGCCGGCACGATTGACATCGTGCGAGATCCGCTTGCCAGCAAGTGCAATAGCGTTCAGGAGCGCTGTGAAATCACCCGTTGCGTTGGGGCGGTCACGCTCTCGCTCAAGAATGAATTGCGTGACGGTCGACAGTCGATCAGGCGTTTGACTTGTCATGAGATTCGGCCCAATTCCGGCCTGTTCCGGCCCGGTGCCCTGTGTGGCTGCTGCAAATCGAACATTCTTAACTGGAGTCTACGCGCTCTAACTTTTGTATCACGGTCCGAGTGGACTGGTGTGAACGAACCGTTGGTTTCGCGTGAAATAAGCCTGAAAGCTAACAAGGAATCAGCCCTGAAGTCTTGTCGACTGACAGGCATTTGACCTACGCTGTGCACACATATTTCTGCCTATTTTTATTAACGACGTGAGCAGGCGCCGCAGTACGAACTCAATCGTGCGATGACGGATGCGGATTGCCCGATCATTCACCGTGCGGAGGCGTCTAATGACTAAGAGTTCACTCAACAAAATTGCGGTCGCAATGGTGCAGCCAGGCAAGGGGATTCTTGCCGCAGATGAGAGCACCGGAACGATCCAGAAACGGTTCGACGCGATCAGCGTCGAGAACACCGAGGCGAACCGCATCCAGTATCGCGGTGCGCTGTTCGCAACGCCGGACATTGGTGACTACATAAGCGGTGTGATCCTTTTTGAGGAGACGCTTACGCAGAACCACGAAAACGGCACTAGCTTTGTCGAGATGCTTGAGAGCAAGGGCGTCATTCCGGGCATCAAGGTGGACAAGAGCACGAACCCGCTGGCCGGTGCGCCTGGCGAGGTGATTACAGACGGCCTTGATGGCCTGCGTGGTCGACTTGAGACGTATCGCAGTCAGGGTGCGAAGTTCACCAAATGGCGTGCGGTGATCAACATTGGCCAGGATATTCCAACCGATAACGCCATCAATGCCAATGCCCATGCGCTTGCCAGATATGCGGCGCTTGTGCAGGAAGCCGGACTTGTACCGATCGTGGAGCCTGAGGTTCTGATGGATGGCGACCATTCGATTGACCGCTGCTACGAAGCGACGGAGCTGACTTTGCGCAGGACGTTCGATGAACTGCTGAGCCAGGGCGTTGTGCTGGAGGAGATGGTCCTGAAGCCGAATATGGTGATCTCTGGAAGCAGCGCTTCGAACAGGGCTAGTGCTGATGAAGTTGCCGAGAAGACGGTTAACTGCTTCCTGCGCACGGTTCCGGCGGCGGTTCCGGGGATCGCGTTCCTGTCAGGCGGACAGGGTGATGAAGAGGCCACGGTGAATCTTAATGCGATTACGAAGTATGCGAAGTCGCACGGCGCTCCGTGGCAGCTGACCTACTCGTATGGTCGAGGTTTACAGGCCGCTCCGCAGCAGGCGTGGCTCGGTAAGTCTGAGAACGTCCTTGCGGCGCAGGCTGCGTTCCAGGAGCGGGGCAAGGCGAACGCGGCGGCCAGAGAAGGCAAGTACGGCAGTTAGCTGCGTTTTGCCGCGTGCGGCGTTTTCATTTGATGGGCGGTTCTATCTTTCTGTCATTACCAGGGGAGATACTGAGCTGATCGTCATTCTGAACTTGATTCAGAATCTCTCGGGTGACCTTGCTAACTCGGTCAGATCCCTCCGCTACGGTCAGGATGACAGTGGCACAGCTACATTTTCACTAGTTAGCAACATGTGCCACACCGGAAAACGTAGCTCGCCGTCATTCAAGCAATCCACACCGAATCGTCATCTGGCATCTTCAGTGGTCCCCAACTCGGGTCAGGTCGCCACTGAGGCCATGGCTCGTTGAACGGCGCCGCTTGTAGCTCGAGCCGTCTTAGAGCATCCTGGCCATACTCCTTGAACTCGGCAGCTCGGGCCTCCGCAAACACGCCATTTCCCACGAGCTTTGCCAGCCTGTCCTCATCCTTCCAACGCCACGAAAAGTCGGGTGCGATCACGATATCCAGCTCATAGTCCATCGTGTCGAAACCGATCTCGGTGCGTTCGAACGGCATCTCGATATTCACGTACCAACCGAGTAGCTTTGTCGTTCCGGTCGGCCACATCGGCCAGATCGAGTAGGGCACGCCTGGATACATGATGCGGAGCACATCGTTCCGTTCCCACACCGCGTCTTCAAACTCGTATGGCAACGCAATACCGTCGATCTCCGGCAGGTTGTCGATCCATGTCGCCCGGCGGTAGACGGTTCCCGCCTGAAAATAGCCGATCATCCGCTCGGGACTGTCATCGACTATCCAGCATTTCAAGCCGGCTGCGAACCCACCGAGCCATCCTTTGTAGCGGCCAATAGCAGTGTCGCCCCGCTTGAAACGTCTCTCCATCGCATCGACTCCATATTCGCGGCTATTTGACCGCCAGATTCAGCCACGCTGAATCATCATCTGGCATCTTCAGCGGCCCCCATTCCGGGTCGGGTCGCCACTGAGGCCATGGCTCATTGAATGGAGGTGCCAGTCGCTCGATGCGTCCGATGGCGTCCAGTCCGTACAGCTTGAAATCGACTGCCTGTGCTGCCGTGAAAATGCCGTATTGAACCATGTTTGCCAGGTGGTCCTCGTCCTTCCATGTCCATGTCAGGTCTGGTGCCACCAGCATATCCAGCTCGAAATCGATCACATCGAAGCCGATAGGTGTTCGTTTGAACGGCTCTTCGATATTCACGTACCAGCGAGTGAACTCTCCGGATTGCGCTGCGTACATCGCCCAGACCGAATACGGCACGCCCGGAAACATCACTCGGACGGTGCTCCAGTTCTTCCACGTTCTGTCTGTGAAATCACCGAATGAGTCGCTTCCCAGCTTATCCTTCCGCATCCTCTCAGGCTGTCTGTATCCGCTTCCGGATGAGATGTAGAGCACCGTGCGTGCTTCAGAGTCTTCGACAACGTATCCGATCTGCGCCCGGTCGAACTTCTCGCCGTTGTCTGGGCTGACGTAGCGGAGGATCACATGGTCGCCGTATTTAAATAGCACGAACACGTCCTCTCTGATGAAAACGAGCAACGGCCCCTTAATTAGACGAAAACAGCGATCTGTCACGACCCGGCCCTGCGCGCATGAACGCCTTTCGCAGCCTGTCCGACTCCTCTTCAAGGAGCGCAATGCCGGCCTGTAACCGATCGATCAGGCGCTCGGGCTCAAGCAGTCTCTGCAGCGACCTGTTCGATGCCGTCGTTGCGATCATGCCCATGTAGTAGGCAAGTTTTTTCGGGTCGGTCGGAACGTCCGGCTCGGCTTTGTAGACGCCCTGTGATGCCAGAACGGTGCCAAGATATCGCTGGGCAGAGTCGTGTGATGCGAGCGTGATTTCATCGGAGGCCATGTCTGAGGCGTCTTCTTCCAGCACCTCGACTTCGGCCGTGAGGTAGGGCCTGACGCGGCTCTCCTGAACGATTCTGAAGCGGTCTTCGCCGATCACGGTAATGGGGATCGCTCCACGCCGGGGCGCGCCGATCTCGGTGATGTGAGCGATGGTGCCGATGAGGAAGGGTTCGGCAGAGGAGCTAGTGCCGCTGCCGTTTTTGATGAGCACGATGCCAAAGCGACGGTCGTCTCCAATACAGTCTCGGAGCATTTCGCGATAGCGCGGCTCGAAGATCTGGAGCGAGACTTCTGCGCCAGGGAAGAGCACCATGTCGAGCGGGAAAAGGGGTAGTGTCCGGTTCATCGGGGCGAGTTTAGCAGCGGCGGCCGCGTCTGGCGGCGTGCCGCATTGCGCTCATCGGAAAAAGCTGCGCGCGGCCGGGGCGACGGGGCATGGTCACTTCAGAATCAGGCTGTAAGCTGTGACGCACCGAAAAACGCTGCTCGCGGCCAGTTGGAGAATTAGCCCATGTCAGACACAGTTCGAGAATCGGTGCAGGCACGAGTTGGAGACATGGTCTCTATGCGCCGGAAGCTGCACGCAATGCCGGAACTCGGCTTCAAGGAGACCGGAACAGCCGAGTTCATTGCTGACCGATTAAAGGCGGCCGGTCTTGAGGTACACACGGGAATCGGTGAAACAGGCGTCGTCGGCGTCCTTAACGGATCGGCGGATGGCCCTTCGCTCATGGTCAGGGCTGACATCGACGGCCTGCCGATCGTCGAGAACACCGGGCTTGATTTCGAATCTCAAAACGGGGCTATGCACGCCTGCGGGCACGATGGACACATAACGATGGCCGTAGCCGCTGCCGAGTTACTGGCCGGGATGAAGGACCAGCTGAAGGGTCGAGTGGTGTTTGCTTTTCAGCCGGCCGAGGAGATCGTTTCGGGCGCGCTTGCAATGGAGCGCGACGGTGTGTTCGACCGCTGGAAGTCTGACCGCGTTATTGGTACGCACCTGTGGAACCAGCTCCCAACCGGGTTTGTTGGCGTGAACCGCGGGACCGTGTTTGCGAGCGCTGATGCA
>JAJCYY010000013.1 GCA_029262735.1 Chloroflexota bacterium | reverse complement strand
CGACTCAGTCAGCAAAATCGTCACTGTCGAACCGGGCGAACTGGCCACCCTGGTGATCATGCCGGAGAACGGCTCGTTGGCCGTCGAAGAAAGTCGGTCTTTCAAGGTAACCGGATTCGATGATTTTGATAATGAGATAGAAGTAAGTGCCTTGCTGGAATCTGATGCCGGTTCAGTTAGCGTTGATGGAACGTTGACGGCCGGAACCGTTTCCGGGCACTACAAGGTGACCGCGTCAGTCGGGATTATCTCTAACTCAGTCGATATAGACGTTCGGCCTGGCGCGCTGGAAACCGTCACCATCAACCCCGCGTTGGCCAATCTAGAAATCGGTGGATCGCAGCAATTCACTATTTTTGCGGAAGATAGATTCGGGAACGAGATATCCGATTCCCTAACTGCTTGGTCCGTCTACAAAAGCCTGGGCGATATTGATCGGGATGGCAACTTCGTCGCTGGAACACAATCCGGCAATTTCATCGGTGGGGTTCAAGCTGACGTTGTGCGAGATTCGAACTCTATATCTGTTGTCGCCGACCTTGTTGTTAACCCTGGAGCGGCTGTCGCCATTCACGTGAATCCTGAACGTGAGACAGCCCTCGTTCGGCCTGGCGACATTCAGTTTTCGGCAATCGCTTTGGATCGATACGGGAACCAGATTCCGGATGTCGCTTTCCTGTGGGATGCGACAGATGGTTCAGTAACTGAGGACGGCAAATACACAACCGAGACATATCAGCTTTGGGGCACATACGAGATCAGAGCCTCGGCCGCGCTGGACGGGAGACAACTTACTGGATCGGGGATTGTGGAGATACCAGCAATTAATTGGGACTTCACGCAAAGCCTATGGGGATGGCGAGGAGGAGGGAACACTACCGGTCTTCAGTCAACGCCGGAGGGACTTTCTCTTGTGAGCAGCGGATTCGATCCAATCTTGGTGAGTCCTCAAAGTTTGCCAGCTGGCCAGCCGCTCAAAGTTGAGTTTCGTATGAAAAGCGACTCCAATAATGACGGAGACATACACACTCAAAACTCATATCAGGTATTCCAGGTAATCGCAGACGGCGAATGGCATGAGTACACGGTTTACTTGCCCGCCCAGCTACCAAATTCCGATTTGCGAATTGATCCGGCCATGGCTGCCGGCAAAGTGACAATCGAATGGGTCACGGTAACTCCGATAAATCCGAGAGCTCCGAGAACAGATCGGCTGCCGATCCCTGACCTCGAGTTCGAATACTCAACCAGATTTCAGCACGATCTTGGTCTGCGATGGTCTTACGAACCCATGGACGTTGTGATCGACAAAGTAGGCAATATCTATGTGACCGCCCGAAGCTACCACGCGATTCAAAAATTCGATTCGAATATGAAATTCGTCGGTGATTTTCCTATCACGCTAAATCCGGTTGGCATGGTTATCGGTCAAGAAGACGTCCTCTATGTCGCGGGCAACGAAGAACCCTGTATCTGCGTGGTAACTCTGGATGGGATTCTAGTTTCCACAGAATTTGGTGTTCGCGGCACGGCTCCGGGGCAGTTCCGGGGTCTTTGGGATGTTGCGGTTGATTCAAATGGTTATGTCTACGTTGTGGAATTGTTCGGACATCGAGTACAGGTGTTCGACAAATCATTCAATTTCGTTCACGAATGGGGTCAAATTGGGTCCGGCAGAGGTGAGTTCATGTCACCTTCCGGGATTGCTATTGACTCGGAAAACAACGTCTATGTTGCGGATCGGAGCAATCACCGTATCCAGAAATTTTCACAGTACGGCGTCTTTTTGTTGGAATGGGGTGTACGGGGCACAGGGTCGGGAGAACTTTTCCGTCCCGGACAGATGGCAATCGACGCGGATAATAATGTCTATGTGGTGGACTGCGGGCAGGAATCGGGTTGTGGGGCACATCCTGAAGCAGGCGGCAATCGCATTCAAGTATTTACGTCAGACGGTCAATTCATTACCGCGTTTGGTGCACGGGGGTCAGAGGACGGTCAATTCAGGTCCGCATCAGGGCTCGTCGTTGACACTGACGGAAGGATCTTCGTTGCCGATTTTGGCAATAATCGGATCCAAGTTTTCAAACCAAAGTAGCCAAACTAATGTTCCATGCCAATAAAATCCTGCCCTCATCAGTTAGTAGAAATATGATTTACTTGACGTCCGATGAATTGCAAATCACAGATGTTCCCAGCTTGGGAATAGACCACCGGTTCTGTCAGAACTAAGGGCACCTGCTGAATTACGGGCGAATCTAACCGGGACTGGAGGCCACGGTTATGCAGCCAACTCCGTCATTAGAGTCTTCCATTTGTCGCTGAAGATCCGTCGTCTGTCTGATGCTGATACTTGCTCCTGTCCTGTGGTTTTCACTTTTAGATAGTTCCGTAACTCGTCGAACGCTGTGCAGAACCGACTCGCCGAATCGAACTGTTTGAACCCGAGCATCGGATAGTAACGCTGCTTGAAATGCCGATGATCCTGCTCGATTCGGTTGTTCAGATACTGATTGTGTCGATGGAGGGCCTTACGGCCGATGATCCAACGATTTGCCTTCGTGTATGCAGGATGCTTGTCTGTCGTGACGCGTAACGGCTTCTGTTCTGCACTCTCGACCAGTCGTCTTAAGAAACGTCTTGCTGCATGTTTATCCCGTTGTTCGCTGAGCATGGAATCAAGAAGGTTTCCATCTCGATCTATCGCCCTGTAGAGATAGCACCATCGTCCGCCGACCTTCACATAAGTCTCATCCAGGTACCAGGTGCGGCCAACTCTACCGCGGCGCTTTGATCTGAGTTTCGTGCTGACCAACGGTGAAAATTGATACTCCCAGGAACGGATGGTTTCATAGCTGATCTCGAAGCCACGTTGAAGGAGAAGTTCTACCACGTCGCGGAGACCAAGCTTGTACCTGAGTCGCCAAAGTACGGCCATCAACACGATGTCTTCAGGAAACTGAAGGTGGTTATAGGGCGTGCTGGTGCGTTCGTTGAACCGGCGTTTGCAGTTCCGGCAATAGAAGATCCGACAGCCCAGAGATGTTCTGTACCTTCTCCTCACTGTGGACTCGGACCGGCAACGCGGGCATGACATCAGCAGTTCCTCTACTCGTTTCAGAGGATGTTATTTTGCACCTGCCCTAAGTTCTGACAGAACCGCCGCAACGGGTCGATGATCGTGAAGTGGCGGCGGATCAGTTCGCCGGGGACTACCTAATCAACCCTGATCTGTGGTACGAGTTCGTCAATCGTAGACCAATCACCGAGGCGCGGATAAAACGGTTCGCCACCTCGGTTTCGATCTCGCCAGGAGTGGTTGTTGGAAGACTACAGCACGAGAACGTGTTGCCCCGGAACCGCAATAACCACTTGCGGCAGCGATTCGTTTGGGTGAGTGAACACGCCGATGATTTGCGGTTCGAGGCGGTCGATTGATCGCTAGCCAGCCTCGGCTCCAGGCGGTCGCAGTTCACGCCGTTCATCGCGACTCGCACGGCGATTTCGTGTTCATGGTGGAGACGGGGGAGAGTCGAACTCCCCGTCCAGAGAGGTTTCCGTGAGGGCGTCTACGAGCGTGTCCGGTGATCGATTCTTGCTATGGTGCCAGCCTCACCGGCGGGTCAGGCTCCACAGCCAGACGGTTGTATCTTTTGCGACGGCCACCGTCATTCCGTCGCAGCAGCCCGGCATTTCAGCGCTCTTTACCCCGCCCGCCGGACTGGGGAGGGGCAGAACGTCGCTAGCTAATTAAGCTGCGAGGGCGACTTCACGTTCGCCATTTATTGTTTTGCCGCTTTTTACGTGGGTCAGCGCCACGGCTCGCAACCGACCGGTGAGTTCCCTGTCGAAACCACGCGTCCCCGATGATTACGATTTCATTGTAACTCTGAGATGGAACATGCGTGCTGGTGGGGACTACTAATTATTGACTGTAACGAACTTATCCTTAGAAACCGCTTGCTTGCCTTCCACAGCTCGAATTCTCGATCTCAACATACTCAGCACACAGACAAACGGAACTGGCGTCAATTTGTTCAGTCACAGAAAAATCATGGACCGAGCTGACTGCAGAAGCTCTAAAACAAGCTGTCCGACAGCGAAGGCGGCGCTAACCCCGTCGGGGAGCCAGCCTGTCTTCCGAGTCGAGAATGAACGTTGCAGGGCCCGCGTTTTCCAGTTTCACGTTCATCATGGCGCCGAAGACGCCTGTCTCGACGGGAACGCCGGTCGCTCGGAACGCCTCAACTACCTGTCCGAACATTGGCTCTGAAACCTCTGGCCGGGCTGCGTCGGCGAATCCCGGCCTTCGGCCTTTTCGAGTCGTGGCATAAAGCGTGAACTGGCTGACAAGCAGAAGACCGCCTTCGACATCTTTGACAGAGCGGTCGAAGCCGGAGTCGCCTGATTCAGCCGGGAAGATGCGCATATTGACGATCTTCTCGACGAGGTACGCAATATCCTCGTCGGTATCGCCATGCGTGATGCCGATTAGCAGCAACAGGCCTACGCCGATGCTACCGCTCACCGACCCTTCAACCTCTACCGATGCACTGTTAACGCGTTGGATTACGGTCTTCAAAATGACTGCCTATTGACGAATGGGCCGTTGAAACAGGAGATTCCAGGCCGTGACGCGTGACTACTACTTGGAGTCGCCAGAAGAAGAGTCGGCAGACTTCGTCGTGCTGCTCTTGGTGCTTGACTTGCCAGAGTCACCAGATTTACCGGATTCGCTGGATTCCGACTTGCTCTTCTTGCTCTCAGAGGAGCCGTTCGAGCTCGAGCGGGACGAGCTTCCGGCGTTTTTGTAGTCGGTGGTGTAGAAGCCCGAGCCTTTGTAGATGACATGCGGAACGGAAAACTGTCGCTCAGCCTTGCTTCCGTCTTCCGGGCAGAACGCCACGGGATCATCGGTAAAACTCTGCGTGACCTCAAATACGTGGTCGTTCGCCTCGCACTTGTAGTCATATCTCGGCATGCAATCTCACCCCGTACGCGAAAACGCGAGCTTGGCACTCGCGTTCTTTAATTGCCAGTCATCTGAAGCCATTCTACAGGAGTGAGTCAATTCTCAAACCGGGATCAGTGGCACATAGGTCTCAATCACGGGCGCACCTGGCTCGAAGAAGTTGATTTGCCGTTCACTTCAACGATATCGATGGCAAAAGAAAATCCGGCCTGATATCGGGAGGAAGGGCGGAGAGCTCCTCGACCGTTTGCAGCCGGTTAATACCGGTCGTGACAATGGCAGATGGAATGCCGTATGAGACCGCTCCTGATATGTCTGTTTCGAACTGGTCTCCGATCATCACCGCGGAGCCCTTGTTTGCGCCGCGTCTGAACGCTTGGTCGAAGATAGGCGCAAACGGCTTTCCGAGGCGAATGAAGCGGTGCTCGGCAACATCTCCAAACAGGCGGTGAAGTGCCGTTTCGACCATCTGTGCAAGCGCTGCTGCGCCGACTGAGTAGGCGCGATCCCCGCTTGGATAGATGTGGTCCGGGTTTGGAAGAAGCAGTATGAACGGCTCGGAGTCCAGCGCTTTGCGGTTCAGAACACTGATCAGGCGGTTGATGGTCGGACGCCAATCGAAGCCGGTATCGTCTGCAAATACGAAAACGCTGGCCTCAGACATCTGGTCGAGCGGCAAAATCTGTGCATCTCCCTGTCGAACGTAGTCGACGGCGTCCGAGCTGCCGAACACAGCGGTGGGAGCACCCGCAAGATCGTTCGCGTCGAAAAAGCGTGGGATGAGGCAGCCAGAGTTAACGATTCGTTCAGGCGGTACTGGAACGCCCTGCTGGATGAATTTCCCGGCACGCGACTCAATGGAACGAGAAGCGTCATTTGTGACGATCAGATAGCTCTTGCCAGAGGTCTCAAGCCAGTCGATGAGCTCACGTGCGCCGGGGAGCCCGGTCGACTCGTTGACCAACACTCCGTACGAGTCGAAAAGCAGCGTGTCGAACCGCTCTGCGAGTTCTTCGATGGTGATGACGGAGGTCACGGTTGGTCTTCCAGGGCGCAACACGTGTGCTGTGCAAGGCGTGTGGATGCTGCACTACCCACCGGTGGCTCTCTCGAATCCGTGTTCCCAGGTATCGGTGGCTACGGACAGGTCGACTGAGGCTTCACCAAATGTGATCGAGCTTCCGCCGACGATACCGAGCCGCACCACCGGCACGCCCAATTCGGAGGCCATTGACTCCATCTGAGCCACATTCTCCGGTGCGAGGCTGACCACGATGCGGGACTGGCCTTCACCGAACAGGGCAGCGTCCCAGCGGTCCGGTAAAGCTGCATCCACCTTCGCACCAGTCCCTCCGGTAATAGCCGACTCAGCAACGGTGACTGCAAGTCCGCCATCAGAGCAGTCGTGGGCGGAGTTGACCAAACCTGCTCGCACCGCATGCCTGCAAAGTTCCTGTACTCGGACCTCAAGATCGAGATCGATTACCGGCTGACCGCTAGCTTCTCCGTGGATGAGCGAGTTGAACTCGCTGCCGGAAAGACCGCCTGCACTGTCCCACGGCTCTGTTCGTCCGAGCAGCATGATGAGATCGCCTTCCTGCTTGAAGGAGATCGTCGTATGCCTCGTCACATCTTCGAGAAGTCCCAGGGCGCCTATGATCGGTGTCGGATAGATCGCCTTCCCGGCTGACTCGTTGTACAGGCTGGCGTTGCCGCTTACGACGGGTATGCCGAACGCAGTCGCAGCGCTGCGGATACCTTCGATGCACTCCGTTAGCTGGTACTGGACGGCCTCCGTTTCGGGGTCGCCAAAGTTAAGTCCATCCGTAAGTGCAAGCGGTTCCGCGCCGACACAGGCCAGGTTGCGGCACGCCTCGGCGACCGCAACCTGAGCGCCGATTCGAGGGTCGAGGTAGCAAAGCCTGCCGTTGCAGTCGGTGCTCACCGCAATGCCTCGCTCCGTGCCCTTTAGTCTCAGGACCGCAGCGTCGCCGCCCGGCTCCACCACGGTGTTGGTCTGCACATGGTGGTCGTACTGTCTGAACACAGCCCGCTTTGATGCAATGTTGGGCGAAGCGAGCATTTTTAGCAGCGCGTCAGAAGCTGAGATGTCCGGCACACCCGCGGCGGCAGGATCTGCCGACTGAAGTTCCGCCAGCCACGCGGGCTTCGGCGCGTTGAACGAGTACTCGGGCGCGCCGGTGAGTGGCTCAATCGGAGTCGCGCTCACCTGATCGTCGCCGTCGAAGATCTCAACATCCGAACCCGTGTGGAACTCGCCGATCACCGTGGCATCGAGATCCCACTTCTCGAACAACGCCGTCACGGATCCAACCGCTCGCGCCTCAACGGCGAGAAGCATCCTCTCCTGCGACTCAGAGAGCATCACCTCGTACGGCGTCATTTCGTTCTCACGGCGCGGAACGTCAGAAACATCGATTCGCAGCGCCATTCCGCTGCGCTCGGCCATCTCGATCGCAGCCGATGTAAGACCGGCAGCACCGCAGTCCTGCATCCCATTGACACCGGGAATTTTGATCGCCTCGAGACACGCTTCGATCAGGACCTTCTCCAGGAACGGATTGCCAACCTGCACCGCAGAGCGCATCTCGGCCTGCTCTTCAAATGTCCGCGATGCCAGTCCGGACGCGCCGTGGATTCCATCTCGGCCGGTGTCCGCACCGACAAGCACCAGTAGGTCACCGGGATGTTTCGCTGTTGCGCTGACAATGCGGCCGTTTTCGATCAGTCCAACGCACATGGCGTTGACAAGTGGATTCCCTGCGTACGACTCATCGAACCACGTCTCACCTCCGACGTTGGGAATCCCGATGCAGTTGCCGTACCAGGAGATGCCGCCGACGACGCCGTGCACCAGGTACTGAATATGCGCGTCGTCCCGTGGCTGGCCGAACCGGAGGGAATCGAGGAGCGCTATCGGGCGGGCGCCCATTGCGAAGATGTCTCTAACGATGCCACCGACGCCGGTTGCTGCACCCTGGAACGGCTCGACAGCTGATGGATGGTTGTGCGACTCGATCTTCATGGCGACAGCCAATCCATCGCCTATGTCGATCACACCAGCATTTTCGGCACCAGGCGCCACGAGCAGCCGGTTGGATTCTCCCGGCAAACGCCGCAGTAGCGGCTTCGTGTGCTTATACCCGCAGTGCTCACTCCAGAGCGCTCCGAAAAGTCCCAACTCCAGGTCGCCGGGCTCCCGGCCAATCCGGTCGACAATCGCCTCGTATTCAGCTCGGCTAAGGGCAATCTCGTCCAGCGTGGCTTGGGAAACGGGCAACTAGAAATTTCCTCTCGGACGGCGCGTCGATATCGCTCCACCGGTCAAGTCTTCGTCGACCGATGACCCGGCGCTCAGGCGACCGGCTATACAACGTTACTGCAGGCGGTAGGTCGTCGCGGCGTCAGTCCATGCTGAATGGCGGATATTCGTCTGTTATCAGCCAGTAGTACATATTCGCACGTGCCTGCCAGCGGTTGTATCCGACCATGAACTTAAAAATGCCTTCGTTTGGCTTTCCGGTCACGATGACCACGACGATATGAGCGAACATCACGAAAAAGAAGACCCAGGCCAGAAACCACAGCACGATCCAGTGAGGAATTACAAGAAAGTACCTGAAGAATGTCGTGAGCCTGTCAGCGCCTTCAGTGTATTCGGCATCGAGACGAACCGGATACGCTGGCTCCTCTTCCATGGTGAACGATGGGTACTGGTCCGTTAAATGACCGCCGTAGCCGTTTACGCGAACTGACCATCTCTGGATTCCCAGATGAAAATCCCATAGACCACGAGGTCGCTTGCCAGTAATGAGAATTGCAAACCAAGAAGCTAGCAGGGTGAACCAGCTGACTATTCCCAGAAACATCAACACGATCGTGTGTGGGATCAGCAGCAACCACTTAAATAGCCAGAGCCATCGGCTCAGAGTTACTGGTGTGTCAACCGAATAGGTAACCGGGTATGCCGCAGATTGAACTGCCATCGAAAACCTCCGTGCACAAGTAAATCGGCCTCGGATTTGAGCGGCAGTCTAATGCTAAATCGAGGTTTTTGCATTCTTTGACGTCAAACAAGCGCCGCCGCCGAACGGATCATCGACTCGAACAGCACGTTGCCGTCGGTCCCGCCGATCAACTCCTCGCAAGCCTTTTCGGGGTGAGGCATGAGGCCGAGAACATTGCTACGCTGATTGATCAGCCCCGCAATACCGTTGGTTGAACCGTTCGGATTCGTGGTTTCCGATACGTCGCCATCCGAGTCTGCGTAACGCAGCAGTACCTGTCCGCTGTCTTCGACCTGGCACACAGTCTCCTCGTCCGCCTGCCAGTTTCCCTCGCCGTGTGAAATCGGAACTCGCAGCAGCTGTTCAGCTCTGGCTGTGGAGGTAAAAACGGTGTCGGTGCGTTCCACCCGTAAATTCACCCATTCGCAGCGGAACTCGAGATGTTCGTTGCGGACGAGCGCGCCGGGCAGCAGGTCCGCCTCGCATAGGACCTGGAATCCGTTGCAGATTCCGATAACCGGCCTACCTTGCTCAGCGAATTCACGTACCGACTCCATGACCGGCGAGAAGCGGGCTATGGCGCCGGATCGGAGATAGTCGCCGTAGCTGAATCCACCGGGCAGGACGATCGCATCGCAGTCGGAGATATCGGTCTCCTTGTGCCAGATCAGGCGGGCTTGCTGGCCGAGCACATCATGTACCGCGTAGTACGTGTCGTGCTCGCTCCATGTACCGGGAAATACGACTATTCCGAACTTCATATTTTTCCCCGTTCGAGACCAGTTTATGGATTGGTGACTTGGGATCTAAGGCTGATGCTTCGGGCCGGGCTCGGCCGGGTTCTCTACTGTTTACCAGTCCGATTCAGACGAAACCACTTGACCAGCCTCGCGCTGAGTCCGCCAGCGTGATGAAAATAAAAAGCGCCCGGTTCAGGGACGCTTTTTCTGCATTCTGCGGCAAGTGAGACTCTACGCGCTTTTCAGCGTCGCCTTGATGCTCTTACGGCGTTTCGATGCAGCTTTCTTCTTGCGGAGGACATTCGGCGGCTCAAAGTGCTGGCGGCGTCGAGTCTCGGAAACGATGCCTTCTTGCTGTACACGCTTGGTGAAACGTCGCAGGAACGCCTCAAAACTCTCGCCTTCGTTAAGCCGAACTTCCAATTGCCAGACTCCATGTTTGTTTTTTCAGATTTGAGATTGCCACGCAATGGCTGTCGACTACGAATGATACGCAACACAACGGCGCAGGGTCAATCGGCAGCGAGCTACGGTTGCACGCACGTTGCAGAGTTCAACAGACATGATCGTCTTGAACTCACGCGATTGCGTGGAGGCTGGCTACAACCTTCGTTGCCGGAACGGTCCGCTCAAGGACTCGTAGATGCCTTCACCGCTTCTAGCAGCTTGAGAGCGTTTTCCAAACGCGCAACGACGCGCTCACGACCGATCGCGGAAACCGTGTCGAAGAGCGGTGGCGCCATACTCGAACCGGTCACTGCAACCCGCACAGGAGTGAACACCGGACCGGGTTTCATCCCAAGATTCTCGGCCAGGGCACGGAACTCGGCTTCCAGGTGCTCTGGCTCGAACGGGTCAATCGACCTGAGTAGCTCAAGTGATGCGGTGAGCGATTTCGCAGCGGTCTCCGGGTCCGATTTCCTTCCCGGAAGCGACTCTACGTCGGGATAGACCTCCTCCTGGAAGAAGAACGAAAGAGACTCAGTCACTTCATTCAGCGTTTTCAAACGCTCGTGGACAAGCGGCAGCAGTTCGCCCAGGAACGCCTGATCTATTGGGCGCTCGACCGTGTCAGGCAGTCCGCCATCTGCTTCCGGTCTTTCCAGCACCGGTAGAACGCGCTTGAGCAGGTCGTCGACGGGCATTTGACGGATATGGACTCCGTTCATCCAGGCCAGCTTTTCATCGTCAAACACGGCAGGGCTCTGGAGGATCCGGTCGATCGAAAAGCGTTCGATGATCTCCTCCCTGTCCATCACCTCAGTGTCGTCGCCGGGCGACCAGCCAAGCAGAGCCAGGAAGTTGAATACAGTCTCCGGGAGGAAGCCCTGGTCGCGGTACTCGATGGCAGAGGCCGCACCGTGGCGTTTGCTCAGCTTCGATTTGTCCTTTCCCAGTATCAGCGGGACGTGGACATACACAGGAAGCTCCCAATCGAGCGCCTCGTGGATCAGAATGTGGCGCGGGGTGCTGGGAATCCATTCAGGTCCGCGCACCACGTGTGATATCTGCATGTGGTGATCATCGACGATGTGCGCTAGGTGATACGTCGGATAGCCGTCCGATTTCATGATCACGAAGTCCTGCAGCAGAGACAGGTCGAACTCGACATCGCCCAGCACTGCGTCATCGAAATTCAGTGTGCGCCGGTCCGGAACCTTCATGCGGACCACTATCGGCTTCCCAGCGGCACGTGACGCCTCGATCTCCTCTTTTGTCCTGTAGCGGCCTCGGTTGTCGTAGCCGGGTGGCTTGCCAGCCGCCTGCTGGCTGACACGAAGCTCTTCCAACTCTTCTGGAGTGGTGTCATCCTCGTAGGCGTGGTCTGACGCAAGTAGTCGTTGAGTCACTTCCTGGTACATGGTGAGCCGCTTTGATTGGGTATACGGCTCATACGGACCGCCGATGTCGGGCCCCTCATCCCAGTCGAGGCCGAGCCAGCGGAGAGACTCCATGATCGAAGCCTCTGCATCGGCGTCGTAGCGGTTCTGGTCTGTGTCTTCGATACGCAGGATGAACTGACCGCCGCTCTGGCGAGCGATCAGCCAGCTGTAGAGCGCCGTCCTGACGCCACCGATGTGCAGCATACCTGTTGGGCTCGGCGCGAAACGTGTGCGAGCCGCGGAATTGCCGGATTCAGTAGAGGTATTGTGTGCCTTGGCCATACTCAGAATGTATCGGCCCGACGGCCGAATGACAACGTCCCTGGGAGCTACTCATGGTCATTGCGCATCTCTGCAAGCACAGCCGTGAGATCAGCGGGTAGTGGCGACTCCATTGTCATCTCTTCGCCCGTCACGGGGTGCTTGAACTGAAGACGCGAGGCGTGAAGGAACTGGCGGTCGAGCCCGGCGACCCTGGGACTCTTGCCGTAGGTCCTGTCGCCGAGCACCGGGAACCCAATTGCCGCCATGTGGACGCGTATCTGGTGCATGCGGCCAGTCTCAAGCTCTAGTTCGAGCAGTGTCGCCCGCGGAATTTGTTCGATGGTCCTGTAGTGCGTTCGTGCGGCGCGGCCAGTATCGACTATGGCTTGCCGGGTCCTATTCGACGTATCTCTGCCGATTGGCGCATCGACAGTGCCTTCTGTCGGCTTGACGTGACCATGCACCAGCGCCGTGTACGTTCGTTTGATCGTGCGCTCCCGCATGGCCTTTCCCAGCTCTGCATACGCCTCCGGTGTAAGTGCGAAGATCAGCAAGCCGCTTGTGTCGAGGTCGAGTCGATGCACCACACCGGGCCTGTCAGGAGCGCCAACTGTGCCGATCTGCGGGAACAGTCTTAGAAGCCCGTTCACCAACGTGTCGTCCCTGTGACCCGGACCGGGATGCACCGCGATATCGGCGGGCTTGTCAACTACAACCAGATAGTCGTCCTGGTAGACGAGCGTGATCGGAACCCTGGCCGCTTCCGGCCGACTGTACTCAGCCTCCAGGTCGGGAAGGAACGAGTCGACCTCGTCTCCGGGCTTCAGAGATACTGAAACGCGAGTCTCAACGCCACCGTTGACACGGACAAGGCCGTTGCGGATTGCGTTACTGGCGACTGACCTCGAAAGCCAATCCGTCCGTTCCGCAAGTGCAGCGTCCAATCGGCGAGGCGGTTCTTCGGCATCGACCTTCCATGTCACGCGGCGAGCCATCAGCCTGTTTCCTGCTGGCCGCCAGATCCGGTTGGAGAGTCGGACTCCTTCTTCTGCTTGCCATCCTTGCTCTGCTCCTGGTTGGTCCAGAAGAACAGGAAGAGCACGAAGATGCCGACGAGTATGGACGAATCGGCGATGTTGAAGATTGGCCACGGGCCGACGTCAACGAAGTCTGTGACGTGCCCGAGCCTGAGTCTGTCGATCAGGTTGCCGAACGCTCCGCCCAGTAGCAGGCCGAACGCTATCCGAACCCAGATTGTTGGCGATTCGACCGACCGGTAGACGAAGTAGAGCGCGATAACAGCGCCGAACGAAACGAATGTGAGGAGCGAGCTCTGGTCTTGAAACAGGCTGAAAGCGGTTCCTGTGTTCCAGGCATGCGTGATGCGGAAGAATCCATCGTCAGGCCAGGACTCGCCTCGCAGCAGGTTTTCGACAACGAGAGCCTTGGTCAGCTGGTCGAGTCCAAGCGCGATGGCAAGAACAAGCCAGGGTATCGGATCGGCAAATAGAGAACGCCGAGAACCTGACGGTTTCTCGTCTTGCGGCATGGGTGGCATGGGTCCTGGCGCGTCGGAATCGGACGACGGTAGTGCGTCGGGAGGTGTTGTGTTATCGGATCTCACAGCTTGAGTATACGGCTCGACCATGAAAGGAGTTTGAAGAATCCTGGGACCTTTGCGGCCTATGTCGGTGGTCGGTTCAAGTATAGCGAGACACGTTGAACGTTCGCATTGGTAGAATCCTCTGGCTTTGTAAAGTGCAATCTCTATCTAATGCCAACTGGCAGCAGCCCGGCGACGTAGTGCCCGGGCTCCCCCTGGCACCTGCAGTAAGGAAACACAATGGAAGTCCGAGTTGATCTCCGCAGCGATACCGTGACCAAGCCTTCACCCGAAATGCGGAAGGCGATGTATGAGGCGGAGGTCGGTGACGACGTCTACCGAGATGATCCGACTGTGAACCGGCTGCAGGAGAAGGCGGCGGAAAAACTCGGGAAAGAAGCGGGACTGTTCGTCGTTTCAGGAACCCAGGGCAACCTGGTCTCGGTACTGGCACAGGCACAGCGCGGTGACGAAATCATCCTCGGCGATATGTGCCACATCTTTAATAGTGAGGCCGGTGGGGTTTCGGTTCTTGGTGGCGTTGTCATGTATCCCATCAAGACCGACCGGCACGGCGTCCTGTCTCCAGAGCAGATTCATGCTGCGGTGAAGCCTCGTGACTACCACAAACCTCCGACAAAGCTGCTCTGCATAGAGAACACCCACAACAACACCAGCGGCCAGGCGCTTACTCCGGCCGATACGCAATTGATGGCCGATGCGGCGCGTGCTCACGGTCTGCGGGTACACCTTGACGGAGCGCGCCTTTTTAACGCCGCGGTTAGCCAGGAGATCGATGTCAAAGAGCTGACTGCGCCTGTAGACACAGCAACGTTCTGCCTCTCGAAAGGGCTGTCATGCCCGATTGGCAGCGTTTTAGTTGGGGATGCCGACTTTATCGAAGAGGCGGGAAGGTGGAGGAAAATACTTGGCGCCGGAATGCGGCAGGTTGGAGTTGTCGCCGCGGCAGGCCTCGTGGCACTCGATTCGATGATCGACAGGATGGCTGACGATCACGTGAATGCGAAGAAGCTTGCGGAGGGCATCGCCGAGCTTGAGGGAATTGCGCTGGACCCTGGCGAGATCAATACGAACCTGGTCCGCTTCGGCGTGCCGAAAGGTTCGGGCGACACGATTGCGGCTCTGATGAAGGAGCAGGGCGTGTACATCAACGGCGGCGACTCCGACCTCCGCATGGTGACGCACTACGGTATCGACAGTGAGGACATCGATTTCACGCTGCTCGCTATGCGGAAGGTGATGTCAGAAGTCGCCTGATCGGAGCGTCCTCTTCTCCGTCTTTTCCTCACGTAGGCATTGAGCGTGCTGATATCTCATGTCATCCTGACGTGGGAGTGAGTTAGGCTTCTAACTGCGTGCCCAATCTTCTTCCCTGCGACGCCCCTTCATGACCTCGTCAGAATTTGTGCTCGAAATTGAGAACCTGACCAAGACTTTCGGTGATCGTACCGTCGTCAGCAACGTCTCGTTCGCCGTCCGACGTGGTGAGATCTTCGGCTTTCTCGGTCCAAACGGATCTGGCAAGACCACGACTATCCGGATGGCTCTCGGCATCATCAAGCAGGATTCTGGCTCGGTGCGAATTCTCGGCGCCAATCCTGGCCGGACGGTACTGAAGCGGGTCGGCTACTTGCCGGAGGACCGCGGCCTGTTACGCAAGGTCAGGGTGATGGATATCGTCCGTTATCTTGGTCGGCTCAAGGGCCTGTCCGCGGCGGATGCGGAGGACCGTGGTGGCGAGCTGCTGCACCGCGTTGGTCTTTTCCAGTTCCGGAATAAAAAGGTCGAAGGACTGTCCAGGGGAATGAGCCAGCTCATTCAGTTCATTTCGTCGATTATTCACGAACCTGAGTTCATCATCCTTGATGAGCCGTTTTCGGGATTAGACCCGCTCAATGTTCAGCTGATGAAGCAGATGCTTTTCGAGCAGCGAGAACGCGGCGCCACGATCATGTTCAGCACTCACATCATGTCTGATGTCGAAGAATTGTGTCAGCGAGTCGCACTGATCGCAGACAGCCATCTGCTGCTCTACGGAAACCTAGACGAGATCAAGCGCGAACGCGGTGCAAGCACTGTACGGGTTCGAGCACCCGAGATGCCAGCTTCACTGAGCAACGGCCGGTCGATTCCGGCCAACGGGAGCATGGAGTTCGCGATTGAGGAAGGCCACGGTTCGGAGGAGATTCTGCGCGCTTTCCTGGACGCCGGGATTCCTGTTGAGCAATTCGAGTTGCTGCTACCGACCATGAACGACGTGTTCATAGAGGAGGTGACGCGTGCCAGAGATCTCACCTGAGATGCGCGTGATCCTCGTCGAAGAGTTCCGCCGGCAGATTCGCAGGCGTAGCTGGCAGATCCTCACGTTGCTCGTTCCTGCGGTCCTGCTCATTGCCCTTGTGGTTGTGCCTCTTATCAGGGACGCCGTCACAGACGATGCGCCGACAGCGCCTCTGAGCCGAATTGGATACGTGGACAACGCTGGAATCATCCTGGACTTTGGAATTGCAGAGGGTCCGGTGCAGTACGAAGACCGAGTGAGCGGCGTTTTGGGCCTGATTAACGACGAGGTCGAGGCGGTTTTCGTTCTTCAACCCGACTACCTGGACACCGGTTCAGTCCAGTGGCTGCGGGCAGATTCCGGATTTCTAACAGACGATTCGCTCGGGGTGTTGTTCAGAGAGTTCCTGACCGTTGAGCTGATTGCCGGTTTAGTGGACCCCGGAGTTCTCGATCGCGTTGTTCGGCCGGCCCAGTTTAAGGTTTTCGAGGTTGGCGACGACGGTTCCGTTAAAGAGGAGCCGCCTGACGCGGAGCAGGCCGGTGAGTTCTTCGTTCCGTTCATATTTGCCGTGCTGTTAATGGTCGCGATCTTTTCGGGCAGCGGCAGCTTACTGCAGAGCGTGGCCGACGAGAAAGAAAACCGGATGATCGAGATGATCATCACTTCTGCAAGTCCATTGTCGATCATGGCAGGGAAGGTCTTCGCTCTCGGTGCCGCCGGATTGATCCAGGTGACAGTCTGGATCGGATCTGCTGCAGTGCTCGCCCCATTAATAATCGACCAAATTCCCAACGCGGGCGACCTGTCTGTGGACCTTGACCTGCTGGGCATAGTGCTGCTTCTTTTCATCAGCGGATACTTCCTTTTTGCGGTGATCATGGCTGGGATGGGCGCAGCGACGACATCGGTAAGAGAGGCCTCGCAAATATCCGCCATCATCACGATTCCCGCAGTGATCCCAGTCTGGCTGTCATCGCTACTCGTCGCTCGCCCCGACGGCGCAGTCGCACAGATCCTCTCCTACATACCGTTCACTGCGCCAACTGCGATTCTGATCAGGCTCAGCGCAGGCAACGTGAGTGGCGTTGAAGTGGCCAGCAGCCTGCTGGTGGTGGTGGCCTCCGCGTTCATTCTTCTGTGGGTCTCGGCGCGGGTGTTCAGAGCAGGACTGCTGCTCTACGGCCAGCGGATGAGTTTGAAGAACGTGTGGTCAGCGCTCCGCGATACGGACTAGTCGCTGTCTGACGGATCACTAGTTGGCCGTTCCGGTCTGAAACGCGTTTCGCCCCACCACTGCTTTAGCCGTTCTGCAATTGGGCCTTCGGATCCGAGCAAGCCGGGCCTGTAGTAAGACCGTCCTCGCAACTGCTCCGGCAGGTTCTCGGCCGCCGAAAAGTGGCCCGGCGCATCGTGCGGGTAGACGTAACCGTCGCCGTAACCAAGCTCAGACATAAGCCTGGTCGGAGCGTTGCGAAGGTGCATCGGTACCGGCTCGTCGCGTCCCCTGCGCACATCTGAGAGTGCCGCGTCGATCGCTTTATAGGCCGAGTTGCTCTTCGGTGCAGACGCCAGGTAGATCGTCGCCTCAGCTAACGGAATCCTTCCCTCGGGCAGTCCAATGAACTCGACTGCTTGCTTGGCTGCGATCGCCACGGCCAGTCCGTTCGGATTCGCAAGCCCCACGTCTTCAGCCGCAGAGATCACAAGCCGTCTGGCGATGAAGATCGGATCTTCACCAGCGTCCAGCATCCTTGCCAGGTAGTAGATAGCGGCGTCAGGGTCTGATGAGCGAATCGATTTGATGAACGCCGAGATGGTGTCGTAGTGCTGATCGCCAAGCCGGTCGTACCGCGCCTGCCGCTGCAGTGACTGCTCGACCGTTTCAACGGCAACTACGCGGTTCCCATCTTCGTCGGGCTGGGTGGACTCGACACCAAGATCGAGCGTATTGAGAGCGGCTCGTGCATCGCCATTTGCCGCGCGCAGCAAGAAGGACCGGGCTTCGTCTGTAAGTGAGGCTTTCTCTGCTCCAAGCCCGCGGTCGGAGTCGGAAAGAGCGCGGTCGACCAGTGTGCCGATGTCATCGTCGTCAAGAGGCTCAAGAGTGTAGACGCGGGAACGGGAGAGCAGTGGCGAGATCACCTCGAAAGAGGGATTTTCGGTTGTCGCTCCAATCAACGTCACCGTGCCTTCTTCGACGTGTGGCAGCAGCGCGTCCTGTTGTGACTTGGAGAAGCGGTGAATCTCATCGATGAATAGTATTGTCCTCCGACCGTGCTGGCCCAGTCGGTCGCGCGCTGCTGAAACAGCCTCGCGCACGTCCTTGACTCCGGATGTGACCGCAGACAGCTGCTCGAAGAACGCCTTCGTCGCATGAGCGATCAGGCGGGCAAGAGTCGTCTTTCCGCTGCCCGGTGGTCCCCAGAGGATGATCGAAGGCACCCGGTCCTCGTCGATTGCACTGCGTAGTACAGAGCCCGGTGAGAGCAGGTGAAGCTGACCAACATATTCGTCGAGCGATTGGGGCCGCATGCGGGTTGCGAGCGGGGCGTTGCGTCGCTGAATCGCTTCTCGCCTATTGTCGAAGAGTGTCATGCGATGGGTCAAGGTCGGTACGTTGACAACCGTCCCGGCACATCAGGTCACGTTAGCCTTGCCGGTCTGCGATTTGTACCACGGATGGTCACCGGAAGTCGCCGTTTGAGCACAGACGCCGCGCTACTCCATAACTCGCAGCGTCGAGGGGATGTCCATCCGTCGCAACTTGCGATAGTTCAACAGTGGGGCCACGGCGACGGCAACCGCACCGAGCGCCAGTGCAGTCAGGACTGTGCCAGCCGAGAGAATAGCGTTGATCTGAATATCCGGCGAGACGCTTCCTTCGGTGATGCTGACGATCCAGACGATGAGAAAGTAACCACCGACGATTCCAATACCGGTGGAGAGCACTCCAATAAGGCCGCTTTCGACGATCGCCAGCCCGAGCACGCGGCGCGGTGTGACACCGAAGGCGAACATGGTGGCGTGTTCACGCGACCGCTCATCCATGCTGATACTGGACGTATTGAAAGCGATCATCAATGCCAGTAGCAGCACAACTCCCTGGATGACCTGGAGGATGCCGATGAACTGCTCCAGCAGATCGCGGAACACGTCTGCGACGATCGTGACAGGCTCGGTCGAAACAACTCCAGGTACGTCGAACAGGGCTCGCTTGATACCGTCAACCGAAGCCCCCGGGACAGGCAACGCGTAGACGCTGTTCGCCGTGCCCTCCATGCCAAACAGCCCAGCGTGCCTGATGTCCATGTAGGTCACGAATCGAAAAGGATGCGGGTGCACACCTGATACCGGCAATTCGGTCTCGACGAGTGCGAACGCTCCGGATGGCGTGATGACCGGATGGCGAAGAGTGACCATCGAGCCCGCCTTGAGGCCGAGGTCTTCAGCCGCCTTCTGCGCGATGAAAAGCCCGGCGGTTTCCGGTCGCAACTCGCCTTCAAGCAAATTAGGCTGCCACATGCCGTTTTCGAGATCGAGCAGTTGCAACGTGATATCTAGCTCGTCAATGCCGCCGATAAATGTCCCGCCCGTCTGGATGAACGGCTCCGTGCGCTGCAACAGCTCTGAGTCGGCGATTGCCTGCATGTTCGGCGAATTGAGCGGATAGGGATGGTCCAGTTGCACCGTGATCCGCTCTGGAGTCGTTCCCTCAATCTCGGCAGCGCCGCGGTCGATAGTGTCCACGAACGAGTCGAGCAGCCCGACCACTCCGACAAGGATCGTGATAGTCGCGGCGATTCCAAGCGACGTGAGGACGGCACGCCTGGGCGCCCGGAGGATGTTTCGGAACGGGAGCTGAGTCAACATGCTGCCGGGTACAGGGATCTTCTGGAGCAGTGTGAAGGGTCCCCCGCCGCGTGAAGCCAGATGTCCAGTGCGAATTGCATCGACTGGTGCAACCCTGACGGCCCGCCAGACAGGATAGATACCGGCCAGGAACGGCACTGTCAGACCAAGTGCGGCGACCCATGCGTACAGCCCAAACTGGAACGGTGTCTGCCACTCAGGGAGAGGAAGAAATGCGATGAACACGCCTTTCATGGCAGTCCCGATGGCGATACCAACTAAAACCCCGAAGATCACGCCAAGCAGAGCTATCTGCGAAGCTGCCAGCAAGGGACGGATTGCAACCTTCCAGGGCGGCACTCCTAAACCCAGCGCTATGCCGATCTCCCTGCGCTGGGACTCAACCATTCGGGTGATCAGGTTGAATGATGCGAATACGGCTCCGGACACTATGGCGAGGCTGAAGATGTTGAATACTCGCTGGTCACCCTCGATATCGTTGTAGATTGCCCCGAACACCTCGTCATCTTCACGCGGCAGGATTGTGAATCCAACCTCACCCAGCGCGTCCTGCAGCACGGCTCGTACGCGTAGTTCTGCCGCTGCCGTGTTGGAACCCGGTGGCAGGGTGAGCAGGAGGTCGTTGACGACAGGGCCTGCGCCAGAGATCGTGCGGGCAGTTTCAACCGTCGTGTAGATGAGCGCGAAGCGAGTCTGTTCGAGAAAACCCCCTTCGCCTGTAACGACGAAGAAGTACTCTGGCGTGATCGCCTGGCCCGTGTACCTGACGCTGCTGGCGCCGCCGATCGTCACCACCCCGGAGTCGGACAGGTTGTAGTGTTTGGCGAAGTTGTGCTCAAGCAGAACCTCGGAAGTTCCGTCCTGACCCAGTTCGCTGCCCGCTATCACGTGCGGCGACGCGATCCAGTCCCCACCCCCGGAATCGCCGTAACCAACGATTCGCCCGCGCACCAGGATTTCACCGTCTGCTCCCTGCGCCCGAACCTGTGTCGGTACAACGAGACGCTCCTGGAAGCCACTGACCGTTCCCTCGGACAGCAGTTGTTGGGCCGGAGCAGCCAGCGAGCCCTCAGGGATGAAGCTCGCCTCTGGCAGCTGCACCCGAAGGTCGAACATGTTGGTGACCTCGTAGGCGTCGTCCGCGGAGATCGTTCGCCAGCGGGTCGACGCTGACAAGGACGCGTATGTGCCGGTGCCGAGGGCGATGATGAACGCGATGGCGATCACCTGGAGCCAGCGCTTTCGCAGGTCCCGCCATGACCACCTGAGCCATATGCCTGAAGAGTTCATTGTGTGACCTTCACCAGGACAGAGCCGAAACCTCTCTGGGTCCGCCTTCGGGCAAACCGTCCGAGACGACTCTTCCGCTCGACAGACTGATCACACGGTCCGCGATTCTTGAGATCTCCCGGTTGTGCGTGACCACGAGCACAACACGGCCCTCTGTGGCCTGCTCTCGAAGCAACTGCAGGATCTGCGCGCCTGTCTTGAAGTCGAGCTCACCCGTCGGCTCGTCTGCCAGCAGGACGGGATTTCCTGTCGCCAACGCACGCGCTATCGCCACACGCTGCTGCTCGCCGCCGGAGAGTTCGTGCGGGAAGTGATTGGCGCGGTCACCAAGTCCGACGCTTTCCAGCGTCTCAACTGCCGACCGCTGATTCTTGTTTCCGGCTGACTCCAGGCCGAACTGCACGTTTTCTCGGGCTGTCAGGCCAGGGACCAGATTGAAGCTCTGGAAGATGAAGCTGACGGTTTCACGGCGAATTCGTGCGAGCTGTGATCGTGACGCGCCTACCAACCGATGACCGGCGACGGTGATATCCCCGGCGGTCGGCGTGTCCAGTGCACCGATTACATTCAGCAGTGTTGTTTTGCCGCTACCTGAGGGTCCGAGGATGACCACGAACTCTCCACCGTCAACCGTGAGATTCACGGAATCGAGAGCGGTCACGGTGACCGGACCGACCTGGTAGCGACGAGAGACGTTTTCGAGTTCGATCATTTTGAGACCTGAATCAGGACGCCGTGGTTGCCGATAGCGAATGGACTGTGCATATAGCCGTCGAAAATCGTCACACGTGCACTTTGAACAGTATCGGCGACCGGGTGAACGAACCATGAGGATGATCGTGTTCGCGTGGGCTCAGCATGAGGAGGAGCTACTGGACGGCCGGACAGTCGACTGTAGTCCTAGGCAGAATCAAACACATATGGGAATTGGCGACCGTTATCTGCGGCGTTCGGCTTTTGGCGTGATGGAATTGTTGGCGCGGCTGTCGTATGACTGGCGTTGCCCGTGGTCCAGCTCCGCAATCGTCACACCGTGGCCGCCGTCGCCGTGGCTTGCGAGGTAGAACTTCCTCACCAGAGGCGACGATTTGAGAAGTTTGTGGACCGCTTTTTTCAGCGTGCCGGTGCCGTGCCCGTGAATGACCTTGACGATATGAAGACGGGCCGCGTGCGCCGTTTCCAGATGCCGCTCCATCGCTGAGGACGCCCTGCTGACCGTCATGCCGTGCAGATCAATGTCGATGTTGGCAGGGCGAATGGGAGGCCGAGACGGCTGGCCGTACCCGGGATGTTTTGCCGGATTCAAACGCTATTCCCAAACGCGTGACCCAGGGCTGCCATCAGCGACTCGTCTTCTTCCGGTAGGACTGTGCGCGGATCGAGCAGCAGTTCGCCCTCATGAATCCTTGCGATGACGGGAGGATCTTCGGCACGGAGATTGGCTGCGAGATTCTCAGCATCGCGTTCTCGGGTGATCGCCAGCAGCGATGTCGGCAGGGTTTCGCCTGGCAGGCTTCCACCGCCTACGGTCGAGCGACCCGGTTTCACCTCGCCCGAGCCTGCCGCTTCCAGCCAGCATTTTGCTCTCGCCTCAATCTCTTTCTCCGATGCCGAGATCATGCGCCAGATTGGAATCTCGGTCTCGGCGTTCTCCCTTAGATATGCCAGGAGGGTCGCACTTAGAGCGGCCAACGTCATCTTGTCGATGCGTACGGCCCTCGCCAGCGGATGCCTGGCGACGCGATCCACCAGCTCCTGCTTCCCACAGACTATCCCGGCCTGCGGCCCGCCAAGTAACTTGTCACCCGAGAACATCGTGAGCGCCGCGCCGTCGGTGATCGAGTCCTGGACCGTTGGCTCTCGCTCCATGCCGAAGCGACGAGTGTCCAGCAGGGTGCCGGAGCCAAGATCGTTGAGCACGGGAATGTCGTGATCACGCCCAACGGCGACAAGTTCAGCTAGCTCCGGTGCGTGAGTGAATCCCTGGACGAAGAAATTGCTGGGATGGACCTTGAGAATCGCTGCGGTCCGATCGGTGATGGCGGCGGCGTAGTCGCTGGCATAGGTTCGATTTGTCGTGCCTACCTCGACAAGATTTGCTCCAGAACGGCTCAGCACGTCCGGGATGCGAAACCCTCCGCCGATCTCCACTGCCTCGCCGCGGGAGACGATCACTTCCCGACCCTCGGCGATCGAGCTAAGGACCAGCAGCACTGCCGACGCATTGTTGTTAACCGCAAGCCCCGCCTCAGCGCCGGTTACGTCTGCAGTCAACTGGGAAATGCGGGAGTTGCGGGAACCGCGTTTTCCAGACTCAAGGTCGAACTCCAGGTCCGAGTAGCCCGCAGCGGCGTGACCGGCTGCCTCGACAGCGTTGGCGCTCAATGGTGCTCGTCCGAGGTTGGTGTGCAGCACCACTCCAGTTGCATTGATAACTCTGCCTGGCCAGTTGCTCCACGTTCGCTCTGCGCGGGCCATAACTACCCTGGCGATCTGTTCGACGTTCGGCGCTTCCGCACCGTTCAGCACGGCAATGCGGGCGCCGTCGGTCGCTTCTCGCACCAGCCTGGTTATTGCCGTAAGCGACGACGCACCGGCAAGCGCGCCGATCTGTGTGTCGCGCAGCACGGCGTCGACCGAAGGGATTGAGCGGAGTTGTTCGTTGTGGCCGTTGCTGGTCATCTGTAGATAGTTCCCGGAGTAGCTGAACAATGTGATGCTAGCACTCGAATTGCGAATTCAACTACGAGGCAACCGGTTTTTGTGATTGAGTTCGCCACACAGTGTGTAGAATAGTCAGGTTGGAACAAGTTTCAGGCTAACGAATGATCAAGATCGGTCTCACCGGCGTAATCGGCTCTGGAAAAGGAGCGGTCGCCAGCATCCTCGCATCGTTGGGTGCTGTCGTCATTTACGCCGACAGGATCAGCCGCCAGATATATGAGCCGGGAGACCCTGGCCACCAGGCCGTTGTCGAGACCTTTGGCGAAGAGATCCTGGACGAAGACGAACGGATCGACCGTGCAGCGCTGGCGGCGATCGTTTTTGGTGATGAAAGCCAGCGTGAGCGGCTCGAACAGGCGGTGTGGCCGGTGATGGCTTCGGTCATCGAGAACGAGATATCAGTCGCTGAAGCCGACGAGCCAAAAGCGATTGTCATTGAGGCGGCGGTTCTGCTAGAGGCCGGATGGGAACGGTTGGTAGACGAAGTCTGGGCCGTAACGACCGATGAAGGATCGAGTGTTGAACGAGTCCGTAGGCGGGATGGTGTCGGCGAGGAGCAGGTCAGGGCGAGGATGAGCGCTCAGATGCCGGCTGAAGAGAAGGCGGCACGGGCTGATCGAGTGATCGAAAATACTGGAACATTGGAAGAGCTTCAGGCCCGTGTTGAAGAGGCCTGGAACCAGATAACCGGCACCGCTCGGTAATCTCGGTGGGGCAATATCGTTGAGTCACCGGCCAGACCAGAAGAATTAGGCTAGAGAAGGCTAAGGGAATATGACGACGAAGCAAGAATACCGTGAGATCCCGGTTGAAGAGTACGTGGTTGAGAATGAGCCGTTCTACGTCTCGACCTCGGATGAGATAGAGGTCTTCGAAGCGGCGTACAGGCAACGGGTCCCGGTCTTGCTCAAGGGTCCTACGGGAACAGGTAAGACTCGTTTTGTCGAGTACATGTCCTGGAAGCTGGGCCAGAACATGTCAAAACCGTCGAAGACCAAGGGTGAAAAGGCGTCCGCCGTTCACCTGCCACTCGTCACGGTCGCATGTCATGAGGACCTGACCGCAAGCGACCTCGTGGGACGTTATCTACTGGACTCCAATGGCACGCGCTGGATCGATGGCCCTTTGACACGCGCTGTGAAAGCCGGTGGAATCTGTTACCTGGACGAGGTTGTCGAAGCCCGCAAAGACACGACTGTCATCATTCACCCGCTGACAGACCACCGCCGCACACTGACGATCGACAAGCTCGGTGAGGTGATTGAAGCATCGGACGGCTTCCTGCTGGTTGTGTCATACAACCCCGGATATCAGAACGCTATGAAGGACCTCAAGCACTCGACTCGTCAGCGTTTCGTGGCGCTTGAGTTCGACTTCCCGGATGAGGAGCGTGAGACGCAGATCATTGCTCACGAGTCCGGTGTTGATGAGAACAATGCCGAGTTGCTGGCGAGGCTTGGCAGCAAGATTCGCAACCTGAGGGAGCACGGGCTGGAAGAGGGTGCCAGCACACGGGTCCTCATCTACGCAGGCCGTCTCATCAAAGAAGGCATTTCAGCACGGCGGGCATGCCAGGTCGGTGTGACCTGGGGCATCACCGACGACCCACAGATTCAGCGCAGCATTGACGAGGTTGTGACGTCGATATTCCCGTAAGCACCAGACTTCACAGAGACAGGGTTTGAGCTCCAATCGCGCCCGCCAGCTGATCGAAACGTACGAGGCCATGTTGCGGTCTCGCCATGTGAACGCGGAGGAGCCGTCATTCACCAGGGCTCGCTCCGCAGCGGTGTTCGTGCTGTTCACGATCAGGAATGAGAGAGCAGAGGTCCTGCTGATGCGGCGACCGAGAGAGCGCGGCAGTCATCGGGGTGAATGGGCGTTCCCCGGAGGTGTCAGGGAGGCTCACGACGGCGGGCTGCTGCAGACAGCATTTCGGGAGACCGAGGAGGAAATGGGTATTCCGGTCGATGCGATCGAATACTGGGGTGGGCTCGAACCGGTGACAACTGTCGGAACACGCTTCCAGGTGTGGCCGTTCACCGGATGGGTCGACCCGGCAGCGAAGATATATCCATCTGCTGATGAGGTTGAAGAGGTGGCGACCTTCCCGCTGGAGACGTTTACGTCTATCGCAACGCGGCGCAGCATTCAACTGAGAAGGGACGGAACCGTCCGTGACCTTCGTGCATATGCGCATAACGGAATGGTGGTGTGGGGAGCGACGGCAAGAATCCTGTCTCAGATTTTCGATACGCCTGAGAGTACCGGTGACCAGGAAGCCGGGGAAATATCAGAGGTCGCAGGCCTGTGAGTGAAAACAAAGAGCCGACTGAGAAAAAAGAAAACACTCCGAAGCAGACGATGGCTCAGATTGAGACCGAGCTTGGACAGTATCCGGCGCCTGTCGCCGAGCGGTTCAGGCTGGCAAACACATCTCTGTCAGGGCGGCTGGCCGAAGAGACCCTGCAAGAATGGGCGGCGTCCGGACTGGAGATTGCGCGCAAGACTGTCCGTTCATGGGAGGCGGCATCGGAGTATTTCGACTCGTCACCCGCCGTTCAGCGCCAGCTGCCAAGCGGTCAGTTCCTGCGGTGGGGCAGGACGGGGCTAAGCCTCTGTGCAGAGTCGCCGAGCCTGGCGGTGGCGTACTTCAAGGCAAGTCCCACCGCGATGCTTCGGCTCAGGCCGCGCTATATCGACGACTGGGCGACAGTGACCCGCTCGCTCTATCGCGGCACCTGGAAGTCCAGTGCGCTCGCGGCGCGCCTGTTCGAGACCACCCCGCAATTACTCGAAACGCTATCGTTCGATGAATTTTGCACGTTCGGCGGATTCCTGGAAGTGCTCTCCCGCCGATCGTACGACTCCGCCTCAGAGTCCCTGACCCAGGGCGCGGCGCTATTTACCCGGCTCGGCTCCGACTCCGACCATTTCATTGCCCTGGCGCGTGCCGTTTCCGAATCATCATGGCGCGAAGTCAAGGACCTGTTCGATGCCGCATCCGACTCTCTGGCCAACCTACCGTCCGTACAACGCGTCGCCCTTCTTTCGCTCGCCCGGCGACTGAACGCCATGGGGTCGTCAGACTCGGGTGCACTGCTTCGTGCAGGCTCGAAGGCCGTGACAAGCGTCCCTTCTGACTCTCGTGACCGTCTGCTTGAACTGACCGACAAGCTGGCATCTGTCCACGCTGCGGCCGCTCCTGAATTCCTGAAGTCGGCACCGAGTGTGCTGGAACGCGTCACGTTCGCGCAGTTGTCCGAATGGCACTCTCGCGGCGCCCAGATAAGCCAGGAGAATCCAGAGGCCGCGGTCAGCTACTTCAAGTTGGAATCGTCCATGGCTACTGAAACCCTCGATGCCTTGTCCTCAAGCATCGAGCTGTCAAGAGTCAAAGATATTCTTCGTATGTACTGCCAGGCACTGACAGGACATGGAATCGAAGTGTCCGCGGCGCAGCAGCTCGCAGAGAAGAACATTGGATGGTTCCAGGGCGAACTGCCCACGACCGAGGGCACAACCGTTTACCTTCCGACGGTGATCAACCGCTACCTGACCAAGGAAGATAACTTCTCTTTCTACAAAGTGGTTTCAACTCACCAGGTTGGACACATCGAGTTCGGATCGTTCGATTTCACGTTCCAGCAGCAATCCTCCATGTTCGAAGACCTGCGTCCAGATCTGCCGGGCGCAAAGAAGGTTGCTGCTGAGATCGCGAGTGACGCGCGGCTGCAACAGCAGATGGAACTCGCTCAGTCGCAGCAGGATATTGAACATCTCCGCGAAGCCGGGGCCGCAGGGGCCGATCAGGCCGGAGCAGCCGGTGACGAGGAGGTTCCGACGGAACGCGAGTTCCTGACGGACATGTCTCGGTTCTTCGATCTGTTCCCGGACAACAAGCTGGCTCTCGATGTGTTTACGGTCGTCGAAAGCACTCGTGTCGACTCAATGGTTACCGGCGCATATCTCGGGATTGCCGAGATGTACGGCAAGGTGCAGACCAGTGCCCTGGAAAACCGGCCGGAACTTGAAGAGCTTCCGGCCCGGGAGTCGCTGGTCGAATTCCTGATTCGCTGGAGCCTCGGGCAGCGTGAAGGACTTGTCGCTCCAAAGGAACATATTGAGGCGGCGCGAAAAGTTCGCCGTCTGCTGGAACGCATGAGGTCACCTGAGGCCACGGTGGAAGACGCCGCAGAGGCGACCATCCGCATCTACTCGATACTCGACAATGTCCGCAATGAAGATGTGGACGAAGACGAGTTTGAGTCGGTCGATCCGGAAGAGCAATCTGAAGAAGGTGAAGACGAGTCCGGTGGCAACGAAGAAGTGGACCGGGACGACGTGATCCAGCAGTTCATGCAAGGGGCTGAGGCACAGTCCGGCGAAGAGGAGCAGTCGGACGAGGGTCCGGACTCCGAGGAGAGCGACGATTCCGCTCCCGCCGAGGAAGACTACTCGTCGCCGCAGGAGATCGACTACCGCGGCGAGTTCAAGCCCGAGCTTTCACAGCTGCTTTCTCAGCTTCAACTCGGCAGTGGCGGTGAGATGGGCGACGAGATAGAAGGCATGGAGCCAATCTCACAGGAGCAGCTCGAGGAGTTGATGAAGAACGCTCCCGAGATGGATCAGCAAAACATGGAGGAGGGCGAGGAGGGCCAGGAAGCCCCGAACACAGACGAACTGATCGAGAACCTGATGAAGGAGCTGCAGAAGCGGGACCCGCAGAACCAGCAGTTCCAGCAAGGACCGATGCAGCACGTTGACGAGGACGGCGGACCGCTCGAGGCGACGGAACCGAGCACCTTCACGTATGACGAATGGGACTTCCGCGCTGGTGAATACAAGCCTCGTTGGTGCCTGGTTCACGAGAAAGAGATGGCGGACGGAGAGCCGAACTTCTACCGCGAAACGCTCGCCGAGAACTCTTCACTGCTGGCCCGCATCCGCAAGCAGTTCGAATTGGTCGTGCCTGAGCAGTACCGTAAGCAGAAGCGGCTTGAGGACGGCGAGGAGCAGGACCTGGATGCGGTGCTGGAAGCCGTCATCGATATGAAGATCGGTGTGACGCCGGACGAGAAAGTCTACTGGCGCCGCAACAAGACTGAGCGATCGGTTTCGGTGGCGTTCCTGCTCGATATGAGCGCATCCACGGCAGAAGCGATCGATGAGGCTAAGAAGCCCTCTGACGACTGGGGCGCGCCGGACGATCCAGTCGAGTACATGGTGTGGTTGCGGTCACGCCGCGCCGAAGGCCTGCGACGGTCGTACAAGCGAATCGTCGATGTCGAAAAAGAGGGCATCGTCCTGCTGGTCAATGCACTTGAGACACTCGGTGACAGCTACGGCATCTACGGCTTTTCCGGTTACGGTCGGGAAAACGTGGAGTACTACGTGATCAAGGACATCGATGAGAAATTTTCGGACAAGGTGCCTCGTCGCATAGACCGCATCGCGCCGCTGCATGCAACGCGCATGGGCCCGGCGATTCGCCATACAGCGGCGAAATTGGCGGAGGTCGAGTCGCGCTCTCGCTTCCTGTTCCTCATCTCCGACGGTCGCCCGCAGGACCGCGGCTACTCTCGTGAGGGTGTCGAGAAGGAGTACGCGGTGCATGACACGCGGCAGGCTCTGATCGAGGCGCGGAATATGGGGATCACGCCTTTCTGCCTGACTGTGGACAAGTCGGGACACGACTACCTGAAGACGATGATGGAGGACTTCTCATACGAGGTCCTGCCAGACATCAGCCAGCTGCCAATGAGGCTGCCACAGCTGTACAGGGCGCTGACTACTTAGGTTGGATAAGACGGAATAACCAGCACCGGTTTCGCGTGTCCCGAACGCGAGCCCGTGGCATCCCGCCCGCCATTCCTTGTCATCCGGACCGTAGTGGAGGGACCTTACCGGTCCCACTTCAAAAACCACAGACCACGTTTCTATGCAATCAATTGTTGATCTCGCCTGTGCCAGCGCGGGTAAACGGAGTCCGCTCGTGTTGCCGGAGCATTTTAGATTTGCCGGTCAGATCCCTCCGCTTCGGTCGAGATGACATATGGCGCTGCTCTCGTCGTCTTTAAACATCATCCTCCGCCAGCGCCTTTGCCGCTTCGGTGAGAACGAACATGGCGGCGCGGGGCAGGGCGCGGTCCGGCGACTGGTAGAAGCGGCCTCGAACCACTTTGCGGCCTGCTGACGTTACGAACGCAACGAAGATCGTGCCCTTCATCTGCTCGTCGTCCTCGCTCGAAGGCGGTGTGATGCCGATTCCCAGCTCGGCGCCCATTAGCTGACGGGCATTGATCGCCATCTGGACCGCAGCAGCCTCGCTTACCGTGCCTGTCGTCCTGCCAGCAGGTCCACCCAGCATCGACTCCAACAGCGGCGTCGCAAGCGGTGCTCCGCCGGGTCCGGTGACCATCGATCCCCGGAACCAGCGTTCGTGCCCCGGCGTGTGAGAAAGCAGTGAGGCAACGGTGCCGCCGGTGCCGGAATCGACAATGCCCACAGTCATTCCACTATCCACCAGTAACTCACCGAACTGGGAAGCGGCTGAATCGTCATCAGCACCCCAGATCGCCGGGCCCATACGTCGGCGAATCTCAGCTTCCAGCGGCTCGGCTAACGCTACCGCTTCGTCATCGGTCACCGCTCGTGAGATGATGCGCAGTTGAATCCCGTCAGCGTGTGCGTAAATTCCGAGATACGGATTTTCTGGACCGAAAAGGTCGCCAAGAATCTCGTCGATACCGCCCTCGGACATTCCCGTTGTCCGCAAAATGCGAGTGTGGACAACGCCTGCACCTGTCATATCTCTCACGGCGGGGCCGATGTGGTTTTCCCACATTCGCTTAATCTCACGAGGCGGGCCGGGAGTCATGAAGACATGGCTGCCGTTTCGCTGCACCCACCAGCCGGGCGCAGTGCCACCGGGATTGGGCAGAAACGTGGCGGACGGGATGATGTGAGCCTGCTTGATATTGGTCTTCGGCATCTCGTCAATGCCTCGCTCGCGGAAAACACCCTCAATCCAGGCAACCATCTCGGCATCAACGGTCAGTGGTTCACCAAGTACGCCTGCAACCGCCTCGCGGGATAGATCGTCGCTGGTTGGCCCGAGCCCGCCGGAGGTGATGATGATCTGGGACCGGTCCAGCGCGCGCTCGATCACCTCATGGAGGTGGTCAATGTCGTCGCCGACCTGCGACGACCAGCGCACGGTCACGCCAGCGTTGGCAAGCTCCTGTGCGAAGTAGGAGGCGTTGGTGTCTACGATCTCGCCCATCAGCAGCTCTCGACCGATGGTGATGATCTCTCCGTTCATATTTTTGTCCGTTCGGAGAAGGGTGATTGACGCGGAGACCAGGAAGTTGCTCGCCGTCCGAATAGTCGCCAATGTTACGAGGCGCGAAAAACTATGCAGGCAGTCTCTGTGGGTTGAAAGGATAGTCTAGCCGCTCGAATCGGATCTCAGGGGACAGCCCGCGTCAAACTGGCGGCCGAAGCGGCTGAACCAGAACGGCAACCTCGCCGAACCGGCACAGTTGGTCTAAGAAAACGGGGCGGCCGGCTACGGTCCTGTCAGCGGCTCGCCATCGAAGAGTTCGAGGACTTGATCCGCCCATACGCGATCGACCAGGATCACATCGGAAGTTTCGTTCACAACAGCGAAGCGGAACTCACCGTCCTGCGTCGTGTCGCCGATCGTCATGGTTACTCGGTTGACCTCTGTCACGCTGGACTGGGGATCCCGGCGCTCAGTGCGGATGGCCATGTATGGAGCATTACGATCGGCTCCGTAGATTGTCAGGTCGGAATCGTCCGATACTCCAAGCGCAACTGCGCCGTTGATCTTGCGGGCAGCAATGTGGTCGAGCGCAGACTGGAACTCACCCTCATCAACCGGAACCGTGCCCGTGCATGGCTCATCCTGTATGGGAATGTCGCAGAGGTAGAAATTGTTGGTGTCCCGGTCAAACCCATACCCTCTGACGACTTCGTTGCCTTCAAACAGCAGGATCTCGCGCGCCTCGTCCGGGTTCAAGATATATAGCCACTCGGGAACAGGCGGCTCATCGACAAGCCTGTCCAGCACTCCGCTCCAGCTGGAATCGACGAGAACAAGCTGTGGGAAGCCTTCGATCCGGGCATATGTCGCTCCACCGTCGACAGTCGGATTCCCGATCAACAGGACTCGCTCATCACCATTGCGAAGACCGATGGAGTAGCGGCTCACCGGGTTGTCCAGGCCATACTGAGCCGGGTCCACGATGTTGGCCTCCAGAACGCGGGCTGTACGCGGGCCGCCGAGCAACGTTGTGATACCGCCAAACCGGAAGGGGTCGGCAGGGATTTCGACCAGTTCTTCGGTATCGTCGAAGTACCAGCGTCGGATGCTCTCTCGGAAATGGAACGAGACTACGTTTCCCTCGTGTTCAAGCGAGATGTTAAGGATGTCTTCAACCGGGACGTTGTAGAAGAACGGCGGTTGTGGAGTCGAATCTTCTTCGCCGATGCCGGAATCGACAATCCAAGCGGCACCAACGGCCACCCATGATCCGACTATTAGCACAATCAGGCTTACACGAAGGTTCATTCTTTACCGCCTTCGCCACCAGACCCAGACTCCGGCGAGACCAATGAGAGAAGGCATGAGTAGCCACCCGCTCCACCGTATGAAGTCTCGTTCTGGAGTGGTCAAGTTCAACAACCGGAATGACGAAACCTTCGAGCGAATTGAGATCAACTCAAAGTCTTCGGCGAGCCAGTTGACAGAGTTCACAAAGAGATCGCCATTCTTAGCCGATGCGAACGCTCCATTAGCCGCAAAGTCCGTGTCCCCGAGGATGACGATATTAGCCTCTACGAACTCACCGTCTTCTACGACTGGTCTTCCCTGTAGTTCCGAAATTGCCTCGACGGTTATTGCGATCGGAAGTGGTCCTGGCCGATCTGCTGAATCCTGGTCGAAACCGATCTGGCCGTCGAGAGAGGTCTCAGCCCAGCTGGCCAGCGTCGAGGTGGCGAGCACTCGGTGCTGTACGTACGGAGTGCCTGATTCGATTGGAATGGTTATCGGATCGATAGTTGTTGCCAGGTATGTCGATCCCGGCAGGTAGAGCACGTCAAACTGAGGGCTGATCTCGTGTGGCGGAAACTGCTGGTTCGTGCGCTTTATCTGCAGGAACATCGGGTTCGGTGGAATAAAACTCGCTGTGTCAACGACTTCACCCACGCCGACAGCTACTCCGTAGCGCGAGAGGTACGCCAGGAAAGTATCTGGCGTCGTGTCAGGTTCGAACATCAGCAGCACGGAGCCACCACTGTTTGTGTAGCTCCTGAGAATCTGACTTTCAGTCTCGCCCATATCCTGTGTCGGGTCGGCGAATATGATTACAGCAGGCATCAGCGAAGGGTCACCGTTGACGATGAGCGAGCCGAGTTCCTGCAGCGTTGCGCTCGAAATGGCGTAGTTTTCGCGTCCCAGTGCGTCGAGCGCCAGCCCGAAACCGTCGAGGTCGGTGCGGTTCGTGATGTCACGTTCCGAATGCCCCGAAATGAACATCACCTGTTTCTGCTCAATCTGGTTGACAACCAGCAATCCAGTGACGAGATCCTGCTCGCTAAACGAAGTCAGCGTGTCAGCATTACCGGCAACTGAAGGCCGCACAATCTCGCGGCGCTGCGACTCAAGACCTTCGACGACGAGCACCGGGAAGGATGTCACTCCCAATCTGGAGGCCTCATTAGGGTCGAGTTCAGGATCAATCTGCCTGAACTCGAGCGGGAACACCGTTGATCTTCGCTTGAACTCGGAAAGTGTGTCCTGAGTTTCCAACCATGCTGCACGCTCCTGTGGCGTGTCCGTTGGGAAGAAAGCGGTAATGCGAACAGGCTCCCTCAGATTTTCAAGAGTGACCTGGACCTTTTCCTCAAGCAGAAACTGCTTTGTGAAAGTCGTGTCCACTCGAAGGAATCCCGGTGGATCGGGCCGCCCGTCGGCCCAGAAGAGCACATAGTTGACCGTTGCGCCAATTCCGAATGCCACGATGAGGACTGAAACGGAGTTGAGACCGTACTTTCCGCCCCGGCCGAAGATCACCTTCCGCACCGATCTCCATGAGATCGCTCCGGCGATGAGCAGCAGTATCGCTCCGGCAAGAACAACTATTAGCGCGGCGTCCGACAGGTCTCGGATGAAGATCCAGATAATGCCGCCAAGCGCCACCGCGCCAACACCTGCGAGGGTGAATGACTGGCGCACAGACGAGGCGTTTTCCCGCAGGCGGTCGTAGAGGCCGCTGGCGGTGGGGCGGACTTCATCAGGCCGCGGCCTGTTAGTTGGCGGTTCGTTCGATGTAGACATTGTTGTTCAGCGAAGCCTTCTTGCTTCAAGTACTACGACGGTGAGAATCAGGAAGACTCCGGTCAGTGAAAGATAGTATGCGATGTCGCCAAGAGAGATGATTCCGCGGGCGAAGTCAGCGAAGTGTCCACCCTGCGCAACTCCGAAGCTGTCGAGGTCGAACACCGAGAATGACGCTCCTAGCTGGAAGCCGTTCAACACTTCCTGGGCTGTGCCGGACACTCGCTCAGAGATGAAGTCGACAACTGTCAGTCCGGTCAGTATTCCGGCGCCGACAACCAGACCGACGATCTGGTTTGAGCTAAGGGCCGATGCAAAGAGTCCGACCGACAGAGTCGCTCCACCGTAGAGGATCAGGCCGAGGTATCCGCTGGCTATCGGTCCGCTGTCCGGTTCGCCGTAGATGTAGAGCAGCAGGACGAAGAACAGCGAGAGTGCAAACATCACGATGAGAATGACGAAGGCTGAGATGTACTTGCCGAGAACTACTTCAGCCTCTCTGACCGGCGATGTAAAGAGAAGCTCAAGAGTACCCAGCTTTTGTTCCTCTGCGATCAGCCTCATGGTCAGCGCAGGTGACATGAAGATCATGAAAAACACAGCCCCTGCCAGGAAGCCGCGAATAGTGGCCTCTGAAAAGAAATCGTCGACAGAAGCCACGAAGAAGAATCCGGTGATGGCCAGGAAGGCGGCCGCGACGACGTATGCCATCGGGGACGCAAAGTATGTGCGGATCTCTTTGCCCGCGATCACTCCGATATTAGTAAGCACGCCTAGCTTTCAATCTCCTCTTCCGTCGTTAACTGGAGGAATATCTCTTCCAGGGTCAGCGGTAGTGGGTTCAGGTTGGTAAGCCCCCAGCCGCTGTCAACAACGGTCCGCGCAATGGCTTCGGACGCGCCGGCGTTCGGACGTGCGTCGACCAACAGAGCGAGCCGGTTTTCTGCCTCGGCACGCTGCTGCTGTTCGGCCCGGTTGTCAGTTCGGGCATCGACGATCATATCCAGGCCGCGCAGAGCGTTAATGACTTCTCGAGGCTCGGTGTTTTTCACGCCGAGCTCAATGCGCTCGGCGTGTAGAAGGCGTGACGACAGCGCGGAAGGTTTATCGTCAGCGACGATGCGGCCATCGTTAATCACCAGTACCCGTTTACAGATCATGCTCACTTCGGGAAGGATGTGGGAACTGAGTAACAGCGTGTGATCGGAGCCGAGGTCGCTGATGAGCTGCCGCGTCTCAACCACCTGTATCGGGTCAATTCCGATAGTCGGCTCATCCATGATCAGAACATCAGGCTCATGCATTATCGCCTGGGCAATGCCTGTCCGCTGCCGATACCCCTTGGACAATCGCCCGACCAGTGTGTTGCGATAGTCACCGAGCCGCACGACTTCTATCACCTGCGGAAGCCGCTCATTGATCCACTTGCTGTTCATGCCGCGGATGCGGCCCATGTAGTGAAGGTAGTCCGTGACGGTCATGTCCAGGTAAAGGGGGACAGACTCGGGCAGATATCCAATGTGACGTCGGACGTCCAGTGAGTGAGATTCGATGTTGTAACCGGCGACTGTCACGGTACCTTCGGAGGGTGGTGTAAAGCCGGTGAGAACGCGCATTGTGGTCGTCTTGCCTGCGCCGTTCGGCCCCAGGAACCCGACGATCTCGCCCTTCAACACCTCGAACGACACATCGATCACGGCCGGGTAAGGGCCGAAGTTCTTCGACATGTGCTCAAGCTTGATCAATTCTGGATCCCTCCACCGGACCGTTATCATCGATTGTCCCGACGCTCAGTCGTGCGCTGACCGCTCGGTTCTGCGATTCGGTCTTGCGAAGACTGGATACGCCGGAATGTGGCGTAGCGGATTTAACGCCGCACAAGGACGCAAGTGTAACGGAGACTTGCATTCAGTGTCAGCAGTCCTGAGACGCCTCTGAGGCGAACCGCGTTGGGCATAGCTGCGGCGTCGAGCAAGAGTACGATTGTATCGAGGTGCCGATCCGATCTCCCAAAATTCTAGAAGCGACACCATGGACCAACAGGTGATCTACCTCGACCACGCTGCAACCACTCCGGTGAGGCCGGAGGTGTTGGACGCGATGCAGCCGTACTTCGCCGAGCGATACGGCAATCCTTCGAGCCTCTACGGTCTAGCACAGGAGGCGCGTGACGGCGTGGCTGAAGCTCGTGAGCGAGTCGCTGCTGTACTTAACTGCCGCACGAGCGAAGTGGTATTTACCGGCAACGGGACCGAGTCTAATAACACCGCACTCAAGGGCGTTGCCAGCGCGTTACGAGATCGAGGACGCCACATCATCACGTCTGCGATAGAGCATCATTCGGTGCTGCACCCGCTTGAGCAGCTTGAAAGCGATGGATTCGATGTGACCGTGCTGCCAGTAGACGATGGCGGCCGGGTAGACGCAGCGGCTGCTGCCGCTGCGGTCAGAAAAGACACGATTCTGGTCAGCGTAATGCTGGCAAATAACGAGGTCGGAACGGTTCAAGACATCGAACTTATCTCCCGGCTGGTGAAAGCGAGGTCAAACGAACTCGGTGGAGATGTAAAGGTTCATTCAGATGCTGCACAGGCAGCGGGAAAGCTGCCGCTGGATACGAAAACCCTGGGCGTCGACCTGCTCTCCCTCACCGGCCACAAGATCTATGCACCGAAGGGTGTGGGCGTGCTGTTTGTCAGGCGCGGCACGCCACTGGAACCGCTTCTGAGCGGCGGTGGACAGGAGCGGCAGCGCAGATCAGGGACCGAAAACGTTCCATACATCGTCGCAATGGGGGCCGCCCTCGAACTTGCCGAGACAGAACGTGAGGAGTTCGTAACGCGCACCGGCAGGCTTCGAGACATGATCGAGTCCAGCATTCAGGGGCGGATGCCAGATACAAAAATCAACGGAGACAGGAATCACCGGCTCCCAAATATCACCAACCTGTCGTTCCCAGGCGTACAGGGAGAGCCGGTTCTCCTGGGACTGGACTTCAAGTCCATCGCAGCCTCATCGGGGTCCGCGTGCAGCTCCGCTTCTGTGGAACCTTCCCATGTGTTGATGGCAATGGGGCTCTCGGAAGAGATGGCGGTCAGCTCGGTCAGGCTTTCACTGGGAAGGGAGTCGACAGAGTCCGAATCTCAACAGGTAGTTTCTGCCATTCCTGAGATCGTGGCCAGATTGCGCGCGATGTGAGCCTGCTGCAGGGGTGAATTTAACCGCATGGCACGAGTACAATCAGTCGTTGTCGATCCGACCCTTCTGATCCTGTGAGAAAAATGCGGTATCTTTTTCTATTGGATGAATCCAAATCAGGCGCGCGAGTCGAACAATTGAAATGACCTGCTGACGCTGAACGGCTTGTGAGTGCAAGAGTAAAATTAACGGTCGGCTGACCCGAACCGGGGCCGAACCACTGAGTACGGAGTTGCATTTGACGGACGAGCAGACAAAATCGGGAGTGCCCGGCGGGGCTCAAAGCAGCAACCCACCAATCCCGACATCCGAGCCTGCGGAAGAACCTGAGGCCGATGAGCAGATTGAGGCGCCGCAGGCGTCTGAATCGAAGATTTCCGAGGACGAAGCCTGGAAGAATTTCCCGAACCAAGTGCAGGCGGCGATCACTTACGCGGGTGAAAACAAGTACGACTACGGTCCCAAGCTCCGCAACGTCGATATTGATCACACCGTCGTTAGCGCCGCGGCCATGAGCGACGAGATCACTCGCATCGTTCTTGACTATCGACCAACCACAAAGTTCAAAGGCAAATCAGGCTCGGAATACCTCGACGTAGACGCCGACGGCGTGATCCAGGCTCGGCGTCAGATCAGGGTTCCAAAAGAGTCCATGCCCTGGGTGTTGGTCGGCCTCGCAACGCTTTCGGTTATCGCGGCGGCCGTTATCGTCCCGTTGATCGTCTTCGTCGAAGAAAAGATTGACACTAAGTTCGTAGCAGGCCGCACTATCTGGGTTCGCTCCACTGAGCCGAGAATAGACCCGTATCTGACCTACGATTCTGTCGATACGGCAGGTACCCCGAGGAAATGGATTATCGTCCCTGAAGGCGAAGGGACTGAAATCGCATACGTTGATCTGACAATCGATAACCAGACTTCCGGCGTGGTTAGCCTTGCCATCGATACAGACTCCGTTGAGGTGACAACCGAGGACGGGATCTCGGCCAGGCCGATTGACATATTTGAACGGGTGCAGTGGCCTGCCGAGGGTGCAGAGCTCGACCCCCGCCTGAATGTGCTGACTCTGCCGCTGTGGGGAGACTTCGTGCTTGGAGAAAGTCAACGGCTTGAGGGATTCATGGCATTTGAGGTCCCTACGGGCAGCAAGATCGATCTGCTGCGCTGGTCGGCAACCGATACAGCAACCATCCGCTACTAGTCTGTAGGCAGCGGCGACAGGACGTCGATTCGGTGTAGAGCGGGACTGACCTCGCCGCGCAACAGCCACATCTGCGGCTAGAATCTCGCCATGACCAGTGTCAGCGGATCATCGGTCCCGGCGCGAAACAAAGCCCGGAAGAAAAAAGGCCGCCTCTCGCCAGGCCGAAAACAGTATCTCGAGTTCAAGCAGCAGTACTCCGACTCGTTGCTGCTCTTTCGCATGGGCGATTTCTACGAGACGTTTGATGAAGACGCCGAGAAGATGGCGGAGATCCTGGATATCGCTCTCACCTCTCGTGATGTTGGCGGAGGTGCAAAATCCGCCCTTGCCGGGATACCGCATCACGCCCTCAACGCCTACCTTCCGAAGCTGGTGAAGTCCGGGCTGAAGATTGCAATTGCCGAACAGGTTTCTGATCCGGCCGCTACGAAAGGCATAGTTGACCGCGCTGTCGTGCGAGTGGTCACGCCGGGCACCGTTCTGGAGCCCGGACTACTGTCAAACAACCGCAACAACTACCTTGCTGCCGCGGTCAGCGACGGCAGGATGGCGGGCCTTGCGTACATTGACATCTCCACCAGTGAATTCGTGACATCTGAGCTTCCCGTCGCCGCGCTCGACAGGGAGATTGAGCGCATTGCGCCATCCGAGTTGCTGGTCGACGAATCGGTGCGCGGTGCGCTCGGCCAGGATCCGGATCAGTCCCTTAGCCAGAACACCGTAATTCGAGATATTGATGAGTCACGCATTGACGCGGAACTGGCTCAGGGCATGCTGATGCGCCACTTCGGAGTGCAGTCGCTTGAGGCGTTCGGCTGCTCTGACTCCTCTGTAGCGGCTCTGGCAGCGGGTGCGGTCGTCGACTACCTGGGCGGCACACAGCTGGGTGCGATGCCCCAGGTCACCACGCTCAGAACGGTAAGCCACCTGGACTACATGCAGCTTGACCGGCGGGCGTTGCGGGACCTCGAGGTTCTTGAGTCTGCCTCAAGCTCTGCCAGTGCCCTGCAAAGTGATTCGCCTACGTTGCTGAGCACCCTGGACAGCACACGAACCGGCCCCGGTGCGAGGATGCTGCGAGGCTGGCTGGCGAGACCGCTGATGGACATCGAAGCGATCAAGCATCGCCAGGACGTAGTAGCGGGATTCGTAGCCGACTCGATGAGGAGAGATCAGGTCCGAGACGTGCTGCGGGGATTTGCCGACCTTGAGCGGCTATTGAATCGTGCAAGGACCTTCACCGCAACACCCAGGGATATTAAGTCGATGGGGCGCTCGCTCGAACGCATCCCTCGCCTTATCGAAATCGTCGGCAAGCCTTCAAACGGCCTGATGTCAACGCCGTTGGCCGGACTGAAACCTTGTGATGAGGCTGCGGCCTTGATCGAGGTTGCGGTTGATGATGACGCACCGGTCACCGCCGGTGACGGCACCGCAGTCCGAGCCGGTTTCGATGCAGCACTGGATGGGCTCAGGGAGCTGACTCGGGATGCTCGAGGGGCGATTGCGGCAATCGAATCCGATGCCCGGGAAAAGACCGGCATCAAGTCGCTAAAAATCGGCTACAACCGCGTTTTCGGCTACTACATTGAGGTCTCACGGCCCAACCTGGAGCTTGTGCCGGAGGAGTTCGAACGAAGGCAGACGTTAACGGGTGGCGAACGGTTTATCACCCCGGATTTGAAGGAGTTGGAGTCGAAGATCCTCGGAGCCAGCGAGCAGATCGAGGAGCTTGAGCGTTCGATTTTCAGACGTGTCTGCGGTGAGCTTGCCGCACACGGTGAAAAAATAATGGCGGCAGCATCGGCGGTCGCATGGCTCGATTCAGTGACCAGCATGGCGGAGACGGCGGCGAGGAACGGCTGGGTCAGGCCGATCGTTGACAAGAGCGACGTGATCGCCGTGAAGGATGGCAGGCATCCGGTCGTTGAAGCGGCGCTCGGACCCGGTAGGTTCGTGCCCAACAACGTCGACCTCTCGTCGAGCGGCACGCAGGTGGCGATCATCACCGGGCCGAACATGTCCGGTAAGTCGACCTTCATCCGGCAGGTGGCTGTCCTCGCACTGCTGGCGCAGACCGGGTCGTTCGTGCCTGCCGCCGAAGCCCGATTCGGTATCGTGGACCGAATCTTCACCCGCGCTGGCCTGAGCGATGACATCGTTGGCGGTCAATCGACCTTCATGGTCGAAATGGTCGAGACGGCGACGATATTGAACCAGGCCACACGCAGGTCGCTTGCAGTGCTGGACGAGATCGGCCGCGGCACGAGCACATATGATGGCCTGGCGATCGCACGCGCAGTGGCGGAGCATGTACACAACGACCCGAAGCTCGGCTGCAAGACGCTATTCGCAACTCACTACCACGAGATGACGGCTCTTGCGGACGAGCTGCCGCGTGCAGCCAACTTCCGAGTGGCGGTCTCAGAAGATGGAAATGAAGTCGTGTTCCTGCGCCGGATAGTGCCGGGAGGAGCCGACCGCAGCTACGGCGTCCACGTAGCGCGCCTGGCGGGGATGCCGCAGCCGGTCGTGGCGCGGGCGTGGGACTTGCTGGAGAAGCTTGAGACCGGATCAAAGACCGGTTCATCCAGTGTGCCCGATAATAAACCTCCGGCTCCGCAGCTGCCACTCTTCGCAGAAGATCCTGAGGTGGTGCAAGAGTTGCGGAAGATGAAGATAGATGAGATGACTCCGCTCGATGCGATAAACGCCCTTTACGGGCTGCAAGCACGATCGAAGAGTGACCTGGACGACCGACCGAGCTGACAAACGAGATCGGTGCGTATGAGCGCCGATGAGCCTGGAGACGAGAATGCTGATCGCTGGGACTGCACGGGCCGATATCACCCCGCCGGACGGGATTGCACACGGAGGATGGGGTGCGCAGACGCATCAGGGTGCTGAAGGGGTGGACATGCCGCTCTACTGCACCGTCCTGTACGTGAGCGATGAGGACGGAAACGCGGAGCTTGCGATACTCGACATCGACACCGGAACCATCAGCGTGAAGCGCGATCTCCAGCTTCGTGAAACTGTCTCCTCAGCGAGCGGCATTCCGCCAGAGAACCTGAGAGTCGCCTACACGCATACGCATTCCGGCCCGGTCACTGGTGTTAGCTGGATCGTAGAAGGAGCGGACCTTATCGAGCCGTGGCTCGATTCCATTCCGGTTAAAGCCGCGAGTGCATTGAAAACGGCTAAAGAGAACGCAAAAAAATGTCGCGTGACTACTGCCTCGGGCAATTGTGAGATCAATGTAAATCGCCGTCCTCAGACCGAGGACGGAACGCGTTATACCGGCCGTGACTGGGACGGCTTTGTCGATAGCGAGGTATTGGTGACGGCGTTCGACGACGAAGATGGAGAGCCGCTGGCGACCATCGTGAACTACGCCTGTCATCCGACGATCATGGCACAGGACAACCGGCTGATAACGCCGGACTACCCCGGCATGACTCGGAAGGTCGTTGAGGAGAACGTCGGTGGGATCTGCCTGTTCCTCCAGGGAGCGGCCGGTAATATCGGTCCGATCGACGGTTTCACCGGTGATCTAGCCGTTTACCGGCGTGCCGGCCATCGGCTTGGCCTGGAGGCTTCGAGGGTGAGGCTCGGCATGGATACGGTTCCGCGCAAAGAGCGGTTAGTGAAGATCGAGCCGTCGGGTGCCGATCTCGGCCTCTACGTCGACGACCAGTCTGGTGAACCGGACGACCGTCTGGGCATCAGCTACGAAACGATCACGATGCCCGTAAAAGAGCTGCCGCCACCGGAGCAGGTCCGTGCGGAATTTCACGCGGCCCAACAGCACCTCGAACAGGTGCGAAGCAGGACATCTGACATCGAAGAGATAAAAAAGGCTGCGTTTCCTTCAAAACGTGCTTACATCGCCCAGAACCTTGCCGAGGTCTTCGGGACCGGCGGATCAGTGCAACTGCCTGTGCAGGTGATGAGAATCGGCAATACCGCGTTCGTCGCCTTGCCGGTCGAACCGTTCGCTGAAATCGGCGTCGAGGTCAAGAGGCGTTCCAGCGCTGACTGGACCGTTTTCGGCGGCTACTCGAACGGCTACTACGGCTACATGCCCATGCGTTACGCGTACCCGGAAGGCGGCTACGAAGTGACGACGAGCCCGTTTGCGCCCGGCGCCGCCGAGCAGGCTATTGATGCGTGCGTGCAGGCCATAGACGCCATCTGGCAGAACTCTCTATAGCGTCGGTTGGCACTCAGCGCTTTACTTGAGGATGTGCTGGCTTGACGCGTGCTGCTAGCCGAGTCCGCTGGCACACAGCAACGCTGATTCGCAGATTGAACTTCTCCTGAGCGCATGGAATTCGCATTTTCAATAGCCGGTCTCTTCGTCGGCGGACTGATGAATGCCGTCTCCGACCGTGTGCCGCCGCTCAATCCAGAGTACGACGGCCCGTTCATCGCCGACCGCGCCCGTTCTCTCAGGTGGTGGGAATACCTGCCAGTACTTTCGTTCGTAGGTGCGCGGCAGGCACCAAGGATGCAGATAGCGAACAGGCCCTGGCGCTACCTGGCGCTTGAGATCGCAACCGCCGGAGCATTCTGGCTGGCGGCTGTCAGGTTCGAAGACAACACGGCGGTGATGATCGCCGTCGCACTCTTCGCAGCAGCGCTCATCTCGCTGGCGTTCATAGACCTTGAGACGAAATATCTGCCGTTCAAGCTGGTTTGGCCGACCGGCATCGCCGCTTTAGCCTTCGCTCCGTTCTGGCCCGAGCTCGTCTGGTGGCAGTCGCTTGCCGGTGCCGCAGCCGGATTCGCTGCGTTCTACCCAATCTACTGGCTCGGTCTGCGCATGAACCGGCCGCTCATGGGTGGTGGCGACGCATACCTGGCTGCAGCAATGGGCGCAATTCTCGGGTTGCAGATGCTGTTTATCGGCCTGTACATCGGGGTAGTGATTGGTGGCGTTGCTGCGTTGATCGTGCTGTCTGGGCGGCTGTTTGGCAGGCAGGAACGGGTCATTGCATACGGACCGTACCTGGCGACGGGCGGCCTGGTAGCACTCTACTTCGGCAGGCCAATAGTCGACTTCGTCGTCGGAACCTGATCGTCCAGTTCGGGGCTCGTCTGATTCGGATATGGTTAGCAGCCGAATTAGCACTAATTTCCCCGGGCGGCCAACTCAATGCCTTTGCTGACCACGATCGCCGTTGGCGGACTGCAAACCAACTGCTACATCCTCAAATCCGTTGACTCGAACGACTGTGCCGTCATCGACCCCGGAGCGGAGCCTGCTCGCATCGTTGATGCGGTCAGGTCGGCAGGATTGGACCTGCGCTATGTGCTCTGTACACATGGTCATGCTGACCATACCGGCGGCGTGGCGGTTCTGCAGCAGGAGATGGGCGGCAGCTACTATCTTGCCGCAGCAGACACCGACTATTCGAAAAATCCTCCGGGCTGGTTACTGGACGCACTTGGCGGATACACGGATCCTCCGGAGCCTGATCTCTCGTTCGGAAACTCACCTGCAATTCAACTGGGTTCGACTGAGATCACCTTCATACAGACTCCCGGCCACACGCCGGGAAGCACATGCTTCCTGTTTGAAAGCATGGTGTTCACCGGAGATACTCTCTTCAAGGGTTCGATCGGCCGCTACGATTTTCCCGGTGGAGACGGCCGTCAAGAGATAGAGAGCATTCGTGACAAGCTGCTCATACTTCCCGACGAGACGCCGGTCTTTCCCGGCCATGGCCCTTCATCAACCATCGGCGAAGAACGAGCGACGAATCCATACCTCGCTTCACTTGAGTGAGACGATTTCAGCCGAATTGTCGGGAGCAATCTTTGCCAGGTACTAGCCGAATTTGCCAGCGTCGCTATGATGATGAGCTACTCGGCGACGCATTGTGGGGAGGTCGTATTGAACCTACTGGATACTGATGCCCTGATTATCGTGGACGTGCAGAACGACTTCTGTCCGGGCGGTTCGCTTGCCGTAGAAGGTGGTGACCAGGTGGCATCCACGCTATCGGGAGTTGCCACTCGCTTCAGGATCAAAGGCGCGCGCATATTCGCGACGCAAGACTGGCATCCCGAAGATCATTCCTCATTCGAAGCACAGGGCGGCCCGTGGCCTCCGCACTGCGTCCAGGGATCACACGGTGCCGAACTGCACAAGGACCTGCAGCCGCCGGTGGGCACTTCGATAGTGCGAAAAGGAGCGGATAAAGCTGTTGATGCCTACTCCGGCTTCCTGGACTCCAACCTGGAAGAACAGTTACGCAGGACCGATATCGGCCGTCTGTTCATTGGCGGCCTTGCCACTGACTACTGTGTGCTCAATACCGTCCTCGACGCCCGCAAGCTCGGATTCGAAGTGCACTTGATCGAGGACGCGATTGCGGCTGTGAATGTGGAACCCGGCGATGGCGAGAAGGCAGTGGAGAAGATGAAGGAGGCCGGGGCTCAGATGACCACCGTCGAAGAGATCAAAGCGGCCTAGTTGTCGCCTGAGCGACGGGCAGCATGTTGAGCCTGCAGTGATCTTAGCTCGGCGCTCAGGGTCACGGGATACGCGGTGGGATTGGTCAGTGACGTAGTCTCCGGTGGAAGCCATTCCAGTTGTGACGCAAGGCGGGTACGAGCTGACTCAATCGTGTCCTGCGGTGCTTCACGAACGCCATTTTCCATCACGACTTTTAGCAGCGGTTCGCTCCCAGTCGGCGGGATTTCACCTGCCGTGGCTATGACGTCGCCTGCGAACTTGCCTCCTCGCGCCGTACGGTAGACCTGCTTCGGACCGGGCAGGGTTGTCTTCCCGGGACTGAGCTTGCCAGCATGCCTACCGGCGTATGAAACCAGCTTGTAGACCGAGTCCGCAAACGGGGCGTCTGCCGAGACGACAAAGCGTGTTCCGACGCCGAAACCATCTATCGGAGCTCCGTCAGATACCAGTTGGGATATCGAATACTCATCTAGCCCGCCGGTTGCAACGATCTGAACGTAGCCCAGGGCTGCGTCATCGAGCATGCGCCTCACCTGTACTGAGAGCGAAAGCAGGTCGCCGGAATCGAGCCGGACAGCCCGAAGGAGTTCGCTGCGCCTCTCCATCTCCTTCGCAACCGTGATCGCTTTGTGCACGCCCTGAAGCGTGTCGTAGGTATCTACGAGCAGAGTAGACGCTTCGGGAAACTCGGTGACGTAGGCACGGAACGCGGACAATTCGTCTTCAAATGACTGCACGAACGAGTGGGCCATCGTTCCGGTGGTCGAGATCCCGAAGCGCGCAGCCGCACCCAGGTTGCTCGTGCCTGCGAAGCCTGCAATCGCCGAGCATCTTGCGGCGTAGTCTGCTGCGTCCCTTCCCTGCGCCCTGCGCGCTCCAAACTCAGAAACGGGCCGGTCCCCGGCGGCATGTTTGATACGGACAGCCTTCGTAAGCGCGCTGGTTTGGAATGTGATCGAGTTGAGGAGTGCTGTCTCAACTATCTGCGCCTCAATCAACGGCGCTGTCACCTCTACTACAGGCTCATCAGCAAAGGCCAGCATCCCTTCGTTCATCGCGCGAGCGGTTCCTGTAAAGCGAAGCACACTAAGAGCGTCAATGAACTGGGGATCAAGCTCCGACGTTGACCTGAGGAAGGCGATGTCCTGCTCGGTGAACTGCATGAACTCGAGGTGGGAGAGCGCCGATTCGATGCCTGCGACTGCGTAGTAGGCCCGGTTTTTCGGGTAACCGCGGAAAGAAAGGCTGAACGTTGCGCTGCTGTTCATGCCGTTGCGCCAGTAGGCTTGCGCCATGGTCAACTCATAGAGGTCTGTGAGCAGCGCGCTACTGTGGCTGGAATCCGGCAGTCGAATCGCTCCATGCTTACGGCAGAGTTAGGCAGGGCCATGGATTGTCGATGATACCGGTTGGGAGGCGGCGAAAACTCACGCTATAGCCTGGACTCGGCTAGGCCGCGGACAGAGTGACAAGCACCTCTACGGCAGTCGGACGATCTGCGATGTTCTCACCGATTCTGTATCCGAACAGTTCACCTGAAGAGTCGAATATGTAAGTCGCAGGTGCCGCTACGCCGTCATTTAGCAGATCGAATATTCTCCATGCCCGCGATACGTCTCCAGAGGAGTCGTACAAAACGGGGAAATCCAGGCTGTAGCGTTCAACGATTCTTGCCGCGTCCAGCCCGGAATCTACGCTTACTGCAATAACTTCGGCGCCGATTGAATCGATCTCAGGGTAGATCTCCTGCAGCTCCACGAGCTGCGCATGGCAGATCCCTCAGAAAAATCCCCGATAGAAGATAACTGCGACTGGCTGCTTGCCGAGGTAATTAGACAGCCGTACCGTCTCGCCATTGGCTGATCGCAGTGTGAAGTCAGGTGTTGCAACATCGCCGCGAGGTTGCTCCAGCACGCGCGTGAATTTTCCATCTGTCGGCGGCAACTGGCTGGTTGAACTGGAGCCTGTGTCAGACGAGCCACATGCAGCGGCTGCAATCGAGAGAAGGGCGATTAGAAGGAGAAGACCAGGTTTCATATCACCAGCTTAGTAGTCGACGGTGATCTGATCGCGCGGGATGACCTGATAAAAATGTGAGTCGTTTCCTGTAATTTCGGCCAGACGAAGACAGCCCCGATGAGTTCTTCGGGGCTGTCTGATATCTGTCTGTCGAGACTGCGGTCACACGAAAAGGGGGCCAAAAATCAGCGACACGATCGCCATCAGCTTCAACAGGATGTTGATTGCCGGTCCCGAAGTGTCCTTGAACGGGTCGCCCACCGTGTCACCGGTGACTGCAGCGGCATGCGCATCAGAGCCCTTGCCACCGTGGTGGCCGAGTTCGATGTACTTCTTTGCGTTGTCCCACGCTCCACCCGCATTTGCCATGAATATGGCCAGCAGGAAGCCGGTGACGATAGAGCCCGCAAGCAATCCGCCGAGCGCCGCTGCGCCGAGAATGGCGCCGACTATGATCGGTGCAGCTATCGCGATAAGGCCGGGAAGCACCATTGCCTTCAGAGCGCCGTTGGTCGAGATTGCGACCGCACGTGCAGCGTCGGGCTTCACGCCTTCGGCACCCTCCCTCAATCCCGGAATCTCACGGAACTGCCGCCGGACCTCTTCGATCATGTATCCGGCAGCTGTGCCGACGGCCTGCATCGTGAGTCCAGAGAAAAGGAACGGCAGCAAAGCGCCGATGAGCGCGCCGATTAACACCTCTGCAGTCAGCAGGTTCAGCGTGGTTATTCCAGCCATCTGACCGTAGGCGGCCATGAGGGCAAGCGACGTAAGCACTGCGGACCCTATTGCAAAGCCTTTGCCTGTTGCGGCTGTGGTGTTGCCAAGTGCGTCCAGTGCGTCTGTTCGCTCACGGACCTCTGGATCGAGATGCGCCTGTTCAGCGATGCCTCCCGCGTTGTCAGCTACTGGACCGTACGCATCGGTCGCAAGTGTGACGCCGAGGGTAGCCAGCATGCCGACGGCCGCAAGTCCGACTCCGTATAGTCCAGCCAGTTCGTTGGCGGCCCACACGCCGATCACCACGGAGACGGTGGGAATCAGGGTGCTGTAGAAGCCAACGGCCAACCCAGCGATGATGGTTGATGGGTGGCCGGTCTCAGACTGTTTGGCGATCCATCCGACAGGATTGATGTGAATTCGTCCGAGTCTGAATCCTTCGTATGAAGTGAACCATTCAGTAGATGTTCCGATGACCTGTCCGACGACGAGTCCAACGACGACGACCCAGAACAGATCGTAGTCACGCTCGAGCACACCAGCGGGCAGGTTGTCCGAAAAATCCATCAGAGACACAGCCGTAGCAGTGCCGATCAAGACAAGCCCGCCAGCACTGAATATGCCTATGCGTAGCGCCCAGAGCAGCCGCCCCATAGTGGCCTGCGGTGGTGTACGGACTAGCATGGCTCCGATCAACGCCGCACCAATTCCGATTCCCGCCACCAGGATGGGCAGCACCACGAGATCGGAGTCGTGGCTCAGGTTCCCGCTTCGTTGACCGCTTACGAACGCCGCCGCGCCAATTGAGAATGCGAGAGCGATTGTGGCGATGATCGATCCAACATAAGACTCGAACAGGTCCGCGCCCATGCCTGCAACGTCGCCAACGTTGTCGCCGACGTTGTCAGCGATAACTGCCGGGTTGCGAGGGTCGTCCTCGGGAAGTCCGGCCTCCACCTTGCCCACGAGGTCCGCGCCGACGTCGGCTGCCTTCGTGTATATCCCACCGCCAACTCGTGCGAAAAGGGCGATAGACGAAGCACCGAAACCGAAGCCTGCGATGATGTTCGGGTCGCGGAATACGAGCCACAGCAGCGTGACGCCGAGGAGGCCCAGGCCAACCACCGTCATGCCCATGACTGTTCCGCTGCCGAATGCCACTCTAAGAGCCGGATTGAGACCGGATTGCGCTGCGGTCGCCGTACGCGTGTTCGCCCGGACTGCGATGCTCATGCCAATCCAACCGGCTAATCCCGATCCGATCGCACCGGCAAGATACGATATCGCCGTCCACGGACCTTCGACGTCAATCCCGCCTTCGCCCCGCAAAGATTGGAGTGTGTCAATCCGAGTGTTGTTCAAGACGTTCAAGTCAATGAAGAGCACCAGCAGGATGAACACGGCGCCGACGAACGCCGAGAGGTAGAGATACTCTCGCCGCAAGAAAGCGATGGCGCCTTCTTGAATCAGATCGCCAATCTCACGCACCGCGTCGGTGCCGGACGGCTTGCTAACCACCCATCTGGCGAACCCGCCTGCGGCAATAAGCGCAAGCCCACCCGCGATGAACGCCACGATCATTGAGCTCATTTAGTTCAGCCTCCGCGAAAGAACCTTCCTTGTGAACCCGCGTTTGCAGGGTCCTGGAAGGTTCGTGTCAAGATGCGGCTCATTCTGGCCTGTATTCGTCCGAGATGACAATTCGGCGGACTTGCCGCTTTAGCCCCTGCCCACTCTGGACCGACTTGGGAGGTTATCCCGGTGGCTGATTCAGGTCAACCGAATTACGAACCGGCTGGCCTGAATCCGGGGCATGGCCGATGCATCGGAATGAGCCAGGTGACGCGTGGGAAATATGGCTCACTGGCTCAGGCGCGCTTGAATAACTCGTCCAACTGGCGCGTCGCAGCTTCAGGATCATCGGCTTTCGTGACGGCGCTGGCTACGCATGCCGAGTCTGCACCGGCATAGGCGATCTGCCCGATGTTGTCTGCGTTGATACCGCCGATCGCGATGACCGGCACACCGACCGAGCCCTTCACCTGCTTAAGTGTCTCCACCCCAGCTGGCCGCGTGTCCTGCTTTGTATCGGTGGCGAACATCGCACCTACCGCGACATAGTCTGCGCCATCCGATTCCGAATCCAACGCCTCCTGTTGAAGCGCGTTGGAAGTGCCGGTCAACTGGGCTTCGCTGAGCAGCGTCCTTGCCCTGCCGATCGGGATGTCGTTCTGGCCAAGGTGCACACCGTCTGCGTTGACAAGCGCGGCGATGTCGACCCAGTCGTTGACAATGAAAACCGCTCCGGCTTCGGCGCACATCTCCTGAAGCTTCTGGGCTGCATCGAGGACTGTCCGGCGTTCTCCGGTTTTGTCTCTCAACTGAATCGCGCACGCGCCTCCTGATAGCGCCTTCGCTGCGACCTCAACGACCGGTCTGCCATTTGAGTGCTCAGGATCGACGATCACGTAGATTCCGTCGAACGAAGCAGCGACAGCCTGCCTGATATCGCGACCAAGCCTGTCCGTAATGCGATCGAGCACCTTGCTGGCACGGCTCGTCCAATCAGAGGAGAGGATAGATTCGCCCTCGGGAGTCAGCTTTCCGATCATCTCGAATGTCTGGCGAACCACATCACTTGCCTCGAGGCCGGTTCGTCGCGGGTCCTTCCCGCGGCCTGTCACGTCCTGGAACGCCTGTCGATCGCGTTCTTCCGACGCAAGTTCGGCAGGGATGGCCTCTCGCAGGGATTTGAGGTCGGTGACAATACCGATGGGCGAGGTGGCAACCGTTTCCAGGAAGCGCAGGTTGCGATGGACCGCCTCGACCTGGGCTTGCAGGTACGAGTTCCGTTGTGCGCTCTCTGCCAAATGCCGGCTCCAATCGTGATGCTTTTTCCAAGTGTTGCCCATTGCGGCTTGCCAGATCCGGCCAGATCCGTGTGCCCCGGACGAGGGAGCGCTGATTGTATGCGATTGAGCTTCAGGCAGTTGTCGGATGCTACCGATTGCGGGATGTGCTTCTCCAGGCGGCAAATCGAAGTACACTTCTGGCCTCCTGAGACGATAAGACACGTCGTCTGAGCCAATGTGCAATAGTTCGGTTCACCTCACTTCAATGACCCTGGGAGCGATTCATGCCTGCAGACCGTCCAACGGAAGACCAGTTGATCAAATGGCTGAACAAGGATCTGAACAACTGGGGACGGTGGGGTGATTCAGATCAGAAGGGCACGTTGAACCACCTTTCTAATGCCGGGACAAAGTCCGCTCTGTCGCTCGTCGAAGATGGCAAGACGGTCAGCTGTGCCATCGACGTCAGCTATGACTTCGCTCCTGATGTTGCAAGACCCCCGCAGCATTTCATGGTGCGAACAGGCTTTGACCACAAGGAAGGCGAACCCCGCGAGCGACAGGTTGCGATCGACTACTTTGGGATAATTTTTCATGGCCACTCCGTTACGCACGTCGATTCGCTTGCCCACTTCTTCTGGGACAGCAAGATGTACAACGGTTTCCCGATGAGCGATGTGTCCACCGATGAAGGTGCCCACACGAACAACGTACTTGCGGGCGGCGGTGGGATCGTGACACGCGGTGTGCTGGTTGACGCGCCGTATCTGCGGGGTACCGATCTCGTTGAACGCGGGGACGGCGTTGGCATGAACGATATCCAGAAGGCCGAGGCAGAGTGCGGGTTCAAGGTCGGAACGGGTGATGTGCTACTGATGCGCACCGGTCAACTGGGGCAGCGGAAGAAGAAGGGCGGAGTTGATGTCTGGGAGAAGGGCTCGGCCGGTCCAAAGCCTGAGATTTTGCCGTTCATGCACGAGCGGGAGATAGCGGTGATGGGCTCGGACACCGGGAACGATGTCGCACCGACGGGCTACGAGAAGTTCACGAATCCTGTTCACCAGGTCGGCATCGTTGGCATGGGACTGTGGATCCTGGACAACGCATGGCTTGACGACCTTGCTGAGGAGTGCAGACGTCGAGGGCGCTGGGAGTTCGCCATTTCGATCAATCCTCTGCGCATCCCGAACGCGACAGGCTCACCGGTTAACCCTATAGCGATTTTCTAGCCCAGCGAATCCGGCCTGTTCATCGTGATCAGGCTGCCGCCATCGACAGGCAGGACCACTCCGTTGACGTATGAGGCCGCATCGGAGGCCAGCCATGCGATGGCCTCGCCCACCTCGTCTGCGCGGCCGGGTCGCCCGGAAGGAATCGCACCGTTCCAGGCCGTCCGAACCGTTGGATCATCCGTGAAGCGCTGTGCCCAACTACCGGCGTCGATTATTCCCGGTGCGACCGCATTGACCCTGATACCTCGGGGGCCATATATCGATGCCGCAGACACGGTGGCACCGTTAACGGCGAACTTCGCCGACGCGTAGCCCTCGCTGGTACCGGCTCGGAATCCCGCGACCGACGACGTGTTCACGATTGAGCCATCACCCTGCTTCAGCATCTGTGCGACTTCATGCTTTATGCAGTACCAGGTTGACGTGGTGTTCAACTCGATCGTTTTCAGAAACGCTTCCGGGTCAGCTTCGTGCCACTCCGCGTCTGACCTTACGCCGCCACCCGCGTTGTTGACGGCACAGTCGAGCCTTCCGAACTTTTCGACGGCGAACGCGACCATCGCCTGTACATCCGCTTCTTTCGTAACATCAGCGCGAATGAAGGCGGCATCGCTCCCCGCGCTCTGAATCTCTGCAACAAGGCTGGCGAGTTCAGCTTCGCGACGGGCGGCGACCACAACCTTTGCGCCGTGCTTCGCAAACACCTTCGCGGTGGCTCGGCCTATGCCCGAGCTTGCTCCTGTGATCAGCGCAACTTTTCCATCGAGCATTGCCATTTTTCTGCTCCGCGATCTTTTGTTGTCTCAGCCGCGATTAGTCGTGGCTTCACCTGGCAGCAGGTCCGAATCCTATTCAGCGATAGCATTCTCGACAAGGTTCGAGTGGACAACGCGCCCACTTCTGTCCATCTCGATCCCCAGAAAGTCGATGCGCCAGTCAGCCTGTTCGTTGCCTGTATCGGAAAGGTAACTTTGCGCGGCAGCGATCAACCTTGCCGCCTTTTCTGCGGTCAGCGACTCTTCCGGCGATCCGAAGAACTTTGAACGGCGGGTTTTGACCTCTACGAAAACGATCTGCCCATCGCGTTCCGTTACAAGGTCGATCTCACCCTCTCTCACACGGTAGTTCGTGCGAACGATTTTGTAGCCTCGTGACCGGAGAATGTGCGCAGCAGCAGCTTCCCCGGCGCGTCCGGTTCCCTCAGGCAGTGTCAGGATATTAGCCGCAGCAGGCGGTTTACGGGTTTTTGACATAGACAATCAGCTTCTCAGAATCGCCTCGCGCACCGGCCGGAACGAGCTTCGATGGATGTCGCACGGTCCATGCTGTTGTAGTGCCGCCATGTGCGCTGCTGTTCCGTAGCCTTTATGCGACGCGAAGCCGTAGCCGGGGAACTGTTCCTCGAACACACCTGCCATCAGCCTGTCTCGCGTCACCTTGGCGATCACAGAAGCGGCGGCTATCGACATCGAAACTGCGTCACCTTTGATGATCGCCGTCTGAGGGAGGTTGACTCCGTCTAACCTGAGTGCGTCGATCAGCAGATGCTCCGGCCCCGGTTCAATTCCCTCAATGGCCCGGGCCATCGCCAGTTTCGTTGCTGCCGCGATGCCAATGCCGTCGATCTCCTCGGAGGAGCAAGCGCCGACGGCGTGCACAACCCCACGGCTCATAAAAGAGTCGTAGGCCACTTCGCGCTGAGCTTTCGTCATCTGCTTGCTGTCTGTGAACAGGCCGTGCCACGATTCCGCATCAGCTTCGTTCAGCATTGCAGCGGCGGCGACCACAGGACCGGCAAGCGGACCGCGTCCAACCTCGTCGATACCGGCAACGCGCCCGAAACCCTGCTGCCAGAGTTCTTGTTCAAAATGAAGTGTGGGAGAGGGCGGGATCGATTCGAGTCTGATCAGCATGGGGAGTCGAAAGGGCAGTAGGCGACCGTGCGGTCAACTGGCGCGCAGGAGAAGTGTGTCCTGCGGAAGCCAGAGGTTAACTGTTCTCCCGCCTGCCACCAAGCTGAGAGTCAGTGGGACGCAAGTTCCCGGCGAGCGGCCGTGACGATAATGGAGTCTTGTCTGGCGAACTCTGCCGGTGGCGCAGGCTCTATCATTCCGCCGCCCAGAACCTCGTCGCCATCGTAGAAAACCGCTGCCTGGCCCGGCGTGATCGCTCGCACAGGCTCATCAAACTCGATCTCGGCCCAGTCGCCGTGTGGAGTCACCGTGGCGGCAGAGTTCTGTCCGTTGTACCGGATGCGAGCCTCGCACCTGATGCTGCCATTGGGCGCGGTTCCCGAGATCCAATTGATTCCTGAAGCCCAGAGCTGTGTCTTCAACAGGTCCCTTGCATCGCCGACGGTAATCTCGCCGGTCGCAGCATTGATGTGCGTCACGAACACCGGCCTGCCGGTGCCACCGTTGATCGGCAGCCCCTTTCGCTGGCCGATCGTGAAGGCATGAACGCCATCGTGAGTGCCCAGGACGGCTCCATCAGAAGTCCGCAATACACCCGGCATGCGGCTCTCAAGCCGCTTCTCGACGAACTCACGGTAGTTGCCAGCAGGTATGAAGCAGATGTCCTGGCTGTCCGGCTTGTCTGCGACCGGAAGTCCAAATTCGGCCGCAAGTGTTCGAATCTGCTCCTTTGTGTAGCCGCCGACCGGAAGAGCGAGCTTCGCCAGCTTCTCCTGTGTCAGCGTGTAGAGCACGTATGCCTGGTCCTTGAGCGGATCGACGGCTCGCATAAGCCGATAACCGTTGTCTCCGTTGACGACCTGCGCGTAGTGACCGGTTGCGACGATGTCTGCATCCATGAACTCGGCACGGCGCATCAGAAAATCGAACTTCAGCCGATCGTTGCAGGCGAGGCAGGGATGAGGCGTGCGGCCCCTCTCGTACTCGCCCACAAAGTAGTCGATCACGTGGTCACGGAACTCGTCCTCGAAGTTCATGTAGTAGTGCCTGGCGCCGATGATTCGGCACGTGGCGCGGGCATCTTCGACGTCCTCCAGCGAACAGCAAGACCTGCTGAGACGGCCTGCATTCTCGAACGGTGCGTCAAAGAGGCGCATCGTCACGCCAACCACTTCGTATCCCTGGTCGGCAAGCAGAGCGGCGGCAACTGAGGAGTCGACTCCCCCGCTCATCGCCACGACAGCTCTCTTCTTCTTTGTGTTTCCGCTCATTAGGTCAAGTGTATCGGTGCCGCGGATCGAATCGCGTGCGAGAAGACCAGCGTGTCGTGTAAATACCCGTAAACAGCGCCGCCGCTGGTACAATCAGCGCAATGGCATCAACAACCAGCGCCCGAACTGAAGCGCAGATAGAGCTGAACTCGACAGGTGACTACGCGCGATTTGCAGCTGAGTTCCTGTCGGAGCGCCTTGCCTCGGACATCGTTGTCATCAATGTTGAAGGCATGTGTTCGTACGCCGACTATCTGGTGATTGCCAGCGGCGAGACCGATCGTCATCTGGACGCCATGGCGAACGACCTGACCCGCCAGATTCGTAAACACGGCCTCCATGCAGGGCACCGTGAGGGTGCTGGCGAAGGCGGCTGGGTGCTCATCGACTTCCCGGGTTTCGTCGTCCATCTTTTCAGCGAGGACAGCCGCGACTACTACGCACTGGACAAGCTGTGGGCTCGCGGGACGGAAGTTGTGCGGCTCCAGTAGTCGTTGACGGCGGCAGAATCCCCCTTACTCCGTAATCCATGTCTCGATGGCACGGTCCCATCTCAGCAGTTCAACGCGGGTGAAAAACAGGCCGACTTCCCGTTCTGCATCGTCGGAATTTGCCGAACCATGGATCAGGTTGCGTCCGATGTCCACTCCCAGATCACCGCGTATCGTGCCCGGCGCTGCCTCTGCTGGCTTCGTAACACCCATCAACTTCCGGGTGATCGAGATCGCGTCCGGACCCTCCAGCGCAAGCGCTACTACCGGTGAAGATGTGATGTAGTCGACGAGTCCGGCGTAGAACGGCTTTCCTTCGTGCTCGGCGTAGTGTCTGCCCGCGAGCTCGCGTGAGACCTGCATGAGCTTCAGCCCTACGACTTTGAGGCCCGTTTGCTCCAGGCGCCGGATGATTTCGCCTGAGAGCCCGCGCTGCACGCCGTCCGGCTTAACCAGTACGAGGGTTGTTTCGTTCGCCATCTCTTCTCCTGATTGATGATCTTGTTCGTGACGGGTTCAGGCCGCGTTTTCAAGCCGTCCGGTCGGGCCGGAAATTTGTATCAGCGGATACTTTACCTCTGCTCCGGGCCGTTGTGGCATGAATCGGTGAGTTGTTGCCAGGCCCTCTTACGATGTTCGAGCGGTGACATCGAGCAGCTCAGCGGGGTCTTTTTGGCAAAGTGATACTTGGCGGACGGGCGTAGATTGGCCGTAGTTCGGTGATCGGAGTCAACTCGCCAGTCTCGATGCGTGCGTTCACGATCTCCAGTAGGGCAACGGGGGATCGCGTCGGAGGCTCACCGGAAAGTATTTTCTCTGGATCTATATTGCGCGGGAGCAGCTCAACACCTTCTCCGCAAAGCAGGCTGCCTGGGGGCAGGTCGGTGAGTAATTCATCGATAGTGCTGAGCCCGGTTTCAGGTTCGTCAATCTCGACTAGTGCGGACTGGAACCTCGCCCATGCCAGCTCTCCCCGACCGGCGGGAATGAGCGAGATCAGGGGCGACGAAGTTGTGGCGGACTCGAGAAACGGGAAAGCTTCAATTGAGTGAGTAGGGACACCGACGACCGGCAGATTCCCCGGCAATGCCAGTCCGAGCACCGTGCTGACGCCGACTCGGACGGCACTGAAGCCGCCAGGCCCGAGGGCTACCCCGAGGTGAGTAATCTCCGACGGTCTCACGCTGGCGCGATCCAGCAATTCAACAATTGCAGGCATCAACTCCCGTCCATGATTCTGCTCAGAGCGCCACACCGTCTGGGTCTGATCGCCAGAGTCGGTCTGAAGACCAACAGCAGCCCAGCGGGTTGAGGTGTCGACAACGACAAGATTCATTCGGGCGTCTCTTGAACGGGCGCAGGAAAAGCCGTCAGAGATTCGTAGACCGCGGCAGCACGCATGGCAAGATGTGCCGCCCGGTTGCCACCCGTAGTCAGCAGTATCGTTCTGTCCTCATCGGCTTCGCCGGGATCGATCTGTACCAGCAACGCATCGTCAGGGAGATTTCCGCCCGCACGCTCGGGCCACTCGATGGCTAGCGCGCCGTCAGTCAGTCTCTCTTCCAGGGCCAGCTCTGTAACTTCGTCTGGTCCCGCTACCCTGTACAGATCGCAGTGGCTGAGCCTGATCCTGCCATGGTATTCATTGACGAGCACAAACGTTGGGCTGCGAGCAGGAACTGTGCTGCCGATTCCGGTCGCGATGCCACGAGCCATTTGTGTTTTCCCTGCACCAAGCTCACCCATGAGCAGCACTACATCACCGCTCCGAAGCGCTTCGCCGATCGCCCGGCCGACGGTGATCGTCTCAGCTTCCGAATGGGTCTCAACCATCAATCCCTGTGCCTGCGAAGGCATAAGCGGGAACGGGAACGGATTACTCTGATCCAAGATGATCCCATCCCCTCTGTTGCAGTTCGATCTCGGAGCCGACCGTATCGACGGCAATCACCCTGTCGCCTTCGTCTGGCTCCGAGACGATTCGGCCGATGTGCGTTACCGATCCGCGGTTCCTTGACAACAGTTGGTCCATCAGATCGAACGGCGCAGTGAAAATAAGCTCGTAGTCCTCTCCACCGGAGAGCGCCATCTGGAGAGCATCGTCGCCGAACACGGTCTTTAGCTCTTCGGGCATCGGGACATCACGAGCATTGACGACTGCACCGATCTCACTCGCCTTGCAAATCTTGTCCAGGTCGCCCATCAATCCGTCGCTGACATCCATAGCGCAACGCACTCCGGCCTCAAGCAGTGATTCGGCTTGTGCCAGCCTTGGCGTTGGCCGGTAGTGCAGGCGTTTCAGCCGGTCAGCCCCGGCACCGCCGAGACCTTCTGTGAGAGCACGAAGCCCACCTGCGGGACCACCCAGCTTGCCGGTCACCCCGATCAGATCGCCGGGTTCAGCCGCATCCCTCCGCAGCAGCACAGGAAATCCTTCGATATCGCGTGCTTTACCGGTTAGCGCGACGGTCACAAAGAAATTCGGTGAGGACACAACGTCGCCCCCGACGATACCGCCGCCGAACTCACCGAACGCCTCGGTTAGCCCTCCGTACAGCTGCTCCATCTCTTTCAGCGAAACATCCGGCGGCACCCCAATCGTGACGAGCGCGTGGAGGGGCACGGCGCCCATTGCCGCGATGTCGCTCAAGTTTGAGACAGCGGATTTCCATCCCACGTCAGCCCACGTGGCCTGCCCGCGAACGAAGTGAACGCCGTCGACCATAGTGTCGGTGGTCATCACTTCGACGCCGGAATCTGTCTCGACGGCCGCCGCGTCGTCTCCGATACCGACAACGACGCCAGGCGCGGGATTCGCGGCCTCAATCACGCGCTTGAGAGCCGCGATCAGTTCGAATTCACCCGGTGAGTCCGAGGGACTGGATGGTGTGGCCCGGAGAGAGTCGCTCATTACGGAGATTATATGGTCGCCGCGTCACGTTAGTGGTCCTGCCATGCAGCCGATCTCGTGAGAACGCGAACTGTCTTGTATCGATCTCGTGTACGCAGACAGGAGTTTGGCTAGCCGATCTTCTGTAAGAGATAATCGGGTTCGACCGTCCCGTCTGCTGGCGTATGGACCATGCCGCGATGAACCGAATCCTCCTACTCTCAGACATCCACGCTAACCTCGCAGCTCTTGAAGCTGTGCTGTTAGATGCTGCGCGCACCTCGGGATTCAACGAAGTGTGGACGCTGGGTGACACAGTCGGCTACGGACCTCGACCGAACGAGTGCCTGGACAGGCTGCGAGAGCTCGCAGCGCTTTCAGTAACGGGCAACCACGAACTGGCGGCGATCGGGTCGATCTCGCTGGACGACTTCAATCCGTACGCGCGTGCTGCCGCTGAGTGGACCGCCGGCGTGCTGACGAATGAGTCGAAAACCTACATCGATTCTCTCCCTGATCGCAGGGAAATCAGGGACTTCACGTTGGTCCACGGATCGCCGCGCAGTCCGATCTGGGAATACGTGACGGACCCCGATGTGGCGGTCGCAACTGCGGGATACCTGAATACCCCGCACTGCTTGAACGGCCACACGCATGTGCCTGCGGCTATCCCTGCGGCGCAGGACCCAGAGAGTAGTTGGTGGGCCGAGCATGGCGAGGTGGTCGAGATTGGGGCAGGGCGGTGGTTTGTAAATCCGGGCAGTGTTGGGCAGCCAAGGGACGGCGACTCGAGGGCGTCTTACGCCGTTCTCGATAAGGGTGCGATGTCGGCTACTTTCTTCCGAGTGAAGTATCCGATTGACGAAACACAGCATCAGATGGAGGCCGTGGGATTGCCGGATATTCTCGTGAAGCGGTTGGCAGCTGGCAGGTGACGGTCGGGTTTCAATCCGCCTCTGGCTATGCTGCGGGGTTGAGGAATATGCTGTTCTCTGCTTGCAGGTGTGAACCCGCAAGAACTGTCGAAACTGATTCAGGAGGCGAATATGCCGGTTGTTCAGATTGCACTTTACGAGGGTCGTACGCCAGACCAGAAGGCGGCGTTGGCTGAGGCTGTGACGAAGGCGATATCACAGACGGCGGGAATCCCGGATTCTGCGACCACGATCATCTTCCAGGATGTTCAAAAGCACGATTGGGCGGTCGGCGGAGTGCAAGCGTCTAAGCAGTAGAGCTGTTCTAATCTGCGTTGTTGAGGTGACGGCGGCGTGCAGTCTTGCAGGCGGAGCCGCGATAAACACCATGTTCGCTCATCCAGGTTTTTAGCGGCATTCGGGCACCGAAACGGAGCCGCGAGGAACACGACGTTCGCTCACGTGGCCTCTTGGTGGCATCCGACATCGAAGCGATAGATTGGTTCTGGTCGGCGTACCGGCGTGGGCGTGTCTAAGCGGTGCGCTCATACTGGTCGGCGCGCACCTGGCGCGTGCCACGTTGCCAACCGAATCTGACGAATCGTCACCAATTGGATACCCGCCAAGTTGACACGCCCAAGGGCCTCCGCTTGAATGGATGGTGGCGCGCTAGCTCAATGGTAGAGCAAGTGACTCTTAATTACCTAGTCCGCCATTCAGGTGAGAGAATTCGTGTACGGCCCGCTAGCTCAATTGGCAGAGCATCTGACTCTTAATCAGACGGTTCTCGGTTCGATTCCGAGGCGGGTCACCATCTCATTTTTGAGGCCCGCCGCGGGGCGATGCGGCGTTGTGACCTCGGCTCTCACCCTACGACTCAGCCCGGCGCCAACAACACCGGTTTTCGACATGGGAGCCGCGGCATGAGCGAAACCGGAAACTACGAATTCAATCCACCACCAACTGCAGCCGATGGCCTGGGTTTGAGAGGTAATGACCTCATGAAGACCTTCAGCCAAGCCCTCCGCTACCGCGTCGAGCAAGCTGACCGCCAGACGGAAGCGATGGAGGCGGGGGAAGAACCTGGGCTGCAAAAGGCGATCGGCGAGTTCTCAAAGCTGTTGCCGGAGAACTGGTCAGCGAACGAGAAGGGGAAGATCACGGCCCTTTTCAGCCTGCACTTTGAGGCGATGTTGGACACGATCGAATGGAACAACCGCGTCGTCAATCGACAGGTTCAGGAGCTTCTTGGTGAGGCCCAGGAGGACGCGGTTTGAACGCTTCCTCAATCCACGGCCGCCGCGGGCTAATTGCGAGCACGTTCACCGCCTGCTCCTCAGCCGACCGTCGGCGCCGGCGCCTGGCACCACGGCAAACGCACGTCGAACAGCAGCTCCTCGATCGCGCTCGCTTACGCATTTTGACTACTCCAGACCGGCCGGTCGGATACATGAATATCACACCGCAATACTAGGGACAGCAACTACACCCAACACCACCGTCAGAGCGACGATTTAAGTAGTCGCAACAGACGGCCTGTCGAAACAGCGGCGCCAAGAGTGCCGCGCCTATTTCGCCGCTCTGCCTGCACCAGTAAAATGGGGTACGGTAGATCGACACCGAAGCCCGGTTCCAGCGCCAAACCTTCTAGACAATTGTGAGGCAGGGACCGGGTTTCATTTTTCCCCGCGTTATCGCGTCGCCTCGTCTGGATCTGCCAAAAGCTGATCTCTCCCCCAACGGTACGTCATTCACGACCGTGTAGACGGCCGAATGTGTGCATCGCCATCTTCTCGCACACCTTTTTCACACTTACTCGAGGAGCGCCATTCTTGACGCCTACGAGCTGTCGCGCTTAGATTGTTTGCAGTCTAGAAGGTGAAAAATGGCGCACTCAGCCTCAATACAGGCCGGTGCTGAATATCGATATTCGGCGTTAACCCACAACCGGCCGTCCAACGAATCTGTAGTTTCAACGGAACGCAACCGATCAGGTCCTCTGACCGGTGATTCAGCGCGTTCCCTGCATGGTCCGACCGGGACAGTCGCTACCGCCGGAATCGACCCCGGCGTCCTGGCTCAGGACCTCCAGCTCATCACTCGCGGCGGACGCGTTCTCACCGAATCCGTCGTTGACGCATTTGTTCGGGACCGGAAGTCCCGCGGCAGGTCACCGGAGACGGTGCGGGCATACTTGCACGCCGTCCGGTCATGGCCGGAGCTTTGGCCAGAGTCGGCGGAGGACCTGACAGTCGCTCTGGCTGATCTGGACGGTAGAACTCCCTACTCACAGCACGTTCGCCTCATTCACTGGCGAGTGCTGTCACGGTGGGCCAACGAGACCTACGAGCTTCCGAACATACCGTCAAAACTACCCCTCCCTCGCAAGGTACGGCACATCCCCGATCTGCCGGAAAGGGCTGATGTCCACGCGCTGTTCGACACCTGCGATTCAAACCGCGATCTGTCACTCGTCAGCATTCTTTTTGGGACTGGTCTCCGGTTCGGCGAGATTCCGTTCGACCGTGACCAGCTGAGGACTGACATCGGTGACGGTGAAATGCAGCCGAGGCACAGGCTCATCACCGCGGCAGGCAAGACCGGATTTCGGACGGTTCCGATACCTGTCGACCTGGCGCAGCTGATCGGAACGATCGGCGACGAAACTCACCTGTGGTTGAGTGACCGTCCTAGTGATCCGAGACACCACCAAAAACCGATGAAGCCGTGGGGTCTGCGCAGCGTGTGGCGCCGGTTGGAGAGACGCGCTGGAGTCGATATCAACCCACACCAGGCACGTCACTACTTCGCCGTCGACATGCTGGAGGCCGGCGTCGACCTGCGATCTATTCAAATGCTGATGGGGCACTCGTCGATCTCGACGACAGCTCTGTATCTGCCTCTCTCTCTTGAGCACCTTTCCAACGTGATGGAGCGGAGCAACCCACTTACACGAATGCCGGCAGGAGTGAGCCGATGATTCAGATGCAATTTGGAACCACCGACAACACCGTTCTGACATTCCGCTGGAGCTGCGATGTGTGCAACGTCGACGACCAGGCGTTCGATGAGGATGAGGGAATCGACACCGTCGCCTGGCACCTGCGCAAGTACCACGAGCGTGACGAGCTGGTCCGCTTCGCAACGATCCTCACTAAAGGCATGGCCACCGCCGCGAAAGCGGTCCACCTACCCGACCCGGATTACGCGGACCAGGTCGACCGCATCGCCGAAAACATGGCCGTCTACATCACCGAGGGCTCGGAGGTCATGGCTTGAGGGACCTGATTCTCGGCGTATTTATTGGCCTGGTAATCGGCGGTTCCGCGGGCGCCGTTGCCGTGAATCTTGCTTCCGGACCTATGTCGATTCTCATCGCTGTGGTGACCGGCATGACCACCGGAATGATCGCACTCGGAGTCACACAGATGATCTTCATTCACCAAAAGAACAACGGGTAGCCGATGCCGATTCCAGAAATAGAGAGAACTCGTCACGGACTGCAGTACCGGTGCGAATGTCCGGCCGGTGTTCTCGGTCTGATGCCGTTTGCCGCAGAGATCGGCGAGGACCAGACGACCTACACCGTGTCCCTCGCCTGTCGAGCGTGCGATCGCATCACCAAACTGACGTTCCCGCTCGACGAACGGGTGGCGTTCGAGAGACAGGAGCGCAGACGTGTCTAGCCAACTTCTCAAGGCGAACCGTGGTCCATTCATCTGCCACGCCCACCTAGCGGCGAACGTCAACAACCCGCTCATCGCCGTTTGCATGATCCCGCACACGGACATGGATGAGGCCTGGAATTGCAGAAATCGCCTCAAGAAAGAGGACATCCACGGCACTCGATATCACTGGTCGACCTGCCGGCCGGAGTGGTGCCGTGTGGACAACGAAATGCAGAACCTCATCAGGCTCCCGGCGGCATAGAGAAAGGATTGTCGATTGCATTCACACAACTGGAAGGGTCCGAAATGGGAGATCGAGGGCAACACGGTAAAGGCGGTTTGGGACTGCTCTCGATGTCACGCAATGAAGATCAACCGCCACACATTCAGGAAACCAGGCGTCCACGCCAAAACACTCGAACGAGTCGACTAGAAAACGCTTCCCGGCATTGACACAACAGAGAACTAAACCCGCCATACCCCTGCAGGATGCAGTGAAGCTCGCGAACGATCTCCGCGCTGAGCTGCTGCCGTTTTGCGATCGTGTCTGGACCGCCGGTTCAGTACGCCGGCGGAAAGAGTTCGTCGGCGACGTGGAGCTGGTCTGCATTCCGAAGCCCGGAATAGGACAGTCTGAACCACTCAATCCGGAGGGCCAGGGCGCCCTATTTGGAGCGCCCACTCCTCGACTCAAACCTCTGCCTGTCGACGATCAGCTCACCGTCTATCTGGCAGAGAAGACGTCAGACCCGGATTCACCGTGGAAGCTGAGGCCGGATCGGAACGGCCGCACGTCCTACGGATTGAAAAACAAGTTCCTCACCTACAACGGTTCACCCATCGACGTTTTCTCCGGGACCTGGGCGACATTCGGGATGCTCTTTTTCGTGCGGACCGGTGACGCCGGTTGGGTGAAAGAGGTCATGGCCAAATTCAAAAGGAACGACCGGCACGCTCACCCCTACGGCGGCGTCGAATTCTTTGTCCAGGTCGGTCACGGTACGCGCAATGCGATCACCGCCGAGTATCTGTGCCAGACCGAGGAACGGGTGTTTGAGCTGCTGAAATGGCCGTTCACCAACCCGGTCGATCGCACCCAGGAGGAGGCACGCAGGCTCCGGAGGACTCACCATTGAGAAACGATGCTCTGGACCTCCGAACACACCTAAGACGACTCCACCGGCTCGGTCTGTATACGATCCCCGGATGGGGCGGAGGAAAGCTCCTACCAGGGACCGATCCGCGAGCGCTATCACTCAATCCACCATCACTCCGCGAGGTCCTCGAAGCCGACTATTCAGACGGTCTCATCATCCTGGCCGGCACGGAAAACCCTCACGGCGGCTACCTGGTCGCCATCGATGTCGACCACGGCCCTGAAATCTGGCCGAGTATGCCGAAGGGTTTTCTCTATGACGAACTGGGAACCCAAAACACGAAACGACACATATTCGTCCGCACAACCGACAGGCTCGAAGGGGTCCTCAACCTGGTCGCGTATGGCACTGGTGAGCTGGTGGCTGAAATCAAAGGCCTCAATCTCTCCCTACGCAGCTGGCCAACCATGCCGCCGGACAAGCCTCGCGGCTATCAGCCGGCGTCGTGGACTGTCGAATGGAATCTCCTGGCAGGTCCGGAGCTGACAGCTCGACAGCTCGCGGACGGCATGGCTGACTTCCTCTCTCGATCACTTGGCGAATCGATATGGGTTAAGGATCTTGATCGCCCGAAAACGCCGGCAACCGGGATCGTCGCAAGTGGTGATCTGGCTGCTGCAGTCGAGCACGAATTAGACCGTCGAAACGTCCGATTGCGGCGCCCTGGTGGGACCGGCTGGCAGCTCGGATTCTGCCCGTTTCACGACAACACCAAAACGCCGGCGTTTTCGGTCAACCTCACTCAAGGCTGGATCTGTTTTAGCACCTGCGGACGCGGCTCGATCTTCAACCTCGCCCGCCGACTCGGAATATCAACGCCAGAGGTCTCCCGGCCGAGACTTCGTAGGCGCGCACACCCCTCTGAACACGAACCTGTTGCCGTTAGTTGGAGGGTGAGATTTTGACCATTGATCGGGCGCTAGAGCTGCGTCCTCTTGGGGTGTTCAACGCAAACGGAAGACTGGCCGGCGTAGTGGCGGTCTATGACGCCGAGACCAACCGTTACATCACCGAAGTCGACTGCACCAACTGGTCGGCCCTGCAGCCGAGAGAGAAGGCGATCGACTACCTGGCATTAAAGACCGAACGCCCGCTGGAGATCATCACTCGTGCGGTCGACCAGATGATGGAACAGGCCAGGTCCTCACAAGCTGAACAGCAGACCGCAGAGGCGAATGCTCCCCGGCCGGCGCCACGTACTCACGACAAACCGACCATCAAGGTTAAAGGCGGAATCCTGACCGACCAGGCGCCGCAGGCCTGGAATGCGATCGTCGGTCACAACCGCCCGGTCCCGAGAGTTTTCAGGTGGGGCAGCAGATCTATGGCGGACCTGATTCCGCAAGGCGATCGCACTCAACGAGTCGTGAGGATCCTGCAAAAGAATGAGCTGCTCGTGTTGCTGGCAAACGTCGTCGATTGGGTGAACTACGACCCTCGCGGCGACGAGGAGCCAGCCAACCCGCCGATGAAGGTTATCGACTACATGCTCGGTGAGACCGCCGAACAACTCCCGCAGCTCAACGGCCTGGTGTCGTCACCGTACTGCCTGCCTGATGGAACGATCGTTATCGAAAGTGGCTACAACGAGAGGAGTGGATTTTTTATGGACGGCGGAATTTCTGACATGGAGCAGGTGCCTGAACACCCTACCGAGCAACAGGTCCAGGACGCTAAGGATCTGTTGATCGACGATCTACTGGTCGACTTCCCTTTCGTGACCGATGCGGACCGGGCTCACGCGATCACTGTAGCGCTCACCTGCCTGGCTCGACCGATGTTTGAGGGACCGACGCCGCTGTTCGTTTTCAATGCACCGTCTGAGGGCACCGGCAAAGGTCTACTGCCGGAAGTGATCGGGCTCCTGGTGACCGGTCGGACGCCGCACCTGACGACGGCGCCGATGCGGGAGGAGGAGTGGCGGAAAGAGATCCCGGCGCTCCTGGAGTCCGCCGGCAGCATGGTCCTCATCGACAACGTGAACCGCCGACTCGATTCCGCTGCGCTGGCGTCGGTCTTAACAAGCACCAACCCTTCGTTCCGAGTGATGCGGACAACCACACATCAGACATTGCCGAACCGTCTCACCTGGACCGTGACCGGTAACAACCTGGACTTTTCACGGGAGATCGCCAGGCGGGTCGTTTTCGTGCAGCTGGACGCACGCATGGAGGATCCGTCGGCTCGAACCGGATTCAAGCACGCCAACCTGCCTCACTGGACCAGGCAGAACAGAGACCGGTTGTTGAGGGCGCTGTTCGTGCTGATCCGGAACCGGATTTCAAAAGGCAAACCGCAGTCTGACGTGGTGTTCGGCTCTTACGAAACCTGGGCTCACATGATGGGCGGAATTCTCGACGCTGCAGGGATCTCCGGATTCCTCGAAAACCGGAGTGCTGGCAGGTCCCGCAGCGACGATTCGAGCAATGAATGGGCCGCGTTCGTCGACGTGTGGTGGGAGGAATATGCCGACCAACCTATGACCGCCGGGAAGCTCGTCACGCTGGCCGGAAAACACGAGCTGATGATGGAGATGCGGAGCGGCTACGACAGCCACAAAGCGACGACGGTCATGGGCCAGGCGCTTGCCAGGATGAGGGACCGAATCTTTGGCCAATTCGCTATCAGGAAAGCCGAATTCAGCGGCAGTCGGCGGCACAACGAATGGAGTCTTGAGACCGTCGAAACCGAAGGGTGAGGAACAAAAAATCTGTCTTAACTCCACAAATACCTCGCGACCTCGCGATTTCGACCGTTTTCCAATACGAAATCGATGCGCGAGGTCGCGCTTTCAGAACTCGCGATTTCGCGAGGTAACCTCGCGCACCCCGCGAGGTCTATGCCCAAAATCGCGAGGTTCAAATCGGCAACCTCGCGCACTGTTGAAACGTCCAATCCGAACTTATTTTTCTGCATGACGGTCTCGGAATCGCGAGGTCGCGAGGTATTTGTGGAGTTAAGCCAGATTTTTTGCAGGAGAGATGTGCAAATGGAGCCTCAGACGGGAGTTTCAGAAATGCAGAATCGCACCTTTATGGACCTCGATCGATGGCGAGCTGCATTGCGGCGAGGGGAGCTGTGGATGTTTGTCGATCAGCACTGGGGCGAAACCGCTCCGGATGGTCTGACAGAGCAGGAATGGGGGCTGCACATTTCAGCCCGTGTGTACGCAAAAACCGGCACCTACCCGGACCAGCTTTTTGTTGCGAATTCAGCACCGGCGCCGGCGGTTTCGCGATGAAGCGAGCCGCACTGTGGGTCCGGGTTTCGACCGCGGACCAGGTAGCCGAAACGCAGACTCAGCTCCTAACGGAATGGGCCGAAAAACGAGGCCTCGAAGTGGTGCAGCTCTACACAGTCGAAAAGTCCGCCTGGCGGGGCGATCACCACCCAATGCTCCGGCAGCTCTACGCAGACGCCAGCCACGGCGACTTCGACGCGGTCATGGTCCAGGGCCTCGATCGGCTCGGCCGTGAGGGTCCAGGTGCAACCCTAACCGTCTGGAAAACGCTCCTCGGCTACGGAGTCCAGGTCCTCAGCTTTCGAGAGCCATTCGTGGAGTCGGTGCAGTCTGTCGCCGGGGAGTCGTTGGCGGAGCTGCTGGTGATGATCTCCGGGTGGATAGCAGCTCAGGAGAGCGAGCTGATCTCTCAGCGCACTAAGGCCGGGATAGACCGACGACGAAAGTCTGGACAGGCAGTCGGTCGACAGAGGGGGGCGAAGGACAAGAAGCCACGGCGAAATAATGGCTACTTCAGAAATCAAAATGCTGCCCGTTGACAGAACGGAGAGCCGAACCGGGTATAAGTACTGTCAACGGTCCAGGCGGTCAATGGACATCTGCTAAAGTCACGGCAACATCCTTGATGAATTTTGCGCACGAATACAGACCGAATATCTGGTTGAGGAGTTGCTCTAGTGACACAGGGGAATGGGTCCGATGATCAGTATTTGATCGACGATCGTATCGCCGTAAAAGCGCTCGTGAAGATGAAAGAAGATGGCACTGATCCTGAGTTGTTGGAGCGAATAACTGGACTATTCGCACTTCCTGGCCCTCCTAGCTCGGATTCAGTAATTTCAGCACTGGCTACCGACCTAATCGAGGTGGTCGATGAAAATTCATGAGTTGAAGATCGAATACGTGCGAGGATTACCCGAGGCCCGACTCACACCGAACGGGGAGAACTTACTCGTTTGGGGCCGCAATGGCTCTGGAAAAAGCGGTGTAGTCGATGCGATCGACTATTTGTTTTCGGGCAGCATTTCCAGACTGGAAGGAAGGGGATCTGGAGTCCTGAGCCTCCTGTCACATGGTCCACATGTGACGAGCAAAGCGTCAATCGCGAAGGTTGTTTGCGATTTGGACTTCGAGGACGGCTCTGGAATTGTCCGGATATCTAGAGGTTTTAAAAGCCCACGCGAGTTGGATTTTCCGGAGTCGTCTGAGGCGTCTGCCCGGCTTGCAGAGGGTTACGCCAAACGCGGGCAAATGTGCCTCACGCGTCGAGACTTACTCCGATTCATTGCGGCCGAACCCGGAGATCGCGCCCAACAAGTACAACAGCTGCTCAATCTCTCGAGAGTGCAGCAAACGCGGGCGAACCTTGTGTCCGCACAGAACACGCTGGAGGAGCGAGCACGTAACGCGGCCGGTGAATTGAAAGATGCCATAGGCGACGTGGAATCCCTCATCCCAATTGTGGAGGGTGTGCGTAGGGATCTACTCGAAGAAGTCAATGCAAAACGCAAGGCTCTTGGTGCAAATCCGATTGATCAGGTTTCAGCTGTAAGCTTCCGAATGGACGTAAATCGTCCGCAGTTGGGCGGATCGGCTATTCCAAATATGACGGTGACTTCAAACGCAATCGCGACTCTCCGTGAATTCAACTCGAATCCGAATCTGGAAATCCGACGCGACGCTGAAACCAAGATTCGCAAAGCAGCGACACGCTTCGCAGAGGATCCCGATCTCGAATTGGCGTACAGGCATCACAACCTCCTTGACACGGGATTCGAGCTCGTCGAGACGCACACAGCGGAATGTCCTCTTTGTGGGACCTCTTGGCCTCCAGGAGAATTAATTGCGGCAGTTCGTGTGAGACGGGATAACAGCAAGTCGGCTGAATCACTACATCAGCAGATTGCTGCCGCAGTGACGTCGATAACTGAACAAGCGAAGCCCGTGGTCTCGGCCGTTGATCGATTGTCTGCCGAATTGACTAAGGCAGCGTTCACAGATCCCAATGGAAAAAACTCCCAGATTCTTTCAGAATGGAAGACCAGTCTTTCAACAATTCAAGAAGCTCTGGCGCGTCCACAGAAAGAGTTCATCAACCAGTTCCCGACGAGTGACTCTTTCGAGAAACGATGCGCCCCAGCAGGCATTGGAGAAATTCTGGATCAGATCGATGAACTTTCGAAGACTGTGAAAGTGGACGCGACTCCTGAAGAGCAGGCTTGGGACTGGTTAACGCGATTGGAACAGCCAATCAAGAGATTGGAAAAATCCAAAATAATGGACCAGTACCATGGTTCCCTTCATGTACGTGCCCGATCACTGCTACAGGCGTACGAGCAGGCCCAACGGGAGGTCCTGAGTGATCTCTACGGAAAAGTTAGCAACAGAGCGGCAACGTTCTACCGGATCCTGCACCCCGACCCCGACTCTGACCCCGACACGGCAACATATTTCGAAATGGTGATGAGTCAAAAAGGACCATCGTTAAATGTGGAAGTCAAATTTCACGATGGCAAACTATATCCTCCGAATGCGGTTCATAGCGAAGGTCAACAAGACAGTTTGGGAATTTGCTTATTTCTAGCGTTAACCGAAGAACTAGCACCATTCCCATCCGCTGTCGTTGTGTTCGATGACGTGGTTATGTCACTTGATTCTGGCCACCGCAGGTATATCTGTGATCTTCTAAAAAATGAGTTTCCAGACCGCCAGTTCGTGATTACAACACATGATCGCAACTGGGCCAAGCAACTTCAATATTCCAAAACCGTTCCAGCGAACAACGTGTACGAGTTCACTGGTTGGACTTTAGAATCTGGACCGATGATTCATCGCCCTCTTGAGCTTTGGGACGACATTGATGAGGCATTGGAACAGGAACGCGTCGCCGAGGCGGCTTTCAAACTCAGAAGATCTGGTGAACAGCTGTATGAAGCAGTTTGTGACTCGCTCGGCGCCGAACTCAAGTACAACTCACAAATGGAGTGGGATTTTGGTGATTACCACCTGGCTGCCACAGCTCGGTACAGAACCCTATTGAAGCGAGCGATTTCATCCGCAAAATCGTGGGAATTGGATGAGGAGTTAAAGAGGCTGGAAGAGTTGGATAAACGGCGGAGCGAGCTCTACCGTCGCCGGCAGGACGAATGGTGGACTGTCAATTCATCGGTACATTTCAACAAGTGGATTGAGCTGGAAGGAAGCGAATTAAAACCGATCATCGATGTGTTCCGAGAGCTTGAGAAACTTTTTCATTGCGAATATTGTGGCGATCTCGTCACAGTCGAATTCGACGGAAATCGAGAAACGATGATGCGGTGTTCCTGCACGAAAACGGCGAACTTTAACCTTGTCATCAAATGACATGGAAACTCCGCAATCAGACGGTGCTGACGCGCCCTCAACGCAAGATAATCCAGTCGAACTGAAATTGTTAGCGTCAGAAGCATTGCTGGCAATCACAGGACCGTTTTTGGTGGCGTTTGCTGTCGCTCAGGCGATTCGGGATTTTGCAGCTTGGATGGAACCTATACTGTTTTTCGTGGTAGCGATTTTTTGGCTCGCTGCCTGGACTATCGCTCTGTACAAAATTCGCGATTTCTGGACGGCTTGGAATCAGCGCAAGCGAGAGTCAGAACCGTCCGAATAGCCCGAACAACGATCGTCGTACCGAAGGCTAACGATCAAGATCGACGTATCAACACCTGGACAAACAAAGGGGTGCTCTGATTCGCGCATTCTCGGGAATTCAACCGACTGTGTGAAAAGTTGGAGAACAGAGGGTCCCATGTTTGTTGTTGTCGGGCTTTCCAGGACAACGAACACCGACTAGATCACAGTCTGCCGGTCAATATATTGAGATCATTGAATCTCAAAGCTAGTACAGTTCTACCTTTCGACTGGTGGAGAGTAACGATATGAGTGTCGAAGGATTGATCGTCTTTGATGTTGACGGAACCCTGCTCCGTGGTAAGACCATATGCGAATTGATCGCAGCACGGATAGGAAAAAGTGAGCAAATGGCCTGGCTCGAGCAGAACGACGCAAGCGCGTATGGTGACGTGGACGCTCTGAATTCAGCACGAGAAGAGATGGCCACTTGGTACTTTGCGGCTGGTCGGACGGCGACTGATCGATTCATGCTGGACGTGACATGGGCACCAGGTGCCAAAGATGGCGTGCACCGATTGCAAGAGCATGGTTGGCTGGTGGCCCTAGCCTCCATTACCTGGCGGTTCGCTGTAGAACGAATTGCGGAGGAGCTTGCTGTTAGCGAGGTTATCGCCACAGATCTCGACTGGGAATCGGGATCAATCGAACACGTCTATCCAGAAACGAAAGCTGAATACCTGAGTCAATTGATCCGACGTTTCGAAGTTCCGCAAAACAAGCTGTTCGCCGTCGGTGATTCAAGGGGTGATCTGCCATTACTTGAAAGAGCAGGACGCGGAGTTTTCGTCGGTGACAATGATCCGAAACTTTCCGGAGTCACTCACTGGCCTGATGCCGGCATCGACGGGATCGCCGATCTCGTATTGGCGAGCGAGTAGGCAGCCCTTGTTTGAATCCGTGTCGGTCCAGAAGACAGACGCCGCTGGTACGCTGGAGTTTCCGTGAAACAAACAGTCAAAGGAAGAATTTAGGTGTATTCGTAGCATGACCGAACAGAAGCCAGATTTTGATCCTGAATGGTTCAATCGGGCCGCAGAACATATTCGCGCTGCTTCCGAACCAAATGTTTCGATGCCGACTATGAGTCAGTTGGTCGGCGGCTACTTGGCATCGCTGAACGAACGCAACGAGACGAACCGTGTGTTCTTAGATGCAGCAATCTCGGTTGGCAATACCGATTCGGCCTCACGGGCTATGTCAGACCTCCAGCACGGCCAAGACATAGCAATGGTGCTGGCTGTTCTCAGGTATCTGTTGTCTGAGAATCGATGAAATCCGTTCGGGCTCCGGTCGTCTGCCTGGCACTGCGGAAACTGGCGATCGCAACGTAGGCTCCGCCGAGCGCACCGACAACCGCTCCCAGGGCACCGACAATTCCCGTAGTGACGCCGGATAACAGGCCTACCAGCGCAGGCGAAGGCTCCGCCGGCAGCTGGTTGACCAGGAGAAACAACGAGAACGTCGCTGCACCTATCAACGCAAGCACCACCAGCACAACGTAAAGAGTCAATCGATGGACCAGGTGTTGCATTATGCGGTCTCCAGGAGAGTTGCCAGCTCGGATTCAAGCCACTCTCGATCGATGTCCGAGTTCCGCCGGGCGACCAGCCTGATGCCGAGCACGAGCACCTTTTGTTGCCTGGCCAGCTGATCGCCGAGACGGTCGTCTCTCGATCGCAATTTCTGATAGGCGATGCCGAACCCGCCGGCCTGGATAGCCAGGCCGAACAGGATCGCGAACGCTTCCAACAGCGAAATCTCGATCATGGCTCAGGCCGGGAAGGTCAACGCCATGTCATAGGACACGTCGAGCTGGCCGGTGTCTGGAACAACGATAGTGGCGCCGAGTACATCCCTTGCCGTCATCACCGGCACCACTGTGGTCACAACTGTGGAGTTGTTCATGTCCAGGTACATGCCGACCTCGTTCACCGAAACGTTGCCACCGCTGTTGTTGTTGAAAAACCGCTGATGAGTGACGGTGTAGACCAGGGCAGCGAAGGCGTCGGCGAGAGCCGTTTGCGCGGTGTAGTTGAGCTGGCCGGCTGCGGTTCCCTCGGCGATGATCGCCTGCAGCGCGGTGTGCTCGAAAGAGAAGGCAGTCGCGCTGGACCCGACCACAATGCCTCGACCGTTGTCTGCAGCCGGACCCCTGAGACCGGATGTGGCCGTATCTTCGAGGTTCTGGTTAGCGTCACCGATCCTGATTCCTCTGTTACCGGTTACCAGAGTGCTACTCACTTGTGTGAAGTTGATATCGCCACCCGTGAAGGCCGCACCGTCGCCGTTCTTACTCATCATCTGCGAGGCCAGGTGGTTGTAAGCATTTCGCACGAATGAGTCGGCCCACATCTCGACATCGTCGACCACATTGCCGTCGCGGTCGCGGTTAACGAACCGCCACTTGTGAGTCAGGATCGGAATGTGAAGCTCCTGGCCCAGCTCTCTCAACTGGGCGAACTTGGCGTCTTCTTCTGGCGTTGGTCGGATGATCCGTGGCGCCGGTTTGATGGTGCGAATGATGCGATCGACACCGGTTCTGACCCGTACCGTCGGTACAGGATCGCTGGGCACTGGGATGTCTGTTTTGAGCATGTCGAAGGTCCTCCTAGACGAGAGCTGCGTTGGCTGTCAGTGCCGGAACCGGCACTGTTAGATCGACGTTGGCGGATTCCGGTGTTGCCGAATTCTCCGCTGCCGATGGTGTGAGGGTTGGTACGGGCACCGTCAGGTTTTCGGTTACGCCACTTGCTGCGGCCGATGCTGCCGCGGCGTTGTTGGTGAGCGACGGCACCGGAACCACCAGCGTGGGCGCCTGGATTGAGCGGTTGTTGGCGCCGGTTAAGCTGACAATTAGGTCCTGCACATCGAACATCTGAAGCTCCAGCGTCCCGCCGTTGTCGACGACGCGTAGGACGTTGAATCCATTGCCGACGACCAGGTCGGCCAGCTCCGCGAAGAATTCGAGCGCGTTGCTAGCAGGATTGACCCTGACCAGGTGGCGAGTGTTCGCCGCCAGGCTGTCCGGCGTGTCATCGAGACCGGTGAAGCTGCTGACTGCAGCTCGGCTCAGGTCGTCGGTTGGTTCTTCACGCGCCATAGATCCTCACTTTCGTCACGATGTCGGCCGGTCTGTCGGATCGACACGCGTGCCGCCGGCGACCAGGCCGGTAGGCTCCGCCGCGATCGCGGGATTTCTGAACGTCGGCAGAGTGCGGGTTGCGCTCTCGGCGACATCTGTGGGTTCGAGCCTGGTTGCAGCTCCGCCCAACGCACTCGCCTCGCCTCCCCACCACCTGTTTTGAACGCCCTGGTTCAGCGCGCTGGATGTGAAGCCGGACCCGAAGATGATTCGGTTCTGCCCGCTGTTGTCGACCGTGGCCGCATAGTTCCAGTTCTGCATCGGGTTGTAGCCAGAATCGAACGTCGTATCGGCCCACTCGCCGAAGTCCTGGAACTCGGCTGTGGAAGGTCCGGTGAAGACGAGACGCCGGACCCTGACGAGCGTGAAGTCTGGGATGCCGAAGTCACGCCTAGCCGCGATGACTCCCGTACCAGGTATGCCGAACACAAAGCTCGCATGGAACGTTTCAGGCCAGATCGAACCGAGCGTTGTCCACGAGTCGCCGGAGATCGAGTAAGCCTGCATGTGCCGGGTGCTGTCACCGCTCGTGAACAGAATCAACCGGTCGGAGTCGAGAGGGTCCGGGATGAGCACTCCACCCTGGACGGTGCCTGCAGGAATCGCGTTCGGTGCCGTGAGAGCTGTCCAGCCGCCGGCCGGATTGAGGATGTCCAGCCGCTCATGTGTGGCGTGAGACAACAGGTGATAGTTCTGACCGATCGCACACCCGACGAAACCGAAACCGGCAGGCACTCCGGTAGTTGGGGTCGTGGTCCAGGTGTTCAGCGCGACGTTGTAAATCTCGGTGAACATGGAAGTGCCCGGCGACGTGGTCCCGGTCGCGATGAGCCGATCCTGATGGCTGCCACTGGTCCGATAGAGGTACTTCCGGCCGGCTGCAGGAAGTGACGCCAATCCTGTGTTGGTCCAGGTGTCGATGTCGAAGTCGTACCGCCACAACAGCCTGACCAGGTTGCCGGCACCGAGCGAGCCGCCGCCCCACGCGTATGCGCTGTTCGGATTCAGTCGATCGAATGCGACGGCGCGGTGAAATCCCTCGTTAGTGGTGACGCCCTGGCCAGGAACGTTGTCGGCTATGCGCAGCGGTTGGGTGACTGTCATGCGGGTATTCCATCGACTTAGGTAGTCACCCGCTCAGATTTGAACTTCACGCGGACGGTGATGTCGTGAGGTGATACGTCGTTGTTGGTGACACGGACATAGATCTGGTCCGGTTGACCGTCACCGCCCTCTCGGTCCTGGTACTCCTGGCCTTCCAGGAGCCGGTCGACGACGTGGTTAGTCGTGACGGCAGCGTTGCGGTACACCCGATTGAGCCGGGTGCGGTCTGCATCCTCGTAAATCTCGACATCGAAGTCCGGGGAATCGGAGTCCGCTATGACCTCGAAGATCTGCGTGACCCGGATGTTGCCGGCCGTTTCGAGCTTGATGTTTTCGCTCGATGTCGCTGGGACCGCGGCAGACGTACCCTCCAGCTCATCCTTTCGCAGAGTGACCGGCACCCCATCGATCGGGATCCCGCCGTTCGTCTGGCCGGTGAGCAACGCCAGCAGCTCGACCAGCTGAGGAGTCAGTAGCAGCAAACCGACCACGTCGTCAGGATTGGCTCCCTGGCCCATCTGTGCGAGGCCTGCGGTCTGCAGCTCTTGCGCGATGCTGCTGATCGACAGCTCGGGGGGAATCCTGATGCCTGATGAAGTCATGGTTAGGCCTGTACCTGTTCCACGATTCCCGGATCTCCGACGGTGCCAACTAGACCGGTGCCCGCACCGGCGCCTGCAGCTCCGCCGAGCGCCTGAATCGTTCCGTTGTTGGTGAGGGTCCCAAAGTTCAGCCTGACCTTGCCGCCACCACCACCGCCGCCACCACCGCCGTTGTTCGCTACGCCATCAGCTCCATCCCCGCCGTCGGCCGAGATCTGTCCACCGGTGTCGACACGGATCACCGGAGCGTGAATCGAGACCTCGCCTCCACTGGCGCCTCCGCCACCGCCTGTGCCTGGTGTTGCGTCACCGCCACCACCACCGCCGCCGGCTCCGGTCTCGATGACGGTTGCACCTGGCGATCGGAATCTCACCTGGCTTGTCGACGCGTCTCCTGCAGCTCCTCCAGCTCCACCAGCGGCCGTTGCAGCTCCTCCGGCTCCACCAGCTCCTCCCTGGGCGCCGGCCACACCTACGGATCCGACGGCGTTGGCGCCGCCATCACCGCCAGCTTGCCTGCCGTCCAGCTCGCCATTGGCCACTGTGACTCCGCCGGTCGCACCGACCGCGTTGGCGCCGTCTGAGGCAATCACGCCGCCGTTTTCAACCACGACCGATTCTCGGGCGAAGATCTCGAAACCGGCCGGGTCGATCGATCCGCCGGACTGGACCACGAGGGTTGTCCAGAACATCGACCTGGTGAGGACCGTCGGCGCGCTGATGACGCCGGCAAGATCTGAGCCGTCGCCGAAACCGCTCAGGTCCTGGACTCCGACGATTGCTCCCTGAGCGTTGAGAACGCCGCCCTGGGCCTCTGTGGTGTGTGAATGCTTGGGGATCATGTGAACCTCCGTGGCTCCTCAATCGAGGAGTAGCCCCTGTGCGGGGTAGCGTTGGTCGTTACTGCGGAAAAACGTCGAACTGTGGCTGACTCAAAACCACCGGATTGAAATTCAGCGGCGCCGGCGGATTGATGTCGCCAACCGAGAATGCGTTTGAGGACCTGGTCTCCTGGATGCCGTTGCCTTCCGGCAGCCGGTCGACGATCGCAACGATGTCCAGGTCGTCATCACCCGAGATCAGGTCGAGCCCGATCGTGATGTCGAACGTCAGGTTTTTGGTGATGCCTGGCTGCAGGAACACCGGCACCGGCTCCCACCTGATCGCTCGCCGGACATCGGTTGCTGACAGGGGCTCATTGAGCGAGTCGATGCGGAGCCTGGCCCGGATCGGGTTGGCGTTTTCGACCCAGTCGCCCTCGATGATGGAGATCTCCTGAGAGTTCAGGAAACCGCCGCGCCGCTGGATGATGATGTGACCACCAACCGAGCCGGCGAGATCTCCGGCGTTGCGGACCTGGTAGCCGGACACCCGGACTCGCACCGCGCTGCTGAGGTTGGGGTTGATCGTGCCGGCCGGGACCGCGAGAGCCATGCGTCCGAGCACCTGGCCAGCCTCCGCGGTGCGGCTCTTGCCGGCCCGCGTGACCCGGCCGATTCTTGATGCTGTTGTCATGGCTCTCTCCTAGTCGACCAGCGTTATTTCAAACTGTGGATCTCCGAACACAACGGGCTCGAAGTTGGTCGCCGGCGGCGGATCAACTGGTCCACCGCCACGCGGCGGTTCGTCTGCCGACGCGCTGCGTTCAACGAGCCAGGAAACGACCGCGGCGGCGATGAGACCAACACCTGCGATGGTGCGACCGTCGGCCATTGCTACGCCGCCTCTCGGGTGCGCTCACCACGGAGCTGTGCGGCCAAAAGCAGACCGCCGCCCACGATTCCAAGACCAATGAGAGCCCTGGATGTGCCGGCGACTCCGCCCTCCTCACCGAAAAACAGCACCGTGATCTGTCGAATAGCCCATCCCAGGGCGAGTGCAGCTCCGCCGATCGCAGCAAGCAAAACCACCGCGGTGATGATGATTCCGGCCGGCGCAAATCCCTGAGCTGCCGTACCCGCAGGAACCTCGTATTCGACCACGGCTCGATTTAGCCCGTCGCCGAACACATCAATCACGCGAGCTCCAGTTGGCGCCAGGCGTTGGCCCCACAGCTGCTCGGCGAATGCGAGATCTGCCAACGGTCCGATGAACGGTCCATCGATGATGACCCGGCCACGAACACCGTCGGGGATCTCGGCTACATTCGGCGTGGTCGACTGCAGCTCCGAAATCGAGCTGGCCTCGGCGACCACTATTTCGTTCTGTCCGGCCGGCGCTTTGCTACGCCGGCCGGATACTCGTCCAATGCTCATCGGATGCCTCCCGCGCCTGGTTAGGCGACGAACTGGCGTCCGTAAGAGGTGAAGCCCTTGTGCAGCAGGAACAGGTCGCCGGCTGCGGCTCCTGTGAACTGCAGAACGTCGTCGCTCTCCATGCGGCCGACTCGGTTCAGACCGCCTCCGCCCTTGATGCCTTCCCAGTCGATCAGTGCGACGTTGGTCCAGTCGGCGAAGGTCGTGCCGTCACCGAAATACGTGCTCTGCAGACTGCGGCGGTAGTTGGTCCAGTCGGTCTCGAATGGCACCTGTCCGCCCAGGTTGTCCTTGTAGGCGAAGGCGCTCACAACGTCACCGTCGACGGTCCCACGGTCGTTGGATCCGTCCACCGCGATGATGAGGGACTTGGAGATCAGGAAGCCGTTGGGCAGGTTGAACTCCAGGCCCAGGGCGCCACCGGAGGCAACATCGTCCTCCTTCTTCGCCCTGAACTCGGGTCTCGCGATGCCGTTGGCAAACAAGTTCGCCTGGCTCGGAGTGCCGGACAGAACGATGATCGGTGTCAGCGTCACCGTGATCGAGTTGACGGTCAGGTCACCGACGGTCGAGAGGTTCGCAAACGTCCCGAACCGGATCTGGACCACCAGCTCGTTGATGTTGTTCTCCCGCGTCACGATGCCCGCTACCGGGTCGACCGATCGCCGGCCACCAGGCACCGGAGTGTCCTGGAAGTCGATGATGAAGTTGAAGAACTCATCCCTGGCGCCACCACCGCCGGTGACGGTTGCCAGCTCCGACGGCCAGACCGAAGTCCTGCCTTCGGTGAACTGGGTGAGGTACTGCAGCAGTCGCCCGTCGTTGACGCTGAAGTAGGTGCGGCCGGCGCCGTCCCTGATGTCGAACGACGTGATGAGTCGGCCGAGGCCGTCTTCCTCCGGCGTGGCGCCGGCAGCGTCGTTGTTATGGTTCACGGTGATCTGACCGTGAAGTCCGAGGATCGTTCCCACCAGGGGAAGATCGATCCGGTTGAGCGAGTTTGCGACCATCGCCTGCGCTGCAAGCGGTGTCTGGCGGAGATCGCTGGAAACGACCAGCTGTCCTCCTGGGGTCTGAGTGACCATTTTTGTAATTTCTCCCGCGGCGTTTAGCCGGCTGAATGACTGAGTGGTTGGTGAGCCTGGCTATGCGGCCTGACTCAGCTCCGCGAGAATCCGGTTTCCACCAGAGACCTCCCGCAAAGGCACGTCGCCCTGGCCAGCTGGCAGGGTGCGAGTGATCGTCTGAGCTGCAGTACCGGTTCCACGGTCGAGCTGGCCGACCGCCCAGTTAACGAACCGGTCGAGCGGCACCAGGTCCGAGAAGATCTGCAGCGCCAGGGCGCCCACAAAGAAGCTCGCAGCTCGCCGGCCGACGGCTCGGTCCAGGAACAGTGCTCCACCGAATCCGATCGCCCCTTTGGTGAGCGGGTTGGCCACGTTCAGCGAGCCGTCCGCGTTTCGCAGCGGCATCACTCCGTCGACGATCTCTCCGATCACTGCGCCAGGCAGGGCACCGAAGACCACCGAACCGAATGGGATGTCGAATCGCGTGACGTTGTCGAGGTCACTGACCAGGCCGGCAGCTCCGCCGTCCTGTGCCATCTGTGCGAAATCGCCAGCGCTCACGACCTCGACCTGGTCGGCGCTGAATCGGAGGACCTCGTCATCACCTAGCGGCTTGTCGCCGCGGTCCCTCATCCAACTTGCGAGGTTGGAGAAGGCCTCCGGAAGTTCCGGAAGATCCTGGGCCATTGGCGCGACCGGGTCCGCCGTGTGTCCGAACTTGTCTTTCCAGTCAATGGCGTCGATCGCCGAGTTGAGGGACGAGCCGATCTCTGCCCTCACATCTTCGAGTGTCACTGTCTCCATTTGGCACGCTCCGTGGGTGAAATCCACCTGCTGATTGAATGCAGGTCTAATCACCTGCAGCGGCGCGTACCGGGGATCCGGCCGCGCCTAATGAATCGGGGTTGAACCCCGCTGCTAGAGGTTGCAGCGGCGGTTTTTAGCGAATCGCATCTGCCCCTTGCGGGTCGGGCACATGCATCGCTTGCCTGCGCCCTTCACTCGAACGACGCGGCACTGACCGGCTTTGGCTTTTGCAGCCATTGGACCTCTCCTTTCTCGGCCGGGAGATTGGGTCCTCTGACGCCGGTTCGCTTTAACGCAAACACCCCTCTGGAGATGAACCGCATGGGCTCACCGGCATCAGAGGGGTGTGTGCCCTGGGACGCTAGGGCCTTGAACGCAGAAACCCCTGGATGGGAACTACGTCAAGTTCCAAACGTCCAGGGGTTTCTGTTCGTGACCGTCGAACCGGCCGGCTCCGGGCCACGATTCCAGCCTTAAGTTTGGGTGCTAGACAGTAGGAATGTCAATTTCGAGGGCAGTTAAGTAACTTGGCACACCATGTCAGTCCCGTGGTATCTCGCTTCCGACCGCACCTGCTTTTGGGCTATATTGGCGGCACCATGCGTTTCTCACTCGCCATACTCGCGTTGGCTCTAATCACAATCGGAGCCTGCTCCACTGAATCCAACGCTGATCCGACTCTAGAACCGACGAACACGGCGATCTCATTCACTCCAACGCCGAGTTTCACTGCCACCGCCGTTCCGACCGGTGAACCAAGTGCCACTCCAAAGGTGCTGCAACTCACTGGAATCAGCGTCGACGATCGCTTGAACTCCAGCGGTGACGTGGAGGCGCTCCTGGTGACCTGTGTCGTACGGAACCCAACGAGCGTGCAGGTGACCGAAGAAGTCACAGTGCAAGTCAAATTCGTGCAGTTCCAAGACCAGTCCCGCAATGTCACAGTCGATCCCGAGATAGTTGAGCGGGTTGAGTTCTCCTTCGTTCCACCCCCTAACTACGACTTCTCTGACGGCGTGGTAAATGTTGAATGCGGGTGAAGTCGTCGGCGTTGATGTCATTTCGCAACGCCCGTTTGGTGTGCCAAGTATCCAACTGCCATTTCGAGTCGTCACAGCTACCGACGTGTGACCCGGCCTCTCCGGGGTACTGGATGGCATTTCAGCTCAGTGTCAGAGGCGATGCACGAGGCCTTCGCACCGAAGCGTTGAGCTGTCCGCATGTCGAGAGACGACGGCTCGGCACGTCCGCCAGGGTGAGTGTGGACCATGACCTCGAAGTCGGATCCTGGTGGGCATTTGATCGGGATATCGACGCGAGTCGGTGATCCGGAAGCGACCGGACCGCGGACCAGCTGACGGGTCTTGCGGACCCTGCACATGGCGAATCCGATCTCGTTTTTCGGGATCTTGGAAACCACCCGCGTCTGAGCCTGCCTTGCCACGATATGCGCCTCCCTGGTTATCCGACCGATCGGTTGTCTCATCGGACCACCGCTATCTGTTGACCCTGCTCTGCCGTCGACGCCTGGTCGTACCCGCTTTCGATCTCCTCCAGCACCGTTCTCAGCTCCTCGATCGCCTCTGCCTGGTCGTCTGTACCGGCGCTCCGAATCACGGAATTGGCGGCGCCGAGAAGTGGTGAGAGGAGCTTGACGAACGATTCTGCAACGTTCCCTGACAGCTCATCTACATCACCCTGGAAAATCCCCGGTCCGATCGCATTTTCGAGCGAGGTTTGAATCCCGCTAATGGCGATACCGCTGATTGTCGGAGCCGGCGCCTGGCCGCTCTTGCCGAGGCCTCGGAATCCCAGCTCGGCGCCGTCGACCTCTATCAGCTCCTCGATTCGCTGCCAGAACCCGGTCCAGTAGTCACTAGCGGCGTCGGTGTCCTCGATTTCTGACAGGTCCCGGTTGATGTGCTTATCCCACAGATCGGAGATCTCCGCCGTGTCGCGTGGTGCATCACCGATGATGCCGGCCAGCTTCTCGGCGTCAGCTCGACCGAGTGCCTCCCAACGTTGCGTCTGAGTGGCCACATTGCCCTCCTTTTCCCGCCAGTTGTTCGGCATCCCGGCCTTCGCCAGAGCCGCTTCGATTTCGTCTGCCATGCCGTCGTCTACGATCGGGATCCCCAGGGCCTCGGCGTTGGCTGTCAGCTCCGCAACGCACCGTCTCGGATGTAGGACCGTCTGCAGCTCCAAACCGTCGACACATTGATCCGCCCTCGGCCGATCATCGTCAAAGCTACCGGTAGGGCATCCGACCAGTAGCCGATGATCTCCCTGGACCACGGTCCGGAAGCTCCTGGAGTCGCACCGGTCCGGATCCTCAACACGTTCCCGAATGAAGTCTCCGGATCCGGAGATGTCGAGTTTTAAGGCCTGTGGTGTCAGCTCTCGGCATGGCTGTGCTGCCTGAGCTTCTCCGGCGCCCGAGATCTTCGATACCGCGGCCTTAACGATCTCTCCGCCCAGGTTGAAGCCGGCGCCGAATGCTGTCCCTCCGCCGAGCCGACTCAGAATCGAATCCTGACCCATCGGAGCGTTGAACAGGGGAGCTTGCTCACCAGGTTCCGACGGTCGAGCTGCCGGCTCCGGTATCTGTGGCACCAGCTTCAGGTCCGTTTCCTCGGCCGGCAGAGTCACCGCCCACAGAAAAACACCCGGATCCTGGACGAGTACGCGATCAGCTGATGATCCGAGAGCGGTTACAGCTCTCAGGATCCCGGTTGGTGGTTCATTGCTCGGTAGAAACGGCCGAGTGTCGACGGTGACCTGGACCTGGTCACCGATGAATCCGATTTCGCAAACCTCGACAATCGCTCCGAATTGCGCAGCTGTCACCAGGAACTCTCGCAACGGACGCCAGCTCCAAACCCGATCGATGTCTGATGGCTCAAGGTTGCACCAATCGATCGAATCCCGAGGAACCACCTGAGCAGCTGAGGCATTGTCGGCCGAGTCGACCGCGGACTGCCACAGACCCTCTTTCGTCAGCTCGGCGCCGGGGATCAACGTTGCCTGTGCCGGCGGCGGTGATTCGATGACCAGCTCGGCGTAGTTGACCAGGGCCTCAGCGATCCGCCTGGCGGATCTGCTACGAACGTCGAGGAACTGCAGAACCTCCTCCTGGAATGGAGTCAGCTCGCGGCCGAATAGGTTGGTCTGATTCAGGAACATCTCGACCACCAGGCCAGGAGTGCTTTTGATGCGGGCGAAGGTGGTGACAGCTGTTGCGATGTCATTTGCGATCGCAAGATCCGGCTGCCGCTCATCCGATTGCGTCAAGGCCTCCGCCGTCGCCAGCTGGCCAAGAGATCTCGCCAGGGCATTGATGACGTTCCGGATCTGCAGATCGATCGATTCAAACGCCAGCTCCGCAAGCCTGACACCGTCGTCACCGGGGAACGCGGCGACGAACACAGCCAGGACCATGCGTCTGATGCCGTCCTGGTTGATGACGCCGGCTGAGTCGACGAGCTGCGCCTGTTCACTGTCAGGCAGTGATTCCAGGAACGTCCGGACGAACTGGCTATTTCGCGTCGCCCTGAGAGAGTCTGCCATGCCTTCGCCGTCCTGGATCTCCAGCTGGCGAAGCATGTCGACGGTCACGTTGCCGGCGTCGGCTACTGCGGTTTCGATCGCCGATGTCGAGATCCCGGCCGGTGTGTTGGTCTCGGCCGCAAATCGGACACGGTCGACCTCTGTGAGTCGAACCCTCACCAGCACCGGCGATTCGATATCGCGGACCAAACCCGGGTCGATTCCAAACTCTCCAGCTCGCTCGATGAGCCGGTCTCTGTAGCCGGCGAATTGCTCCTGGAAATCAGCGGCCGCACGAATCAGCGCCATCGCTCGACCGTTGCCGCCCTCGACCACCAGGTCCTCACCGACGATCGGCGTACCACGATCCAGAACCCGGAAGTCCTCAAGCAGGGCATCGGGATTGATGTTGGCCGCGAGCTTCTCGACCTGCAGCCGATCAGCGGTCCTAGCACGGTCCCTCGGCTGCAGCTCCTCCGGGAATTCCGGATTCGGCTCGAAAGTGAACGGATCGTTTGACGCCACCAGGTCGCCGGCGTCTACAACCCTGAGCTGGAACTGATATCGAGTGACGCTGTTGGCTCCGATCGCAAACGTCCGATCGGTGACGTTGCCGGCACGCCTGGCCAGTAGTTGCCTGTGAGCTTCATCGACCGCGTCCGCGACCTGGTCGGCAGAGTCAATCGACTCCACAACCTCATCGACTGCCCGGACCTTGATTCGACAAGGCCCGTCATGCTCACAGGTTCCCGAGATCCTGACTTTCGGCTCCTGCGCCATCGGCGCCAGATCCCGCACCAGAACGGGCGCTGTCACGATCCTTTCCGGGTAGGTGAACTCATCGCCTTGGGCAGCTCTCGCCCCGCCGAACAAACCCTGTTCGCGGAGTGAGGAAAACCTGCCTTCACCAACGACGATATGGTCGATCAGCTCTACATCGAACAGCCGGAGAGCTTTGGTGACAACACCCGTTAGCTTTACATCGTCTGGCGACGGCGCCGGATCCCCTGAAGGATGGTTGTGGACCATGAACACACCGCTGGCGTCGGCCAGGATCGCGGTACGGGCGATAGCGTCGACCGGAATGAGGGCTGCACTCCGCTGGCCAACGGCGACCTCCTGGACGCCGATTAGCCGGTTTTTCGTGTCGACGTACAGAGCCAGCAACCGTTCCCGATCGCTGTCGATGATGTCGCCCACCAGCTCGTTGACTGATTTCGGAGTGGTCAGTGGCGGTCCGTCGATTCCACCCTCACGTCGGACAAGCCGAGTGTCGAAACGAAACGGCATTAGGGCCTGTGGCAGCTCCGTCAGCTGATCGTCGATCGGAACCGGTGCAGGCATCGCCGGCGCCGGGATCTCGGTTTCCGTTTCATCGAACAGAGACCGTTGAGCTGGATCCTGCCCCATGTCTGCGTGAGGTAGCTCCTGGCCGACCGGCGCCATGATTGCGATCGGATCACAGATGAGGCACTCGATTCCGGCCGCGTGAACGGCGTTGTGGTAGAACCTGGCGACGCGTGCGAAGTTTTCCGGGTCATGGACCGTTTTCGATGTGTCACCCTCGCCAATGAGTTTGATGTTGACCAGGTCGTGCAACGCCGAGACGAACTGGACGGCGTGCTCGCCACAGCTCGGGCACCCGGCGTCTCGAATTGACTCCGCCCAACCGTGGATCATCGCCCACCAGGACGGGCCGCAAACGTCGGGGATGCTGACCATCTCCTCGCCGTTTTCATCGATGACGGCTGGCGCCGGCGGCTCCTGTGCCATGACTGCAATTTGGAATCTCGATTCGCTCATGCCGGTTGCCTTTCGCCAATGAACCCGCGCCGGATCCCTTCGGCCTTTAGAGCTCGCGCCATCGCCATGAACCGCTCGGCATCGATGTCTCGGATGGCATCGCCGACGATCCGCTCGACCTCGTCCGGCGGCAGTTCTCTCAGCTGCTTTTTGAGCTGTCCTTCCCACCACGCCATCAGACCACATCCTCTAGCCGACGGCGCCGGCGAGCTGGTCGGTCTTGACCCATAGTTGCGACAGGTGTGGGACTGGGATCGGGAGTCGGTTCGGGATCAGCTGAAGGGACCGGCTTGGCCTCTACCTCGATCGCCGGAGGTTTCCATGTTGGCGGAGCCTTGCCGGCCGAACCTCGACTCATGTATTTGCCCCAGGCCTCTGCGACGCTCATGCCGGATTTGGCGCCATCCATCATCGCGGTCGCTAGCTTCTCGGGCGCGGAAGCCGGGTCCTGTGAAGCGAACATGTCGATCAGGTAGGGCCGACGGTTGGCCAGGTCCTCGACAACGTCCAGGTCGTTGCGTTGTGGTGTCTGCGGCCGGCGCCGGTCCATGATGTCGAAAATGAGGTTTGCGCCGCGTTCGATCGTTCCCAACGGATCCTCCAGAAGCCGAAGGGCGCCGACAGCTGCAGCCTCTTTTCGGTCCGCTGAGACAACCGGTGCGGGTGCGGCAGGCGCCTCACCGTCTCCGCCAGGTACAGCGTTCAGGAACGACGCGTCATCGTTGCCCTGGCCGGCGCCACCGGACTCGGTAGGTGGCCGACCGTTGGATCCACCCCCCCCACCTGCAGCTGCAGCCTGGCGCTTGGCAGACTCTTCTTTCCATCGGCTCTCAAACAGCCTCTCAGCTTGCTCCGCTATCTGATCGATCGGGAGTTTTGCAACCACGCGGTCGGCTACGGCGTCCAACATCGTCGGCCAGTTGGCATCGAAAAAGACCTTGATTCGTTCATCAGCTCGCCCATCTGCGATCGACACCAGGAAGTCCATGCCGGCACGCGTCTGGTCGTTCATCTCCGGATCTTGCTGCTGGTCCTCGTCGGGCAGCTGGTCCTCGGGTGGGTTGTCGCTCACGACGCCACCACCTGGACCTGCTCAGCTGGCGCAGCTGCAGGATCCGGCCGGCCGGCCTCTTTCCAGTCCTCAAGCACGTCTGCCAGGGCATCCGAACCATCGTTGCGGATCATCTCCGCAACCGCATCTCGGCCGGTGTGTTCGATCGCTTTTCCGATGTCGCCGGCGAGCAGCTTTTTCGCTTGGTTGTGCTCGCCGCTGCGCTGCGCTCGGCACGGCTGGCAGCGCCCATCGGTGCAGAGTCCGACAGGGTGAAGTGCTACCGGAGCATCGCCCTGGGCCATCGTCGCCGGTAACCCGAGTACGTCGGTTGCGAAGCTGGTCAGCTCTTGCCGAACCACAGTCCGAACCAGCTCCTCGGCGAATACCGGATGTGTGACATCGCCGGCGTCGACCTGGTCCGGTAGATCCTGAGCTACTGACGCGAGGACCGGTTCGGCTGCAGGTTCGGAATCCAGAGCCGCAACGCTGGTGACCTGGCTGTGAGCGCCGGTCTCATGCGACCGTACGTTGGTCCACACCTTCGCGTTGCAGATGGGGCGATTGTGCTTGTCGAGCTGGACGGCTGGTCTGCTGCACGTTGGACCGTCTTTCCCGAGCGTTGCAGTGCAGGATTTTCCGGTCAGTTCGGGCGGGGGAGTGCCGGCTGAAACCGGCGGGTCGCACTGCGGACAATGGCGGCGCGGCACCGGCCTACGTGGTCCACCCATGAGGTGCCACCTTTGTGACTTGGCCGGTCGGTTTCTACTCTAGCATCAAAGCCGAAATAACCGCACTCACGATGTGCGAATTCCCGCTTTGCCGGTCGTGAACGGTTCTGGACCGCGTCGGTCCGTCCACCATTGACCAGACCACCGGATTTGGTCGATGGTGTCGATCTCAAATTCACCGGGAACGTGAAGTTCGGGTCCAACGATCGATGCACCTGGGAACAATCTCGATTCAGACTGAAATACCCAGATGTCTGGTGCCTGGAACTCCCATCTGCCGGGACGGGGCTGCGCAGGTTGGCTATACATGCCGTCGAAATCGGACAACTTGATTGCACTGTCGCTTGGCATGTGAACCGTGAGTTCGATTCTTAGTGCATTCACGATTGAACCTGAGGCGTCGTTCATGACCTCGACGAATGCCGTCATACCTTCTCTTTCTGTGGTGTCCGCTTGCATCACAGAAATGACCTTAAGATCCTGTCCCGGAAAAATCTGGCGCACCTCCTCGACCGCATAGAGCAGGGCGACGACCGCTGCGATCAAGCCAAAGAAGGAAACGAGAGCACCGACTAAAGCAAATCGCTCGGCAACCGTTTTGTCCGGCCAGCTCGAAGGGGGAGGGAGTAGGTAAACCATCCAAAACAGGCCACCCAGCAATGCGACAACCGAAACTACGATCCAGGTCAACCTCGTCGGTTGTCGCCTATCGATCGTCTGCAGGAAACGGCGAATTCGAGTTAGCACAGGTGCGATTGTATCCGCTCACAAAAGTCCCTTTCGCCGCATTTTGAGATGGCTCGACAAGGTGACTCTTAATCACTAGGTTCGGGGTTCGAGCCCCCGGCGCGTCACCAGCTCACACTCGGCTACCACCGTCATCCTCTTTGGGGTTACGCCTCCTCAGCCAGCACCGTAATCTCGCTGTTCATATGCGGATGGAGCGGCAGGGAATTGTGTGCTTCTTCTAAGGCAGCTTCAGAATCGACATTCCACAACGCCCACGCACGTGATTGATCAGCCGCTATGTACACAGCGGCTATCAGCCCTTGTTCTGTCAGTTCTTTGACTCTCGCTTGCTCAGCTGGAACGAGGGCTTGAACTTCTGCCGTTGGCGGTGCTTTAAATGTCTCCTCGATAAGAAATCGCATCAGCCTTACTCCTTGTCCTGTTGCATTCCGTATGGAATCCATTGCTTTCGTATTCACACGCCCGTGGGATGACCGTACTGTACAACCAAACCCTGACAATCCCTGACACTCCCTATCTTGTACGTGGCTATTATGGGATCACAAGGCTGCACAGGAATGCCGATTAGTGCCGAAACCTCGACGCTCGAGTCCTTGGAAAAAGCCCCGCAATCGCTGGAATGAGCGACAAACAGACAGAGCAACTGGTACTACTGTTGCGCTCTCTCAAGGCACGTGAAATCTGAGCGACGTCGCACTCCTGTGAGCCGGGTCCGCAAACGATTCATACCGATCGTGAATGAAGCTTTGACCTGATTTGAGTATGAGGCACGCTGCCCGGTCTAACTTACGGGTCGATCGATGTACGTCAAAGTGCTTACGGAATGATCCCACCCTCGACAGACGCTGTTTGGCGCGGACCTGAATAGGCTGGTTCATATCGAATTGAATCAACCAATCGAGGATCGTTCCAATGAGCAGCTTCTTCTCAGTCGTCGCAAAACCAAAAACGTGGACAACGGCGGTTTACATGCTTTTAGGCCTCCCACTCGGGATCGCCTACTTCACATTTCTCGTTACAGGGGTGTCTCTCGGAACCGGTCTAATGCCGCTCGCCTTAGTGGGGATTCCAATCTTGATGCTGGTCGCAATCGGAACCAGGGCTATGATGCGGTTTGAGCGAGAACTTGCCGTTGGGTTGCTCGGTGCGGACATGGACGAGGTCCCATTGATGCCACCGGCAACAGGGAACTGGATCGCAAAACTCAAAGCACTGTTCAGCGACAGAACCACCTGGTCCGGCATCGTGTACCTGCTTGCCAGGTTCCCGCTCGGGATCGCGACATTCACGGTCGCGGTCACGACCCTGGCGGTGAGTGGCGCAACAGCCACACTGTGGATCTTCTACCGATGGGTTGATTGGGAAGTTGGTAATTGGCAAGTTGACACGGCAAGCGAAGCTCTGATGTTCCTGGTCCCAGGAGTGTTCCTGTTCTTCGTCTCGCTGCATCTGCTGAACTGGCTTGGCAGTGTGAGCGTCACGTTTGAGAAAGCGATGATCGCTCGGAGCCAGTGAACCCGTTCAACACTCAACCGGTCAACGAAGCCACTAACACCCGAAGAGGTGTTCGTGGCTTCATGACTACTGCCTCTGGAGTATGGTGCCCAATATGAATTGGCTCGAAACAACCTGGGATCGGTATCGGAAGTTAGACCAGCGAAATCCGTACGTTTCGCCGAGTTTGGCGACAATCGTATTCCTCATCTTTTTAGCCCTTGATCTTCGGATAGAGCCGACGCCAGAAAGCGGGTTTAAGCAGGAAAGTGTGCTGGGTGGGTTTCTTGCAGTGGCGCAGGTCCTGCCTCTCGTTTTCGTACGCCGCGCGCCGCTAGCTGTACTGACGGTTATTGGGTCCGCGTTCGTCGCTCATGCGGCGCTCGACTACGACACCGTATGGGTCGTACAACTGACCACCATAATCGGGTTGTATGTGGTTACGAGCACCACCGACGACCGGCAGTCGATGATCGGTGGCTTGATCATATTCGCTATCGTCATTGCAGTATTTGGTTTCATACATGAAGAGACCGATAACGCGATCGTCATCAACATTCTGTTCGCAGGTGTGTGGATCGCAGGTAGCGTTGTTCGCTCTCGGCGAACGAGACTGGAGATCGCCGAACTTACGGTCTCGGAACTTTCGGACGAGCAGGTGCGCGTCAGGCGAGAGGCGGCTCAATTTGAACGAGCTCGCATTGCTCGCGAACTCCACGATGTTGTCGGGCACACACTAAATCTCGTTGTGATCCAGGCAGGAGCAGCGCAAAAGATTTTCACGGCGTCTCCTGATAAGGCGTTCGAGACACTTAAATCGATTGAATCGACAGGCCGACAGGCTCTCTCAGATGTCGATCGGATGCTTGGCATTCTGCAAGATCCGGAAGACACCGAAGACATGCAAGACTCCGTCAAAGCGCTCGAAGGCAGGCCGTCAATGAGCCGAGTCAACTCATTGATCGAGGAGGTCCGAGCTGCTGGTCAAGCCGTCGAGATGGAGATGGCGGGAACTCCGATCTCGTTGGCACCGAGCGTCGACCTGTCGGCATACCGGGTGATGCAAGAAGCGCTTACAAATGTGATGACGCACGCTGCCGGCTCATATGCCGTCGCAAAGATCTCTTATTCAGAAAACCTGATCGCGCTTACCGTCCTGAACGATGGCTCCGGAAACGACCGAAATTCCGGTCGCACGAGCGGTGGGCGAGGCATGGTCGGGATGCGAGAGCGGGTCGCTATGTTCAATGGCAAGTTCGAGGCGGGTCAGACCGACGACGGTGGATGGCGGGTTTTCGCGACGTTCCCAATCAACTCGACCGGTTCGGCAGGAGTTTAGCAATGTCAATACGGCTACTTCTGGTGGACGACGACGATCTGGTGCGCATGGGCCTCAAGATGATCCTTGAGTCTGACAATGAGCTTGAAGTGGTTGGTGAGGCGCCAGACGGTGCAGTCGCTGTAACGCTCGTCGAGCAGCTCAATCCAGATGTTGTGCTGATGGATATCCAGATGCCAGAAATGGACGGAATTGAGGCGACACGGCTCATTGCTAATCGCTCAACGGGAGATGAAGGTCCACGAATCCTCATGCTGACAACGTTCGAGCAAGATGAATTCGTCTTTCAGGCCTTGCGGGCGGGTGCCAGCGGATTTTTGCTGAAGCGAACCCCGGCTGATGAGTTGATTAGCGGCATCAAGGTAATTTCGGCAGGAGATTCACTCCTGTCGCCTTCAGTCACGAAAAGACTTATCAACGAGTTCGCACAGTCGCCGTCTTCGTCTGTAGATCCCAACACCGCTGGCAAACTTGAACTGTTGACTGAACGTGAGACCGAGGTACTTCACTTAGTAGCCCGCGGACTTTCAAACCAGGAGCTTGCGACGGAGCTTGTTGTGACCGAAGGCACAGTAAAAACTCATGTTCAGAGGGTGCTGGCAAAGCTCGGCGTCCGAGACCGCACCCAGGCTGTGATCTTCGCCTACAACGCAGGATTGGTTCAGCCGGGAACCAACAGCCACTAGCCCGCCGCTCCGGTCCATACCTCAATAGGACTACTTCGCGTCCTAGACCTCTGTCAAAAGGCGACAGCGGATTTCACCTCTCAGCAGACCGCCTGCGCTCCCTCAGTATGACGACGCTCCTGACCAACCCGCCTAACTTGGTGTCCAAGCAACAAGCACGCTTTCGGCCATTGTGTCGGGAAGCACAGGAGGGATTTAGAGATGGGCAGCAGCAGCAATATCACCGGAAGGTTGGCGAACTTCAGCGCACGGAACCGCCTGAAAGTCCTGGGAGCCTGGATGGCGATTCTCGTAGTGGCATTCTTCCTGGCGGGTGGCATAGGAGATGCAACGACGAACGACGGTTCCGGAAGCACAAACTTGGAATCTGGGATAGCGAGAAATCTGATCGACGAGCGGATCAATTCAGACGAGGCATCGAAGGAATTCGTCCTGGTTGAGTTTGGGTCTGGCGGAGCTGAGGACTCTGCAAATCGAGCCTTTGTCTCTTCCTTGGCAGATGACCTGCTGGCGTTAGAAGACGTGATAGGTGTGGAGAGCTACGTCAACGGCGGGGATGGGCTGGTTACATCGGACGGCAGCACGGCCCTCCTTATTACGTCGTTGTCTGTACCGGACGATGAAGCCGTAGATGTTATTGAACCGGTTCTCGACGTCCTGAACGGAGCGGACGAAGCACCGGAGTTCTCTGTCACTTCCGTTGGACAGGGCAGCGTTGAGACTGAGTTCGCGAGTCTTGCCGAAGAGACCCTTGCGAAAGGCGAGTCGATTGGCATCGTCTTCGCACTCGTGGTTCTCTTGATCGTGTTCGGTGCAGCGGTCGCAGCGGGGTTGCCGATTCTCCTGGCAATCGCATCAATCCTGGTCGCCATCGCGCTCAGTGCAACTATCGGGCGGGTGATGGACCTTGACCAGTTCGTCGTCCAGATCATTACCATGATCGGACTGGCCGTTGGCATTGACTACGCACTGTTTATCGTGAAGCGATACGGAGAAGAACTCGCAAAGGGCAAGGACAAAATCACAGCGATCACGGCTGCTGGAAACACAGCTGGCAGGACCGTCATGGTCTCAGGCGTCGCAGTGATGATCGCTCTCACAGGTCTCCTGATCATTCCTGACATGACATTCCGGAGCTTCGGTCTCGGTGCAATTGTGGTGGTTATTGCAGCAGTGGCGGCAGCATCGACATTGCTACCTGCCCTGGTCAGCTTGCTCGGGCACCGCGTCTACTGGCTGCGAATTCCATTCGTGAGTCGGAAGGCCGAGGCTGGAGACACAGAATCAAACGAAGGCGGGATCTGGGACAAGATTACGAGTGTGGTGACTGCAAAGCCGGTGCTGAGCATCGTGGTGACGGGTGGGGCGCTGATAGCAGTTTCAACCGCCGTGTTCACGATGGACCTGGGTTCAAGTGGGATCTCCTCGCTTCCCGAAGACAACTCGACTCGGCAGGCTTTCGAGGTAGTGATTGCGGAGTTCAGTGATGGACTTATCACATCCGACGTCGTGATCGATGCTCGGGACGTTACCTCGCCAGAGATTCAGGCTGGCATTTCTCAGCTTGAATCCGATCTGGCAGGAGACGACTTCTATGGAGACACCCGGGTGACGATAGCGCCCAACGACGACCTTGCGGTGGTCAGTGCGGTCATCCAGGGTGACTTCTCAGGCAAGCCTGCGGAGGAAGCTCTGTCGAGGCTTCGTGATGACTACATCCCTGCGGCGTTCGACGGAATTGCAGCCGTCTACGTGACGGGACCGACAGCTGAAACGGTTGACAGCGTCGGCATGATCACCGGCTGGCTGCCGATCGTGTTCGGGCTCGTGCTCGGCAGCAGTTTCCTGCTCCTGATGATCGTGTTCCGGAGCGTGGTCGTTCCGATCAAAGCGGTGTTGATGAACGTACTTTCGGTTGGCGCAGCATACGGCCTGCTCGTCCTGGTCTTCCAACAGGGCATCGGCGCTGACATTCTCGGGTTCCAGGAATCGCCAGTGATCGAGTTCTGGCTGCCGCTGTTCCTCTTCAGCATCCTGTTCGGACTGTCGATGGACTACCACGTTTTCCTACTGAGCCGGATCAAGGAGCACTACGACCGGACCGGTGACAACAAGGCTTCAGTGGCATTCGGTCTTCGCTCGACTGCCGGAATCATCACCGGCGCGGCGCTGATCATGGTCGGAGTGTTCGGTGGTTTCGCCATCGGTGACATGGCCATGTTCCAGCAGATGGGATTCGGCCTTGCAGCAGCGGTCATCATCGACGCTACTCTGGTCCGTTCGGTCCTGGTTCCGGCAAGCATGGTTCTGCTGGGCGACAAGAACTGGTACTTCCCGTCCTGGCTCGAATGGCTCCCACGCCTTGACGTTGAGGGCGAAAGCCACGAAACCGTTTCGCTGCCCGGTGTTGTTCCTTCAGGAGCTGCTGACTAGCTGCTTCCGACGGCGGGTAAAGAGGCGGATGGCAGGATTAGTCCTGCCATCCGCTTTTTGTGTAGTTGACTTCCGTGCCACCTTCCAGTCCCCCCAGTCCCCGATGCTAGGACCGGTGGGGGGTCTAAGAACCGGATTATTGTCTGTGCCGGCAATTTCTGCTTACTTATCCTCCCAGTCCAGCCCGCAAAGCACAGGGGGTATATTCAATAGCTCCGGGTCTGATATAGATTCCGAGATACTCGCCACGAACATGGAGCACCGTCAATTTTGCTGGTCGATTTCGTCAACTGGCAGGGCGGGCAAAGAAAACGCTGGCGGGAAACCGTGAAGAACTGAGTGACGCGACCAAGTAGACTTGAAGGGAATTTTTAGTCCTTCAGGGGTATCGATGATGCAGAATTATTCGCCTGACGGTAACCACCGAGGCGGTCACAAATCCGGATTTTGGACATCGATACCGGGTATCTTAACCGGTGTTGCAGCTGTGATCGGATCGATAGGAGGTCTGGTCGGTGCGCTGTTTGCAGCGGGGGTGATCGGCGGCTCTGATAGCCAGCCTCAACCGGCAATAAACGCAGGAGCATCACCGGTCGCAGCAGCCCAGGCAACGCCGACTACCGCTCCGTTTGAAGCCGCTCCACAGGCGACGCCACGCGTCGATCTCAATGTGAGTTCACCGGGAGCGTTGGACATCAGTGGATTCTGGATATCGCAGGGTGGATTGTCCTGGGAGATTGCGCAGACAGGAGAAGTCGTAGAAATCCTGTCGCTCGATGTCGTCGGTACAGGCTACTTCGGTGTCAGGAGCGGCGAGTTCATCAACATTACGCAGGTGTCGAATCTGTTTGGACTGTTCCCGTCGTCAGGCTCAATGGAGATACAGGACGGTGGTGATGTGATAAGCGTCGTGATTGAGGGCGAACCCGACATATTACGACGGTAGCAGTTGTTTTTAGGAACATCTCAAGATCGTAGTTCCGGGAGCCGTCGTCTTCAGAGTGATCTTTACCTCCGTGCCTTTGATCGACACCGGCGAGCCACAGAACGGCCCGAGCGGTTTGTTTTTCACTAGCAGTGCCGAGACACATAGATAAGAATTCATCTGTGCTCCGCGAGCCCGTTTTCGGTCGCCGGCTCGACCCCGCGGTCAATGAGGCCGAAAAGATCGAGGCTGCGACATCAGTACTTTTGCGCTGCTGAAGATCGCGGGCGAAGAAGCGGATGTTGTACGCCATCCTATGAACGCACAGCGGGATCGATTCGCGCGACCACTCTGACAGCGGCGTAGTCAGTTTGCGTCAGGTACACGGTGCTCCGCCAGAAACCGGCAGGGATCGACAAATTACCCGGTTCTCGTGTGCACCCTAAGAGCCGCCGATCTTTTTTCACACGCTGCCACACCTTTTCCACCCGATCTCCAACTCGTCTCACCGCCTGTTCAACCCTCTTGCACACGTAACACCTACCGACACAGCGCAATCTAGATCGAGCGGACGTGTGGCCTGGTACTAGTGGCAGTGTGCCATCGAGCGATACCACAGGCCGATGGCTTGCAGGGCAAGCGTCATATCGTTAAAACGTTCCGTTGTAGCCTGACTCAGCACTAAGACTATGGACGGTTGGCTCTGATGAAAGCAAAAATCCTGGCGTCGATGTTTTTAGTTGCAATTGCGGCTGTGGCCTGCTCGGAGAGCGTGAGTGCAACTGATCCTGCACGTACAGGAGCGAGCGACACCGGTTCAGGAATTGCGACTCGTCAGCCTGCAACCGTGACTCGCCTGGACTCAATTCAACCAGCCCCGACTGCAACCGTGGTGACGAGAGTTCTACCTGCGCCAACTAGACAACCCATTTCGACTCGACAACCTGCGCCAACTGTCGCTCCCCGGCCAGTCGAAACCGTTCCTTCACCGGGACCTGTCGCCACCCGGCAACCGGTTGCCACTCCGATCAGGATTGACAGGAACGCAACGCCTACTCCATTGTGGACGCCGAGACCACTGTCAACGGTTCTCCCGGCACCAACAGCTACACCTTTCATTGTTCCTACGGTCACGGGTGCCGCAGAGGGCCAATTTCAGTCACTTCTAAACTACCAGTTCAATCTTCCACCAGGATGGTCGGAGCGCCTGACCGATTCATCAATGGTGTTGTCCGATCCTTCGGGCAAAATCAGTGTGACTATCACGGAACAGCCGTTTGAAAGATGGCGCTACCAGAACATCATCTCGTACGGAGTCGCAAACTTTCCCGATCGCCCTTCTGGTTGGGATGTTTGGTCCAATACTTCAGCAGGCGCAATAAAGTTCAACACTGCCTGGGAATACCAGTTCGGTGGTGAGAAGAATGGCGAACAGTACTTGAACTTCGTGCACTGGTACGCATGGGGTGATTTGCAGGTCCAGGTTTCAACGGAGGTTCCGGCGTTCGACTGGAACTTCGGTCCAAGCGTAAGAACGATGGTCAACACCGTAACCGGATCCTTCAAACCTCATGATGAGACGAACATGCTCACAAGTGAGGAAGTACTGGCGATCATGTTTGAACGGATGGATGAGCGGCCGAGCAATATCTATGGCCGAAACGATGCACTCCGCAGGCGTTTCGAGTTCACATGCCGCGACATCTACAACGATATGATCATCGAGCCGGTGTACCTCGGTGGAGGTCTCTGGCAGATTTCGGCTCCAACATCGGAGAGCGTCGAGTCCTGGTGGGTGTTCGAACCTGCAGGCTCAATAATGTCTGTGAGCTCAAATATCAGCAGGTGCTAGTCGTACGGCTGCTGCATCGACTGATATGAGAACGGGATACTCGTACGAGCACCCTGTTCTCATCTGTCGAGACGGTCAGCGGTCCTGACGGCCGGATTTCAGCTTCCGCCTTGCACCGACTCCAGCGGGTTCACGGTTACCCGGCTCAGAGTGACATCGCCAGTATTTGTGAACTGGTGCCTGGCTCCTCCCGGAACAAGCACGGCATCCCCGGTCTTTACCGGATACTGGTTGTCCTCAACCGTCAGCACACCTGAGCCTTCGGTGATGAAGGCCATGTGCTCCCATGGGTGTACATGATCAGGACTCGATTCGCCGGGCTCATGCCGAACCATAAGCAGTACGGAAGTAGCCGATCCGTCGGCAGGACCGAGCAGTGGGTTCGTACTGCCGGAAACATTTCTAATCACAGGCTCCATTTGTCGTTATCCTTTGGCTCTCAGGGTTCCATCTTTTTTATGCGTTGGTGACGGGAATGACTCGTCCCGCATCCGGTGCGCCGTTTGCGACATAGTTGCGAAGCGTCTCGGAGAACCCCGTTGATGCTACCTCTATCTCGTCCCCAGCCTGGAACTTCCAATCACGGCTGCTGAAAGACAGCTGGCTGGTGCCGAAGAAGTGGACATGGGCGTCGCCGGGAATCCTGTGCTGAGGGTACTTGAAGTGGTGATCTTCACAGTTCGCAAGCGTATGGCTCATGTAGTTCTCACCGGTGAACAGCGCGCCAGAGTCGTAGATCACCTCTCCGTTGCGTCGGACTATGCAGGTCAACTCGAGCTCCATGAAGTCGAATCCCGTCACGAGCTCTGGTCCGACTGCACACTCACGCAGTTTCGACGGCGCAAGATACAGGTAATTAATCCGTTCGGTTTCGTGGTCCGACCATTCATTACCGAGGGCGAATCCGAGCCTCCGAGGTGCTCCATCGGGGTCGACCAGGTAGCAGGCTGCAAGCTCCGGTTCTTCGCCGCCATCAAGTGCGAATGCAGGTAGCTCCAGCGCGTCGCCCGGTCCTTTTATGGCGGTGCCGTCCCCTTTGTAGAACCACTCAGGTGATGTGCCGCGGGTGCCCGCCGGAGGCTTGCCGCCATCGAGACCCATCTGGAACATCTTCGCTGAATCGCTCTGCGGCTCGGCCGACTCTTCGCTGTCGGATGAGTGCATCTGGTCGCGGGACTTCATTGAGCCGGTGTGCGTGAGTCCTGTCCCAGAAACAAGTACGCGGTGCGGATCTGCATGCGCCACTGGTGAGATCAAGTAAGGCGATTCGCCGCCGATCTTCGCTGAAAGCAGCTCTGCATACGGCAAGCGGACAGCGTTGGGCAGGTTCGACGACAGTTCCTGCTCAAAGGAACTCCCGTTCTCGAAAGCCGATTGCGCAACGTCATAGACACTCTGCAAAGCAGGCGACACAGACGTTATGTCCGCAACCGATTCGTCCTCGACAACTCCGACCCGCCTGCCCTTTCCCGGGTTAACGAACTGAACAACTCGCACGGTCACAACTCCGAATCTAGGTCAATCAGCCGGTCTCACGCCAGCTGGTCGGACGTGAGTAACCGAGCAACGGCCAACAAACGACCGCCGTGGCATCCGGTGGTATGAGCGGGGCTAGAATACTCGCTGTATCACCAATCGGCGAACTCGGAAAACACGTTTGGCGATGAACGGGTCTGGTGTCCCCCCGGCCTGCCCACGTCCGCTAAGGCGAGACTGGTCTCGGATTAAAACATCTCGAAGTAGCGTTCGAAGAAGCGGTTCGCATCGACCGCGGTTCCGATCTCGAGGTTCCCGCTCCGGCCAGACTGCCACTCGGTCAATCCCTGGTCAGCGCCACTGTCTGTGCAAACGTTCGCGGATCCTCGCTCATAGACGCAGACCTCCTCGTCAAACGTTGCGATCGCTGCAAGCGGGTCATGAAAAGTGATCAGTGGCCTGCGGTTGAACCACTCTTCCGCCATGTCCAGCACCGGATGAAGCAGTGGTGCGTCAAACCTGCTGCGGACCTCACCGGCATCCATCTGGACCTGCATCGTCACGTCCAGTCCGTGCGCTCGGGTCCGGCGGGTCTCGGTGTTCAGCACAATGTCTGCGGCGTGCGGATCGCAGTAGACGTTCCACTCAGACGGTCTGCTGCCAAGTTGCTCCTGTCCGAATCGGCCGCACATGAGCACCACCTGTTTCAGCTGCATCGGCACCTCGGGGCTGTGCTCAAACAGCTTCGCAACGTTTGTCATCGGCCCGACAGCCAGCAACGTGATCTCGCCGGGATTGCGATCGATCAGGTCAGCCATGAAGTCGATAGCGTCCTCTGAGATGAACGTTTCGTCGTGAGCCCACCGTTCCAGTGACGGCGCCTGCTGCGCGATCGGCTGCCTCGTCTCCACCTGCAACGGCCGAGCCGCGCCAGGCACGATTGGCACCCGCTTGCCTGCCACATGGCACAACGCACTTGCAAGCCTGGCCCGGACCTCCGGTTGACCCGACACCGTTGTGATGCCGACCAGATCGCAGTCAGGATTCGCCAGCAGCCATGCCAGCGCGACGGCGTCATCGATGTCCGAGCCGATGTCAGTGTCGAACAGGATCTTCTCAGCCACTGTGTTCTCCTTGATCGCTGCCTCATCGCCCGAGTTGCCGCAAAGAATCGTGTTTTCGCCTGGGAACCCGGTATATCATCTCGCCGCGGCCACTAGTTCTGATACGCAAATTGGCCGACAACGAACAGACTACGTCGTCAATCCACCAGGTGAGAACAATGCGCACACGCTCAGCCATTTTTTACGGACCGAATCAGCCGATCAGTGTCGAAGATGTCGAGTTGCAAGGTCCGAAGACGGGCGAGGTGCTGGTTAGGGTTGCGGCCACCGGGGTTTGCCATAGCGACTACCACGCGGTGGACGGACACATTAACGCCAGGCTATCCCCGACGGTTATGGGTCATGAGGCATCGGGAATCGTTGAAGAGATCGGACCGGGAGTCACGGCTTTCGCTCCTGGTGATCACGTGGTGTTCACCATCCGGCCTATGTGCGGTAAGTGCAAGTATTGCTCGACGGGCCGATGGAACCTCTGCGATGGAATACAGGCGAAGCGCGGCCATATGGTCGACGGAACTACGCGATTTAAGAAGCTGGACGGCACTGTCCTCTACATGAGTCATGCTCTCGCGGCGTTCTCGCAACACACAGTCGTTGCCGAGTGGAATCTCGTGAAGGTTAGAAACGACGTTCCGATAGAGAGACTGGCTTCGCTTGGCTGTGCCGTGGTAACCGGGGTAGGCGCAGTGGTCAACACAGCACAGGTCAAGGCCGGCTCGGCGGTCGCCGTCTGGGGATGTGGCGGCGTGGGCTTGAACGTGATTCAGGGCGCGGCGATAGCCGGCGCGACGAAGATCATCGCCATCGACATAGCCGAGTCGAAACTCACGTTTGCGAAGCAGTTCGGGGCAACAGACACCGTTGACGCATCGAAAAACGACCCTGTGGAAGCGGTGATGGACCTGACCGGCGGCGGCGCCGACTACACCTTTGAGGTGATCGGCAATCCGTCGACTCTGCGGCAGGCATTCGACGCGACCTGCCCTGGAGGCACCGCCTGCATGGTTGGAGTTCCGCCATCCGGTGGCGAGGTCAGTGTCCCTATGGAGCTGCTTTTCCGTGACCGCCGTCTGATCGGCTCGTCTGCCGGGACCGGAAGCCCAAGAGTGGACTTCCCGTGGTTTATCGAGATGTACCGCCAGGGCCGTCTGAAGCTGGACGAGTTGCAGTCCCGGTTCCGGCCGCTCGACGAGATAAACGAGGCCTTCGAGGACATGCTCTCAGGCGAGGTAGCAAGGACGATAGTGCGGCCGTAAGGGGTTGGCTGGGAAGCCCTTGGTTTGTCATTCCGACCGCGGGATGACGCGTCCTCGCTCAGGGTGACAAGTTGAACGGCTCCGTCCTCTACCCCGCCACCATGCTCTTGTCGATCTCCACACCCAGTCCTGGGCCTTGCGGCACCTCTATCCAGCCGTCTTTGACCTCTGGCGCGTTGGCCATCATTGCGAACTTGTGTCGGTAGTCGCCGATCGGCGGGTCGTGCAGTAGCTCCAGGTACGGCGCGTTTGGCCACGAGGCCACGAGGTGCAGATGTGCAATCACGCCGATGTTGCCTCCTCCGTGGTGCGGCACAATCTGCTTGCCCCACAGTTCAGCCAGCGTCCCGACCTTGCGCAGCGCCGTCACGCCGTCCATCACCATGCTCTCAGGCTGCAGCAGATCGTAGACGCCGTTTGTCACCATATCTACGAACTCGTGGAGGCCGCGATTGTTCTCGCCGCCAGCGATTGGCATCTCCACTTTCTGGCACATCACGATGATCTTGTCGAACTGGTGCCGGGGGAGCGGCTCCTCCAGCCAGTACGCCCCCATCTGATCCAGCTCGATCGCTGTGTCCATCGCCCTCCGAAAGTCCCAGATCACTCCCGGCTGCCACGTACCGCTCGACTGTGCCTGGTTTGCGTCCACCGCCACGTCCATGCGGTCGCCAACAGCATCTATCACCATCTCGACCGTCCGCAGGTCTTCGGCCATCGTCTCATGATGAATACGTAGTTTGATCGCCTTCCAGCCCTCATCTGCTCGAGCAGACGCGAACTCAGCCCGCTCCTCGGGCGTCGAAAGCAATATCGTGCTCGCATACGGCATCACGCGATCTTTGCCACCGCCCCACAGCTTGTAGAGCGGCTGCTCGCACAACTTCCCGATCAGGTCCCAGAGAGCGATATCGACGCCCGCGGTTCCCGAGTACGGCGTGCCTCGAACGTAGTAGCGGAGCGCGTGCGCGTGCTGTTCGACGTCAAACGGATCTTTCCCAACCAGGTACTCCTTGATCGCCGGGATCAGTTCGCTGCTTACCGCGGGACCGATGCCGACGAGTCCCTGGTCAGTGTGGATCTCAACGTAGGAGCCTCCGCCGATCTGAACCGGCATCGGACGGTCGGGGCTCCAAGCAGGCGTAATCTCGCCAACGCTCTTGACGACTCTGAGCTGGACAGACTTCACGTCGGTGATCTTTGTGCGTACAGACGCCCTGATATCTGCCAATTGCTGCTCCGTTATCTATCGTCGTGACCGGATTTCCGATGAGGTGGTGCACACAGGGTTGCTGCGCGGTGGTAGTGTAGCGGCCATCACTCTCAGGGCAATGTCTTGAATTGGACGGTCCAATGGTCGGCCACGCAATTCAATCACGGTCGCTCTACTACCTGCAGACCTGCTCCAAACACTGGAGGCCGCAATGTCGGATTGGCTGATGTTTGTCGGAACGTATACGAGTGCTGGCGCAAGCAAAGGCATCTACGCATTCCGTATGGACGGTGAGACTGGCGGAATGACGCAGGTCAACTTTGAAGATGGGATCATAAATCCATCTTTCCTGGCGATCCATCCGAACAGGAAATTCCTGTATGCAGTTAACGAGGTGGCGGAGTCGTCTGGGGTTCCCGGTGGCGCGCTCACCGCTTACTCAATCGACCATTCCTCGGGCGCCCTCAGCCGGATCAATCACCAGTCGACCGGCGGGCCAGGACCCTGTCATGTCTCGATAGATGCGACCGGTAAGTACGCTGTCGTGGCAAACTACAACGGCGGCAGCGTCTGCATGCTCCCAATTGCCGAGGACGGTTCGCTTGGGCGGAGTTCTCACTTTATCCAGCACTATGGCGGGACGAAGGTGAATCCACAGCGCCAGGAAAAGGCGCACGCTCATTCGGCCAATCTATCTCCGGACAACCGGTTCGCCGTCATCAACGACCTGGGGCTCGACCAGATTCGTGTCTACGAGATGGACCTTGAGGCCGGCAAGCTGAAGTTCAGCCAGGAGTCGTCGGTTACGTCTGCGCCTGGGGCGGGACCCCGTCACCTCGATTTCCACCCGAATGGCCGCTACGCCTACGCGATCAACGAATTGGGCTGCACGGTGACCGCATACAACTACGATGCCGCCTCCGGCAAGCTGACGGAGATTAATTCGTTATCGACGCTGCCCGAGGGATACCAGGGAGACAACACGACGGCTGACGTACATGTCAGCCCGGATGGGAAGTTCCTGTATGGCTCAAACCGTGGCCACAATACGCTTGCGATTTTCCGCATCGACGAATCGGACGGGAGCATCGAGTCGGTTGCCGACCAGTCCACCGGTGGCAAGACGCCTCGCAACTTCGGCTTCCACCCGGAAGGCAAGTATCTCTACGCGGCGAATCAGGACAGCGACAACATCATCCAGTTTGAGGTCGACGCGGCGACGGGCGAACTGACGCCGATGGGCCGAGAGATCCGCTGTCCAATGCCGGTCTGTCTGAAGTTCGTTCCACTAGACTAACCGGCTGTACTTAACCGACTCGCTCAGCGGTGCCCGCTTCGTTGATGGCGGCATGCATGCCTTTTGCGAGCGCGTTCGGATTCTTGATGACGGATTCAGGAACCACGATGGCGTTGAAGTCGTGAACAGCCATTTTGCGCTCCGTCTCAGCCTCAAGCTCTCCACCTGAGATGAGCACAATTCCGCACGATGGATACACCTTCAGAACACCGTGCGCAGCATCGTCCGTCAACACTCGCTCACCCGGAGGTTCGTGAATAACGGCGACGCTCGGAGTCTGACCCAGCATGGTGCTACGACGAAGGCTGGTGTCGAGGTCATCCATCTTGAATGCGCCGACAATATGGAACCCACCGGCAACGTCCAGCGCTCTTTTGACGGCCTGGAAGAACGCGTGATTGCCAATGATGAAAACTGTTTCCTGTTGAGCGAACTCTGACGTGCCCCGGTCGGCAGGTGAAGCCATATCGCTATGCAGTTGCATGCGGCTACTGTTCACGTCACGGTCGGCGTGGCTTGGTGACATTCGGCTCTCCTGCTGGAACTCAGGCAGCGTTGGTCCTCTTCTTTTGCGCTTTGCGCTTTTCGATGGCATCGGCCCACGCTATGCAGACCGCCGCCAGGTGTGTCAACTCTTCTCGCAGGTTGTCCGGAGAGTTGCCAGAAGCGAACGCCTTGCTGACCTCGGTGTACTCCTTCGAAGCGATGGAGTTGTATTTCTTGTCAGAAACACTGGCATCCCCACTCGCCGAATCCTTCAGAGCTTTGGAGACGCAGATCTCGACACTGACTTTGCCGCTATCGAGGTTTTTGCCAACCGGCTGCTTTGGCGTCACTGCCGCAGGTTCCGACAGCTCGGGGTCGATTTTGCGGGCGGGTTTGGCTTCTGTGCCTGCTGATGGCGCGGGTTTTATTGCAGGCTGTTGGCCGGAAGCCCGAAGCTCCTCTGGTGTCACATCAGGTGGAGGCGTGAAGCTCCAATCGACTAGAAGACCGTTTTCTCCCCGTGCCGGCGACTCGGATGGTTTGCCCGGGGCATTTGGGACCACAGGCGGCTGTGCCGGGGCCGGTGCAAGGCCAACCGGCTGCTCCATTGGCGGCTCAGCCACAGGAGGCTCGGGGATGACAGCATCTGTGACGACAGTAGGCACTTCAGGCTGAGCGATTGGCGGTGCCACCGGTTCGGGAGGCTCCGGGGTTATGATTTCCTCCGGTGCGGCGACAGTTTCGACCTCAGCAACCGGTTGGCTCTCTTCTTCGACGGCCAATTTTTCCGGCTCCGCCGGGACTGTCGCCTCTATCGGGGCCGTCGCCTCTACCGGGACTACCGGCTCCAACGGGACTGAGGAGTCAACTGGCTTCTCTTCTCCGAAGGCTGACTCGATCTCGGTTGAGAGCGACGCCTTGTTGGCGACCATCTTGATCCTCTCGCCCTCCGGCCGAGCTTCTTCAGTCTCAACCTCAGCCTCAACGGCGATGTCCTCGATGGGCTTCTTTTCGACAGGAGTTATTTTTGGCGTTGGTGGGGCAGTGGGTGGCGCAGGCGCCTGCTCAATTACCTGAAACCGACTGGGAGCCTCTGCAACTACAGCCGGCGCAGGTTCCGGGGTGGTTTCGCCCACCTCCGCCTCTTCTTGCTGATCTTCCTGCTTGCGGGCCGGCTCTATCTCGATCACCGGGTTGCTCACAGGAAGAACGGCAATCTCGTCCTGTGCTGGCGCTGCACCGCGCTTGAACATTTTCCCGAAAAGGCCACCGCCGCCGTTTTTTGGCTTCTTGGCGGTCAACGAAGCCATGATCACCTCATGCGGTTCACCGGCCTCGGCCAGTGCGAGGTATTTATCTGCCTGTTCGCTCGATTTTAGCTCAACAAGTTGTTTCTCAACGGTGGATGTCGTGTCTGTGGACCAGACGCCCCACTTTGACGAGAGAGAGTTTCGTTTGACGGTGTATTTGACGGGCATTGCTCGTTCCTGCAAAAGGAGTATTGGCCGGTAATCCAGTTTCGCGTGCGTGAGGCTCACCGCCGTTGGAGGAAAGCGTGTGTTTGGTTTGCGGAAGCGGCCCAAACCTCACCCACACCGTTGCCACACTGATCGCGGCCTGTTTTCTTACGGGCAGCGAATAGTTTGAGATTGAGCAAGCGGGACAGACCGCGTGCCAATAGCGACGACACGGCTCCGGAAGCCGCAGATTTCGCTCTCCAAGGACAGGACTCAGGAGCAGTACCGAAAATGCTTGACCAGAGAAAGTCAGAAGGTGACATCGGCGCCGCAAAGATAATGGTCGTCGGCGTTGGTGGCGGTGGCTCGAACGCGGTCTCTCGCATGTACCGCGACCGCATACCAGAGGTCGACTACATCATTGTCAATACCGACGCGCAGGCTCTTTCTCGCAGCGAGATGCCCGTTGCGATCCGCGTTGGCGACCAGACGGCACGAGGACTCGGGGTCGGCGGAGACCCTGAGCGTGGCCGGCAATGCGTAGAGGAAGACCGGGACCAGGTCCGCGAGCTGCTCGAGGGAGCGGACCTTGTGTTCGTCGCCGCCGGTATGGGTGGCGGCTCCGGGACGGGTGGCGCACCGGTGATTGCCGAGGTTGCCAAGGAAATCGGCGCTCTTACAGTAGGCGTTGTGACCAAGCCGTTCAAATTTGAGGGCAACCGTCGCATGAAGCAGGCCGAAGAGGGTATTGGCCGGCTGAACGACATTGCGGATACGCTAATTGTGGTTCCGAACGAGCGACTGCGAACGGCCGGTAGCGAGCCGATGACGATGGATGTGGCATTCCGAATGGCAGACGATGTTCTGCGCCAGGGTGTTCAGTCCATTGCAGAGCTGATCCTGGTCCCAGGTGAGATCAACCTGGACTTTGCTGACGTCCGATCGGTCATGAAAAACGCCGGTCCTGCATGGATGGCGATCGGCCATGGCCAGGGCGATGAGCGGTCGAAGATCGCTGCAGAAGCAGCCCTCAGTAGCCCAATGCTTGAAGTGTCGATCGAGGGCGCAACTGGAGTGATTTTCAACATCTCCGGTGGCCGTGACCTGACACTGGACGAGGTCAACACCGCTTCGGAGATCATCTCAGGTAAAGTCGACCCGGACGCCAACATCATCTTCGGTATGGTGACTGACCCGCAGATTCAAGATGAGGTGACGATCACCGTTATTGCGACCGGCTTCCCGGTTGAGGAGACGGCAAAGGTCCTCAAGCTCAACGGCCCGTCGGCTGCCGGCTACGTTCCGAAGCCCGAGGCCGAAGATGCTCCCGAAGCTCCGGAGGCGCCCGCTGAGGAAGCACCGGCTGAAGAAGCGGAAATTGCGCAACCGGTCGCAGAAATCCCTTCTGCTGAAGCCGAGTCCGATTCATCCGACGCTTCTGACGACGAACCGGTACCGCTGGACATGGATGAGGCTGTCGACGAAGACGTTGACCTGCCGCCGTTCCTGCAGCGCCACAAAGACTCTGCATAGAGTTCAGGCTGACAAGAAAAGAAGACCCTGCGGATGCACGCCGCAGGGTCTTCTTATTTAGTGATGCTGTACCTGGCTTATGGTACCGCGTGAATCTACTCAGGCCACTTGAGATCGGCCTCGAACTCCAGCTTGCCCTTGATCTCGTTCTGCCTGATCACGTACAACTCACCGCCTCTGTGAATCCGGTTGTCGTAGCCCTTCGGCATTAGCTCCCCCGGTGGCTCACCTGTGCCAAAGTTTGCGGAGGTGACGTAGATATCTGTCAGGTCCGGGCCGCCGAACATCACGCTGGAACTCTGGGATGCGGGCATCGCTATGCGCCGCTCCTCTTTACCGTCCGGATCGAAGCGGATGATGCAGCTTCCACCCCAGTTTGCAGACCACACGAAACCTTCAGCATCCACAGTCATGCCGTCGGGCACTCCGAGGTCGTCACCCAGTTGCACAAAGATCCGCCGGTTCGAGACAGAGTGGCGTCCAGCGTCATAGTCGTAGGCATAGATCTGCTTCGGGAGCGAGTCTGTGAAATAGAACGTGGACAGGTCAGGTGACCAGCCCATGCCGTTGCTGATGCCGATACCGTCGGCAACGACCTCGTGGCTGCCGTCCGGCAGGAAGCGATGGAGCTCACCTGTGCTATCTTCAGAGACCGGTCCGCCATAGAAGCTACCGTCAGGACCTGCTGCAACATCGTTGAACCGCATGCGGCCTGTACCGCTGTCGTCCTTGTGATACCAGAGCCAATCGCTATCGGACCGCCAGAGCATCACGCCGTCCCATGTTCCGAACACCATCCCGCCGTTTTTGTTGACAGCCGTTCCGCCCACGAAAACGCCGTCGTGTATCGTCTCGTTGGTACCGTCTGCCGGGTTGTATCTGAAGGACCGGCCAGTCTGTATATCGGTCCAGTACAGAACCTGCTCCGACGAGACCCAGAGTGGTCCTTCGCCAACTTTCGCATTCTCGGCTGCGAGCATCTCGATTTCGTACTGCATGGAAATGCCTTCCGGACTTATAGTGATCTGACATTGGAACAAAGCGTCGGACACCGTCGATGAGCCGTGTTCGCGTTTGGCAACCGGCAAGCAGAAATCTATCATCGCTATGCAGGTCGCGCGTGAACCATGACTTCATTCGGAACAGCGCGCTGAATTCGTTCGGCTATGCAGGAGATCTGGGGCTCTGTAGAGGTCGGTTCTTCTCTCAATTTGGAAGAATATGCGGCGTCCTGAGAGCCGCACAGGGCGATTTCGGTTAACGGCCGAGAGTGAAATATCTCTGCTTGTGCAAGACGCAACGAACTTGCTGCAGGACGGCACCGGATCAGTCGGGGAAGTGGCGAAATGGCAGACGCGCATGCCTTAGGAGCATGTGTCTTAACAGACGTGGGGGTTCGAATCCCCCCTTCCCCACCAGTTCAACTTAGCTGTTTCGAGGAATTCATGAGGTCGTCCGAAACACGGATTGACAGTAGTTTTGACAGTTTCACCTGTGGCTATGAATACGGGCGCATCTCGATTCGGAGTTCGTATTACCTCAGTTCCACCGATCAGGTCAATTTCAAGGACTGTTAGGCCTGTCGGAGATGAAAGTTCAGACCAGAACCCCACTTCAATCGCTGTCAAGATCGGGAAGCATGTGCTAAGCAGCCTTCAGAAGCTGATATCGAGATGCAACAATCGCCCGTCCACGGGAAATGAGGTTTTTTGACAGTAGTGTTGACAGTCAACGTTATCGGTATTGGCACGATTCATAGGGGTTCCGCTCTCGGCGCTTCCCAGGAGCACGTTGAATTCATTGACCGACACAGACAAAGTTGATCGGCAATTGTGTCTCGAGGGTCGGAGTTCGACTCGGAAGTTGGGATCCTGCAACGAACGGGATAATCGTAGAACGGCAGCAGACTCTGACCTCCCAGAATCTTGTGGCCTTGTTCCAGGGTCTCGACCTCGGTGGGTCAATGGGAGAGTCATGATCTGAATCGTTGTTTCGACTTCCTGATGAGAGTCTTTTAGGATAGCCAATGTGTTGTGAACAACGATAAGTTTGTACACAATCCACTAGGATCGACGGTTTCACTACGATCATGCCGTTCCATCCGCTCAGCGGATTCGATGGGAATGATTCTGATTCGTCTAGCGGGCGGTCACTCTCTCCAATCCGTAGGATCCAACCTGGAATATGATCGCACAGTGAACTCAGCGTTGTCCTCGCGCTAGAGGGCCGTATGTAAAAAGAAGGCACAGCCGATGTCAATTCCTAATGGTGCAACGGGTCCCGAGGTGGAAAACACATCCCCTGATAACGAAAAAACCACGGAAGACGGCGGGCAGGAAAACAACCGGACGTGGAAGAAGATCAAAAACGCGGATGTCTTCACCTCGTTTCGTTCTGATCGCTTCGAGAAATGGGACAGATCACAGAGCCCGGATGCGTTGCTGGAAATCGAAGGAGGCTCGTTCGGAGTTTCTGGACCAAGAGGAGCCGGAAAGACCTGGTTCATACAGCAGGCCGTTGATCTGGCGAATGCCCAGCAACCAGTGAACTTGTCGGATTCGAACAACGATAATAGAAAGGACGGGCCAAACAGCAACGAGAAATCCCGCGATGATGACCAGCAACGAAATCATTCTGAATCCGGCAAAGAGGACTACGGAGTCGGAATCTGGGCTCCGGTTCCCAGCGAATACAAGGCTCTGCCATTCCTGGAAACCCTCATATACACGCTGGCTGACGCGGTGGTTGCAAAGACCGGCAAAGCAATTAAGTACATGGGACGCCGGTCAAACAGGCAGCGCGTAGCACTAGGGGCCACGGATCTGGACGCATCCGAATTTGACGGGCAGCCAAACCGGTTCGCAGTCATCAGGTATTCACAGGTAGGTTTTGATGCGTTGCTCGGAGTCACCATCCTGTTGTTGATCGCAATGGGTGCGGCACTGAGCTGGGAGTTCTCGAACCAGCAAGCAGACATCAGCAAGATACTAAAATTCCTGATCCTGGTGGCTGCGACACTTTTGTCAGGCTTAGTAGCTTCGCAGCTCGCATGGAAATGGGTCACCACGGGTACAGAGGCGAGCGAGAAGTCCGACAATTCGCCTTCTGAACAGTCAGGGTCCGACAGGGCACAAGCTGAACTACCAGACTCCGGCACGCCGCAAGCTAAACAATCAGAATCCGACACATCAAGATCAGAAAACTGGTTGCTAAAGTACGGTTTTCCTTCCCTCCTCAGGAATACGCCATCAAGGACGTGGTCATATCTCAGACGTTTAGCCCGGAGTTCAAGATATGAAGGGCGGGGCGCCTCAATCAGGACTAATTTCGACAATGTAGATTCGTTGTGGGTGACATCATTTTCAGTGGTAGTTTGGGTCGGATTGGTAGTCGCGATTCGGTACACCGCGTCCCATGATTGGTCCTTTCTGGTCCGCGAGGGCGATCAGGCTCCGCCAATGACTCTCTACAACTCCTTTTCGATATTGGCGGCAGTCTCTGGAGGCGCGCTGGCATTCATCCCGTTTCTTTCGTTGATAATTCCTGCCAAGAATTTCACAAACCAGAAACAGAGAAACCAGCAACTCCGTGTCGTGAAAAGGCGCGCTGAGCGTGCAAAAGAGTGGGTTCGCTACTCCAGCAGCGAACGACGCAGTTCAGAGTTCGGGGCCGAGGGCGGCAAATGGTTAACGGGGCTAGTGAAGTTTTCCCGCAGCAAGGAGCTCGTGGAAAGACCGTATACGGTAACTTCGCTCGTGAAAGAGTTCGCGGATCTTGCCGAACGGGCGCAGGAAGCGATGCTTGGCAATGTCGTGATCGGCATCGATGAGCTCGATAAAATCGACGATGAAGAGGACGTTCGAAAGCTATTGAGGGACATCAAGGGAATCTTTGCGGCCAAAAATGTTCACTTCCTGATGTCCATCTCGGATGAGGCAGCCAGCGCGTACCGAATGGGATCCTTCCGGGGACGCGACGAATTTAGTAGCTCGTTCAACCAGGTCTTTGCGTTCGGTCCCCTACGACCTGCAGAGGCGTGGAAGTTGTTGGATGAGCGAATCGCTGTATCACTACACAAACCGGTGCCCGAATCTAAACGACAACCGCCAGCGACTTTTCCACAGTTGTTAGATGCACTGAGGCGGGGCGTCAATGACGTAGTTTCGAAGTTGATCAAACCTGAGCCAACGTCAACAGGAAGTAGAGGTTCGGCATCTAGCAAATCGTATAGTCCAGCACAGAGTGATCGAACAGATCCCGGTTCCGATCGGCTGAGGTCAAATCTGCCGAAGCGGAACGTGCTGCCAAAAGCCGTCGGACACGGCATTTGTGTGCTTGCCGGCGGTGTTCCTCGGGAGATACTGCGAATCGCCGACATCGCACTGAAATCTACTGATGACAAACAACCTCTGGATGATGGATGCCTGCCAATGGTAATCCCACTGGTATTGAGGCAAGAGTCGCATGCCTTCTTGCAGCAGGTGCTCGGGTCACCAGATGTGGATATCGACGATAAGAACAGGATTTTCAGCTACCTGGGAAACGAGAGCAACTGGGATCCCAAGTACTTTATTGACGGATTCGCCAATCCACCAGCCGAACTTTGGGATTCAAAATTGAAAGGCCTTTCCAGAGAAAAAGTTACTATCGCAGATTCTGAGCAAATTGTGGCCAACCCCAGAACTTACGCGGACGAGGAGACTTCCGAAAGCGGTGACTTGTTGACATTCCAATCGACCAACACTTCTGTCCCCAAGCGGGTGGATGGAATCATCTTGCGGGATGGAAAAGAAGAGTTGAGGAGGTTGCTGCTGAGACTCCGCGTGGCTGCTTATATGGCCTCTCACTCCCGGGATCTGGTCAATCCTGTGTTGGCGGCGAATCTTCAGAAGGTGGTCATATTTGGAGAAAAGTCGGCTGAGGTGGCGAAACAACAGTTCGAGAGTTCCATTCTCAACGCCCCGGCGTCGCCGACGAGCGGTACGAATCCGAAGGTACCGTTGGAAGAACCGGAAGTATCAACGGACGAAAGCTAGGTCACACGAAAGTTCGCGATCTCTCGCAGACTATCGGTCGTGTGCCGACCGTCGGCTGGTCACCACGGAGCGTAATGGTAGTGGGCAGAAGATGCGCTGAATCAAAGGGCCGTCATGGCCGAGAGGCATGTGCTCGGAGCTCCATGAGACACCGGTTCGAGATGCAATGCTACGGATAATAGTGGCCTCGATCGCGTTTCACAGTAACTTTGACAGGCGAAGGCGAAGGCGAAGGCGAAGGCGAATGGGCGGGCAAGGTGGTACCGATGCCGCGATTGCAGAATCCATCGTGGGTCGGGAACTGTTCGGGCAATGACGGCCTTACTCGCGGGGCGGAGCATCGCTCCCTATCACTGCTCCGCTTCGCAATAACTGCGGCCAGACGACCACTGACAGCGCCGTGAGCACCAGGCCGACAATGCCGTAGATCGTGATCGTCGCCTGGATTCCGAACACTTCAGCAAGCGCACCGCCTATCAGCAGTCCCATCGGTAGCCCATAGACCGCCAGCATCCGAACGCCCATTACGCGACCGCGAAACTCTCGTTGTACTGTGGTCATGAGGAGTACGGTCATCGAGATCATTGAAACTGAACTGGCGAATCCCACCGTTGCCAGCACGGGGAACGCCGGCCCCGCGGTGTCAAACTGGGCGAACAACAACAGGAACAGATGCCACGCCACTACCCCAAACAGCATCACGCGGTCAGGCCGCGCGATGCGTGACAACGCAGCCATCGCGATAGACCCCGTCAGCGCCCCGGAGGCAACTGCCGCCAGCAGCCTCGCCAGCCCGTTCTCGTCCGTGTTGAACAGGTCGCGTGCTACAACTGGCATCAGGCCGTTCGAGAGCGGGAAGGCAGTGAGGTTCACCAGGAATGCCAGGAACATCACCGCCATGATGGTCGGAGAATCGCGCATATATGAGACTCCCGACTTGAGCGTACGGAAGACTGGATCACGCTGCGAAGGAACAGCCCGACGCACGATGCTCACCGCAGCGATGAACACCACGGAACTGGCATATAGAACGGTTACGCCTGTATAGGCGAGGCCAAGACCGAATTGGGCGAATAGTCCAGCGCCAATCAACGAACCCGCTATCTTCGCTGAGTCCTGTGTGGTGCGAGTGAGGCCATACGCGTTCAGCAGGGATTCGCGGGGAACAATGTCGGCGATGAGCGCCTGCCGGGCTACGTTATCTGCCACGCGAATCATGCCGGTCAGGGTGGCGATGACGAACACGTGCCACACTTCGAGTGTGCCGGTCAGCGCCAGCGTCGTGACAGTCAACGCAAGGACGGCGAATATCGAACGCAGGCCGATGAGCATGTGGCGTCGGTCCATTCGGTCTGCAATGACGCCATAGATTGGTGCTACTAGCGTGCCGAGAAATTTCAGTGCACCGAACAGGCCGAGTAAGAACGGGGAGTCGGTCTGCACCAGGACGAACCAGCCCAGGATCAGGTTCTCCATCTCATTCGACCAACTCATCAGGGAATCGGCGATCCACTGCATCCTGAAGCTGCGATAGCTGAACGAGTGGAACAAGCCCGCGCGGCCAGACGGGTGAGTGACAGATGGCGCGGTTGCAGTCGATGTGGTGTCCTGATCAGAACTTCCGGCAACGGTCTTGACCACTCACCGGCTCCTTGATGAACACCAGGCGACGGTCCCGATGACCAGGCTTCTTTTCATCGATCGTGTCCGATTGATGGCACGATATCTTGGTTTGATTCAGTCCAATCTCTCGACGAGAGAGATTATAAGAAGATGAGAGATCCGCGTCTGAGTGGGCTCTTCATAGTGCCGGGGCATGTGACGCTAATTTCCAGCACACATATGAAACGTCATTTCTCAATTGCGAAACTCATTAGCTGGTATGAGTTGCCCCTCCATCACGCTATTTTGACAGTATGTTTGACAGTTTCACGATCGCTAGCTCCAGTGATCGTCAGAATTGGAGATGAAATTTCGAGCTTCATGCATGACCTTGACGACAACGTTCCGCCCACCATGTCGCACCGATGGACGAGAACAGCGAATCCGCTTTCCCTACTAGTTCCCGAGAGCGGCTGACATCAGACTCGTTGACTGAAATCGCTCTTGTCACCAGTCCCAGTGCATAGTAGGCACGAGCCTCGTCCCATGGGCGATCGAACTCTCGGTAAATATCCAGGGCGCTCCTGAATGCATTGTCGGACTCTTCTATTCGCCGGAAGCCTGCGTTCACAATTCCATTGGCGAGAAAGAGATCACCTTTTAGCGCTCCGGGCGCATCGATTTCGGATTCAACTTTGCGGGCACGCACCAAAGTGTTCTCCGCATCGTTGAATCGTCCGGTTTCGCAGTACAGCTGCGCGAGTTGTGGTAAAAGTGCCAACTCACCTATCCGATTCCCGCCGGCCCGGTTCAGCTTGAGCGAATGCAGGAATTTCTCTTCGGCCACCTCGTAATGACCCAGGTGTGTCAGTACCTCGCCAAGACGCCTTGCCGTCCCGGCTTCAACCAGCCTGTTCCCGCTATTTGTCGCCCAATCCAGCGCTTTGCCAAGCTGAACCTCGGCATGTTCCAGCTGTCCGGTGCGGATCCACAGTAGGCCAAGTTCATCCGGCCATGGCCCGAATGTGGGCTGACCGAGCGCTGCCAGCCTACGCTGAAGCTCGTCCAAGTGTTTCTCTGCCTCATCGAACTCACCTGCCAGCGCATGGAACGCAACCAGGTGAGCGGGAATATCGAACAGTGAATAGGTAGTCTCATATCGCGGACCTCGGTTTACCCACTCGATGCCGGTGCGCGGATCTTTCGGCATCGCTCCTAGGACGCGCGCTGCATAAGCGCGGGATAGATCAGATTGAAAGCCGAGGTCCGATTCGATGGCAGTGCGCCAACCACGCTCCAGGATGTCCGCAGCGTCTGACACGCTCTCCATCGCCGTCGCAGCGCCGAGAGGGACGCTGGCGTTCGCAATAACAGCCGGAGCGTTGATGCGTTTGCCAACTTCGAACGCCCTGTGCGCCCATTCGAGCGCGTCACGAAATTCCATCCTGTCCAGGTGCACCATCGCAAGTCCGCAGTACACCATGCCGTGCCTGATGCTCTCCGGTTCTCGGGAGATGATCGCCTCTGCATCGGTGAAGTGCTTTAGTGCCAAGTTCAAGTCCTGGGCAGCCAGGTTGCCGCTGTGCATGTGCTCGCGGCCGAGTTCCGAGAGAATGGTCGCCGCTTTGGATTCGTTTCCAAGCTCCGTGTAGAGATCGAGGGACTGCTGGAAGTAGCCTGTAGCTCGCTGCGCTTGAATGCCTGATTTGTAGCAGGCGTTTCCGAGGCGTTCCGCTGCCAAAGCTCGTTCATCCCGGTGATCGCCAAGCTCGTCCCAGAGGTCGAGAGCATCACGGTATAGTGGTATGGCCCTGTTCCACGAGAACGCTGCGTTGGCTTGTTCAGCCGCTTCGAATGAGTACTTCGCACCACGTTCCAGATCACTGCCCGTGGTGAAGTGAAATGCAAGCTCCTGGAGTCTGCTCGGGTCGGTCTCTTCTAGTGCGCCGCCAGCCGCCCGATGGTATCGCCTCCGCCTGGGTGAAGTGATGCCGTCGTACAGAGCTTCCCGGACATGGTCATCACGGAACCTGTACTCCTCGGCTGCAGCTGCGCGCGTACTGTCGACCAGCACCCCGCCAGCGACGGCCCTTTCAATTACTTCGACAAGCTCGTCTTCGGGCAATTGGGTCATCACAGTCAGAGCATCGAATCTGAAATCTCTTCCCAGCACAGACGCTTGCCGCAGGACGCTTGTTGCTTCTTCGCCCAGCCTGTCGACCCTATCCTGGACAAGCCGCTTGACTGTTTCGGGAATGCCAAGATGCGTGATGTCTTGGACTTCCCATCCTCTGTCGGACCTGCGGATCATTTGGTTCTGCAGCAGATATCGGAGGACCTCTTCGACAAAGAATGGGTTGCCTCGATTAATTTCGAAAATCCGGTTTCGCAGATGAGCTGCGATGTCTGGTTCGAAGGCGTTTGCGATGATTTGCTCTACCTGGGATTCAGTGATTGGCATTAACGCTATGTCGGTTACTAGCCTGTTCCGCACCATCTCGTTGCGTCCGGTAAAAAGGGCAGTCTTCTCGGCTAACTCGTTCTCCCTGAATCCGTAAACAATGAGCAGTCGCAGCTCCGGCAGGCGTCGCGCGATATGTAGCTGCAGACTCATCTGTGGGGCGAGGTGGAGGTCGTCGAGAAGCAGGACGAGCGGCTGTTTCTGCGACAGGTTCTGGACGAGCCAGAACACGCCGTCGTAGAAGCGCAGCTGTTCACCCTCGACACCTTGTGCCGTCTCATCGGTTCGGCTCTCTGGCTTTTCAGCCAGTTCTGGCAGGATACGGGTCAGTTCACGCCTGTAAGGACCTACAGCAAAATCGACTTCCTCAGGATCAAGCTGACGAATGCCCTGTCTCAGGCTGTCGGCAAGAGCGCCGTACGGAGCAGCGCCCTCCCACGCGGCCCATCGGCCCTCGAGGAATAAGCCTCCCTCTTTCTCAACAAACTTGCCAAGCTCCCGAGCGAGTCGGGTCTTCCCAATCCCTTCCTCACCGGTGATCATTGCGACCCGGCCGCCGGCTCCTGAAGCGACCTCGTTGTAGAGGGCCTTGAGAACCGAGAACTCCTGCTCTCGGCCAACGAATTCTGATTCGTAGCCGCCGGAGATCAGGGGAGGAATGGCGTCGGGTCCACCGGACGTCTCGTTTCGAAACTGCCGGGCCAATTCATCAATTCCACTACTTACGTGTCGAAAGAAGCTTGATCGGCCGTGCCCGATCCGCCTCCACACAACCTCCGGCTCAAGACCCTCGATGTACCGCGCGTTCAGCAGCGTATGCCACCGGCTCTCCTGGGAATCGGGTGCCCTGCCCGGATTCTCAGGTCGTAGCTTATTGATGGCGTCTACGAGCCACCTTTGCAGTCGACGGGCACGGAGCTCCGGCGTGCTCTCGGACTTACCGGCCAGGCGGAACGCGAGGGGATGCCGTTCTAGTTCCTTGATGTCATGAAGAGCATCCAGCGCGCTCCGCAACTGGTTTGCCAGAGGATCTGTTCTCGCAGGCTGGGACTCGATTTCATCGTGCTCAACGTTTTCCTGCGCACCGGCAGCGTTGGTCACGAATCCAGATTGATTCAGGTCTGTCATCTGGCGGGGATTATAGGCCTATGAGTTTACGGGCGGATTCTCCGGCACCTGTTGTAGGACTCGGACGCGACTCCGTGGGATTGCGGGATTGAACTCTGGGACGCTCCTGGGACTGGCGAGCTACAGATGGGACTAGGCCGTGGCTAGTGTGTTTCTCAAAGGGCAAAGGGGGCACAGGGGGCACAGGGTTGTGTCCGCAGGAGGTCGTGCTCGATGACCGAGTACCAGCCCGCTAAAGGAGAAACCAATGCAGTCCCGTGCAGCAATTGAGGCATCAAGTTCAACACTGGTCGAGGTCGTTTCACGCATATCAACCGGAACGACGTTGGCCTCTTCGGTTAGATCGCTGATTTCGCGGCCTGCCAGGGCGACAGCGCGTTGCATGGCAGTGCCAGTCCTGGCACTTGCATCGGTCATGTGGATCACGTCGTGGGTGTTGCTCCATGCCGCAGAGGCAATTTCCCGCGCTATCGGATTCCGAGAGCTTCGGTCCAGTTACGCATTCCAGTTGGCATTCGGCATCACGTTGTTCGTGCCGACGGTTCTGGTTTTCGCTGTCGGTACCCGGATGTGGCAGCTCGGAAGTAGCACCTGAGATGGATCGCTCGACAACACAGCGGACGCTCCGCTGCAACTTTGATTGTGGTGAAGAGGTTTAAGAAAGATGGCTATCGAAATAGTTGGCCTGGCAATTGTGTCCGGCATCGCGTTCTTTTCGCTCGCTTCGTTTGTCGCGACGGGTGTCAGGTTGGTTCGGGACGACCAGGTCGGAATACTGACCCGGAAGATGGGCGGCAAAGAGCTGCCCCAGGGACACATAATCGCCCGGAACCAGGAAGTGGGCATTCTCGCTTCAGTATTGAAGCCGGGGCTGTACTGGCGATCTCCGCTGACATGGAAGTTTGAAAGCGTTCCGGTGACGGTGATCAACCCTGACGAGGTTGGTATCGTCGAATCGATCGACGGCGAAGCGCTTCCCGCCGGGAGATTGCTGGGTGACGCAGTCGACTGTGACTCGTTCCAGGATGGTCGCGCCTTCCTTCAGAGCGGAGGCAAAAAAGGCCCGCAGGTCGAGATCATTCGCCCGGGCGTCTACCGGATAAACACGCAGCTGTTCAGGATTCGAACTGCGCGTGCGACGAAGATCGAAGCGGGGCAGGTGGGAGTCGCCATAGCGCTAGACGGTATGGCGCTTGCACCCGGATACATCGTGGCGCCTAAACCTGTGGATGCTGCTTCGGACGAGGGCACGCGCGTTCGTCAGTACCGGTTCTTTCAGGATGGACAGTCGTTCATAGAGGGTGGGGGTTATCGGGGTCCGCAGTTGGACACGCTTCAGCCCGGTAGCTACTACATCAATCCGCTGCTGTTCGAGATCCAGACGCACCCGGTTGCCGATGTGCCGCCCGGGTACGTTGCAGTACTCAGATCGAACGTAGGAAAGGAGCTCGATGACAACATCGAAACGCCGCGTATTCCTGGAAGCACTGAGGACCTACGCCAGCCGATTCACGAGGGAATTGAAGGGCTTCTGATAACCGACCGTGAAAGGCGCGGGATCCTCCGTGATCCTGTGGCACCCGGAACGTACAACTTGAACCCGATTGCCTACAACCCGTTTCTGGTTCCAACCAGTGCAGTGACGATCGACTGGGCTTCAGGTCCTCACGTGAGGATGGACCTACCTTCACCGGTGCCGATCGAATTCGAGCCGGGCACCGAAGGCCGAGCCGCTGAGTTCTTCAAGTTCAACCAGCTGCGTGTGACTTCGATGGACGGTTTCCACCTCGACGTGGATGTCCGGATGATCATTCGGATCCGGCCGGAATACGCACCATTCGTCATCGCTCGTTTTGGTTCGGTTGAGAACTTGATCGAGCAGATCGTTCACCCACTGATCGACTCGTCATTCCGGAATAGGGCAGGTGAAGAGAAGGCTATCGCTTTTGTACAGGGCAGGTCTGAGTTGCAGCAGCAGGCGCTGGCAAGGGCTCGCGAAGAGTTTCTTCACTACTTCGTGGAAGCACAGAACCTACTGATCGCATACATCGCGGTCGACCAGTCTTTGCTGGACACGCAGACGAGGAAGGAAATCGCGACCCAGCAGCAGGCTCAGTATCAGCAGGAAGCGCTCGCCGAATCGGAGCGCATCGGTGTCCAGGAGCAACGGGCGCGGGCCGACCAGCAGACACAGGTCGTAGAGGCGAAGCTGTCGGTAGAGATTGCTGGTAGCAGGGCGGAGGCGGCCCGGAGGGAGGCTGAAGGTGTCCGTGATTCCACCAGCACCCGTGCTGATGGTGATGCGCAGGCGGTGAAGCAGGTTGGCCTTGCAACTGCCGAGGCGTTCTCGGCGCAGGCAGGCGTGATCGGCTCGGAGCGGTTGGCCGTCTTGAAGGTGCTGGAGGAGGTCGCAAGGGGCAACGTGAAGATCACCCCAGAAATTTCTGTGACCGGGGGCGGCGACGGGAACGGTTTGTTCAACGCCTGGTTGGCGACAGCGCTTGGGCCGTCAGTGAACGCATCAGGTGTATCCGAGATCACTGACATAGCGAACGAAGATGGACCTCAGGCGGAGCCAGGCTCGAATCCTGAAGTCACCGAAGCTAGCCCTGCAGAACCAGGTGTAGCTGTCCCAAATCAGATCCCCGGTGATGAAGTTGTTGCTGTAACCGACGGTGACGCGGAAATCGATGAAAAGGGTTAGTGAGTAATGATCCGCTACCTGGTTCTCTGGCCGACGTTTCTGTTCGTCCGCATTCTTTCGGTCATTGCCTGGATCGTGGCCATCGCCGGTTTCCTCGCCGGCATGGCCCTCCTGTTCGCACTCGATTACGACGTCGATGTGGGCGGCGGAGTTGGCTGGGGCGAGATGGGCATTCGTATTGGCGCCGGACTGGGACTCTTCGTGGCTGGCATTCCGTTTGGAGCACTCGGTGGTTACCTGTGGGGATCAGCCGCAAAGATCATCATTGATGAGCAAAAAGTAAATGCGAGTCCGATACAGCGAGGGTGATGAGTTTCCTAAAAATACATGGCCCAGTATTCATTACCTGAAAACACAAGGATTCGAAATCGCTGCTTCAGGGAACCAGCGCGAAGTCCACCTCATATCAGGTAAGCATGTGCCGTCGGCCGCTGCTCATGGTCCCAAAACTTCCATCACAAGCCGGGCCAACTGGAGTAACAATTGTCGTTCATGGTTTTCGGCAACCACATGACAGCAATCCTGACAGGAGCGGTACGGGACATCCGCCAGAAGAACGGCTGATCGTTTGTAACCTGAGATCTCTTCACGACATGATCTCCCATTCTTAGGTTCAGAATCTTCCCTGAAAATTATCACCTAATTCGGCGCGAATCTCGGGGAGAAGGTCACATCGACGCCACCATCCAGGCGACGTTAGCGAAGAAGATACAAGGTCAACCCGAAGACGCGTGTGTTTGGCCCTCGTGTGCTGATTCCATGGACGGTTCGATGCAAACCAGACAGTCAATCTGACAGTAGCAACGAGCGACACTCTTGGACGCAGGTGGTCGTTTGTGGACCTGTTGCCATTCGCCGCGCACTTGGAAGGACGTTGTGGTATGTCTGTGAACAACCTCTTCATCCCTTAGGAGCATGTGGAGCAATCCGTGTGGGTTCGAATCCCACCTTCCCCACCATTGCTGTTCAGTGGGCTCGGTGGCGAGTTGAAAATTGTCGCCTAGCGCTTGTTGGTCACTTCATAGGCATGTTTGACGATTGAGAATGGATCTCGTCACCGATTCTTTTCATCTGTTTAGGAGCGATCTTCTTTATCGCTGCCGTCAGACTCTGTCGGCGCTGTTTAGTCAGCTCACCTGACATGCCGGTTGTTCTTGCTGTCACCTGTTTCTATGTTGGAGAGGAGCGTAACCGGCAAGAAAAGCCCGGCGCTCGAGCTCGATTCCCGATTCGTATATTTCTCTTCTTCACCGGACACTCGGGTGGTTCCATTTGCCAAGCATGGCCGACAAGACCGTAAGATCCTTGTTTCGCGGGTCACTTCTATCAGCATTGCAGGAACCTACTCTCATCAAGAGCGTAACGGTTCATCAATCAGGTCAATTTCACATAGATACGGCCGACTGGGCAGAGTATTGGCCCCCTGTGACGGATTTGCACATTCATGAAGTCGATAAGCGTCTGGAGTCCCTTCGTGGAATCTGGCTGGAATATATTGCGTGTGGCTTCGATTCATCCCACGTAGCTGACTACTGCTACAACTACTTCAGATTACTTAACAGTGTGGATGCCGTGGTGTCGACGAGCGTTGAAATGAAGTACCGAGCTGCATTGAGGACTGTCCTAGCGTTCGAGTGCTTTGCGATTCTGACCTCGCCTGCAGACAGCCACGGAAAGGCGGGGGCGACGACTACTCTCAGAAACCCGGCTTATCTGATGGCAAAGCTGAATGCTCCGAACAGTCCCGACAGCACAGGATATCTTCCATTGATCATGCTAGCTGCCAGCGAAGATGCCGAGCTGTTCTACCACTACCGGCAATTAACGCTGGTTCCTAATTCTCAACTGTCGCTGCTGATCTTCCCGGCAGCATCCAATCGCGCACGGACGGCTAGTTTCTTGACAGTTGACGCATTTTCGAACTTCGCAACGAGCGGTGTCGATCCGCGATCTGAGCAGCGAGCCAAGCGCATAGTGAACAAAGTGATTGATCCGGTAATACGACAGTGGTCTGCCGAGAAGGACACCTATCGAGGCGTCGAGATCGTGGATATAGGAGCCGGTAGCGGGAGCCTGGTTTCCACGACGCTCAAACGCTCCCGGACTCGACTCTCTGCTGAATCCGGCTCCTGCCGCGTACGTGTTTGGTCTGTGGATCTGGTTGTGAGGGATCCGCTGCGATTCCTTCGCGGCGAATCGATCAAGGAGAAATTTGACTGCGTAACGTTCTTTGCCGAGGACAACAGGCGCTGGCTGGATTCTTTCGACAGGCTGCCAGCTTCCAACGGTATCCGCATCGGAATCATCTCTAAGCTGCTCAACAATCTAAGCAAATTCGATATTACCGGCCTCTCCTGGGCCGATCTGTGCATGGAGCCCAAGGCCCGCAGGTCCTTCGAAAAGTCTGACGTGCACAACGAAAAGTTTTTAGGTCAAGTTTGCTATGGCTTCGGTGACGGTGATCGAGCAGTTTCATTTCAAAACCGCCAAATCGCTGCCGATTCGAGCTGTTCTTGCATACTGCTATCACTCTCTGCTTTCTACCGAAGCATGCATCGCCTCACTGGATGCGACTCGAATGATGGCCGTGAGCACGATTTTTATGCGCCCGCTCGGATATTCAATGAGGAGTCCCTGTTGTCCGCGAACGGGGCCAGCATCCTGGACGGGTTACTTGACGTCTGTGATTTACTTTTCATCGAAGACTACGACCTGTTTCCTCAGACATTAAAAGCCCACATTCTTGAACACTGCGACGGTGGTATCACGGCAGTCGACGTTTCAAGAACACTCCGGCTTCGGGACAACCATGCATATCTGCTCTGGAAACCCGGAGAGAATAGCCTCGATTTGAATATCAGGAATGCAAGCAGGCTCGTACCAGCTTCTTGAGCAAGCCGTTAGTCAGAATTGGCGTGTTGGGGATCGGGCAAGTTGGTGGAGGTTGAGAAGATGCTCAAGAGAGAGGCTACGCTCAATCAATCTTGAACGCTTAGTTCCTCATGTGGGCTGCCCGAATCATATGCCGGCCGACAGACTGACAAAGTTGAGGAGGATCATTGAGCTGACCGGTTACCATGAACCACTCATCGTGCGTCCCTACCCTAAAGTACGCGGTCAGTACCAAGTAATCGATGGAAGAAATCGGTTAATGGTCCTGCAGGCTCTCCAACTAGAATCTGCTCAGTGCATTGTCTGGAATCTGAACGATAGGGAAACGGCGCTTTGCCTGGCTACAATCAACCGCCTCTCCGGGAAAGACATTCCGGAACGACGAGCTGTGCTGCTCTGCGGTCTGCTTGATGGGCGTTCCACCGAAGAGCTTTGCGAGCTGTTGCCGGACAGCGAACGCCAGATCATGAGGCTGCTCGAGATCGCCAACTTCGATACTTCTGAGAAAGTTCGACAAGAGACAGAAACTCCGAACGAAACGGTTTCGATGGGATTTATGCTGCACAGCGAAGAGTACCGAGTGCTGAATCTCGCACTCGATGTCGCTTTGCATCGGTCGAACGACACGACTCGCCGGGGCGGCGCTCTTGCGACGCTTGCCAGGCATTACCTAGATCGAGATTCGTTATCTCCCTCGCCATCATCGGCTGACAGTGTGGATGCTTAAGTGCCGCAACTCAAGTTACCCTTACAGTTATCCGGTTCATTTGAGCCGATTCTCCGCGGTCCGGCGCACCCAGAAAATGATCTGTTGCCTTCGGGTCAGAAGGTGGTGCTCAACCACCAGAAGTCAGGTTTCTGGGGACAACTTTCGGGCGAGCGGGCGTTCCCGGAGTTCGAGGCGACCGATGCGCCGGCGAACATCTACACGTTCGATCCGTGGATTGGTTGCCTCTGGGGCAAGAGTTGCAGCTTCTGCTACGTGCCGGACTTGATGACAGGGCATTATCCGGGTGGAAGAGACGGTTACTGGTTCAGGAAATGGGGATCCTGGCTTCTTCCCAAACCGGAAATCACGGCAAGACTCCGAAAGGCGCTGCTCGATCCGTCAGGACGTCCAAAAAAGGGGCTTGGGGGGGCATCTGTGTTCATGAGCCCCAAGACAGACCCTTTTTTGTCAATGCCGGAAACGTTGCGGACGACTCGTGAGAACCTTGAGGTCTTCGACCAGTCGAACGTGTTCTTGATGTGCCAGACGCGTTCACCAAAAGTGGTTGAGGACCCTCAGGTGTTGGAGCGACTTGTTGCACTAGGACTGAAGGGGCGTGTCGGTGTCAGCTTCAGCATCAGCTCCGATCTTCTGCCTGAACAACGGAAGATCGAACGTGGCGGCATCACTCCGGACCGACGACTGCGAATCATGCGACGTCTGAAGGACGAGGGCGTCTTCGTCTCGGTCGCCATCAGCCCGCTTTTACCACACAGCCCGGACTTCCCCCATCGCATTCTGGAGGCTGCGAACCACGCATCGATCCAGGTGCTACGATCCGCGAAAATCGGCGCGACGACACCAGCAGAGGTTCGGGAAAATGTCGGGGCATCTGTTGCCGAGTACGATTCACTGGCGGAGCGTATGGCGAATCAACTGCTCGCCGTCGATGCGTCAGGTGCCTTCAGTTGGGGCATAGGAAACAAAGGGTTCATCGGCGCGTTCCTTGCCGCGAAGAAGTTCTATCAAGCGGCCTCTGCGTAGCGGGCGTATCACCAGCAGGCTGCGCTGTCTCTCCGCCGATTTTCGCTCCGAAGTTAGGCCACATAATTATTGCTGTTTCGCTTGGGATTGTCGTTCTGGACGCCTAGCACTCAGTTGAAAATACCTTAGGAGCATGTGTCTTAACAGACGTGTGGGTTCGAATCCCACCTTCCCCACCAGTTTCGTTCGAGTTGATCATTTCGAGACCTTAATTTGCCGCTCCGAAACTTGCGTCTAGTGACCGTTGGACACGACGCTTGAACGTGTCTGTTACTTGAGACCCGACCTCGTCTCCAGTGAACTTTTTTCGAGTCCAGGAGTTAGATCCCTGCGGACTCCCATCAACGGCAATACTCACCTTTGTTCTCCCTGACATGTCTGTTGTGCCCGATGCCCAGTATTTTTAATCTGAAGAGGCTTGAGGGTTTGCGGTCTTGAGTGATCCGGCGCCCCAACAATCCCCACGCACGAGCTTGCGGTGGCGAGCCCATCCGGCTGCAACGTCGAAAGGCAAAGGCGTGTGTGTGAGAGTGAGCTAGACGACGATGTTAGCCATCCCGAAAGGGAGTCACATTTGAACGGACACAAACAGAGGAGCCGGAAATGATTATGAGAAGGATTCTTAATTGTGATCGGCGCCCTGGATTTTAGAGCCGATTGATGTAGTCACGAGGATCGTTGGAGTTTGGATCGGCGCGGCGGGAGTCGATGCTTCTTAAGCCCGTTGCTATTCCGCCTTGAATATGCTGCCGAGGATCAATTGAATCAGGCGTGATGCCAGAACGGTCCGGGTCGGGGTGCTCTTCCTCATCGAGCGGAAACACTTTACTGACGAGTCTGACGTGACTGAATTTGGACAGCACTCCCGCTAGCAGTAGCGTTGTGACCAATCCGGCGCTATAGAAAGCCATGATCCTCCCCACTCCGCCGTCGACAAAGATCCACCAAATAGCGGTGAGTGTTCCGAAAAACAGGATGGATCCAACGAATTCCCACCGAATTTTGACTGAACGTGCTTTTGAAGATCGTCGCATCAAGCCAGTCTACATAGATGTGTTCGGAATCAGTTCAAAAACGGCGACGCACTAGGGATCAGGATTTGAGATATGCGAGTTGAAGAAAGCGAGATCGCAGAACGGCTGGTGTCCGAACTGACGTCAGATGAAGAGAGGGCGGAGCCGAAAACGAATATGAGAAGGAAATTGAGGCTGCCCGTTGACTCGGATACTAGTGCCGGTTTATATGGTCACGAGGGTCATTGGAGTTTAGATCGGCACGACGGGAGTCGACGCTTCTTATGCCTGTTGTGGTGCCGCCTCGGATGAGCTTACGCGGGTCTTCTGAATCAGGGGTGATGCCGGGATTGGATGGACCTTCTTCAGGCTCTTTTTCATCTTCATACCGAAACACTACGCGGAAGATCGTGGTGCGATGAAACACTCTCGCAATCCCTTCCAGCAGAAACCCGGTGAGTATTCCGGCTACAACAAAGGCTATCCCCGGCGGCGCCCCGCCTCTGTTCAGGGTCCACAAAATTGCAAAAAAAGGCGATCACAATCAGAACCCAACCAACGATTTCCCACCTGGATTTCATTAAAACAGCCTCGAAAGAGATTTCGGTAGGCCAGTGTGTAGGTATGTGTTGAAAAGATATGGAAAAAGCGGCAATACGCCAGCAGCCATCAGGATGTGAGAAATGGTAACAAGAGACAGAATTGACGAGGTGGCGGAAAAACTGTTGGCCTTCCCGCCGGAAGAAGGCGGCGAGGTAGAGTTCATGGATATTTTGCGGGCTGAAGACCCGCTTATCGGGGAATTCTTTCTCAGCCTTCGCGGCGTAGAAACCGTCTCTTCCGATAAACGAAAGGACCTCCTTGCCGCTTTTTTGATAGACAGCTTAGGAGGTAATTCGGCAGGCATTCTCGATTCTGCCGTCGGCGTTCCTGGTTCTGAGGAACGCAGACAGAACCAGAGCGCGGCATTGGAAAGAAGGTTGGCGCAGCTCGTCGGCCCCAGAAGGGAAGGTGATCCAAGGTCGCTGGCTGAGATACGACGAGAAACACGGCACCGGCTTTTTTTCGCTTTCTGGACAGGCAGACTTTTCCAGACCTGCCATTAAAAACAGATCCCACCGGTGGTGGCATCCTCGAAAATCTCTCGACACCGTTCATCGGCTTCACCCGGGACCAGCTAGACAGCTTGCCTGGGCCTACAGGGGAATTTGTGGACGCGGTGCAGAGCATAGCCTCTCCACTCGGCGTTCCTACGCTGGGTCGCGGTCCCGCGTTCCTTCTCGGACTCAAATTTACTAGCCGAATTCCCGGTGGCAAGGCGATACAGCGGTTGTTCGGGAGTGACAGTCTGAGCCGGACGATAACGCAAGAGATTGTTGCGGGTACGGCCAGTGGTATAGCGGACGAGCAGGGCGCATCACCTGAAGCCCAGATACTGGTCGAGGCTCTCGCTGGTCTTCTTGGTGGCAAGATCTTCGACGATGCTACAACACGAGGAATCTCACAGACCTTACTGAATCCCCTCGCGGTGGACATGGCTCTGCAGGGGAACCGCGAAGACTTAATCAGCCTCCTCGCCGGTATAGGGGAGACGGCGCTTCTCAGTGATCCGGAAAGGCTCAACGAGCTGATAAATGGAGGAGCAGAAGACCTGGATGATCCGCTGCTGCAAAAGGCTGTTGAACTCATCGGGCCAATGCCCGATATTCCCACGTTCCTGGGTTTTGACGAAGCAGGTCCACTTACACAGGAAGAGGCTGAGGCCCGCGCCGAGTTCGCAATGAACAATCCCGGGCTTGAGAATCTGTCACCTGCAGAGCAGGACAATCTGTTTCTCCGAGATCAGTTCCGCCAGCGTGGTATCAGTCCCATCGGCAGCCCGGGAGGTTTCGGATTGACCGGCCTGGAAGAGTTCAATCGATCTCTAAGGGTTCAGTTGGCGCGTGCGGATTTCGCGGCGCGGAGAAGCGAGCGGCGGGACGCGGTTGAGGAGTTCACTGATTTACTTGAAGCCGAAGCGCAGGTCAAGGAAAAGGAGCGGCATCGCCGGGCATTTGAGGCCATTGAAGAAGGGGCAAGAGATTTCCTGCGGAATCTCGGAATTCCGGTGGTCGACCCGGACCAGGCCAAGCGCGAGGCCGGTGCGAGCGCGATCGAAGCAGAAATGCGGCGATCGTTCGAACTGCTGCCATCTGAGCTGCGGCCGCCGGAGTTTGTCACCGCGGATTTTCAGGCGAGGGGCGAAACAATTTTAAAGACGCTGGATGCGCAGCCTATTAGTGAGGCTCAGCGTCGATCCGAAATCGCACTTGCAAAAGATGTCGACGGGATGACGCCGTTCTTGCTGCAGGCACAGGAAATCGTCAGGGCAGAGAGGCGCGATCAAGAACTCCGTGAGGCCGAAGCGCAGGCGCGTGCGAAGCGGGAGTCGGCTGCAATTGCGGCTAGGGATGAAGAGAGCTTGCAGCAGACAATGCGTGAATCAGTTCGGAACGCGCCAAGCACTCGGGGAGCTGTAGACCTGATAGACGCCATGCACGAGTCCGATCTGAAGATTGAGGCGCTGCGACAGTCGGAGGCTATAGCCTCCGAAGAGGAGATGATGTTCAAGGTCAGACGCCGATCATTGGAGCAGGCCAACGCTGATAGAGAGTCAATCGGATCAGGAGCTGCGATCGGAACCAGCGTGGTGTCTGGCCCGCCTTCGGTTTTGGCACCGGGGCGACGGGCCGCCCGAGTACATTCCACTGGCGAAATAATCCTGAGGTGAAGAGAGCCCAGCTGGCAGTGAATGCCTGAGGATTCGGCGCAACGGACCGGGCCGGAGGCGGGTTCTAGAGAGTCTTGTATCGGGGTTGTGGTTCACTTTGATCTCGGTTCATGGATCCTATATCTCCGCGCAATGGGAGAGCCTGCAACGGAGTTGAACCTACACGAACCTGGACGCACTTTTGGGGCTCGCCGGCCCAGGCAATTCAATCCGAATTGAATGTGAGTGTATGTTGCTGAATCGTAGCTATACCTCTTCGGAGCATGTGTCTTAACAGGTGTGTGGATTCCGCACCCCGGTGAAATTGCGTAGGTCTCCGGCATCCACATCGGAAACTCCACTGTGTATCAGCTGACTGACGTTGTCCTTCTTTCAGTCGTTGTCTTAACGCTGAGTTAAACTGCCTCTGACGAGCCCGTTGCGGCTGATGTAAATCAGCGGCAAAACAGGCACGCGGCCGCGGTTGGACCTGTCACCACTCCCAAACTCGCCGTCAGCTAGTATGCGGGGCCAGGAATCAGTCAATAGGAGACACAGATGAGCACGACTTCGGTTGAGGCCAAAACCGATCCTGCGCTGCTCGCACACCTGTATCGTCGTACAGGATTTGGCGCCGCACGAGAGCAGATCGATCAGCTATCGGGCCAGGACTACGAAGACACTGTTGAGTTCCTGCTAAATCCCACCGCTGATGCCGGAGTTCCAGACGATGAATTAACGCGGTACATGGGCGGCGAGGCACCGCATGCATACCTGGCAATATGGCTTTACCGGATGATCAACTCTCGGTGCCAGTTGCAGGAGAAGATGGCACTCTTCTGGCACCAGGTATTTGCCACTGGACTCGTCAAGAACGAGCACATCCTGTCGTCCTCGAATCAGATCGAGATGTTCAGGCGCAACGGACTTTCCGATATGCGCACAATACTTCTCGATCTCTCCCACGATCCCGCCATGATTTTCTGGCTGGACAACAACGAAAACCACATCGGTGAACCGAACGAAAATTACGGGAGAGAACTTCTGGAGCTGTTCTCGCTCGGCGTCGGAAACTACACCGAGATCGACATAAAAAACGCAGCTCGAGCCTTCACTGGATGGACCTTCGGCCAGCCTCCGCCTTTGTACCCACATGGCTACTACCCGGCTCAATTCCGCTATATCGAAGAAGACCATGACAACGGTGAGAAGACCTTCCTGGGACACACCGGAAACCTGGACGGCGGCGACATCATTGACATCATCGTCAAACAACCCGCGTGTGCTCGCTTCATCTCCCGCCATCTATACAACTTCTTTGTGGCCGACGAACCCCAGGTTCCCACATGGAACGACCTGCCGCCACTCGATCCTGAACTAATCAACGAAATGGCGAAAGCGTTCCTGGATTCAAACGGTGAAATCACGCCGGTGCTGCGGGTCATGTTCAACTCTGACTCTTTCAAACAGGCAAGGTTCAAAAAGGTCAAGAGCCCAATTGAGTTGGTGGTCGGATTACTGAAGATGGTCGGTGAGTACGATGACTACAAACCGGGACTCGCCGAGTACGTCTCTTCGACCACTGTTGCCATGGGCCAAAAGCTACTCGACCCGCCGACAGTCGAGGGATGGCACACAGGGAAGGAATGGATTGACGGCGGCAACCTCACCGAGCGTGTGAACTTTGCCGTTGGTGAGATAGGCACTGGCGATTCACCGGGCATTCGTCGTGTCATCAATCGGCTGATCGATCAAAACTCTCTTTCGAACCCGGAGTCGTTCGTGCGGGACACGCTCGATGTCATGGGACCCATCGAGGTTGAGGAATCAACCCGCGAAGCGCTCGTCAACTTTGCCACCGATTCTGAAGGTGACGACGATGCGACAAGGGTCGTCCGCATGATTCGCCTGATCGTCACAACGCCAGAGTTCCAGTTCGCATAGCTCTGACCATTCAACCAATGGAGATGTCTCACATGAACATCAATGGGAACGGTATGACGGGCAAAGCCCCGGTCCTTGTGGTCGTTCAGTTGACGGGCGGCAACGACTTCATGAACACGCTGGTGCCGTACACGTCCGGGCTTTACTACGACTCTCGAAAGACGGTCCGGATCACCGAAGACCGTGTTTTGACGATCAATGATGAACTGGGGTTCCATCCGTCTGCCGGTCCACTAAAAGAGATGTTCGATACAGGCGACGTGGCCGTAGTTCAGGGCATTGGTTATGAAGATTCGAATCGATCGCACTTTCGCGCGATGGACATCATGCACACGGCAGAGCCGCTGAAGATTTCAACCGAGGGCTGGCTGGCACGGGCGATCAAGCAGTTGGATCCGGAAGGAAAAAATGTCCTGACCGGAGTCAGCTTCGGGCGTGGTCTCCCACGCGCAATGGCTGCGCCGGGAGTGAGAGTGACGTCAGTTGGCGATCTCGACAGCTACGGGCTTATGACGTCGGTCGAGGTTCAAGAGCAGCGCGCTGAAGAACTCAACATATTCCGGCGCTTTTACACGCCTGCCATCGGCAGCGGGGCGACCATGAACTACCTGCAGCAAACCGGTGATGATGTCCTGGCAGGGATAGGTCAGCTTCAGACCGTGGCTGGCAAGTACGAGTCAACCGTCGAGTACGCTGACAACGCCATTGCGAAGAGTTTGCGCGATGTAGCGCGAACCCATATCGCCGGGCTTGGCACGCGCATCTTCTATGTGCAGCACGCAGGCTATGACCATCATGCCGTTGAGATGCCTGCTCACGAAAAACTGCTCGACGAACTGAGTTGCGCGCTGCGAGACTTCATGGACGACCTGCGGGAACACAACGCTTCTGAAGAGGTTGTCGTGTACGTTTTCACCGAGTTCGGCCGCAGGGTCCAGGACAACGGCAGCGGCACCGATCACGGCTCTGGCGGAGGAGCGTTCATCATCGGCGACCAGGTCGAAGGCGGTCTCTACGCCGAATACCCATCGCTAGATCCGACTACATTCGCCAACGGTGAAGACCTGGCCCACACGATCGATTTCCGTGGTGTCTATGCGACGCTTCTCGAACAATGGATGGGTGTGGATTCGGTTGATATTGTCAATGGCAAGTACGAGCAGTTGCAGCCGTTCGGTGGCGCGTGAGTCGGGTTGCTGAGTTTAGCGAGTAAATGGCGATTGGAAAAAAATCCAGATCTGTCATTCGTGGAGACGACTAGATGGCCAGACCATATGGATTGCTACGAGCGGGATTCCCGTACCTGAAAACTCTGGGAATGCGCCGTCTTACCAACTTCCCGGTGGACATCGCCCTCGGTGCCGAAGGCAGGATGTACATTCTGTGCCGCCAGGAGGGTACGGCACTGGTAAGGAAGTACACCTTTGATGATGAGGACCGCGGCGACTTCGGTGGATTTGGTGATGAAGAGGGAAAATTCCAGTGGCCGGTTTCCATCGTCGCTGATTCAACTGAGAATCTATTCGTCTCGGACGAAGCGCTTCACAGAATCTCGTCGTTCAATAGCGACGGAGAGTTTCTGGGCTCTTTTGGGGAACAAGGTTCCGCCAACGGCCAGCTCAATCGGCCGGCCGGGCTTGCGCTCGATTCCGAAGAGAACATCTATGTCGTCGACTCACAAAATCATCGAGTCCAAAAACTCACCAGCGATGGCCAGTTCATTCTCAGCTGGGGCGAGAAGGGGACAGGCGATGGACAGTTCGATTCGCCGTGGGGCATCACGGTTGACGAGCTGGGCGATGTCTACGTTGCGGACTGGAGGAACGACCGCGTTCAGAAGTTCACCGGAGACGGCGAGTTCATCATGAAGTTTGGGAGTTCTGGCGCCGACGACGGTGAGTTCAATCGACCAACCGACGTAGCTGTCGATACCGACGGCGACATCTATGTCTGTGACCGGGGCAACAATCGTGTCCAACTGTTCAATTCTGAAGCCCGGTATGTCGAAAAATTCCTGGGCGCGGCTACTCTGTCGAAGGTCGGCCGTGAATACATGATGACGAATGCCAGTCCCAACCGGATTCGTGACATGGCGGTCTTAGAGCCCCAGAGATACCTTCGCCAACCAAGGTCGATCGCGATCGACTCGGACGGCCACCTTTTCATCGCAGATACAGGTTCTTATCGAGTGCAGGTCTATCAGAAAGAGGCCATACACCTGGAGCCGCATCAGTTCGCCCCTCCAATGCGATCGGTAACGCTCCACCAGGAGTAGCGGCGGATTCGGCTATCGCGTCTGCACCCACCCGCCCGGCACATAGAAACTGTGGGCGAGAGTCAACTCCTCACAGTGCCTTACACCTGAGAGATTCCTCGCCAGGCGGATGTCGCTCAATAGACCGCCTAATTGACCCTTTCTCGCATTGACAAACAGAACACATGTTCTATTATCAGTAACCCATGAATATTACCCGTATTCGGAGCATCTCGTTGGCTACTAAGGCTCTATCGCTGCAACCTGATCACTCCTTCGGAACGCGCCCTTAGCTGTGCAACGGCCAGAGCAAAAAAAACGCCAGGTGGCATGCGTTCGTGTGCCTAACTTCTGCTGGCAGGTTGAAGTTGGCAGACAGCCGTCTCTTGATGGGGACCGGCCGGTGCTTGTGACGTGCTCGGCGCTGGACCTTCCGCAGACGAGTTTCGGCAACGGCATAAACACTCGCAAAGACCTGAGCCTCTCTGAGCCGGTCGTTCTCGACTTCTCAGCCGGGATCACAGACGTGACAGTAGGAATGCCGCTGAGGATCGCCCTGTCGCGTCACAGCAATGCTCTATTGATCCAGGGAGACCTGCCTCTTTATGTCTCTGGATTTGAGAGCCTGCTCATTGAGTTCGAGCAGCTCATTCCGGCTGTCGAGGACGCCGGGCCGGGAGTGGCGTATATCGACTTTAGCGGGCTAGACCGGCTTTACGGAACGGCCGGTGAAGTGATCCGGCTACTGGCTGAAACCGCTGGTAGTTTTGACCTGCGCATAGGCATTGGTGAGAACAAATGGCAGGCGTACCTGGCGTCTCTTCTGAGCAGCCCGCATACCGCACAGATGGTGAAAGGTGACCCGGCGCGGTTCGTCGGCGGATTCTCGATAGAGCTTCTGCCTGTGCCATTCAAGATCATCGAGAGGCTTTACAGGTTCGGGCTCCGCACACTGGCTGACCTGGCAAAGCTCCGGCAGGGTCCGGTAGAGGCACAGTTCGGCCTGGCCGGACGGCTGATATGGAGGCTTGCGAACGGCATAGACGAGCAGCCCCTGGTCCCGCGTAAACTGATCGAATCGGTCTCCGAGTACCTGGCCTTTCCCGATCCTACCGTCAGCATTGCGACCATCGTTTCCGCTATCGAAAGTTTGCTTGGCAAGGCATTCACGAAATCTCAAATGACGCGCCGTTACGCCCGCAAGGCACGTCTGCAGGCGCAGGTCTTTCGCAAGCCGCCGTGGGTCATGGAGGTAGCGTTCAAAGAGCCTGTCGGGGCGAAGAATCATGCCATGTTCGGGATCAAGACAAAGCTCGATGGAGTCGAGTTTCCGGGAGCCCTCGAAGACCTCCGATTGACACTTGCCGACCTGAGCTCAGAACCGTGGCGGCAGGAGTCGATGTGGAAGGAGGTCCAGCGCGAGGACAACCTGCAACAGGCCGTTGCGCAGCTGGCGGCCAGGCTAAGGCTGGCGCCTCCCATCTACCAGGTAAAGGAACTTGAGCCGTGGTCTCGCATACCTGAACGCCGGCACGCGCTGGTTCAACTGAGCCACTAAGGGCTATTGAGGAGATCCTGGTGACAACGGTTCGCACAATCCAGCAGTTGAACGCTCCGCAGCCGGTGCAGGTGGAGACTGGCCCGACAGGGATGCCGGAGCGCGTGCAGATCGGAGCCATGAAACAGACTGGCGCGCCGCATCGGAGACGGCAGCGAAGGCAGCTTCGTCCCGCCCAGAAGCTGGAGGCGATACGCAGCGACGGACAGTGGATGGATGTGGTTTCGATCGAGGATTTCTGGAAGATCAACGATGAGTGGTGGCGAGGCGAAGAGCAGGAGATCGAAAGGGTCTACTTCGACCTTGTGTTGCAGAGCAGTCAGCGCCTGACTGTGTTCCACGATCTTGTCAATGACGAGTGGTTCAGGCAGGCGGATTGATGGAGGAGATGCACGGGCTGCCGCGCGCAAATCATGTGAACGGGTCTCCCGGCGGAGACAGGACGTCGCCTGCCAAACGCAAGATCGAGGACAACAGGAACGAATATAAGCGTCCGAACTGGGAGAACAAGGTCTACGACGGCTGGATAAGCGGCGGCCGAAGCCTTGTTCGTTACTCAGATACTGAGGGCGAAGATTTTCCAGAACGGTCAGAGCCTCCGGAAACGCCATACGCGGAACTCCACTGCCACACCAACTACTCCTTCAAGGAAGGCGCTTCCGAGGCGTGGGACCTGCTGGTGCGTGCGAAGAAGCTGGGCATTCATGCATTGGCTATCACCGACCACGACAACCTTTGCGGGGCGATGGAGTTCTCGCAGATGGCGAAAGAGATCGGCATAAAGGCCGTCATCGGCGTTGAGGTCACTCTCAGCAGCCAGAGTTCTGGAGATTCTGGCAGCGGTCTCGGCGGCCATCACCTCACACTCCTGGCCGAGACAGCAACCGGGTACAGCAACATCTGCAAGCTGATCACTCACGCTCACATGGACCCTGAAGAGCGGAACCAGCCCGCACTTGACCCGGCGTACTTTGCCACTTTCTCAGAAGGCGTGATCTGCCTTTCAGGATGCCGCCGCGGGCAGATATCTGAGCTGTTGCTTTTGGGCGAGCAGTGCGAAGCAAAGAAGGTGGCCGAGCAGTACATCCAGTGGTTTGGGAAGCAAAGCTTCTTTCTCGAATTGCAGCAAAATCTTGTTCGTGGCGATACGGAACGCAATCGCCAACTGGTGCGATTAGCCGATGAACTCGGCATTGGAACCGTCGCAACCAACAACGTCCACTACAACTCCCGGGACCGTCACCGGCTCAACGATGCGCTGGTCTCGATTCAGCACAACAAGTCACTTGAGGAGACACATCGCGAACGGCGTCCCAATGACCAGTTCCATCTGAAATCTCCCGAAGAGATGTCCTATCTGCACAGGGAACACCCGGAGGCGATCTCCAATTCCATTCTGATTGCAGAGCGTTGCAGCTTTGACCTGGCGCGCGACATCAAGAAGATCTACAAGTTCCCGGACTACGACGCGCCTGAAGGCTACACGCCACTCACATGGCTACGCGAAATCTGCGAAAGGGCGGCGACCTACAAATACGAAAACGTCGACAGGGACACCTGGCAACGGCTGCATGAGCGCCTGGATAGAGAGTTCCACCTGATTGAGAAGTACAACCTGGCTGGCTTCCTGCTCCAGTACCACGACATTATCAAGATCGCCCACCAGGTCCAGATAGACCTGGGAATCGTCTCGTCGGACACCAGGATAGAAGATCACCCTCCGGGCAGGGGGCGCGGCTCGTCCGTATCGCTCGTCATCGGGTACCTGATCGGCCTCTCTCACATCGATCCGCTTCAGTTCAGCCTCAGGCTGGACCGGTTCCTGCCAGAAGATGCTAATCCTGAAGATTTGCCCGCGCTGGATATCGATCTCGACTTCCCCAGGGAGATCCGCGAGGAGCTGATCCTGCGAGTCCACAATCGTAAAGGGCCGAAGTTCGCCGCTCTCACTGGGATGATCTCCACGTACAAGGTGCGTGGCGCCATCAGGGACCTTGGCAAAGCGCTGAACCTGCCCGAAGAAGACCTGGGCAAGCTGATCAAGAAGATGGACGGCCACGCCGGGATCAGGGACATAGCGCGCGAGATGGGGCAGCTCTCGGACTACCGTCACCGTCTCGACGCGCCGGTCTGGCAGTACCTGATTGAGCTTTCACTCCAGCTGAGGAATTTTCCAAAATACCTGGCGCAGCACCCGGGTGGCATGGTCCTGAGCGCGGTGCCGCTGGATGAAGTGGTGCCGATGCAGAACAGCGCCATGGAAGGCCGTTACATCATCCAGTGGGAGAAGAACGGATCAGAAGACGCAGGTCTTGTGAAGATCGACTTCCTTGCGTTGGGCGCTCTTTCGCAGATGGTTGAGGCACTGCAACTGATTCGTCGGAACAGGGAGCGTCCGGTCGATCTGTCACGGATCAACTTCAAGGACATGGAGGTGTACGGGGATATCCACAGGGCGGACACCATTGGCATCTTCCAGATCGAATCGGCTGCCCAGATGCAAACGGTTGTCAGGCTGAAGCCGAAAAACCTGGAAGAGATGGCATGGGAAGTTGGCGCGGTCAGGCCGGGCGTCGGTGTAAACGACGGCGTCTCGATGCTGATACGCCGTCACCTTGGCCAGGAGCCAGTGGTCTATGACCATCCCTTCGAAAAGGAGGCCCTCGAGCGAACTCTCGGTGTTCCGCTCTTCCAGGACCAGCTTGCAGAGCTTGCGGTCCATGTTGCAGGGATGACTCCACTGGAAGGCGACCGGATGCGGCGCGCCTTCTCACACCGCAACAGCATTCGGCTGGTTGCAAAGTGGAAGGATGATTTCATTCAGCGGGCCGTCAGCAGAGGAGTGCCGCAAGACGCTGCGGAGAAGATCTTCGGAAAGTTCCACGGGCTTTACCAGTTTCCTGAAGCGCACGCATACGCCTTCGGCATCACCGCGTACCAGATGTCATGGCTCAAACATCACTATCCGCTGGAGTTCTTCGTAGCCATCTTCAACAACCAGCCGATGGGCTTCTACAACCTCGAGACGCTGAAAGAGGACGCGAAACGACACGCCATAGAAGTGCTACCGCCTGATGCGAACCTGAGTGAAGAGTGGGCCTCGATAGAGAACGGCGTCATGCGGATGGGCCTCCGACATGTTCATGGAATGACCAGGCCGAATGCTGAGGTCGTTCTGGCGACCAGGGAGCGTTTCGGAAAATTCGAATCGCTGGCTGACTTCATTCGTCGGACAGGCGTACAGCAGAAGGTCCTGGACGGCATGGCATCAGCAGGAGCGTTCGATCGATTTGGAAGTTCCAGTTCCGTTGCCGTTGATCAGGGTTTTGAGTCACACGAAAAGCAGCGGCAACATCCCACTCCGGAATCGGCGAATACGCATGACGTGGCGCAGGCCGAGGATATGCCAGACAGGCGTGCGTTGATCTGGGAGGCGGGCCTGCGTTATCGACCGGTAAACAGCCAGCACGTGCTTCCTTTCTCTGAAGATCAGAACATGGTCCCGTTGCCTGATGAGACGAAGTGGGAGCAGATGATGGGCGAGTACGCGGCAATGGGCGTGCACCCGGAAAGCCACATCATGGCGCGTCTCAGGCCGTCGCTCCCGGCGAACGTTGCCAGGAGCGATAAGGTCCAGAACTACGAGGAGGGCAGTCGCATCACTGTCGCCGGACTTGTCATTCGCCGCCAGCGACCTTCAGGCAAAGCCACCTTCATAACCCTTGAGGATGAGTTCGGGCACAACCCGCTTGTGATATGGCCGGATGTCTACAAGCGAGTACGCTTGAATACCGTTTCGCAGCTTCTGATGGCTACAGGAACCGTCTCCAAACGCGAAGGAACGCTGAACATAGTGGTGGAAGACATCGTGCCTATCGGGTCTGAGACGCCGATCCTGCAAACAAAAGACTGGGGTTGAGGCCGGTTGGCGAACGAATCTTGCGGGGTAGGTTTCGGCGTCGGCAGGACTGCTGTGATATCGACGGACCGGAAAGCGGTTCTACCATTCACTCTGACATGGCATAACATCACGTTTCGCGAAAAATGTGAGATCAAACCCGCTATCCCCACCACGATTATCTGTCCCAAAGGCATGAGACCCAGATGAAACTGCCCGTGATCCCAGGTATCGACCGGGCTGTGTTTGACGCCGCAAGAGCCCGGCAAGACAAGTTGACGAAGCCACAGGGAAGCCTCGGACGGCTTGAAGATATCGCAGTACAGGTGTCAGGTATCCAGGGTTCAACCCGGCCAGGATTCGACAGGCGATATGCCGTTATCGCCGCCGCCGACCACGGAGTGGCCGAAGAAGGTGTGAGCGCCTATCCGCAATCGGTTACCGGGCAGATGATGGCGAACTTCCTGGCCGGTGGCGCCGCGATCAACGTCCTCGCCGGTGTGGCCGGTATGGAAGTTGTCATCGTGGACGCTGGCGTCGCATCAGAGTTGCCAGCCGATGACAGGATCAGGCGCGTCGGACCAGCGAAGGGCACGGCGAACTTCACTCAGGGTCCAGCCATGAGCCAGGAACAGGCAGAAGCCATCGTCGAAACAGGCGCCACGTTGGGTGCATCGCTGACTCGAGACGGCAGGGCAGTGGTGGTTCCCGGAGAAATGGGGATTGGCAACACGACCGCCGCGGCCGCGATCACCGCCATGGTCACCGGAGCGCAGCCACGCAAGGTCACAGGGCGCGGGACCGGAGTGGACGAAGCCTCGCTCAATCTGAAGATCGCGGCCATCGAGCGAGCCATCCAGGTGAACCAGCCCACAGCGAAAGACGGCATGGACGTACTGGCCAGCATCGGTGGGTTCGAGATCGGCTTCCTGGCAGGATTGATGATCGGGACGGCGTCTGAACGGGGGGTGGTCGTGCTCGACGGCTACATCTCTACTTCCGCCGCATTGATTGCTGCAAACCTGGATCGGCAGGTAGTGCAGTTCATGATCGCAGGACATAGTTCGGTTGAGCCAGGACACAGCATTGCACTGGCTCACCTGGGTCTGGAGCCGCTTCTTGACCTCGGCATGAGGCTCGGTGAGGGAACCGGCGCAGCGCTTGCGCTTGCGGTCGTAGATGCAGCACTCGCGCTGCACAATGGGATGGCAACGTTCGAAGAGGCGAGTGTGAGTGGGCCGGCACAAGATACCGATGGCGAAGGCTCTTGAACTCAACACTGGCCGCATTCTGGGCCGCATTTCGGCTTCTTACGGTTCTGCCGGTCGGAGCGCGCCAATCAGACGAAGGGCGTGAACGGGCACTTGCCAACTCACTCGCCTTTTTTCCGCTGGTCGGAGTGCTCATCGGCCTGGCATCAGCAGGTGTGTTCGTCGCAGCAGCAGAGGCATTCCCGGTAGCCGTGGCCGCGGCGCTGGCGGTTACTACGCCAGTAGTTCTCACAGGAGCGCTACATATCGACGGGCTCGGAGACTCCTTTGACGGCCTGCTCGGCGGTCGCACCAGGGAGCGAAAGCTCGAGATTATGGCAGACCCGCGGACCGGCGCGTTTGGCGTCGCTGCCATAGTCCTTGCCTTGCTCGTCAGGTGGGCAGTTGTCTCAGAGCTCGACCCCGCGTCAAACTGGTCAGTTCTCGTGGTCGCAGCCGTCCTGTCCCGAGGAGCCGTGTCGGCAGTTGTCGCCCTGTTCCCGTATGTGCGCGCCCAGGGCATAGGAGCCGTCTACTCGAATAGTTCCCGCCTTGCCGTGATGACCGCAGTCGTGACCGCGCTTGCCCTGACGGCTGTCTTCGGCAACCCGGCGTCGCTAATTGCGGCTGCCGTGGCATTTGTGATCGGAGCACTTATTGCGATGTATGCTCGGCGGGCGATCGGTGGGGTGACGGGTGATATCTACGGAGCTGTTGTAGAGCTTTCGGAGTTGTCCGCATTGCTGACCTTGCTGGCACTCATCGAGGCCGGATTCGATATTGGAGCTATCTGGTGAAAGACGAGCCGAAGTCAGCTCTACACCGCGTTTTTGTGCTGGGCGGAGTGCGGTCCGGCAAGAGCCGGTATGCCGCCGAGCACGCGAGGTCACTGGCTGCCGGCAAGCCCGTGCTGTTTGTCGCCACTGCGGATTCGCGCGACGCAGACACCGGGATGAAGCAGCGGATAACCCGCCATCAGTCCGAACGACCGGCGGAATGGGAGACAGTTGAAGAGCCTGTCAACTTGCCGGGAGTCCTGGCCGAGATCCTGGCCCATCCGGGGCCTGAACCGGTCGTCATTGTCGACTGCCTGACAGTCTGGATCTCAAATTTACTTGCCAGGTGCGGCGATTCGGATTCGCCCGGCTTTTATGCAATGGCGGAGGGAGAAGTTATGCCTGCCCTGGACGATCTGGCAACCGCCGTTGAAGGAGCCAGAAGACACGTCGTCTTGATAGCCAATGATGTCGGCACCGGTGTTGCGCCGCCCACACGCCTGGGCAACGTCTTCGCTGACCTGCAGGGAATCGTGAACCAGCGCGTCGCTGCGGTCTGTGACGAGGTGCACCTCATGGTTGCGGGTATCGAGATTCGAATCAAATGACGCGGTGAACGGCATCCGGCACGTCTTCTCGTTGCACCACCTCACCACGAGTCAAAAGCTCGTCGTACACCCTGCCTGCATACCCTTCGGTGTAGTCCCACTGGCTGTCCTTTGGCCGCTCTATCAGCATCAGCCGTTTCGCCTCAGCAGCCGCCTCCAGGTTGCGGAGATTGCCCGGTCCGACGGCCATCTCACACACCACGACGACGTCGGCCTCCCTCACGAGATTGCGATGGGCCGCGTCCTGTTCAAGCGAAATTACAGAAAACGGTGAAGACGGGATGTGCTCGATACTCAGGCGAACGGCTGTCTCGCTATCGGCATCGCCCTGGCCCAGGACGCATGCAGAAACCGTATGACCGGCCAGCGCCAGCCGGTGCATCAGGTCTCGGCCGGAACCGGCCCCACAGATGATATGAACGCGGGAAGGCTCACCGTCGCGCCTGTCACCAGTCTGACCCGTCAGCCCAATAACAGACACTGAAGGCTTGCCGGAAATCGGCTCCGGTTCCACAGCCGCATCAACAGAAAAGACGTTCCTGAGGTTTGCCAGTGTCACTACGTCCCACGGATCGCCTTCACCGTTGACTTTACCTTCATTGAGCAGTACCAACCGGTCACAATGGCGTGCAGCCAACGACAGATCGTGGAGCACCACTGCAACTCCTGCACCTCTTCTAGCCTCTTCACGCGCCATCGCCATGGTCAGCAGTTGATGCCGCATGTCCAGGCTGGCGGTCGGCTCGTCGAGCAACAGGAAATCCGCCTGCTGAACGAGGAGACGCGCAAGTGAAACTCTCTGTTTCTCACCGCCTGAAAGCGTCTGGAGTCGGCGTTCGGCGAACTCCAGAGTTTCAGTCCGGCGCATTGCAGCCTCAGCCAGTGCCACGTCCAAGCGTCCTTCGAGCCTGAACCGGCCCAGGTGTGGATATCGCCCCATCAAAACAAACTCAAGGACCGTGAAGGAATGGTCGGCCGTTGACTGCGGCATGTAGGCGATTTTACGGGCGCGCTCCTTCGGTGGGATGGTGATCATATCTGTCCCGCCGATCAGCGTCGCGCCTTCGTGCAGCCGTATGAGGCCGGCCATTGCGCGAAGCAGCGTGGTCTTGCCACTACCGTTCGGACCGGCGATGCCGACCACTTTGCCCGGGACGACTCGAACACTTACCCCACCCAGCACGCGGTGACCGCCGAAACGCACGACAGTTTTCCTGGCTTCCAGTGCCTTTCCTGACGAAGCGGCACCGGCTACGTCCGGTTCCGAATGTTGCTCGATCATGTGGGCCATCGATCTCACTCCGAACTACGGGTGTGTGAACGGCACGAAGCTCATTTCACTGAACAGCTCCGGGTAGAAGAGCTTCGCCGACTCCTCGATCCCCCGCACGTTCCAGTGCGACAGCGTGGTGTAGAACGTCGGGTCGGCGTAGAGAACGCGGCGGTCCCGGATCGCAGGCACTTCGGCGAGCGCCGGATCTGAGTACAGTTCATCCGCCAGTTCCAACGCCGACTGTTCGGGTTGCGTGAGCAGGATGACGTCGGGACTCATGGCTGCGATGCCTTCGATACCGATGGTCTGGTGCCCTGCGATGCCGCCCTCCGCAGCAACATTGACCGCCCCGGCCGCCTCGATGATCCCGCCTTCAGTAGAGCCGTCACCGGCCGCGAAGATGTCGGAAAACCGTGACATGGCCAGCACCCTGGGCCGTGCCGGATTCGACGAATTCACTCGATCAGAGATCGCATTGACACGCCTTGTCACCTCTTCAGCCAGCTCCAGGGCTCGCTGTTCCTCGCCCAGCATGTAACCAAGTAGAAGAATATTCGGCACGTTTCCCAGCGCAGAATCTTCAAGGTTTGCCCTGACCACGTCGATGCCGACCCCGGAAAGCTGGGCAACAAGGTCGGCTGACGTGAATGCCGAGGCGATCACCCATTCGGGATCAAGCCCGATGATCTCCTCGGGATCGCTTCCTGCATCCGGCAATCCTTCAAACTCTGCGTACGAGGCAGATGTGCCGGGATCCTTGAAGAAGCTGGCTGCTGCGACCAGCACGTCGCCGCCACGCAGCGCGGCTACGATTTCAGCGTGCCCGAGCGAGAGGCTGTAAATTCGCTCCGGTGCCGCTGTAATCTGGAAGCGGCCTGTCCCTGTTTCTACCTCCCGCGGCCAGCCGAAATTGGTCGGATCGATGATTCCCGGCACGGCGGCGAACCGCGCCATTCCAGGCAGGGCTTCCTGCTGGGCTGTGGCGGTAGGCTGCGGTGCGCCTGCCGACGACGCGGAGCTCGAACACGCCGAGATGGTAATCGTGGCAAGTATCAGTCCCGCGAGGCCGAGCATTACGATCAGTCTTCCCCGGCCGGTTCGTTTCGACTCAGACATCTAATCCTCCAGATTGTGGCTCACAGCAGACCTGCTCGAGACCTCTGTTTCACGAGTAGAAACAGGAAGAAAGGCGCGCCTGCAAGGGCGGTGATAATCCCGACCCTGAGTTCGACCGGATTGGCCACGTTTCGTGCCAACGTGTCTGCGATGAGCAGGAACAATCCGCCGCCCAGCGCGCTCAACGGAACAAGCGCCCTGTGATCCGGACCGATCAAGAGCCTGATTGAGTGCGGCACGATCAAACCGACGAAGGCGATGGTCCCGGTGAATGCGACAGCGGTCCCGGTCAATAGCGCGGCAACACTGAGCAGAAGGCCACGGACAAATCCGACGCGCACGCCCAACGACCTTGCCTCGTCTTCGCCGACAAGCAGCAGGTTCAGGTCCCTGGCGTACACCGCAACAACTGCGATCCCCGCCAGCGCTATTGGCAGAACGATGCGTACCGATTCCCAGCGCGCTCCTTCAAGTCCACCGGCCAGCCAGAACACCATCTGCCGCTGAGCCTCGAGGTTGGCGGTGAGGATGATTACGGCTGAAGTGATGGCACCGAAGAAAGAACTGACGGCGACGCCAGCCAGCAGCAGCGATGCCATCGAAGCCCTTCCTCCGGCGGCGATACCAACTGCGAACACGATCACAGTCGCAGTCGCAGCTCCAACGAATGCCAAGAGCGGCAGGAAGAGCGTGGAAGTCACCGCCAGGCCAGTGGCGATTGCGATTACCGCACCAAGCGCGCCGCCTGCTGAGACTCCAATAATCCCGGGATCAGCGAGCGGGTTCCGGAAAAGCCCCTGCATCGTCGCTCCAGCCACGCCCAGTCCAGCGCCCGCGCCCAGCGCCATCAGCACTCTCGGAATCCGGATGTTCTCAATGACAGCCTGCTGTGTCCGCGTGGCCGATGACTCTCCGATTCTGACCCACTCGAACAGCGCTGACAGCGTTTCGGAGAACGAGATGACCACCGGACCGGTGGAAAGTGCAACGAGTGAAGCGATTAGCAGCAATAGCCCGATCACAACCGAGCCCGCGATGAGCCGGTGGATGACCGTATTCGCGGCAAGAGAGCCGCGTGTGTTCCGTACCGTAGATCGCAGCACGCGAAAAACCCCGGCGCTTACGCCAGGGTTTTGTCTCTTGCCGTGAATCTGTATTAAAACCGGCTAACCAGTGCAACCCACTGACCGTCCCGGAGACCCACAGTCGAGAGCCACCCCCTTGGCGGGAAGCAGTCACTCAGCCTCTCGGGCAGGTCTCCTGGCTCTCGGCTCCAACGCCTGTCTGCGCCTTCCCGCTCCCGTTAGCCGGAGCAGTGGCTCGTGCAGACAGACTCGCCGATCACAGTGGCGCTACCGCAGCGGATTCTTACCGCTTTCCCTTTTCACCGCTCGCCCTTCTGTTGAGGCGGGCGGCACCCGGGAGGCAATGTCTATTCGACAACGCCGGAATGATAGATGCGGCCGTGGAAGATAGTCAACATACTGGCGGGAGGGCAGCGAACTGGCCGTCACTGAAGCAGTGGCTCAATCGGCAACCGTTCGATTTCAGTACCCGTGGCGTCTGCAACCGCATTTGCGATTGCCGCGGCGATTGGCACGATGCCAGGCTCACCGGCACCGGTCGCATGGTTTGAAGGATCGTCAATCAGGACGACATCGATCTCCGGCGCGTCCATGAGGCGCGGGACTCTGTATTTGTTGAAACCTGTATTCAGAACGCGCCCACCGTCAAACTCAACGGTTTCCCAGAGAGCGGTCCCCATTCCCATGATGATTGAGCCCTCAACCTGGTTTCGCACACCGTCCGGGTTGAACATTGCGCCACAGTCGAATGCCGCCGTAACACGGTTCACACGTACCTGCCCGTCAACAACAGTCACCTCCACGCACTGGGCAACGTAGCTTCCTGCGTCGAAGCCGACCGCCAGCCCGAAACCGACACCGTCGCTGCGTTTTTGGCGCTCGCTCCAGCCAAACCGTTCCATCGCCTCTTTCAGCACCCGGACATAACGTGGGTGGGAAAGGTTCTTAAGCCGGAACTCTGCCGGGTCCATCTCCAGCTGGCGCGCGATGCGGTCCATGTGGGTCTCACGGGCGAAGTGGTTCGTGGCGCCACCGAGGGAGCGGTAAGAGCCGTACTGCAGTGGTGATATCGAACCTGAAACTGCGACGCGGACATCGGAGACGTCATACGGAGTTGTCGCGCCACGGCGACCGCGAAAGGCGTTCTCCCCTGAATAAAACGCGCTGTAGTCCCAGGCGGTCAGCAGCCCGTCGGACGAGAATCCTGACTTGATTTCGATCAAAGCTGCCGGCCGAACGGTGCTCCACGCGAACTCTTCAGCCCGGCTGTAAACCACTTTGACCGGTCGGCCAACGCGCCGCGCCAGTCTCGCGGCCTCAAGGCTGACGGTTGGCGTCTTGGTGCCGAATGAGCCACCGACGGCAAGAGTCACGACACGAACAGCCTGCTCGTCTATTCCCAGTGCGTCGGCGAGCAATGAACGCTCGGTGAATGGTCCCCGGTTGCCGCACCAGACCGTGAGAGTTTCAGTGTCGGCCGTGCCGGTCCACTGAGCTACCGCAGCACTGGGTTCCATCTGCGCGTTTGAGACATAGGGAGCGAAGTACGTCCCATCAAGGGCCGTCTCTGCATTCTCAAGACCTCTATCTGATAAACCGGATTCCTGCAGCACAACCTCTTCGCCGGCGTGCTCCTTGAGCAGGGCAGGGAGGTTCCAATCTGACGAGTTATCCCGCTCGTCAGACCAGCGCACTCGCACGGATTCGGCCGCGTCTTCCGCCGCGTTTTCCGTTTCGGCAACGACCGCGGTAAAGTTCCCGTCCCGCACCAGCGCGACGAAGCCCGGCACGCGTTCCGCCCTGCCAGCGTCAAGGTCCACAAGGGTTGCGCCGTACGAAGGCGGCCGTATCACCCTGCCGTGCAGCATTCCGGGGATGGAAAAGTCCCGTGAATAAATAGCACGCCCGGTCACCTTTTCAATTGCGTCAACCCTGACACCCCTGTCGCCGTTCGTCAGATCTCGCTTCTCCGCTGCCGGAGGAATGTCGTCCGGTATTTCCCGCTCGATATTAAGGCCGCTGAGGAGTTCGCTGAATGCGACGGCTTCGCCGCTACGTGAATTCCGGAGGTGACCTGTTGAAAGCTCCAGGTCAGAGCCTGGCGCGCCAAACCGTTCGGCTCCCAACTCCAACAAAACCCGTCGCGCAGTGGCGGCGGCTCTCCCCAGTTGCACACCGGTTGTTCGGGTAGAGGCGCTTCCGACGGTGGCGCGGTCCCATGGCACCCTTGCCGTGTCAGCAAGCACCACATCGATTTCGGACGGTTCCAGGGATAACTCGTCAGTAGCGGCCAGCGCAAAACCGTGCCGAATTGCCTGACCGTACTCAACTTTCCCGGAGTAGACGGCCACGTGGCCTCCGGTGTCGATAGTGAGCAGCACAGCAGGTTCACCTGCCGCGTCATTCGGTTCGCCAGGTTCGGTCCAGCGGGGCGGACCGATCACCGTTAGTGCGAACATCGGAGTCGTTGAGTTCTCGCTCACTCAGCCGTCTCCGACGCGGAGCGCACCGCCTTCACGATTCTTGCGTAAGCGCCACAGCGGCAGATGTTGCCGTTCAGGCCTGAGCGAATCTCTTTTTCGTCCGGATGGGGATTTCGCTTCAACAGTCCCACAGCGCTAATGATGAAACCGGGCGTGCAGTATCCGCACTGGAACGCACTGTGGTCGACGAACGCCTGCTGCACAGGATGCAGGGATTCTCCGTCCGCCAGTCCTTCAATTGTCGTGACATGGCGCTCGGCGGCCGCAGAGGCAGAAGTGACGCAAGACTGCGCCGGCTCACCGGCGATTAAGACGGTGCATGCGCCGCAGTTACCTTCGCCGCCCCCGTATTTGGAGCCGGTCAACCCGTCCTCATCGCGCAGTACGCTAAGAAGGCTGCGCTCGCGATCGACGACCAGGCTGTGCCGTTCGCCATTTACGATCAAATCCATCGGTCTATCTCATAGGCTCAGAAGCTTGTGGCATCCCCGACGAGTTTGCATGATCTCATGCCCTCGTAAATCCCTGGCCGCTGCCAACCCGATATCCGGGTATTGACAAGCAACTTGCAGACAGAAATCCGAGCTAACAGAAACGGCGACGCTAACCTGCGCCGCCGCACCATTTTTCTATCGATCCGACTAGAACTTCTTAACCTCAACGCCGGAGAGGCGCTCCGGGAAGTGGAGGAAACCGGCGTGGTCCTCCTTGCCGTGGCCCCACTCCATCAATGCGCCGAGTATCTGTTGCATCTGGGATGTCATAACGAGAGGCACATTCAATGCACTCGCCGTGGACATGGCGTTGTTCAGGTCCTTGTAGTGCAGCTCAATCCTGAAACCGGGATTAAAGTTGCGGTCGAACATCATCGGCGCTTTAGCGTTCATGACGTTGCTGCCGGCCAGCCCGCCCTTGATCGCATCGAACACCGTCTCAGGATTCACACCCGCCTTCGCCGCCAACGTCATCGCTTCGGCAAGACCCATGATGTTGGAAGCGACACAGATCTGGTTCGCCAGCTTCACGACGTTGCCAGCTCCGTGCCCGCCACAGAGCACCGAAGACTTGCCCATCACATCGAAAAGCGGTTTTGCAGTCTCGAAGTCTGCCGCGTTTCCGCCGACCATGATCGCCAGGTCGCCGGACACTGCGAAGGGCTCGCCGCCTGAAACCGGCGCATCGAGGAAGCCGACGCCTGCTTCGTCACAGGCCGCGCCGGTCTTCTGCGAAGATCCCGGCTCTATCGAGCTCATGTCGACGATCAGATCGCCCTTGCTGGCGCCTGCGAGAACGCCGTGCTCACCCAGAATCGCCGCCTCAGACTGCGGGCTGTTCTGGACCATCGTCACGACGATGCTGGACTTGCTTGCGACATCTGCTCCGGACTCGCCTTTCGTGGCGCCTTCCGCTACGAGTTCGTTTACAGGTTCGGGGAAGAGGTCGAACACCGTCACATCGTACCCGGCCTTCATCAAGTTGCGGGCCATCGGCTTTCCCATGATGCCGAGGCCGACGAATCCGATCTTTTCTGCCATGTTGGTCTCCGTTGATGACGTGTGCTGTTGTGTTGACTGTGAACTGTGAATTGTGAATTGGCCAACTGGAACCGGTCAGCGCAATCTGAAAAATACGCAATAGAACGCGCTGCGCATACTACCGCATCGATTCTCGGTCTGAGCAGTGAGCAACCGTCTAGTCGTCGTCTTTCCAGAACCGCTCTTCGATGAAGTGGAAATCTGTTCCCTCGAACCGCGCCCGCACGTCCTCGATCATCTGCGGATGGCCGCAAGCGTAGACGCAGGTCTCAAGCGGATTCAAACCGCGTTCTGCGACGTAGTCTTCGACAAGTGTGTTGATTCGGCCTGTCGCACCATCCCAGCCCTTGTTCGGCTCCTCGTCGGGACGGCTTATCGACGGCATGAACTCGATGAAGTCATGCTCTGCTGCCAGTTTCCCCAACTCCTCGTCATAACCGAGTTCGTGCACATAACTGGCGCCTTCCAGGACAAAGAAGCGGTGCTCCGAACGCGGCACTCCCTGGTCTTCGGGCCATTCCGGGTCGGCAAGGAACTTTCGCAGCATGCTCACATATGGCACGGTTCCGGTGACGGTCCCCACGAGCACATGGTTCTTGTACTTCGGCTGAATGACAAAAATGCCTTTGGGGCGTGGCCTGAGCGTCACCGTCTCACCCACGCCCATCTTGTGCAGCACAGGCGTCAGGTTGCCGTCTGGGAGCGGGACAAGTTCGACGAAGAGTTCGATCTCCGGCTCGTCCGGTGACGACACGATGGAGTACGGTCGCTCTATTCCTGCAGCGCCGATGGTGCAGTACTGTCCAGGCTTGAAAGCGAACGATTGCTCGGGTTTGAGCCAGATCTTCCAGAGGTCGTGGGCAATATCCACTCTGCGTGTGATGGTGGCAGTTGTGAACTTGCCTTTGATAGCCGGCTTCTGGTTCTGGGCCTGGGTCATTCTCGCCTCCTGATTTTCCTTCGTGCGCTTGACCAGAACTTTACGACATTTTTTCGATCTTTGAGTGGCGCTGCCGTGAAGAATTTCTGATCACGGCTGAAGACAGACAAGGTTCACCACTGGCGGGGAATCAACCGATTCGCCGTTTCAAGAATCACACTGATGCGAACTGTTGCATTCGGAATCCGGGCGCGGTGTTAAGATTCGTTCCAATTGAACTTACGATGGGCCGGTGCACCGTAGAGAAAGTTGTTCTTCTCTTTGAGGTCCCGGTGTCCGCACTTTTTTGATTCGACAAGTTTGTGAAGTCTTAATCGCGCCAGCACTGGTGCGTCCAAGGAGGATGTTCGGCATGGCTGGACCAGCACCAGGCGTCGCATACAGCATTGTTGTCCGGGCGGAGTACCCGAACACACCCGGCATGTTAGGCCGGATCACATCAGCGATCGGCGATGCCGGCGGCGACGCCTCGGCTATCGATGTCGTCTCCACCTCTAGCGGCATGATGGTTAGAGACTTCACGATCAATGCCCGTTCGATCGAGCATGGAGAAGAAGTTACGGAGGCCGTCGCTGCCGTGGAGAGTGTGCGAATTCGCACGGTTTCCGACCCGACATTCCTGCTGCACCTCGGTGGCAAGATCGAGATGCGCAGCAAACAGCCGGTCAATACGCGTGACGACATGTCGAAGGCCTACACACCGGGCGTAGGACGGGTCTGCATGGCGATTCACGACGACCCGGAGGCGGTCTGGACGCTCACGGGGAAAGGACACACGGTTGCCGTCGTCAGCGATGGCAGCGCGGTCCTTGGTCTCGGCAACATTGGCGCCGCAGCATCCCTGCCGGTGATGGAAGGTAAGGCGCTCCTGTTCAAGGAGTTCGGTGGCGTCGACGCCTGGCCCATCGTCCTCGAAACCCAGGAAACCGAAGAAATCATCAGCATCGTCAAGGCTATCGCTCCTGGGTTCGGCGGTATCAACCTCGAAGACATCAGCGCTCCGCGTTGCTTCGAGATCGAGGAGCGCCTGAAGAAGGATCTTGACATACCGGTGTTCCACGATGACCAGCATGGGACAGCCGTGGTGGTGTTGGCAGGCCTCATCAACGCGTTGCGGCTGGTGAAGAAACGCCCGCAGGACCTGAAAGTTGTGGTTGCTGGGGTTGGCGCATCGGGGACGGCCTGCACAAAGATAATGCTCTCCTACGGCGTGAAAAATATCGTCGGTTTCGACCGGCAGGGCGCGCTCTCCCTCCAGCGTGACTACGGCAACAACGTGATGAAGGAGTGGTACGCAAGCAACACCAATCCTGACCACTTCACAGGATCCCTGGCGGAAGGTCTGCAGGACGCGGACGTGTTCCTGGGACTTGCAGGTCCGGGGCTGGTAACGTCGGAGCAGATCGCCAGTATGACGGAGGATGCCGTCGTCTTTGCACTGTCGAATCCTGACCCGGAGATCTGGCCCGAGGATGTTCCCTCCAACGTCCGAATCATGGCGACCGGTCGGACCGACTATCCGAACCAGGTCAATAACTCCCTCTGTTTTCCCGGACTGTTCGCCGGCGTGCTGGAAGTCAGGGCGAGGGAGATCAACGACGAGATGAAGATTGCAGCCGCCGAGGCGATTGCCAGCGTGATCCCTGAGAACGCTGTCTCTGAGGACTTCATTATCCCGAGCGTATTCGATGAGCGTGTGGCCCAGAACGTAGCCGAGGCTGTGGCGAACATGGCACAGGAGACGGAGGTGGCGAGGAGAAGGCGGCGCAGATCGGGAGACGATGACGATACCGCCTACACAACTCGCCGTCTGACACTTTCCTGAAGTTGGCTGCGCACACCACAGATGTGATCATCATTGGCGGCGGAATCGCCGGGTGCTCTGCCGCGTACTTTCTCACCCAGACCGGTCACACGGTGACGTTGATCGAAAAAGATTCGATCGCAGCACACGCCTCCGGTTACGCATTTGGCGTGCTGTTGCCGCGACTAATGGATGACCGGTCGAATCCGGTCGATGCGTTGACCGGTCACTCGCTCGACCTGCATCGACAGATCGCGACGGAACTTGCCGCTGAAGGAGAAGACCTGCGTCGGCAAAAGGCGTCGGTCCTTCTGGCGCTGAATGAGACGGACGCCGAGCAGTACCGGAGTCTGTACCGTTCAGGCTCATCATTCATCGGTGACGTTCGCTGGCTGGAATACGGCGAACTGAGCCATATCGAGCCCCGCATATCTCCTAAGATTCCGGGCGGCGTTTACCTCGGAGACTCAGCCGAGATCAGTCCTGACCAGTACACGAACGCTCTCTGGCGGGCTGCCGAACGGCGCGGGTCGAACCTGGTTAGCGCTGAAGTCGAGAGCGTGTCTTCCACTGGCAGCCAGAGTGTGACCGTTCAAGCCGATGGACAGGAATATTCAGCTGGCCGAGTGATAGTCGCGGCCGGACCCTGGTCTGCGCGATTGCTCGAAAATGTCGGCATGGCCGTACCTGTAGAGCCGCTGAAGGGCCAGATCGTGCGGCTGAAGGCACCCGGTCCTGAGATGCGAGTGTCTCTGTGGTGGGGAGGCGATTACGCTGGGTCGAAGCCCGATGGACTGCTGTGGTGCGGAACGACGGAGGAGCGTGTCGGGTTCGACGAGAAGCCGACCGACAATGCCCGGTACGGAATTCTGTCCTCTGCCAACGGGGTGCTCCCTTTCCTGAAAAATGCAGAAGTTGTGCAGCAAACAGCGTGCCTGCGTCCGGTTACAGTCGACGGGCTTCCGCTCATTGGTTCGATCCCCGGTGATGACAGCATCATAGTCGCCACTGGCGGTGGCAGAAACGGCATCGTCCTCGGACCGGCGCTCGGCAGGGTCGCGGCAGATCTCGCAGGATCGCGTGAACCTGAAGTGGACGTATCGTTCCTCGGGCCGTCTCGCTTTGCTGTCTGAAGTTGGCGTCGCTGCGTCCGTTGTGGGGAGAAAGTTATTCTTAACTCGACTGACGGCCATGATCTCGGTCGTCAGTTCAACCACAAAATCTTGCACCGCCTGAATGCCTGAATGACGAAATTGCCAAAGCGTCGAGAGCGGCCCGCGAACAGCGTTGCGCAACTGGTGCTGCCCGGATTTGACGCGCAGTTCGCAGAGCGACCGTTTGATCTGTTCGCGCTGATTCGAGAAACATTCAGGCTGCGATCGTCCGAAGGCGAAATCCCGGGAATCCAGGTCTCCAGACGAATGCTGCGGACACTCGGTTCTTTCACTCCGTCCAAGAACATGATCCGTCTGTCTTCGAGACTGCTGGCTCTGGGCACGCCCACAGAGCAAAAACAGGTCGCACTGCACGAAGTTGCTCACGCCATCGTCCATCAACAGGCGCCGAAAGCGAGGGCGCATGGTCGAGAGTTCAGGGTCGTTTGCAATGACCTGGGGCTGGACGCGGGGAGGTTCGTGGAGATCGATCACGCCGCGTGGCGCACAAGACTCAGGTTTTCCGTCGAATGCCCGTCTTGCGGCGATCTGATATTGCGTCGGAAACGGGCTGCTAAGGTCAAGTGCGGTTGCGGTGCGAAGTTGCGCCCTAACGGCTGGACTGCGGTCGGACTGACCGACAATGGACTGAAGGCGTTGTAGCTCAATAAGGTCGAACAGGCGGAGGGCTTGAACATGCACAGCAAAGAGCTGCTCAAAGATGGCTACACACGAATCCGCGATCTGGTGCATACGTCCGTCGATGGCCTTGATCAACGCGGTCTCGCCTACCGGCCTGAGCCAGGCGCCAACTCGATAGCCTGGTTGGCCTGGCACCTGACGCGCATCCAGGACGACCATGTCTCGGAGGTCGCGGGGCGCGAGCAGGCCTGGGTTACGGATGGCTGGGCGGCGAAGTTTGGTATGGAACCGGACCCCCACAACGATGGCCGTGGGCACGGGCCGGAAGAGGTCGCTGCCATCAAGGCTGACGGTGAGTTGCTCCTTGCTCACCACAACGCAATCTTTGATCGTACATTTAGCTACCTTGAGACCGTTGGCCCAGATGAGCTAGACCGAATTATCGATCGGTCATACGACCCGCCGATCTCGGTAGGCGTCAGGCTCGTAAGCGTGATCAGTGACAATATCCAGCATGGGGGTCAGGCTCGATTCTTGCGTGGAATCGTTGACCGCACGTTGCAGCACAGCAGGTAACAAACGAGACGATGCCTTTTCCAGACCCTTCTTCCGAACTGACGCAGATCCTTGTTGTCGACGACATCGAAGCGTCGAAAGAGTTCTACACGAACGTTCTGGGAGCCGAACTGTTCCGCGAATATGGCGGAACATCCCTCGTATACAAGTTTCTCGGCAACTGGTTGCTGATCGTCACAGGTGGCGGGCCAACACCGGACAAGCCGACTATGACGTTCGAGCCGCCTGCTGACTCAGACCGGGTCAGCGCTGCGTTCACAATCCGGGTCCGGGATTGTGGACAGACGTACAAGCAGCTCAAAACACGAGGCGCCGAGTTCCTGACTCCACCGATGGCATCCGAAGGTGGTGGCGAGATTCGTTGCTTCTTCCGAGACCCGTCAGGCCATCTGTTTGAGATCAGCCAGGTGGAAGGTCTGTAAGACGGCGGTATCTGACGGTTCCACCAGGGCAGAATGACTGCGATCTGCAATTGCCGCGGCAAACACCCGGTGATATGCTCGAAGTGAACTGAATATGACGACTGATCGAAACCTTTAATTCCGGTCCAGTGAGGCTGGCAAGGGTTCGGTGAAGCATCACACACCGCGAAACTCCGCGGGTCCATGCGCACACCCTTGCACCTTGTTGGCAAGGGTATTTTTTTGCCACACGGACAACGTATGCGCTGGGAGCATCCCGATGACTGAGCCAGGCGGCCAGACATCAGGCAGGGTCGTGCTTTCCGCGGAGGACATCCGCCGGGCGCTCGCACGTATTTCCCATCAGATTCTCGAGCGCAACGGGGGAAACCGTGACCTCGTCCTCGTTGGCATCCAGACTCGAGGCGTACACATCGCCCACCGGCTGGCAGCGAATATCGAGCGTTTTGAAGGATTCACCCCACCGGTCGGTTCGCTCGATCCCAGGCTGTATCGGGACGATCCCGACCAGGCTTCGGCCCAGGCAGTCCAGCCGACGCTGATTCCCGTTTCGCTCGAAGGCCGGCCTGTCGTGCTGGTCGACGATGTTCTATATACGGGTCGAACCGTGCGTGCAGCGCTGAACGCGCTGTCCGACTTCGGCCGCGCAAGCCACATTCAGCTTGCAGCACTTGTCGACCGGGGTCACAGGGAGCTCCCAATTCGGCCGGACTACATAGGCAAGAACATACCGACAGGTCACGATGAGCGCGTGAAAGTGCGGCTGATTGAAGTGGACGACGCAGACCAGGTCGACCTGATGCGAGTGTCACCGATTGGAGTCAGCGTATGACCACCAGGGGAAAGGTCCAGTCTGTTGACCCGGAGTCCGTCGGCGTGGACGACTCAAATGTGCCCCCTCTCGGTGAGGGTACGGTTGGCGTCTCTCCGAATCTGCGAGACCGATCCGGGCCGAGACACCTGCTCGATATCGACAGCCTCTCGCCAGACGAGATTGCGACACTGCTGGACAGCGCAGAAGGCATGCTTGAGGTCCTTGGGCGGGATGTGAAGAAGACGCCTGCTCTGCGGGGCAAGACCATAGTCACAGTCTTCTACGAAGACAGCACGCGCACCCGCATCTCATTCGAAGAAGCTGGAAAGATCCTCGGCGCTGACGTCATCAACGTCTCCGTCTCATCCAGTAGCGTCAGCAAAGGCGAGTCGCTGTACAACACGGCGTTGACGCTGCAAGCGATGCAGGTGGACGCGCTGGTCATCAGGCATCCGCATTCCGGCGCGCCACATTTCGTGGCCCGCCATGTAAATGCGCCGGTGGTTAATGCAGGCGACGGCATGCACGCTCTCCCGACGCAGGCGCTC
>JAJCYY010000012.1 GCA_029262735.1 Chloroflexota bacterium | reverse complement strand
TACCTCGCTGTTCACGTGGACCAGTTCCCCTCTGGTTCATCATTACTAACCCCTCTGTCTGAGCCTGGAGTGCTGCTCGCAAGGCGCCCGATGCTTCTCGGGCTCCCCCCTTTGCGTGCTGTCGCACATGTAACCGGTCTTCCCTCGCAACAGGCTCACACTCATAGAGCAGTGAGGGCCTGCAACACCAACTGGCTACGGCTCACCCTCACTACCTTGGACACAGGTATCCAGTCATGAATCGGTGGCCCAACGGACAGGCATCGTCGAAATCCCCTAATTGCCTGCCCGCAGTTCCCACAGGAACAACACGCAGTTTCAGTTGAAAAATAGCGATTGCTGGCAATAAACAGGTCCCCGTCAGGGATATGAATCCTGATAGACCGCTCTGAAGCCGAGCAGCGTGAAGAGGGCAATAGCAAATGTTTGCTATCAATGATCGGAATATCGAACTCAACTGAGGGCCTGGAGCGAGGAACACACAGTTGATCTGAAAAATCCGTGTTAACGTTAGACTGTACGTGCCGTTAACGCTCCAGGGCGGCGCGCGTATTATCAACGGGAGCCAGAATCAGTATGAGGTCACAGATGCGAAATATGCCGGTCTTTCTTATTACCGGCCTCGCCTGCTGACGCTGACCCTCAGCCACTAACGTTCGAATCCAGAACGTCATGGCAACATCGGGCAAAGCGCAGCCAGGCAGGTCATCAACCAGAACTCTGGTTGGCTTCGCATAGAGTCCGAACGAACTATCGTTCCTTCCTTTTCTCTGCCGTTGCCGACCAGGCAAATCAACAGCAGGGAGAACAGAATGCAGTCGCCATTCCACGAACAGACCGCAACACGGTTTTCGTTCGTCGCGCGCCCGTCACCAGCAGCTTTCTACCCGGTGTCCACCAGCGCCGAGTCACTCAGCCAGAGAGAGCTTGAAGTACTGAAGCATGTAGCGGAGGGTCTCAGTAACAAGGAGATCGCATCTGCACTGGCCATCAGCACCCACACGGTTGCCAGGCATGTGACGAACATCATGCGAAAGCTCGATGCTGCGAACCGGGCACAGGCGGCCACAATGGCGTTGCGTACCGGACTGCTTTCCTACTGATTCAAGCGACGGTCACGGCGTCTACCGCCGGATCACTGGGGCTCCAGAATCCCGGGTGCGAAAAATAAGACCGGGCGGTTCCCTTGCCGGCAGGGAACCGCCCATGTCTTGCCGGGCCGCCCCCAAAGTCAAGCTGAGGGGGTGCTGACCTCCGGGGCAGACCCATTGGCCGTGCGCCGCTCGATGTCCGGCCGGGACATCAGCGGGCGCAAAATAAACGGTCCCGGCTTAGTTCAGGTTCATCACCGGCCTCAGTCCGGGCGGAATAGCCCGCTGAATGGTTAGCGCAGCACCGATCTGTGGGGCTAGTTCGAGAACGAACCTGGTGGACTTTCCGATGAGGTTCCCGCCCGCGCTGATTCCGCCAACTCCTCCACCATTGGCCGTTGATGTGTCCATCAGGGCAGCCGAGTTGTCTGCTGTTTCAGCCAGGGAGTTATCGCGATCAAGGAGCCAGATCGTGATCTCGGCCTTCTCACCATCTTCCAGAAGAGTGTCGCCATTGTGGTTACCGATGAACACTATTGACCACGGGACATCGGGAAGACGCTGGTCTTCATCTGCGAAGGAGATGACAGTTGCCGATGTGTTTGCAGGCACAAAATCGGGGTCTAGACCGGTCGCGTCCTCGGCATACGGCGGCGTGAGATCGACCGGCTCTCCTGCCAGAGAGTTCGAAACGACAAAGACGAGTTTGTACACAGAGTCAGCGGAGCCGACCTTCGCGGCGAACGCGAATGTCGAGCCATTCTGACGCAACCTGCTCCGAGTCTCTTTGAGACCGGCAAATATGGTCTGCTTGTTCGCCTCGGAAGCGAACACACCGGCAGAGAGAATCGTGAATGCGAACACCGACGCCACCACCACGAACGCAATTAATACGATCGAAGTCTCCAGGCCCGTGATCCCCCTCGCATCACGGAAACCCCTCATAGACATCCAACACCCCCAGTTGCTGTCAGCTACAGCTCTTGCAACCGGGTGCCCGTCCAAAGCCCCCTCTGGACACCCACACACAGCGATTGGCTGTGCAGGTCTCCATAACCTTGGCCGGTCAGCAACCACGTGGAATCGGGATATTTACACCGTACAGTTGCGGAAATTGCCTACTGTGATGACAGTAGTCGGAATCGCGATCACGCAACCCGGCAGACCGGTTCACTCACATATTGGCGATGTTTGGGAGATGCCGAGGCGCACCACTCGTAGCCGTCTATTGCCGGTTCGGCAGATCAACTCAGAGCTTCGAGCAGCCGTTCGGCAATGACCTTCTCTTCGCCGTCCCGCACATTCACCATGACGATGTTTATCTCGTTGCGAATCCCGCCGCCGCCAACTCGAATCGAGGGCTCACCATCCAACAGAGTCTGGCGGACTTCAGCCGGACTCGGACCTTTCCAGTCCCGCTCGAAGTAGATGACAGGCTGAGGGCCCTGGCGGTCGGTTGGAGTGTCCTCGATGACGACCTTCAGGCCCTTAATGCCATCGAGTTTGCGAGCAATGTAGTCCGACTTCGAGCGCCATCCTTCGATGATCGCCGATTCGTCTGTGTCCATATAGAGTTCGAGTGCCGCAACCATCCCAACAAGGTTCTCCTTGGACACCTTCATCGGCCTGCCGATGCCTGCCTTCGGACTGTTCAGGTTCAGTGAGTTCGCATACGCCGCTTCCATCAGGTTCTTGCGCCCTGCCAGAAGCCCGGCCGACTGTGGGCCACCAATGCCCTTGCCCCCGCTGAACGCCACCATATCGGCGCCCATCTTGATGAACTTCGACAGGTTCTCTCTCGGTGGCACTTCCGCGGCTGCGTCGATGATTACCGGCACACCGTGGGCGTGCGCAATCTCGATGGTCTTCTCCAGGCCGATGCCCTGCTTGATAAACGGACCGATCACAAATGCGACGGCACACGTCTGATCGGTGAATGCAGACTCAAGGTGGTATGGGCGAGCTGAATCACCGTGACCGAACTCAACGATCTTCGCTCCAGAGAACTCGAACGCGCCATCGTAGCGATTCCTGTGGCCGCTGAAGAGCAGAATCTCGTTCTTCATTCCCGTTGTGTCCGGTAGCTGCTCCGCCCTGGCTTCATCATCCCCGGTCATGCAGGCGGCCGCCATGAGCACCTCTGCTGCAGAACATCCAGCCGTCACAAGGCCCATGTCAGAACCGCACGCCCGTGCCACCACTTCACCAGCGGCACGGTTCAAATCCATCATGTCGACATACGCCGTAGCGGCTTCGTCCATCGCTCTGAGCACTTCGGGCCGCATCAGGCTACCGCCAAGAGAAGTTACCCAGCTCTGTGCATTTATCACAGGCTTCACACCAAGTTTTCGATAGACTTCCGGCCATTGCTGTTCTGTCATTTTTTCTCTCCTAAAGACCCGCAAATCCGTACGCGAGTCATCTCTGGAACGACGCTCTAGGCGTCATGCTGGAATCCTGGGCGGTCTTGCTACGCTTTCGTCGCCAGACGGGATCCGACCTGGTCGGAACCGATCGCCGATCAGTGGGCACGGCGTCAGTTTAGCGCCTCGAAACAGCGCGCGTAGGTCGAACATCCTTTCGCTGGACGCTACATAGGCGCCGGTTCCGGCTCTTCTTCGACGTCCAACGCTCTCGCTCTCAACTGCCCGCACCCTGCGTCTATGTCGATGCCCTTCTCCATGCGGATTGTTGAGGCCACACCATACTCCCGCAGCTTCTGCTGAAAAGCGGTGCGGAACTCACGGGCAGGACGCTTGAACTGCCCATCTGCGGTCGGGTTCACGGGAATCAGGTTGACGTGGCAAAGCATCTCGTTCAGCAACATACCGAGTGCGTCAGCGTGCTCGACCGAATCGTTTTGTCCATGTAGTAGTACGTATTCGAAGAAGATGCGCCTGTTCGTCTTCTCGATATAGATCTTGCAGGCTGCGAGAAGATCTTCAATCGGATAGCGCAGGTTAACGGGCATGGTTTCAGAGCGCGTCGCATTGTCTGGTGCATGCAGCGAGACCGCCAGGTTGATCTGGAGATCCTCATCGGCCAGCCTGAGGATCTGCGGCACGAGTCCAACGGTCGAAACCGTAATGTGGCGAGCCCCAATGTGAAGTCCCTGGCCATCGTTCAGAGCCCGAATGGCGCCGATGCTATTTTCGTAGTTGGCCAGAGGTTCGCCCATTCCCATGAACACGACATTGGTAACGCCCTGGCGCTCGCCTTTTGTGCGCCCACCCCTGGCTATCTGCTCCTCATCCTCCGCACATGCGATACGCTCCATGAAAATGACCTGCGACACAATCTCGCCAGCGGTTAACTGCCTGCGGAATCCCTGCTGACCCGTCGCGCAGAAGGTGCAGCCAAGGGCGCATCCGGCCTGGGTAGACACACAGACCGTTCGACGTACCTTTCTGTGGCCGTCGGGCTCGTATCTCATCAGGACCGTCTCAATAAGCTCCCCATCGGGCAGCCTGAACAGCGCCTTGTCGGTGGAGCCGTCAGATGACGACAGGTAGAAGACCTTCTCGAGCGGGCTGATGATGAAACGGCTCTTCAGGCTGTCGCGGAATTTTTTCGACAGCGACGTCATCTCATCGAACGACTCGCGGATCTCGTGGTACAGAGCACGCCAGAGCTGCCGCGCGCGGTATGGCGCCTCGCCCATCTCGTCTACACACTGCTCCAGCTCACCACGTGAGAGGTCGAGAACTGAACCTGACGCGGCGGTCGGACCTTCGGACGAAGCATCCTGGCCGGCCTGCTCGATGGCCGTTTCTATCTGTACCGGTGTGGTTGGCACGGTTGAACTATTACCTGCTGTAGTCATGTTGCGGTGGTTAGGATGAGTGCTCTTGCCTGGGAATGACGGACTAGCCACATCAGGCGATTAGCAGTTCAGCTCAAGTTTAGCGCTCCCTGTCGCAAATCTGCGCAGCACTGGCTCCCGATTACACCTAGACTCGTACGCAATGGATCAATCAGACCAACCCGATACGGACGGCCGTTCGCTGGAAGAGCTCGCCCTGGAGCGACTCAAGGGTAACCGCCGCACCGGTTACGACCCCTTCTACAAGTTTAACTACGAGTATTCCCTGCCATCGCCCGGCCGATACCGGTGGCAGTGGTTCTGGGACTCCTGCTTTCACGTCATCGCACTCTCAAAGGTGGACGCGGGCATGGCGGTGCGCGAACTTGAGACCATCCTCGCTTCCCAGCGTGACGACGGATTCATCGGACATATCACTTACTGGGGGCGGCGTGGCGCTTTCTTGAGCGCCGTCTACTTCCAGAGTCGGTTCGGAGAGTGGCGCAGGCGCCATTCGGCAATGCTGCAACCGCCGCTGATCGCACAGGCGGTCGAAGCTGTCTACAAAGCGACAGGAGACAAAGACCTCCTGAATCGCGTACTGCCGAATGTAATCGCCTACTACGAATGGATAGTTCGTGAACGCGACCCGGACAAAAGCGGACTGATCTCGATCATCTCACCTTTCGAGTGCGGCATGGACAACTCACCGGTCTTCGACGCGCCGCTCGGCCTGCGTCATCCGGGAAGGCTTTCGCTTCTATGGAAGAACCGCAAGCTCGACGTTAGCAACCTGGTCCGCAGCAACTTTAACTACTCGAAGATTAAGCGCCGCAACGGGTTCAGCGTTGTCGACCCGCTGATGAATGCCGTCCTTGCTGACGGGTTGCGGACGACCGCCCGCTTGCTGGCAGAATCAGCCCATGCCGAGCGCGCTGACGAAATCAACACTAAGGCGCAGTTAGTTGAAACTGCGCTGAACAGTCAGCTCTGGGACGACAAACTCGGCCACTACATCTACCTCTCCGGTAAGGAGCGTCGGCCCCTCATCGACCTGACCGCGGGTTCGATCATGCCGCTGATCTGCGAGTCAATACCGCCGGAACGTCTAAACAAGATCGTCACCGAGCATCTCTGCAACGAGGACGAATTCTGGACAACGCTCCCGGTGCCCAGCGTGGCGCGCAATCACCCTGACTACGATTCGGTCGGTGAAAGCTCGATCTGGCGAGGGCCGGTCTGCATGAATCTCAACTGGTTCTTCGTTCGTGGGCTGCGGCAGCACGGCCTAACAGAGATCGCAGATGAAATTGCGTCTCGCTCCAGGGAGGCCGCTCGAAAGGATTTCCGGGAATTCTACTCGCCAGAAACCGGGGCCGGTATGAGGGGAACGCAGTTCGGGTGGGCCACGGCCGCCGTGGACATGTAGCGTTCTCGGTCGCCAGCAATATCCATGAAGAAATTGCCCGTCCGGGGTCTTTCGTTAGCACTGTGTTAACGTTTCATGCTTACAGTCGTCCCCCTGGTCGTTACGCCAACCAGCTCACTGTGCCGTCCGAGTAGCCGACGGCTCAACCTGAGAACTGACCCATGACACAAACCGACGCCCTCTCGATAGCCGGTGCTGGACTGGAAGAGAACATCATCCAGTTCGGTGAAGATGAGTTGGCGATCGAGTCTCGTGGAATCTCCGTTCGCTACAACGAGAACCTGGCGATCGAGAATATCTCTATGCAGGTGCCGCGAAACAGCGTGATCGCGCTCATCGGGCCGTCTGGATGTGGAAAGAGCACGCTTATTCGTTGCTTCAACCGAATGAACGACCTGATCACTTCGGCAACGATCACCGGCGAGGTCATCTATAACGGAACCAACATCTACGCACATGACCAGGACCCGACTGAAATCAGGTTTCGGATCGGCATGGTGTTCCAGCGACCCAACCCGTTTCCCAAAAGCATCTACGACAACGTCGCCTTCGGCCCGCGCATAAATGGCATGGACGTGGATCTTGACGAAGTCGTGGAACGCTCGTTACGGCGAGCAGCCCTCTGGGACGAAGTGAAGGACAGGCTCAAAGACAACGGTCTCAGCCTCTCAGGCGGGCAGCAACAGCGGCTCTGTATCGCACGAACCCTCGCTGTCGACCCTGATGTCGTTCTGATGGACGAGCCGGCATCAGCGCTGGACCCGATATCCACCCAGGCGATCGAAGACCTGATTACGGAGCTGTCGTCCAGGTATTCGATCATCATCGTGACGCACAACATGCAACAGGCGACGCGTATTGCGGACTACGCCGCGGTACTCATGGCGGGAGAGGAACGGATCGGACGCCTCATTGAGTACGGGCCGAACAGCCAGATATTTGACACACCACGTGACAGCCGCACAGAAGCGTACGTCACCGGCCGCATCGGCTAGACGGGTAACCGGAGAAGGTCCGGGAGGGAACTATGGCAAGAGCAGAGTTCGACAGAGACCTGGCTCAGCTTGAGGCAGAGATCATCCTCATGGGAGGAATGGTGGAGACTGCGATCATTGGCGCGCTGAGAGGCCTGGCCAACCGGGATCTGAACCAGTCTCAGCGTGTCATCGACGAAGACGACCGCATCGACGACAAAGAGCAGGAGATCGAAGAAGAAGCCATCAATCTGTTGCGCCGGGAAGCGCCGGTTGCCACGGACCTCCGCAGGATCATGACCGCTCTCTTCATCGCCGGAGAGCTAGAGCGCATGGGAGACTACGCAGAAGGAATTGCGAAGATCAGCCTCCGGATGGGACACGAGCCGCCGCTAAAGGAACTCATCGACATCCCCAGGATGGCGGACATCGCTCTCGGGATGCTCAAGCGCAGCCTGGATGCGTTCATACAGCACGATGGCGGCCGGGCACAGCAGATCGCAGAGTCGATCGGACCTTCCGACGATGAGGTCGATGTGCTTTATGAGACCGTTCAGACGGACCTGATCGAGCTCATGAAGCAGAACCCGGACAATATCGAGCGGGCGACCTATCTGCTCTGGGCTGCACACAACCTTGAACGCGTCGCAGACCGTGCGACAAACATCGCCGAGCGCGCCATTTACCTCGTCACCGGGCAGACAGTGAACGTCGGAGCGCCAGAAGCAGTTGGCGACACACTCTAGTCAGGTCGCCTGCAGCCGGTGAAGACTGGTCAGTACAGCAGCGCGCCGGCGATGGACACGATCGACTTGGCGTCTGCATCGGCCGGGCATTGTTGATATCCCATCCACTGACCTTCCGATGCGCCGGCGGCCCACAGGGACATGTAGATGGGTGCAAGGCCACAGACCCGACTGTAGTCATCTTCTCGTCTGACCGCCTCCAGGAACGTCTCGTGCTCGCCTTTGATCACCGCTGACATCAACTCCTCATCGTGCTCCTCGATCTCCCGGCGGATCACATCGTCCGTATCTTCCTCATCTCCGAACGCGGGGCCGATGTGAGAGAGGTCGGCTGCGGCCACGAAAAGGGTGCGACGATGAAGGGCAACCTGCTGCAGCATACCGATGGCATCTGCAATCTGCGGGTGGTCAGACGGCGAGGCATCCCTCAATTGACCGTCTTCCTGTACATAGTCACCCAGTGAACCGCACAGGATTGGGAGCATCTTGACCGCACTGTCTCCAATCGCCCAGTTCAGCCATATCGAAGCCAGCTCTATCGAGTGCTCATTTACGTGGTTGAACTCATCGGCGAACGGATGGTCGTCCAGGCTCTTGTCGCTCTTCAGCACACGCGCCAGCCTCGTCACAAGGTCTGTATCTGTCGGGAGTATGTTCCAGGCCGTTGCGTAGCTCTGGTGAGTCAGGGTGAGACGCGGCCCCGGCCCGTTGTGATCGGTTCCGAACACGACGGCTAGCTCAACGTCCTGCAGGTCAGGCGCTGCACGCCTCCACAACTCCGCATAGCTCTCGCCGCCCCGGTTGAAGTCGATGTGAGGTGTGACGACAGCCTTTAGCGTCTTCCCTGAAGAATCCTGGTCTGTTGAAATATCCGGTGCAAAGCTCTCGATTAGATCAAGCAACTCGTCCGGGTCGTCAGGATAGGCCTGGCCTTCGAGCGAAGGGACCCGGAAGTCGGCCGCTCGGTACTCGTCCAGTAGGCGGGTTGCTTCCGCTTCGTAGTTCGCTCCCTCGAGAAGAAACAGGTCGTCTAGCCGTTGAAACAGATCCTCCACGGCATCGTCTTGCACATCGTTCTGGGCCTGGCTTTTTGCAGCCGCAATGATTTCATCGACAGTCTTTGAACCGTCAGCGAGCGCCAGGAACGGACCCAGCTCCTGTCGCACCATGATCGCCTGCTTCGCCATGCGACGAGGGTCATTTATGACGAAGAAACCAGCGCCGTCCTTTTCGACGCGTTGTACTTCCACGCTTCTGAGTTTGGGACGTCCGGTGTCGCTATGTAACATTCGGCTGTGTTCTCGCACTTGGGCAACTGTGACGCCGTATCTGCGAGAAAACGCGAGATTGAGGCGACATCTGCCAGTCCGCGACATTTGCGCGGACACGTTTGGACGCCAAGAATCATACGCAGAGCGCGGCAAAGAGGATCACGTCACAACGCAACGTTAACAGGCGAAACACGCAAGCCTGACCGATCCTGATCTACAGGCAACCACTCTCCGGCAACGCGGTTTTCAGGCGGTCTTTTGCAGATTCAGTGATAGAGAAGGCAGTGAAGACCGTCGGCGTATGACGTGGCGCTCGGCAAGTTCTTGCAGCGAAAGCGCGGGGCCACTATCAGCCTCGATGACAGCAGTCCGAGACGATCCACCGCGCTGCACAACCCGATGCACCGTTCGGGTGCTCACGCGGAACTGACGAGATAGCTCCGGCACCGGCATTCCGGCCTTCCTCAGACGGAATATCTCGTCATCACGGTGACTGCGATCCTCCCGGCGGACCCAGCCCGGGTCGTCATATTTGCACATCGCAAGCGGGCAGGTCAGGCAAGACCGGGACGCCTCACAGCCATCGTCTGCGTAACGCGTGTTCTCCGGGAGAGTGTCTGAACGAACGGGCTGGAACGTCATCGTCATTGCATTACTCCAATTCTTTGAACAGCTGTCACGCCTGGTCGAACAACCGCTACGAACCGGTCTGACTGAGCGAAAAACGCCTGCGCTCGCCAGTAAAGGCCTCTTCAGCCATCGCTTCAGCATCAGCTGCCGCAAACGCCGACCCGGAAACACCGCGGTGTCCGTAAAAGACCCTGACAAGCGAGTTGCTGGAAAGCTTTGGCGCCACTCTTGCGCGGTACCACTCAGCTGGAATCCTGTGCGCCGAAACCACCTCAAGCAGCCGGTCCGGTTTCACAGACCGTTCCACAACCGGCATATCTGCGCTTATGAACATCTGCCGTGCACCGCCAAGCGCAACCGTCCTCGCTCCGTCGGGCCTCCACAGGTCAGATGCCCCGGAGCCATCGAGCCTGCCTACAAGGTCCATCAGCGCCGGATAGGTCTCTTCGGAAAAATTCGGGGCCACACTGGCAGAAATCCCGCCTGAACTGCGCTCCGACATGAGCAGGAACAGCCTCAGGGGCGATGCGAATCCGGTAACGGCATAAGAAGAGTCGGCCTCGACTGTGAATGTCGCAGGCGTGCGGCTCACCAGCGACGCAGTTATCGCTCGTCCAGCCTCGACCGGGCCCGGCAGTCCCTGTCCATTTCCAGTAGATCCAACTGCCCCGGCTGCCTCAACCGTCTGTCTCTCGAGTGTCATCACCATTTGCGTTGCTCCTTCTGCCTCACCGTCTCTCCCGCCATCTCCCGCACTGGGCACCCGAACCTGTCATGCAGGACTGCCCATTTAGAACGTTCGTGCTAATATCGAACACCTGTTCTAAAAAGTCAAGACCCTTTTTCTGCGTATTCCACAAACCTCACCTTGACCCCCGCTCAAGCCGCACTTACCGTCTCCGTGGTTGGATCACTTTTATGACGCGCAACCAGCCTCGGGAACGTAATGAACGCAGAACTCATCTCAATCGGGTCGGAGCTCTTGCTGGGCCAGATCGTCGACACGAACGCATCGTGGATGGCGCAGAGGCTGGCCGAAAACGGTGTAAACCTCTTCTATAAGACGACGGTCGGTGACAACTTCGATCGCATGACAGCCATCCTCGACTCTGCTCTCGAACGAGCCGATGTGGTCATCACGGGCGGCGGTATTGGACCAACCCGGGACGACCTGACCCGTGAGGCCGTTGCGAAGGTGACCGGGCGAGATGTCGTCGTGCACGAGCCTTCACTTGAAGAGCTGCGAGAGCGGTTTCAGAAGCGCGGCTTCATCCTGACGAAGAACAACGAACGCCAGGCGATGATCCCCTCCGGCGCGATCGTTGTTAAGAATCCGAACGGCACGGCCCCTGTGTTCATGGTTGAAGAATCGCGCGGCGTTGTGATCAGTCTTCCCGGGGTCCCGTTCGAGATGAAGTGGCTGTTCGACAATGAAGTCCTGCCTTATCTCAGGGCGAAATTCGGTCTTACGCAAACCATTCACTATCGCGTTCTGAAGGTGGCCGACATCGGCGAGAGCGCGGTGGACGACCGCATTGGAAGTCTGATCGCAGGCTCGGAGAACCCGACAGTTGGCGTTCTTGCGCATCCTGGACAGGTGGATGTGCGGATCACGGCCCGCGCCGATTCGAAGGAAATTGCCTCCAGCCTGATCGATCCCGTTGAACAGGAGGTCAGGAGCCTGCTCGGCGATCACATATTCGCAACTGACGACGAGACGATGGCAAGTGTGACCGGTGACCTGCTGCGGACAGGCGGCAAGACGTTAGCCACCTGCGAAGACCTCAGCGGTGGCGCGGTGGCAGACGCCGTAAAGGAAGCCGCAGGGCCACTGTTCGCAGAGGGCGTGATCCTGAACTCAAATACAGCGCTGGACCGCCTTGCCGAATCCGGTGGAGAGTTGCCGCCGTTTAAAGACGGAGAATCCCGTTCGCGGGCTCTCGCGCGGGCTATCAGGCGGCTGGCCGGCACAGAGATCGGGCTGTCTGTCCACGCTGTTGCAGAAGGCGATCAGCGCACCGAGAACCTGGGACGCGGCGAAACCTACCTGGCGCTCGCAACTAAGGACTCAGAGACGGTCAGGCACGTGCGGAGCGCCGGAAGTGGCCGCCCCGACCGCCAGCGTGCGGCACTACATGCCCTGAGCATGCTCAGAAGACATCTGCTTGGCCTGGCCGAGTAGGAAAATCTGCGGGGATCGAGTTACGCAACTCACCAGTGCCCGACAGTGCCGAGCAGACGGTTATCTCGCTTAGCGCGTGTGCCGAAATACCTATGCTCCAGTAATGCCTCAGAGCGTATCTTCGATAGTAGACGACTCTACGCTGCGCGGATTTGCATGTCTTGGACCTGGAGCTGGAACTCGATATGGGTATAAAGAAGAACAGGCTGGCGATAGTCTTTCTCGCACTCTTTGCGACGACGGTCCTGGCCGCCTGCGCGGCGACCGCAGCATCTACGCCAACACCCGCTCCAACTGCAACCCCAACTCCAGAGCCTGTACGGTCCATCGCAATCGATCCTCAGGTCGACCCGAACGGGTTCCTGGCCGCACTGCCGGCAGGTGAAGTTGATTGCGCCTCAAGCGTAATCGGTGGTTCGGACACTCTTACCAAACTGATCACACTTTCTGAAGATGCCACAGCGGGCATCGACGACACGAGACTGAAGGTTCTTGCCTCCTGTTTCAGCGACGACACGGTTCAAAAGGTCGTAGTCGGGCAGCTTGAACTTGAAACCGGCGGCTTGAGTGCGGCAACGACCGACTGCGTCCGCAGCTACACGGCGGGAATAGACTTTGCGAGCCTGTTCAGCGGACAGGTAGTTGAGGAAGACACCATTGTCAGCACTCTCCAGTCGCTGTTCTGCCTCTCATCTCGTGAGCGTAAAGCGCTCGAAGCCAGCGACCAGGAGATCATCCGCATAACTCAGCTGGGCGGGATCGACGCGCTGGAGTGCGCCGTCGATGGAGCAGGGCCAAACGGTCTGACAGAGTTCGGCGATATCTTCGGCACAGATGGCACGGTTGACACCGCCGCGGTCGGTCGGTTCATGCCACTGCTCATTGATTGCGGCGTGATTGAAGACGCTGAAATCACTTCAAGCCCCTTCTCTGCCGACCAGTTCTCATGCCTGTTCGAGCATATAGACCTCGAAACCCTGAACGAGTTCCTGTCAGTTGCGGGAACACCTGGAACCACGCCCGATCTCGGCAGCGCTGCAGAGCTTATCTCCGCAATGACTGAGTGCGGTCTGGACCTGCAGACACTGATCGAAAATTCCGAGCCAACGACTGTTGATCCGCCAGTCACCGGCTCGACGGGCGAACCAGTGTTTTCCACAGATGTATTGCTCTGCCTTACCGAAAACGGCGTTAGCTCATCCCTCGCCGCAAGCTACGCAGCCGGTCTCGTCGACGCATCTGACCCGGATGTCGCATCGGCGCTGGCAGCTTGCGAGGGCGGCAGCACTGGTTCTGGTGGCGGTACTGGCAGCGGAATAGTCGTACCGGATGGTTCTGGTGGCTCGACGACTATCGATTCCACCTTCCTGGATGCTCTACCCGTCACACCCGAACAAGCACAGTGCCTGATCGACGAGGTTGGCCTTGATCAGCTTGAGGGCATTGCAGCGGGAACATCCAGTCCACTGACCATTATCGGTGCGCTCGGCGTCTGCAAGATCTCGATCAGCGACCTGCTCGCAGGGTAGCGCAAGCGTTCTCACATCGATCGGCGAGATCCCTTCGCAAGGCCGGATTGACACAATGTCAATCTGGTCTGGCTTCTCACGGGACGCCTGCCCGGCAATAACTCAGGCAGTGCCTGCCTCTCGACACCTCAGTCTTCCGCCTCTCCGGTGCTAGACTGGCCCGGCCAAACGCCAACTGGAACAACCCCGTGTGCGAGCGGAGCCGCCACCGGCAATCTCCCTCGCCGTCACTCAGAGGACGCCATGAAGAGCAGAGCAGCCATTCACACCCAGCACGGCAAACCGCTGACAATCGACGAGATCGAAATCCCTGATCCGCAGGAGGACCAAGTCGTCGTCAAGATGTTCTCCAGCGGCGTCTGCCACTCGCAATTGCACCAGATGCACAACGTCGAAACGAAAACCCCTTCTCTCCTCGGCCACGAAGGCACAGGGGTCGTAACATCTGTCGGCAAGGACATCACCCATCTGAAAGAGGGTGATCTGGCGATCGTCACATGGGTGCCGCGTGAGCCAATTCGAGGCCGCTGGGCCCCTGAGCCGGGCGGCGCGACATGGCAGGAGCAGCCGCTGAACGGTCCCACGTACACATGGGCCGAAGACGTGATCGTATGGGGCGGCTACGCGGTCAAGATAGATGACGACAGCCCTAAGGACATCAGTTCAATCGTCGGCTGTGCAGTGCTGACTGGGGCGGGCGCAGTTCTGCACACCGCCAAAGTGCGGCCGGAAGACTCGGTTGTTGTGTACGGCGTTGGCGGAGTCGGTCTCTCAGCTCTACGCATGGCTGTGCTGCTGAACGCATATCCGGTGATCGCTGTCGATCTCGATGATGAGAAGCTGGCCTTTGCGAGGAAGTTCGGCGCAACGCACACGGTGAACGCGGGAGACACGGACCCGATCGAGGCGATTCACGAGATCACTGGCGGCGGCGCCGACTATGCTTTTGACGCCATTGGCCTCCGCATAACCAATGAACAGATCCTGCCTTCCGTGCGTGGTGGCGGCCCAGGCGCGGACAACGTCGGCGGAATGGCGGTGATGATCGGCATGCCGGGCAAGGAGATGACCGTCGATCCCGGCCACTTCATGTTCCACCAGCGCCAGTACCGCGGCTCTCTCGGGGCAACCTACCCTGACAAAGACTTCAACATGTACCTTCGCTGGCACAAAGAAGGAAAGTTCCCGCTGGACGACCTGGTTACGAAGCGGTACAAGCTGGATGAGATCAACGAGGCCACCAACGCCCTGCAATCGGGCGAGATATTCGGCCGGGCGATCCTCGAGTACTAACTTCCAGATCCGCTCAACCTGATAGCCATTTGAAAACGTCATCGGAGTATCCATGCACTACCGCGCGCTCGGCCGGTCTGACGTCGAAGTCTCCCTGGTCAGCCTAGGAACCGGCGGCGCAAGCCAGTTTGGTCAAAAATCAGGTGTTGACGCCGCTGAACGCAAGAGACTGGTCCACGCGGCGCTCGATCACGGCGTGAACCTGTTCGACACCGCTGAGGCGTACGGGGCTGCGGAGGAGCTGCTTGGCAAGGCGCTTGAAGGAGTGGCCAGAGATCGCTATCTCGTGGCAACCAAGTGGTCTTACAGGCCTGATGGAGAGTTCGCCGTTGAAGGTTCGTTGACGGAAAGTGTTGAACGCAGCCTGAGCCTGATGAACGTGGATGTCATCGACATCATGCAGTTCCACGGCATCCTGTCAGGGCACTACGAAACAGTCGTAGAACGTTACATCCCTGAGATGTTGCGCCTCAGAGAGGCAGGAAAAATCCGGCTGATCGGCTTTACCGAGATGATGAGGCAGGATCCGAAGGCACTGGTTCCATTGCAGGGCCTGCAAGAGCACCCGGAGACCTGGGATGTCATCATGTTGAAGTACGGCATCCTGAACCAGTGGGCTGCAAAAGAGGTCCTGCCGTTAGCAGAGAAACACGGTGTCGGCATCATGAACATGGCACCGATCAGGCAGACGCTCACACGGGATGCTGATCGGAAAGCCCTGTTTGATGAGTGGGAAAACGACGGGACCGTTGATGTGAGCAAGCTCGACAAAGATGATCCGTTCGGCTGGCTTGTGCATGACGGCGTCGAGTCTGTGATAGATGCCGGATACCGCTTCGCAGCGATGCACAGCGGCATCTCAACCGTCATCACCGGGACGGCAAACGTTGAGCATCTCAAGGCGAACGTGATGTCGCTGGATGCGCCGCCGCTGCAAGATTGCGACTACCAGAGACTCCTCAGTCTCTTCGCCGATTCAGCCGCTCCAAACTGATCCGACCAGATCCGACTGGCACGACTTCTGCGAGCTCCGGACAGCAATCCTGAGACTCGCCATCGAAACGTCACACGAGCCTGTTGCCAGATCACATATACAACTTCGGCCGCCCTGTAATATTTTGCAGGTAACTATCCAGATCAGTAACTGTGCGAACATTCGGTCACGAATGTGATGACCACCGGCCAGACCCTCAGAAAGAATGCCCGAGATGCCACGGATGCGTTCAGCGTCGGCACGATGGTTGACCGGTATCGTCTCAGCGGCTGTTGTCCTCATCGTCGTCAGCATCCTGCTCAACGTTCTAGCTGATGACCGATCCGATGACCTGCTCCCGGCCGACACTCCTGAAGGAACGGTTCAGCGGTACCTGCTTGCTCTTGTCGACGACGAGATAGATGTGGCGCTCGACTACGTCGATGAGGAGCTGAAAGCCAACTGCACCAAACAGCAGCTACTGCAATGGAGGATCTTTGAACGGGACTGGGATTTCAGCGCAAAGATCTCCAGGACCACTGAAGTAGGAGATTCTGTGCTGATAACCGTCGAAATCACCGAGACGGATTTCGATCCCCCGTTCGGGCGGAATCAGTACAGCTTCCCGGCGACCTTCACAGTTAGTCGCGTTGACGGAGGGTGGCGAATCTCCGAACCGCCCTGGCCAATGGCCGCGTGCCCGCCCGACCGTGAGCTCCCGGCAACACCTGAGATCGCCGACCCACCACCGAAGCAAACTTCCGATCACTTAAGCCCTAGCACCGTGAGCATGGGAAGGGAATCCTAATGGAGATTTTCGGCTTCATATTCCCGCTCGCGATCCTGGCCGTAGTCGTCTATGGAATTGTTTTAGTGGTCAACCGGGCACGAGGCAGAGCAGATCGCGCTGCACCCGGCATCGGGACGCGGCAGGCATTCTTCTATCTGTTCGCTTTTGCCGCATTGATGGTTGCCCTCAGCGGGGCGTCGCTTCTCGTCGGCTACGTGGTCGATACGTTGCGCGATGACTCGTTCGTATCCCCCAGCAACAACCAGCTCGCACTCGGCATCGCCCTCACTCTCGTCGGTACGCCCGCCTGGCTGATCACCTGGCGACGCATTCTCAAGACCACCGAAAGCGATCCGCACGAGGCCGGAAGCGCTGTCCGCGGCCTATACATATATCTGATCGAAGCCATCTCGATCGGTTTTATCGTTACCGGGATGATCTCGCTGATCGGAGTGTTCCTGGGTGTCGATCACCTCGAGGGAACTGACATTGCGTATCCGTTGGTCTGGGGTGGAATCTGGGCCTACCACTGGTGGCTCGATTCGAAAATCACACCGGCTGACCGTGATGCGACGCCGTTCAGATCCATCTACGTCTACGCGGCTTCGATACTGTTCCTCGTGATGACGCTGGTCGGCATCGGAATCATCCTGCAACGCCTGTTCGATCGAGCATATGTTTCGCTGTTCATCGACAACATCTTTGTCGAGCCAGAGTTGTGGGGTGACGCCATAAGGATCAGCGTGGCGCTGATTCTTATAGGCTCAGTTGGCTGGTGGTGGCACTGGCTCCGGACCGCAGACCGGGAGCCAGAGTCCACCCTGCGCCAGGTGTACGTCTACGTGTTCGGCGTGCTGTTCGGCGTTGTGACCGTCGTCGTGGCTGTCAGCTCGGTGTTCGTCGTGGTCCTGCAGTGGCTGCTTTCAACTCCATCGATATCTCCTGGAGACGAGCACTTCAGAGTTTTGACCGGATTGATCCCTGCTCTTCTGGCTGGCACGGCGCTGTGGGGATACCACGCCGCCGTCCTGTCGCAGGAATCGACGGCTACGGGTGTCGCATCAGCCCGTCGCATCTACAACTACCTGATCGCCAGCCTGAGCCTGGCTACACTGGCGACCGGGTTCGTGTTCCTGATCGCACTGTTCGTGTCCGCCACTTCGCGAGATGCTCGTAACTACCTGATCGACCGTGCTGGGTGGCAGGGCCAACTGTCGGTAGTTTTGCCGCTGCTTCTTGTTGGCGGCGGGATCTGGCTGTACTACTGGTGGCAGATCCAGAAGAGCGTCAAGACAGCGCCGCTTGAACTTGAGACCTCGTCACGTCGAATCCACATCTACTCCGTGTTCGGGGTGGGCGCACTGGCCGCTCTTGGCAGCCTGAGCGCACTGCTGTTCATGTTTATCGACTCGATCCTGGACAGCAGCTTCTCGAGCGAGACGTTCCGCGATGCTCAGTGGGCACTTGGAGTACTTCTGAGCACTGGACTGATCAGTGCCTACTATCTGATCATCATTCGTGAAGACAGGCGAATCCTGGCTGTCGCGCAGCCTGTCACGAAGCTCGCCAGAAAAAGCGTCACGGTGCTTGTGCCTGAAGAGCTCGTGAGTGTTGCCAATCAACTGGAATCTAGCCTTGGTTACGGTATTGAACTCTGGGCGCAGCCTGGGACGGGTCTGGCGTCGCGACCGAGCCCAGAGCAGATCGAAGAAGCCGCTTTGACCATTCGGAATGCCTCCGATGAACGCCTACTGGTTATCGTCGGCGATTCCGGCCTTGAAGTGATCCCATACCGCCAGGTCTGACGATGCGGGCTGAATTCCGGTGCTTATCGGTCGACTAATACAGGTGTGAGATGTCATTCACACCGTGCACGACGTGACCCGCATCCGCGGACTCCACTATTGAGATCGAGCCGTTGTCAAACGGAGTGTGCATTATCGATGTCGGCTCGCGGCCGAGGTAATGGTCCAATGCCACGCTCTTAACACCGCCGTGAGTGAACACTGCGATCACGTCGTCACCTGCGAACCTGTCGTCGAGAATCCCGAGGCCTGACCTGACCCGTTCCCTGAACTGCTCCCACGACTCACCGCCGAGGTGAGTGCAGTCCATGATGTAACGGCCGTCTGGTGTCCGGTTTTCCTTGATCGGTGATATGCCGTCTGAAGGAACGCCAATGTCGATTTCGGTCAGCTCAGGTATCACGTCCAGGCTAAGACCAGTGGCCTGTTTGAACGGCTCCGCTGTCTGCAATGCGCGCACGGCGTCGCTCGACGCGATGTGCGTGATCCGGAGCTGTGACATGTAGCGTGCTGTTTGCTCAGCCTGAACCGTGCCAAGTTCGCTCAGCGGCGCCGAGTAGCCGTAGACGCCATTAACACCCCGCTGGGTGTCACCGTGCCTCACAAAGTACAGTTTCATAGTTTAATCCGGGATGCCGATCGCCCTGCGAACTACGGCACGAGTCGCCATGCCTTACGGCAACATCTCCACCAGTGGCTTCAGGTGCGCCGGGTTTCCGTCGAATCCGATCCCAAGCTCATGCACCAGCTTCACAATCCGGTCGTTGAACGGCGTTGGCACGTTCACCTCGCGACCCTTCTCGCTCACGTACCCATTCAGGAAGTCGATCTCGGTTCTGCGGCCCTTTCGCACATCCTGGCCGAAAGACGGCACTCCGCCTGAACCTGCCTTCCGCGCCGTTTCGAGCAGCATCGACTCCACCTCTTCGACGTTCCTTCCCTCGGCCGCATCGACCACCATCTCCGGCGAGAGACCAAGCACCGCATGCAGCCTGTGTCCGTGCGCCTTCGCAACACGCGCAACCTCTGCTCCAAGTTGAATCCCTGCGCGACGCGTATCCGTATTCGTGCGCGTCTCCGCCGTGCCGTAGCCACTGATCCCGGCAAGTGCATTGTTCATGCAGTTGACCATCAGCTTCGACCACCGATCGCCCCACAAGTCATCGGTGAACTCGGTCTCGCCCGCCGCCTGCATGATCTCAACAAGCTCCCGCGCACGCGGCGTGTCGGAGCCGTCCTGCTCTGCGATCTTGTAGCCGAGCTCGTTCTCATCGGTACGAAGCGCGATTCCAGGCTCGTAGACGGCAGCACTGATCGTGATGATGCAGCCAAGTGTTCGCTCGGCTCCAGCAACCGTCGCAACCCGCTCATCGTTTATACCGTTCTGGAAGTCGACGAATATCCCGTTTTCCGGGTCCACGTATGGCTTCACGAACATGGTCGCCCAGTCGGTGTCGTACGACTTCACAGCGATGAACGCCATATCGAACGGCTTTTCTTCCTGTGCCAGCTCATAAAGGTGCAACGCCCGAGGACGCGTCTTGTGTGTGTCCCAGCGGGTCTCGACGACAAGACCGTTTTGCTTAATGGCCTCGACGTGCTCAACCCACTGGTCGACCAGCGTCACGTCTTGTCCGCTTTTCGAAAGCAGCCCTCCGACGACGCTGCCTATTCCGCCCGCTCCCATAATCAGTATTCGTCTGTGCGGTGCCATATTTTTTCCAGTCCTGCGCCGAGCAGGTTTCTGCTGAGGGTTAATGGGTCGAAATATTGAGGCGCAAAGTGCGAGTGATAGAGGCCAGATGATAACCGCAACGCCGGAGCCAACGCACTGGCTGTGCCTTAGAAGTGGCGGCCAGACCGGATACGGCGTTGGCGATGGCAGACGGTCGAGGTCAACGTGAGTGACCGTCGAAAGGAATCCCATGTCCCTGGACATGCTGTACGCCTCGGTGATGTCTGACGCATCGGACGCATAGTCGACCGCCAGCACGGTCTTTCCTGCGTCCACGAACCGTGCCAACTGCTCCTCAAGCCATTGCCGATCGCCGGTCCCCGTTGCCTTGTTTGGCGCGTCCCAGCCAAAGTACACGCCCTCGATGCCGATACCGTCTACGACCTCCAGCCAGTCCGCTCGCACGCCCAGCTCGGGAGCATTCTGCGGAAATACCAGGAAGCCCGGCTGCTTTGACTTTGCATACTCGCTCAACTCAGAGACGAACCGCACCATCTCGTCCTCGGCGCTGTCACGGCCTCGCTCAGTGAAGTAGTCGTAGGCATCGACGATGTCGAGATACACACCGTCAAAACCTGCTGCAATGATCTTGTCCAGGTAGCTGTCCGGGCCGCCTAAAATCAGAGCCTGCCAGTCCGGCTCCCAGAACTTGACCTTGAAGTTGCCCGGCCAGTTTCGGTTCTCATCTTCCAGCCAGCCGGGACGCTCTGAAGCCCAGGAATCCTGCCAGTAGTAGCGATAGTCCTCCGCCTCACCGATGCTCATGTACGAGATGACGAGCCTGTCGCCCGACATGCTGGAACGGAGTGATTCGATCTCTGAGCGAGTGAACTCTGAATCCAATCCGCCGTCCCGCGAGTAGTCGATGACCGCCACTCCCGGACCATGGCTTGCTATCGCGCCGAGGTCGATATCCGAGAGCCAGTAGATCCAGTCGGCCTGCCGACCCGGCTCAGGTGTGTTCAGCAACGGCCGCGCAGTCGCGGTGGCGACAGGAACTACGGTTTCCTGATCGACGTCACCGTCGCCATCATCGGACGCAGAACATGCGAAGGCGGCGGAGAGCAGAACGAGGCCAAGAGCAACGAGAAGACGAAGGGTCATACCGTTGCGTACGGCCTGCGCTCCGGTGGGCAGGCTGCCTGTGACTCCTCGCTCAACAGGCGCTCGACACCAAAGTTCGACAGGTCGAATTTCGACTTGCCCTCGGTAACCATGTCGGCCACGATCTCGCCCATCACCGCCGAGAATTTGAAGCCGTGGCCCGAACACGGACTCACGAGCAGGATGTTCTTGTGCCCCGGATGAAAGTCGATCAGGAAATGCAGGTCCGGCGTGTCGGTGTACATGCAGACTGCGCTGTTGAGCAGTTTTCCGTTCAGGTCGGGGATGTAACGCTCGATCTGCTTGCGCAGTGCGTTCTCGTCCTCCGCCGTGACCACTCGGTCTAGCGAGTCGGGATGAGAGCTTCGCCCATTGTGGTGCAGCGCCACCTTCACGCCCTCGCCGTAGTCTGGCTGCGCGTAGAAGTTGTAGCCGGGGTCATACTCCCAGCCGTGGTTCCCCATGTTTTCAGGCTTGAATGCGTCAGCGTTGGCCTTCGGCTCCAGCCAGAACAGCACCTGCCGCTCGATCCACATCGGCAGCTTTAGCTTCGAGACCAGTTCAGGCAGCCAGGCACCCGCTGTGAACACAAGCTGCTTCGCCTCAAACGTGCCTGACTTCGTCTCGACCTGCACGCCACCACCTTCCCGGTCCGGCCGCCAGCTGGTTACTGGCTCATCGAACCGCAGGTCCGCCCCGGCATTGACCGCCTCATCAAGGTGCGCCTGTACCGCTGGCTCCGGGAAAAGGCCGCCCGCCCGCGGGTCGAACGTCGCCTCCATGTGCTCGTTCGGGTGCAGGACGGGATACCGTTCGTGGATCTGCTCCGGTGTGAGGATGTCGATCGGCAGATCGTGCTCGGCAGCGCTCGCTCGGATACCAGCCGTGCCCTTGCCGCGTGTGTCGCCAATAGAAAGGCCGCCCGTAATCCGCATTAGTTCTACGCCTGAGCGTTCCTGCAGATCCTCCCAGAGCTCGTATGCCCTGAGCATGATTGGCACGTAAAACGGTCCTTCGGAGTAGGACTGGCGGATGATGCGCGTGCCGCCGTGCGACGATCCAAATGTGTGCGGTGGGCAATGGGTGTCGAAGCCGATCACCTTCAGGCCCCGGCGCGCCAGGTGGGAGGCGGCGGAACTGCCGTGAGCACCGAGACCGACTACGATCACATCTGCTGTTGTTGTCATGATTGCCAGGGTGCTGCTTGCGCCCTACTCCTGCTCTCGCGCCTGTTTGTCGGCCCGAAATCGCTCTTTTATCTCTGCTGAAATTGGATAGTACTTACCCGGCGGCACGCGTTCCTCATCGATCAGCTTGATCACGTACTCCTCGGCCTCTTCCTGCTCCTCGATCCAATCGATCACCTCTTCGGCGCGATCTGCCGGAACCACAACGACTCCGTCGTCGTCTGCGACGATCATGTCTCCCGGCATCACCAGCACACCGCCGACATTGACCGGCTCGTTCTCTTGGTACGCTTCGAGAAACGGCAGGTTCCCGGCAGGCGAACGGTTGGCGGCAAACACCGAAAGTCCGTACTCGTCCGAGATCATCTGCAGGTCACGAATCGCCCCATCGGTCACGAGGCCCTCGGCTTTCTGGTGCCACAGCATGCGCGTCTTCATGTTGCCGAGAATGCATGAATATTCGTCGAATGTGTGCGCCTCGACAATCAGCACATCGCCAGGCCCGCAGCGTGCCATCGCCCTGTACTCAGGCGAATCTGCGCCACGACGAGTGATCTTCAACAGATCAGGCCGTGATGGAACGAAGCGGAGTGTGCGGGCGCGGCCAACCATCTTCTTCCCGGCCGTCATAGGCTTCACGCCGCGCATCAAACAGAGCTGGTAGTTCGCGGAGGCGAACCACTCCTGGCCGTCGGGAGGCGCCAGCCGCCAGACTCCGCTGTACGCAGTTGCCGATGTGATCTTGCCGAAGCGTTCGACTAATTCGTCGCTGAGTTGAACTGAAGGTTTCATGCGACGCAAAGTACCGCTGCCGGGCTATCTACGCAAGTTGCCGCGCTTGCTGCTAAGGCTTTGCTGCCACTCGATGCCTGAGATCGCAGCGGCCGACCGTCGCACAGGAGCCACCGGCTCCGGCTGCACCGGGATATGTGGTTCTGTCTCGCCGCCGGGCTGCTCCGCTTCCTCCACTTGCGGCTCCGCCACATCATGTATCGAGTGAGGCGCGGTCGCGTGTAATACGTCTTCGCCGTCTCTTGTCCCCAGGAACGTGTGCTCGAAGGTCTCTTCGAGTGAGCTGTGAATCTTCAATGCGACTCGAGCCGTCAGCGCCATTGTGCCCACGGTGATCAATACGGATGCAGGTGTTGCCAGCTCACCCACAGAGACGAGTTTCCACAACAACGGTGTAGTCCAGACAGCAATGATGAAGAGCGCTATGGCAAAGAAGCTGTGACCAATTAGTGCCGTCACCGCTGCGGGGAAAGAGTCACGGTCTACGTGCATGCGACTCAGGAGCAGTTCATGCGTGATCTCCTGGGCCACCTCAGACAGCGACTTCCACACGGTGATCCCGGGCGGTACCGAAAGGGTCACCAGGATTCCGCCGAGAACGAGACCTACAAGCCCCGGTGAGACGGACGTAGCCGCAGCTATCGGCACTACAAAGCTCAAAACCACCATTCCAGCGACTACGATCAGTCCGATCACGCCGGTATTCACCATCGCTATGCTCACCAGGCGCTTGATCCGCTTCCCTGCCACGCCGTCGGTTCTGATCAGTTGGCCGGCTATGATCGCTGATGTGTTTATCGCAAGCGCATGACGTCGCACCCGTGTTGGTGCACGCCGTTCGATCAACCGCTCAAGAATCGCTGCCGAACCCGAAACCAGCGGGTACAGCAAAGAACTGACAATAATCACAGCGGTGACTATGGGGCTGAGTGCAGCACTTACCGCGCCGTGGTCGGTCCCTGTCTTGACCATTGCCAGCGAAAACTCACCCGGCTGCGCCATCGCCGTGCCAACCTCCAGCGACGTTCGGCCGTCTCTCCCTGTGAGGTAGGCGCCGAGTGTGTTCACCAGCACCTTTCCGACCACAACGACAAGCGTTATGAACAGAACCGGAAGGATGAAACGCCCCAGCTCACCCACGTTCACCAACATGCCGATGGAGACGAAGAAGATGGCGGCGAAGAGGTCACGAACGGGCTCTGTCATGCGAGAAATGGCGAGGGAGTGACGAGTATCGCCTATCACAGTGCCGATGATGAAGGCGCCTGCCCCTGCAGAGAGGCCGAGCTGACCGGCTGCAAGTGCGAATCCAAAGCACATCCCCAGTGCGCCCATGAGCATCATCTGGTTCGAGTGCAGCCGGGCTAACAGGTCCAGGATTCTCGGCACGAGCAAGGCGCCGAACACGAGCGCTGCGACAGCGAAGACGACCAGTCGCCAACCGATGGCAATTGCTCCTCCATTGCCTTCGCCGCTCTGTGTAGCGACACCGGCCAGAATACTGAGGAGGATGACTGCGGCGAAGTCTTCAACAACGAGGATGCCAACGATGATCCGGCCCCGCTGACTCGTCAATTCACCGCGATCACGAAGCATCTGGACCAGGACGGCACTGCTGCTGACCGCGATCGCCGCTCCAAGGAATAGCGACTCGACGGCTGTCCAACCGAGCAGAGCTCCTGCCATATACCCGAGACCCATCATCACGCTCAACTCGAACGCGCCAATGAGAATGACGCCGAAACCGACCTGTCGGATCCTTTGCCAGCCCAGTTCGACGCCTAGTGCAAATAGCAGCATGACCAGACCGACGTCGGCTAGCAGACGAATGGTCTCGACATCGTCGATGGGCGATCCGATCAATGAGAACGGACCGAGCAGCGCACCGGCCAGCAGGAATCCGAGCACAGGTGAGAGTTTGAGTCTTCGGAATATGACAAGCGAAACCGCCGCGCCGGTGATGACGATTCCGAAGTCATGTACGAAGTCTGTTGATTCCACAAGTGAATCCTATTGGCATTCCGCCTCCGCCTCCAAGGAGCGCAATTTACCTTCTGAATGCACTTTGGCTCGAACTCCCCTGAAACCGTGTAGATCGCCCCGGTTCTGTGGAGACTTCGTGGCCCCTGCCCGCCTACCGGTGAGACCCTTCCGATTCGCAATTTCAAACTCTTCACGGCCCGAACGCTCACTCCCCTGCCCGGCGAGTTACCATCATCGCTGCCCGTCAACGGAGCCACTTCGCCTGTCTGCCTGACCAATGGAACAAAACATGAACCTGCTCATCACCGGATCTAACGGCCTCATCGGCACAACGCTGGCAAAAGCGTTCAGTGGCAAGTTCAACATCACCGGTCTGGATGTGACTCAAGCACCGGCGGAGAGCACGGTCCCAACCACAGTCGCGGACGGCTCGGACTTCGGAGCGATGCTCCCGGCATTCACCGGCATCGAAGCAGTCGTCCATCTTGCAGCCAACGCTCCTGTTGAGACTCCATGGTCGGACGTGCTCAAGAACAACATCGCGGCGACCCACAACGTCTATGAGGCCGCCCGCCAGAGCGGCGTCAGGCGAATCGTCTTCGCTAGCTCTAATCACGCCGTCGGACTGTTCGAGAATGATGAGCCGTACAAGAGCATCGTCGCCGGTAACTACGGAGGGCTGGCGCCGGGTGAATTCAAGCGCGTGGACCACACGGTGCCGGTGCGCCCCGACTCTGACTACGGAATCAGCAAGGTATTCGGCGAGGCGACCGGCCGGTACTACTCGGAGAGGTTCGGACTTGAAGTCGCCTGTCTCCGCATCGGCACAGTCAATCGGCACAACTCGCCGGTTCAGTCCGTCCGACAAATGGCTACATGGTTGAGCCATCGGGACCTTGCACAACTGGTCGAACGCTCTCTCACAGCGCCACTAAGCTTTGACATCTTCTACGGAGTCTCGAACAACACCTGGCGATTCTGGGACATCCAACACGCAGCCGATGAGATCGGCTACACACCGGTCGACGACGCCGAGGACTGGCGAGACCGACTGGAGTCATGATCCCGCGATCCCACTATTTCGAGGCAAAATATTGATCAGCCCGAGGCCAACTAAGGAGCTAAAGCGAAATGAGTAGCAAGGACGCCGTCGCAGTCGCCGCAGATATTGGTGGCACTCAGATGCGGGCCGCTCTCGTAACCCGTGGCGGCGAACTCCTGGACCGCGGCGCTATCGATACCCATCCTGACGATGGCATTGAGATAGCCGCCAGCAGGCTCGCTGAACTGGTTGAGTCCCTCGGCAACGGCAACGGCAACGGCAATGGTCGCGTCGAGCCAATCGGCATGGGCATTTCGACCGCGGGACCTATCGACCCCGATACCGGCACGTACAAGAATCCACCAAATCTCGGCGCGTGGGACGAGAAATCGATGAAGCCGAATCTCGCATCACGCCTCAAGATTCCGGTGCAGATTGGGCATGACGCCACGCTCGCAGCGTTCGCAGAGACACAGTTCGGCCCGCACCGCGGGGCACAGAACCTGGTTTACGTCACGGTGAGTACCGGAGTCGGCGGCGGGATCATCGCCAACGGTGAGATGGTCACAGGCGCCGAGGGCCACGCCGGCGAAGTAGGTCACATTACGGTGATTCCGGGCGGCCAGAGGTGCAATGTCGGGTGTGACGGCTGTTTCGAAGGCAACGCATCCGGACCGAGCATCGCCAAAGCTGCCCTCGCCCACATCGATGCAGGAGAGACGACCGCGATCTGGGAGATGGCCGGTCACGACCGGGAACGGGTGACCTCGAAGGTCGTTTTTCAGGCGGCCGATGCAGGCGACGTTGTCGCAACTGCCGTGAGAGAGCATGCGGTCAAGGCGATCGGCATCGGTCTTGGCAGCCTGCTGAACATATTCGATCCGGAGGCGCTCGTGGTCGGTGGCGGCGTTGCACAGGGGCTTGCGGCCAGGTGGGACGAAGTGGTTTCCTCAGTCAAGCGATTCTCACTGGCGCACTTCCAGCACAATCCGAGGGTTCACCTGACGACGCTGGGTGACGATGTCGGTCTGCTGGGAGCAGCAGGCCTGGCTTTCCGGCACGAGCGCTAGCAGACGTTAGCCGCATCGATCAATCGTCGTCTTCGAACTGACCGGGCGCAGCCTCGAAGTCCATCAGCGAAGCAAGCGGATCATCATCGTCCTCTCGGAAGTTGTCTGACGCGTGGAACGGCAACCCCTCCTCGTCAACGTGGCTCCAGCCCTCGCGCTCTGCTGCGTCGTAGGGCACATCCTCGGCGGCTGACCCTCCGAGAGACGCCCCGAACATGCCCTGGCTCGCCATCTCTGGCGTCACCGTCTGCACCAGCTTGTCCTCGTTGGCGATGCTGGTCAGCGCCTCGGAAGCCGCTTTGGAAACGCTTGGCTCCGGGCTTTCTTTAGCCATCTGCAACAGCTGTTTCGACGTCGGTCCTGCGATCTTCTCGGCAGCAGCCACGGCCGCAAGCTGCACCAGCAGGTCCTGGTCCTCTAACGGCTCCTCCAGATAGAAGGCGTCCGGCTCTTCGCCAATCTCGCCCAGCGCGTTCACGGCTTCGAAGCGGACCGATGAGTCGTCGCTCTCAAGCTGCTGAGTCACGAAATCCATCCAGCGAGGGTCCGAGGTCCGGCCCATCGCAACAAGGGCGCTGCGCTTGAACTCAGCAGCGTCTGACGCCTTCGCTGTGTCGATGAACCGAATCACGCGCTCGTCTCCAAATGCGCCTGCGGCTTCGAGCGACTTGCGCCAGAGCTCAGCCTGTGTATCGCCGTTTTCCAGCACCGATGACAGCGCAGTGAACATGCGTTCACGCAACCGTTCATTAAATTTTCCCTCTGCTGCCAGGACTGCGAAGGAACCCATGGTGGTGGCGGCTGCGATCCGCACATCCAGTACATTTTCGTTGGTTAAGAGATCGAGAATGCGTGAGACGGCGGACGTGTCGCCGGTCTCTGCGAGTGAATGCGCCGCAGCCGCCCTAACGCGGCCATCACGGTGGCCCAGGCTCATCTTGAAGACACATTCGAACTCCATCGTGGAGTCCTCTTCAGCAAGGTCAGAGAGTTTCGTGTGCAGGTCCAACACCTCGTCGTCGGACCATCCGTTCCACTTGCTGGAAAGTGTTGCGGCCTCGGCGTTCGTGATACCGGAAAGCTCGGCCAGCGTCTCTTCAGAAACCTCTTCACCCGGTGTGAAGTCGCTCAGGAACTGATCGACAGACATGCGCGCTCCTCTTTCCGAACTAGCGGCCGAACTGGAGTGTTAGCTGATATCAACCGGCATCTCCACCGGATGCGATCTCAACGCCGCGGCAGCGGATTGCCGGTGAGCGGAGCGAGCCGGACACCCACTCTGGTCGGTCTGAGATCGCCTCTACATTGTCTAACACTGTGTAGACGTTGCCTGAAATCATCGTGTCCTTGACTCGCCCAATGATCTCTCCGTTCTTCACCCGGTAGCCAAGCGCAACGTTGGCGCGGAAGTCGCCGCCAAGCTCGTTGCCCTGGCCCGCGCCAAGAAGCCCTTCGACGATCAAGCCGTCTTCCATGTCCGCAAGCATCTTTGCATATGGCGTGTCACCTGCAGATATGTCAACAACCGAAATTCCGGGATTCGGTGTGCTTGCGAGACCACGCTGTGCTGAACCTGTCGATTTTCGCCCGGCCTGTCCAGCGGTCTGCAGGTCGAACACAGGCTCGCCGATCACCCCGTTCTCGATGAGGCCGATCTTTCTGGCTGGAACACCCTCGTCATCGAACGGCCTGCTTCCACTGGCGCCGGGCAGTAGCGGGTTGTCATAGATGCTGAAACGGCTATCCAGCGCTTTTTCACCCTCTCTGCCAATGATCGGAGAGGAGCCTGTGACCACGTTTTTGCCGTTGAAGCCGGACAGCAGCGGACCAAGCAGTGTCGCAGCAACGCCCCGCGGCGTGAACAGCACAGGAATATCGCCGGACGGCGCGCCCGCCAGCTCCTTAGAGTGGTCCAGTGCTTCCAGCACTTCGGCCAACACGCGGTCTTCTACGTCCACCCCGAACACGTTGTGCGATGAGTGGCTGGCCCAGACGTTGAGCATATCCGTGCCGCGAATGAGCTGTGCCCCGATAGCGACGTAGTAACCAGAGCTCCTGTATGACCGCTCCGTGCCAGCCGAGTTTTCGACCGACTCTTCTGCCATCGAGCGACCGAACCTGACGTCACAGAGAGCCTCCGGCCATTTCGCAAGGACAGCGTCCAGCAATCGCTGGCCCTTCTCAATCAGGCCCTTGTTCGAGACGTTCTCGATCGCAGGGTCGTAGGCCGGAACGTCAGGCGCGTCCTGCTGGCCCTGGAACTGAAATTTTGCTTCGGAGCCAAATGGCGCAAGCACGCCGACACGGTCGACCAACTCCGATTCCCGCTCCGGGTTGGTGGTAGACGAGAAGCCGATTCGGCCGTTAGAAATGACCCGCAATGCCACTCCGGCCTGCTCCCGCATCATCACCTCTTTCAGGCGATTATTCTCGAATGAGACCGGGTGGCTCTCTGATCGGACGCGGTACACCTCGGCCTGTCCATATTTGCGCTTCGCGCTGTTCAGCAGCTCTTCGGTCAATTTTCGTTCCAGCCCTTCCTGGCTCTTCGGGACCCGGCATTCCGGGAACGGTTACATATCGGTGATCGCGTGCTCAAGCGCCGGATATTAGACAGTTTCTGATCCGGATGTGCGGGCTGCCGTTCGAGACTGGCAGCGGCATCTGGCCTCCCTTGCCACAGCCGCCTCCCTGGTTCATGTCCAGGTCATTGCCAACTGCGTCCAGGTTTTCCAGGGTCTTGAACAGGTTTCCGGTCAGCATGACCGGCCTGATTGCCTCTTCAATCTTGCCGTTCCGAATCATGTACGCCTCACCCGACGAGAAGGTGAACATCTCGTGCTGCGTCATGCCGCCGTACCAGTTTGCGACGTAAACCCCTTCGTCAACACCTTCGAGCAGGTCCTCCAGCGTCGCCTCGCCCGATTCGATGATCGTGTTCGTCATGCGGACGATAGGCGGGAAGTTGAAGCCGATGGCGCGGGCGTTTCCTGTCGGATTCTCCCCAAGGCGGGCCGCAGTCTCACGAGAATGCAACCTGCCGACAAGCTCGCCGTCACGCACGAGAGGCGTGCGGACAGCAGGCGTGCCCTCGTCGTCGTACTTATAGCTACCGCGCAATCCTGGAATCGCCGCGCCGTCCGTGAAGTTCAGGTGCTTGCCACCAAACTTTCGTCCCATGTACATCAGGTCCAGCAGCTTTTCGTTCTCTGCCACATTGTCGGCTTCAGAAAGGTGCCCGAACGCCTCGTGCACGAATACACCGGCAAGAACCGGATCGAGAATTACGGTCCGCTCGCCGCCTGTCAAAGCATCAGCCTTCAGCAGTCCAACCGCCCGCTTTGCCGCGTCGATCACCTGCTGGTCAAGATCAGTAACGACGCTGTAGTCGCCGAGTGAACCGAGGCTGAACCCGGCCTGCTGCACGTCGCCGCCGTCTCGCGCCTGGGCAGAAATGCGTGAGATGACATGGTTGAACTCCTGTTCAATGTACGCACCCTGAGAGCTGCCGAACGACACCTTGCGGCGGTTGTCTCCATAGACGATGTCTGAACTCTGGATGCCGTCGACAGACCAGACCAGGTCGTTGTAGTGGTCCATCTGCCGCTTCTTCTCGTCAAGTGGCACCTCGGTGGCGCTGTTGACGACCACGGGCGGCACGATGTCCACGACGGGCTCCACATCAGCCAGTTGAGTGCCGTCACCACCAACGAGACGAGCCTGCTCGACCGCGGTGGCGACCATCTCCTTGAGCCCATCGAGTCCGTTGAAGCTTGCGAATCCCCAGCCGCCGTTGATGACCGCTCGCACGTTGCCGCCGCGACCGCTGGTCTGCGCAATGTCCTCAAGCTCCTTGCCGCGATATGTCAGGCGAGTTGAGTCGGTCTCTTCGATACGAATCTCGCAGTAGTCGGCGCCGTTGCCCTTCAATGCGTCTTCGATCTGGTCGCGATAGGTCATGCAGATCCTCGTCTTGAACGGATGTTGTGCGGTTGAGGCCACTCAGGCCGGCGGGGAGATGTCGATCGCGGCTGCTACCAATTTTCAGGCAAACCGGTGGACTGTCCTCTACTCAGACTACAACTAACTTCGCTGAATTGCCTTCACCGTGTATAAATCCGTGGTTTCGTGGTGGACACAGGACGCAACTGACCGCACCATTTAGAGTCGGCCAGGCCCGCAATGCTGCAGGAACAGCACCGCCACATCCGGCAAGAACATGTCGTTAACGTACCAACAGACGCTTGCAAAGCTCCTTTCCCTCGCAGACTTCGAGAGAAAGGCGCGCGCCAACGAGTCGCCTGACTTTCACATCAGGCGAACCGCCGCGCTGCTCGAAGAACTCGGTAACCCGCACCAGAGAGTTCCTGCTATCCACGTGGCGGGGAGCAAGGGCAAGGGCAGCACGTGCGCCATGATTGCGGCGGGTCTGAGCGCGTGCGGCCTTCGCACCGGCATGTTCATCTCGCCGCATCTTCACAGGATGACGGAGCGGTTCACAGTCGATGGAGTTCCGGTCTCCGAGGAGCGATTTATCTCGCTTTTCGAACGGATCTGGCCTGCCGCCGAGGAGATCCGTGCGCGCGGCGATTCCGGCACGGTGAGCGTCTTCGAGTTTCAGACCGCAATGGCGTTCACCCATTTCGCAGAAGTTGACGCCGACGCAATGGTCATCGAGGTCGGCCTCGGCGGAAGGCTCGATTCTACGAACGTGATCACGCCGGAGGTCTCGGTCATAACGCCGATTGGCTTCGACCACGTCGCGGTCCTTGGCGACACGCTGACGAAGATCGCAGTCGAGAAGGCAGGAATCATCAAGCCCGGGGTTCCGGTTGTCACAGCTCTCCAGGCACCGGAAGCGTCCGAGGTTATCTCAGGGACTGCCCGGCGACAGGGCGCTCCACTACGGCAATCGTCATCGGTCTCGGTCGAGTCGGCGGACCCGAACGGGGCAGGTCCCCAACTTCTCAGGCTTCGTTCTCTGAGGGCCCAGTACAACATCCGGCTCCCGCTCCTAGGCCAGCACCAGGTAGACAACGCCGCGACTGCGATTGCGGCGATCGAGGAGTTTAGCGGCAGCGAAAAAAACCTGGATGCAGGAAGCATCGCTTCAGGTATTTCGACCGTCCGATGGCCCGGACGAGTGCAGGCTGTCGAACAGAGTCCGCACCTGCTCATAGCTGACGGCGCTCACAGCCACGACTCCGCGATTGCGCTGCGAGCAGCGATCAGCCGGCACTTCGGACGACCAGTCAGCCCCGTCCTGGTTCTGGGATCAACCGGCGGTCACGACCCCCTGGCTGTAGCCCGCGCATTTTCGGATCTCAAGCCTCGCGTTGTCGTCACTCGTTCAAGACATCCGAAAGCGGTTGAGCCCGCCGATTTTGCGGAGGCTCTCCGGCACGATAAAATCAATGTGCACGCTGTAACTGATTCAACATCCGATGCCCTGCAGATCGCCCGTCGCATAGCGACTGAGGACTCAGCCATAATCGCGGCGGGGTCGCTGTTCGTGGCTGCGGAAGTGATCGAGGCGGTTTCGGGTATCGAACCGGAGATCTATCCGGACTTGAGAGGCTCCGCTGGACCGATGCGCCTTCTGCCAGAGCAGGCAGCACCGGCTCCGTTAAGGTAACTATTAGAGCTATGAGCAGAACCTACAAGAAAGAGACGCGCGTTGTAGTCACCGGTTACGGGGCCATGACGCCGCTCGGGAAATCTGTCGACGAGTACTGGGACGGATTGAAGAACGGAAGGTCCGGCATCCGGCGGATCACCGCGGTCGACCCGGACGGCTTTCCATGCAAGGTGAGCGGCGAGGTACCTGACTTCGATCCCACCGAGTGGATGGACAAGCGCGAGGCTCGCCGAATGGGACGGTTCTCCCAGCTGGCAGTCGCTGCAACATATGAAGCGATGGAGTCATCCGGTCTCGACATGTCGAAAGAGGACCCTGAGCGCGTCGGGGTGCTAATGGGCTCAGGCTCGGGCGGTCTTCCTGAGACTGACCAGCAGGCCACGATCAAGGTAAAGCGAGGCGCTCTTCGGATGAGCCCGCTCTATATCCCCATAATGCTGGTCAACATGGCGGCAGCAAACGTGAGCCGCACCTTCGGCATGACCGGATACACGAATACATGCGCTACAGCGTGCGCGGCAAGCACTCAGGCGGTCGGTGAGGCCGCTGAGGTCATTCGCCGCGGTGCCGCGGACGTGATCGTCGCAGGCGGAACAGAGGCGGGTATCTGCGAGATTGGAATGGGCGGTTTCAGCACCATTCACGCGCTCACGACCTATACCGGTGACCCTTCCGAGGCCAGCCGCCCTTTCGATCTGGACCGCGACGGCTTTGCCCCTGCCGAAGGCGCCGGCACGCTGATCATGGAAAGCCTTGAGCATGCGAAGGCGCGGGGGGCGACCATTTTTGCCGAAATCACAGGGTGGGGCGTCTCTTCGGATGCTTTCCACCTGGTGCAGCCGCACGATGAGGGACGCGGCGCAGTCAGCGCTATGCGATTGGCGCTGGACGATGCCGAGGTCAACCTCGACGATGTCGACTACATCAACGCGCATGGAACCTCGACGCCTACCAATGACCGGATAGAAACGCTCGCCATCAAGACTCTTTTCGGCGAGCAGGCATACAAGACCCCGATCAGCTCCACCAAGTCGATGATCGGCCACTCGCTCGGTGCATCCGGCGCGCTGGAAGCTATCGCCTGCGTGCAGGCGGTGCGGGAGGACGTGATGCCGCCGACGATCAACCAGAACACGGCGGACCCGGACTGCGACCTCGACTACATACCGAACGAGGCCAGGGAAACCGGCGTCAACATCGCCCTCTCAAACAGCTTTGGGTTCGGCGGGCAAAACGCCTGCGTGGTCGTAGAGAAGTTCCGAGACTAGTTTTCTGTCGGTGCCTGGTCGGATTCCGGAAAGACGATCACCTTGCTGGAGCCACGGGGCTGTATCGCTACGGAGTCGCCCTCCGCGTAGTTCTCGCTTGACCTGCGACGCACTCTGATCGTCCGTCCCGAAGGTAGTCCGATTCCGAACTCAGTGAACTCACCTCGGAACTCACGGTAGGCGATCTTCAAGTCGGGTCGGCCAGAACCGTATGCAGACGACGTCAGCTCAAGCTCTGACGCGCGCATCAATGCCAGCACACCTGCACCGTTCTTGATATGTGAATGCGCCTGGCGTACGGGAAATTCGCCAGCTTCGGTCTCGACCATCTCGCCACGCAGCACACCTGGTACAAGCTCACACGGTCCCGCCAGGCTTGCGACAACTGGCGATATTGGACGCGAATAAACCTCGTCTGGTGTCCCGATCTGCTCAATCCTTCCTTCGTTCATTATCCCCACACGATCCGCCATGGCCAGCGCTTCTTCCCGGTCGTGCGTCACCAGCACTGCGGTCGCCCCGGCATCCTTCAGAATCGACCGCACCTCGCGTCTCAGCGTGGACCGAAGCTGCCTATCGAGGTTGCTGAACGGTTCGTCCATCAGCACTGCAACGGGAGCGGGAGCAAGCGCCCGCGCCAGCGCGACGCGCTGCTGCTGCCCACCGGAAAGCTCGTGAGCGTACCGTTTCTCTAGCCCTCGTAAACCGGTCATTTCGATCATGTTCTTGACCTGGCGGTCCCGGACCGAACGGTCCATCCCATTGAGACCGAACTCAATGTTTGCCTGTACCGTCAGGTGTGGAAACAGCGCGTAGTCCTGGAACACCAGGCCGACGCGGCGCTTGTCGGGCGGCACGTGAGTAAAAGACGATGCGACCAGTCTGCCGCCAATCCTGACGTAGCCAGATTGCACCTTTTCGAATCCAGCGATAAGCCGGAGCGCGGTGGTCTTGCCTGAGCCGCTGTGCCCCAGCAACGAGACAAACTCTCCGGCCTGGACCTCGAAATCGAAGTGAGCCAGCGCAGGTCCGTCAGCAGCCGGGTACTGGACGGTGGCGTCCTCGACCTGGAGGACCGCGCCCCTACGAGGCGGGACGTCTATGGGAGATTCGGGAAGGACCTGGGCCGTTGGGTCAAAGGTCATGGCTCAAATATCGTCGCGCTCATTGGTGCTCGCTGCTTCTATTTGAGCTGTCGCGGAACACCATGTATGCCATCGGTATTCCCGCAAGGGCGATCAGCAGCAGAGACGCGGCAGCTGTTCGAGCAAAGAAGGCGTCGGTAGACGCATCCCAGATGACGGTTGCCAGCGTTTTGAACCCGATTGGGCTCAATATCAGGGTTGCAGGCAGTTCCTTCATTGTCATCAGGAACACCAGCGCACCGCCAGCGAGTACACCGGGCATGATCATGGGCAGCGTAACCGATGACATCACTTTCCAGGGGCGTCTGCCAAGCCCCTGGGCCGCCTCTTCTATCCTCGGACTGACCTGCATCAGCGAGTACCTGATTGCGCCTACTGCAGCCGGAAGGAAAAGCACGACATAGCCGAACAGCAGGAGCCAGTTGGACTGATAGACGGGCCTTGCATAGTTGACGCCAAAGAAGACGAGAGAGATTGCGACGACTATGCCGGGCAGACCAAAGCCAATGTGAGTGACACGCTCAATCAGCCGACTGGGCCACCATGAGGAATACCTGACAGCGAGCACGGCGACCGGAATGGCGAGCGCGACGGCAAGGATCGCCGCGATCAGCGAGATTACGATCGAGTTCATCGCCGGCTCAAGTAGCGCGGTCATGCTCTGGTCCTTGATCAGACCGCGAACAAGCCACCATGTCAGCACGCCAACCGGTACGACCAGGCCAACGAGCACCGGAATCGATATCAGTCCCAGTACTGGCCATCGCCACCTGCCAAGACCCATATCGACAGCCGGTCGCACGCTCCCAACTGTGCTGCGGTGATACCGAGCACGACCGCGCGTCATACCTTCTCCTGTCAGCAAGATAATCGCGAAGAAGACCAGCACGAGTGATAGTCCGGCTGCGATCGATCTGTTGAGCGCCGATTCGTACTGGTTAAATATTGCGAAGGTGAACGTCTCATACCTGAGAAGCGCAACCGCTCCAAAATCACTGAGCGTGTACAACGCGACAAGCAGCGCCCCCGCGGCCAGGGCCGGTTTCAGAATAGGGAGAGTCACCATTCGGAAGGTCTGGCTCGCACCGTATCCCATGCTGCGCGCGGCTTCTTCCAACGCCGGATCGAGCCGGCGCAGGGCGCCACGCGCGGCGAGAAACACATACGGATAGGTCATCAAAACGAGCACGAATGTGGCTCCGCGCAAGCCATCGAAGCTGGAAACGCGCTCAACACCGAAGGGCGAAAGCCAGCCCTCCAACACGCCGCCAATACCGAAAAATTCAATAGCCGTGGTCGCCATGACAAAGCTGGGGATGACCAGCGGGAGAACAATAGCGACGGTCATCGGCTTCTTGAATGGCAGGTCCGTTCTCAATGTGAACCATGCCAGCAGCGTCCCGATGACCGTCGAGAACACCGTCACTATCGCAATCAGCAGTGCTGTCCTGCCCAGGATCTGCGCGGTACGCACTCGAAACACAAAGTCCCAGGTTTCTGATCCACCGTCAACGGCCCTGACGACCAGGTAAAAGGCAGGGAGCAGCGCGGCCAGCCCGATGGCGAGTCCGAGGCCGAGCAGCGGCCACGGTGGACGTTCCCTCGGAACCGCTCGCAGCAGCTGCCTGCCTGCTGGCCGTATGTCACTGACTATGGTCATTACCGGTCAGGTCCGCACTGGTCAGGACATTCCGATGAGCTGCAAGGTACTTCCAGACTCCCACGCAGCCATCGGTTTTCTATGACAGTGCGCCAACATCCCTCAAAAGCTTCTGGGTGTTCTCAAGGTCGCCAAGACTTGAGAGGTCGACACTTGGCTTCGTTATCGATTCGAGTGGCGGTAGCCCACGGTCGGGCACGACGCCTTCGATGAGCGGATATTCGTGCGTCTGGGTGGCAAAGTACTGCTGGCCGACAGGTGAAAGCATGAACTCCAGGAATCTACTGGCAGCGGCCTTGTTGTCGGACGCCTTCAGCACACCCGCTCCTGCAACCAGCACTATTGAGCCGGGATCGGCTTCCGGTGTGAACCAGTTGCGCGCCTTGAAGCTGTCGCCTTTTTCAGCCAGGAACCGGTACAGGTAGTAGTGGTTCACCATGCCGATCTCGATCTCGCCGCCTGCTGCCGCGGCAACCTGAGGAGTGTTCTTCGGATAGACCCTGGGGTCGTTGTCCATCACGCCTTCCAGCCACTCACGCGTCTTCTCCTCACCCCAGAGCTGCCGCATACCGGTAACCATTGCCTGGAACGAAGAGTTGGAAGGAGCCCAGCCAAGCTTTCCCTTCCATTCAGGCTCTTTAAGGTCCCAGATGGAGTCAGGCAACTCGTCTTCGGAGAGGGAATCCGTGCCATATACCAGGACCCGCGCCCTGCCCGAGATGCCGATCCACTTGCCTTCAGGCGAGCGCGCCCACTCCGGCACCGAATCCAGTAGCTCAGGCGGCAACGTGTCCAGCATGTCGATAACCGCCCCTAGGCCACCGGGATCCTGGGCAAAGTAGATGTCAGCAGGAGTACGCCCGCCCTCCTCCAGCAGCGTAGCGGCAAGCGGACCGGTCGACCCGAAGTTGACCTTGACCTCGATGCCGGTCAGGTCTTCGAACTGCTGAATCACCGGCCCGACAAGCGATTCGCTCCTGCCCGAATAGATCACGAGTGGTTTTGTGTCGGCAGACGCTTTAGCTGCCGATGAGTTGTCCTGGCCCGGGACAACCGGCTTTTCGCCGCTGCCGCAAGCGACGATGGCAATCAATGCAACAGAACACAGACCGACAATAAAAGGACGCCGCCCCGGGCGTCTGAGATCAAATACGGTCAGCATCGACTTGACTATTCTCCTCGACAGGGCTCTTCGCAGGCCTGACTAAGCGATTGCGTGAGTGCTCACAAAACAGTTCGTATGGCAAAAGTCGACCATCAGAGTACACTTCTATTTTTGCCTGGCAAGTGTATGTGATGAAAATTCCATGTAATATTCTGTCATGTTTTAATCACAACACAGTCGCATTCTGTACTTCGTATATACGAATAATACACGTCGCTACGCCGTCGGAACGCGGTAGCAGCAACCTCGAATATGGAACGCATGATCGGCTCCCGAGTCTCACCGGCAGCTAGACATCCAGCAAATACCGCTGATGTTGCAGAACACACTCTGTCCGAACTCGCAAGTACCCTGTAACTTATCCGTCAGACTCCAGGCGTTACCCTTACGGTCTGCCAGGACACAGCCTCATGACCGGACTCAACCTCAAATTCATAGTCGTGATAGCGGCAATCGCAACGGTCGCCGCCGTCGCATGCAGCAGCGGCTCGAAGAACGAAGCAACAGTTGGGCTTAATCCAACGTCCACCCCCCGCCCTACCGTGACTGCCGGCCCTACTGCGACCCCAACTCCCGCTGATACGCCGACGCCACAGCCGACGGCCACGCCCAGTCCGACTCCACTGCCACCAACTCCTACGCCCACTCCGGTGGCGCCCGATTCCGCGTTTACCGCGGTATTCGATCTGGCAGAGCGATTGAGCGTGGGTCCGAACACGATCTCCATCGACAGCTACGATCAGGACAGCTGGACGAGTTCGGATTACGGCTGTCCTGCACCCGGAAACTTCTATGCGCAGGTCCTGGTTCACGGCTGGAACGTCTCGCTAAGCTCGGGAGGCCAGACATACGAGTACCACACCGACGAAACTGGCGACGTCATCGTCAACTGCACCGATAACCGAGCTCTCGCCGAGGACGCGATCAACATTTATGGTCTTGCCGAACTCAGCGCCACGACAAAGATAGAGTTCCGCAGACGCGTTTCAACCGGCGAGTTCGAACTGAAGTCCACGGTCACTGACCCTGACAAGATAAAAGCGGTCGCCGACACCCTGGACCTATTTATTTCGACGGGCCCTGCGGCCCGCTGCACCGAGGTCTTCCGGGTGATATTTTTCACTCCAAGCGGTGAGCAGACCATCGGCACCATCTGCGGCGGCAACAGCCGGTTGATCCGGGGCGACCAGGCGTTCTGGGCAGGACAGGACGGCGAGGCGCCATCCGAGTTCGGCACCATCATTGGCCCGTACTTCGCGGACGAGCCGATACCGACTCTCCCGCAGTAAACGTGCCACGCCACCCAGAAGAACCGCATCCTCCTGAAAGCCAGCCTGTCAGCGGGCCTGTTGACCAGGAACAAACGTCGAGATTCGACAGGTCGACCCTCCTCCCGGCTGGCAAACTGCCGCAGCGCTTCCTGCGGGAACTTCTTTCGCAGCTCCCTGAACCGGGCAGGAGACTACTTACCGGACCGGGAGTTGGCGAAGATGCCGCCGTAATTTCGTTCGGCGCGACGAGTCTTGTGGCAAAAGCAGACCCGGTCACCTTCGCAACTGACCTGATCGGCTGGTACGCCGTTCATGTGAACGCCAACGACATTGCGGCGACAGGAGCCGTGCCGAAGTGGTTCATGCCGACAGTGCTCCTGCCTGAAGGCACACCGGCATCTGTAGTCGAATCGATATTCGCCCAGCTACAGGACGCAGCGGAGTCGATCGGCGTCGAGCTAATCGGAGGGCACACCGAAATAACGGTAGGAATGCCCAGACCGCTTGTCAGCGGTGCGATGCTTGGCGAGGCGCCTGCAAGCAGCACTATCTCCACTTCGGGGGCGCGGCCCGGCGACCGCATCATCCTGACCAAGGGCATCGCGGTTGAGGGCGGCTCGTTGCTGGCGAGAGAGTTTCGTGAACAGGCGCTGACGGCCGGGACGCATGAAGATGTCATCGAAAAGGCTTCCAACTACCTGTTCGAACCGGGCATTTCAGTCCTGCGAGATGCTCAGATCGCAGTGGCAAGCGGGACGGTCACTACGATGCACGATCCCACGGAAGGCGGCCTGGCCAGTGCACTGGCGGAGTTGAGCGAGGCGTCCGGGAACGGCCTTCTAGTGGAACGGACGCTGGTCAATGCGCTCCCAGAATGTGTCGAGCTATGCGATGCGCTGGGCGTGGATATCTGGGGTCTCATCGCCTCCGGAGCGCTGCTCATCACCTGCACACCGGAGACCTCGTCCGCTATCCAGAGATCCCTGGAAGCTGAGGGCATAGCTGCTGGTGAGATCGGCCAGATCACCGATTCGAGAATGCCTGCACTCATCAAAGAGCCATCGGGTTCAATCGAGCCGCTGCCGGTTTTCGCCAGAGATGAGATTGCCCGGCTCTACTCTCGCCCCTGATGGTCGAGATCGTCAGTCAGTGTCTCGAAAACGGCCTGTTTGACCACAATTGGGAGCAATCCTCACGACGCCGTCTGCGCGAAGCGGTAAAATCAAAGATATGACCAGCCTGAGAGACAGGTAGCGAATGTCCGCAACGCAGCTCATCGCAAGAGCCAAGTCATACCTCCCGAACGAACGAGTCGAGTTCGTGCAGTCGGCGCTCGCGTTCGCCACTGAGGCCCATTCCGGCCAGAAACGCAGTTCGGGCGAACCTTTTATCGAGCATCCGGTCGCCACTGCCCTCTACCTGGCCAACATCAATCTCGACTCGACGACCATCGCCGCAGCCCTTCTTCATGACGTGATTGAAGACACTGGCATCTCAAAGGAGATGCTGGAGAAGGATTTTGGCCCGGATGTGGCTCGACTGGTCGACGGTGTGACGAAACTGAAGCGACTCGACCTGCTACCGGACGAATCCGGCAGCACCAATGGCTCGCAGCCCGTTCGGCTAACAGCAGAAGCAGCGCGTACCGGCAGCCTGCGTAAGATGCTCGTCGCAATGGCGTCTGACATCCGCGTTGTACTCATCAAGCTGGCGGACCGGCTGCACAACATGCGCACGTTGAAACACCTCGATGAGGAGAGGCAACAGCGCATCGCCAGGGAGACGCTCGACATCTACGCGCCACTGGCCCAGCGCCTCGGCATGGCTGACATCAAATGGCAGCTCGAAGATGAAGCCTTCAAATACCTGCTTCCGCGCCAGTACAAATCCGTCTCGCGCATGATCAGCCGCAAGCGAACTGAGCGTGAAACGTACACAGACGACGCCGTCGAAGCGCTGATAAAAGTCCTGAACGAAGCCGGAGTAGAGTGCTCAGTAAGCGGAAGACCGAAGCACCTTTACAGCACCTACACCAAACTTCAGCGCTATCAGTCCCGCGGCCGAAAATTCGATGAGATCTATGACCTGATCGCCCTGAGAGTCGTCGTCGAATCCACCGCAGACTGCTACGCAAGCCTCGGCGCTGTCCACCAGGTCTGGCGGCCTGTGCCGGGTGAGTTTGACGACTACATAGCCAACCCCAAGGAGAACCTGTACCAGTCTCTCCACACCTCGGTGATCGGCCTGCATGGCTATCCGCTGGAGGTCCAGATCCGCACCAAGGAGATGCACCGCATCGCCGAAGACGGTGTCGCCGCCCACTGGACATACAAGCAGGGTGACCCGGAGAACGATGACGCTCTATTCGACGAGAAGTTGACGTGGCTGAAGCAGCTTCTCGAGTGGCAGCGAGAGATGAGCGGGGACGAAGAATATCTCGACTCAGTAAAGACCGACATCCTTCGCGACCAGGTTTTCGTCTACACACCCGCCGGTGACGTGGTCGACTTGCCTTCCGGCTCCACTCCGCTCGACTTCGCATATCGCATCCACACGGACCTCGGCCACAACACCGTGGGCGGCATGATCAACGGCAAGCTGATGCCTCTCAACACGCAGCTCCACAACGGGGACACGGTTGAGATACGCAAGGCACGGACCAAGCGCGGACCCAGCCTCGATTGGCTCAACTCAGACCTCGGCTATCTTGCCACCGCCAGCGGAAGGGCGAAGGTCCGGCTCTGGTTCCGCAGGCAGGAAGAGGATGCGAACATCATCCGCGGGCATGATCTGCTGTCCCGTGAGTTGAAACGCCTCCAGGTGCGTGTCCCGGCATCGCAAATCGCCGAAAAGCTCGGATTCGAGACCGATACGCAGCTCGAAGAGGCGCTTGGCACGGGCCAGATCGGCATCGGGAAAGTGCTCGAGTCGATAACGAGAAACTTCCCTGTTGAGAAGGAACAGGTTCCAGCCGTGATCGCGCCGATGCTCGAACGCCAGGAGCGAACGGGCATCGTGGTCATGGGTGCGCCGAACATGCTGACGAGAGTAGCGCGCTGTTGCAGCCCGGTTTATGGCGACGAGATCACCGGGTACATCACCAGGGGCCGGGGCGTGACGGTGCACCGGGCAAACTGCATCAACATGCGCTCGACAGATGATCATGACAGGCTGGTGCCGGTTGCGTGGGGCCATGCAGACAGCACCTACCCGGCGCGCCTGATCGTCCAGGCATACGACCGCGTTGGCCTGCTACGAGACATCACGCACTACGTATCGGCCGAGCACGTCAATATTCACTCGATGTCATCGCATGAAGATTCCGATACGAACTCCTGCACGGTGACTCTGACCGTGTACACTAACGGGGTTGACCAGTTGAGCAGGGTCTTCACCAGGCTTGAGACGGTGCAGGGAATCATCTCTGTCAACCGTGCGAACGAGGGTGAGCAGGCAGCTCAAGCCGCAGGTCAGTAACACAATTTTGACAGTGTCGGCGCATACTGGCGCCGCTCCGTAAGGCCCGATGGGCCATTCGACAGGAAGAAAATGCCAAGCGCAAAGTCGCACCGCGCCCAGGTCAACAAATCGGTCATGAACAAGACCGTTCGATCATTCACTCGCTCCCGCGTAACGAAGGCCCGTGACACCGTCGCGGACAACGAATCCGCTGAAGATGCGGCCATCGCGGTCAAAGAAGCCATCTCGGCGCTCGACAGGGCTGCACGCAAGGGTGTTATCCACTCGAACGAGGCGGCCCGCAAGAAGTCCCGTCTGCAGCGCAGTCTCAACGAGATCGCCGGCTCCTGAACCCGCCGTGACTCCCGATCATTCAGACCACTCGCAACACTCTCACGAAGGCGAGCACGATCACGCGTCCGCCGACCACGGTCACGAACACGAAGGCCATTCCCATGACGGTGAACACTCGCATGACCATGAGCCGGACCCGAACACCGAGTACACCTGGCGAATTCATCATCCGTACGGAGACGACGACGATGAGGTGGCTGTTGAGGTCGCTCCCAAATCCGGTCTTTTGCCAAGATGGCGGTTTGTCACGCCCGGCGACTACACGGGCGTAACCCGCTGGGGTGTTGGCGCGCCAAACGGTGCTGCCGTCGACACATCGGTGCGAAACCCTGTTGAAGGCGGACCGGTTCGGCTGGTGAACGGGCCAGAGGTGCTCTGGATGGGAGGCATCGATGCACTTTCATCGAAGAAGAGCGCCTACCTTGTGTTCAAAGGCGAGCCACCACACTACGTTGCGTTCGGACAGGCAGAGGAACCAGACGGCCCACCGGGAGCGCTGGAAGGCGTTTCGTTCGGTGAACACGCAGACCACCCGTCAGACGACGCTCACTTCGGGTAGTCGAGCCGCCTGTCTGACGTTTTGAGCTTCTCCGTTCTTTCTAAAGTGTGCCAACTCTAATTGACACGGTTCGTGGGCGACTGCTAGCGTCAGAACATTAGTGCGAGAAATGCCCGCATGGAACGGTCGCAGCCCCAGTTCGCCAAAAGGTCCACGAAGTGAAAGTACTTTCAGACAAACAGACACGGATGCTCGAGTTCATCGAGGACTTCATCGAAGAGCACGACTATCCTCCTACGGTCCGCGATATCCAGTACGGCTGCGGACTAAGCTCCACATCGGTCGTCAAGTACAACCTCGACAGACTCTCGGAGGGCGGCCACCTGAACCGGGACTCCGAGGTCTCACGCGGCCTCGCCATTCCCAACGGACGCGGAGCCAGCCGGAACGGCCGAAGCGCGCGGGAACCTGAGACGGTTGCGGTTCCACTCATGGGTACGATTGCCGCCGGCTCGCCGTTTCCGCTGCCGCAGACAGACACTTGGACAGACGTTGGCATCGAACAGATCGACCTGCCACAGGCGATTGTCGGGCGCGGCGATGGCGTCTACGCCCTCAAGGTCAAGGGCGACTCGATGATCGACGCTCTAATCGGCGACGGCGACCTTGTAATCATGGAGTCGACGCAGCAGGTTCGGAACGGCCAGATGGCTGCGGTGCGGCTTGTTGAGGAGAACGAGACGACGCTCAAGTATTTCTATCCTGAGGGCAGCAAGGTCAGGCTTCAGCCCGCTAACACGCAGATGGAACCCATCTACGCCAGTGCTCACAACGTTGAGGTCATGAGCAGGGTGCTGGCAGTGTGGCGCTACATGGCCTGATCTGGATTGGATGGGGACTGCTAGAAAATTCAGAGCTCGCGAATCATCACATTCCCGTCACTTGCCCCGTTTGACACTCAATACGGCCCAGCCTATTCTTGACCTGACATTTCAGTCGCGCGGCAATTCAGGAGCGCTAATATGGGTTTCTTAAGAGGCATCGGTCCGCTAGAGATATTTCTAATCCTCGTCGTTGTGATGATCCTGTTCGGTGTGGGTAAGTTGCCGAGCGTTGGCAGGGGAATGGGTCAGGCGCTTAAAGAATTCCGCACATCCGTTAAAGACAAGGATGAGGAAGCGATTGAGGCGCCGGAGGCAAAGGCCGAGGTTGAGACCAAGGTTTAGGGAACCAGGCCGAAAGCCCCTGTGAATCGAAAGGCATCCATTCGGGATGCCTTTTTTGTTGCCAGGCAGATATCAGCGCGTTTGAATTAGCTACCGCCGGACGGGCTGTCGGTAACTGCCGTCTCCGATTCCGACTCTGACTCAGCTTCCGACTCGCCCTTGCCCCGCTCGGCGAATTTGGCCAGCACTGTGCCGGTTATATAGAGAACGATCACCGGTCCCGCCACCAGCGACTGCGTTATCGGGTCGAAAGTCGGGGTCACCACCGCTCCCAGCACGAACGCGAACAGCACCATCCAGCGCCACTGGCGTCTGTACCACGATGAGCCAACGACACCCAGCTTCGACAGGAAGAACATCACGGTCGGCAGCTCGAATATCAGCCCCATCCAGAACGATAGCGCTATCAGCAGGCTGACATAGGAGCCGATGGTCGGGAATGGCGTCGCCAGTTCGCTACCGAACGTCAGCAAGAAGTTGATCGCAGGTGGAATCAGCATCACGAAACCAAACGTGACGCCCGCTGCAAACGAAACTATCGAAAAGGGCAGGAAGAAGTAGAGATAGCGCCGCTCTTTTGGAGTCAGGCCGGTGCGCAGGAACATCGTCATTTCGAACAGGAAGTACGGCATCGTCGCTGTGAAACCCAGGATCACCGCCACCTTCATCGCCGCGCCCCACGCCTCGGCAACCTGCGTGAAGATGATCTGTCCCTCCGCCCCTTCAAGCGCATCTTCAGCCGGTTTCCGCAGGAACTCGAAGATCTGATCGTAGAAGACCGCAGCTACGATCGTGAATACCAGGAACACAACGGAGACCCGGATCATCCTCCGTTTTAGCTCGCCCATATGCTCCAGGATCGACATCGCACGGTCACGGTTCACTGTGTACCCGGCCTTTCAGGACCTGGTGCCGAGCTCGAATCGCCCGGCTCCAGCCCCAGTCGCGGGACATCCTCGCCATTGACCTTGCCATCGCCGCGATCCACGAGCCTGGGCTTGCTGGATGAGCCGACATTCGGGACCGATCGCGTGATATCGAGTTCAGGTATGTCCGTGATCCCCTGATCCAGCGCCAGATCCTTCTCGATCCCCTTAATCGCCTCCGTGTCAGACTCGTCCCAGACCTCCCGTTTCGTCTCCTCCAACTCCTTCTTAAGATCCTCGGCATCGATCGCCTCTGTGACAAGGCTCGTAAGCTCCTGTCGGTAACGCTTCAGCTCCGTGTAGTACTTACGCCCGTGGCGTACGCCCTCCGCCAGCCGCTTGGGACCGAGGAAAAACATCGCAACGCCGAAGATAAGCAGAAACTCGAGTCCACCGATGCCCAGGAAGTTCATTGCGCATCACCTCGGCCCATGAGCGACGCCGTTTCCGAATCGATTTCACGCGACTCGTTCAACAGGCGGGCCAGGAGCGCGACAGGCAGTCCAACTACGTTCGAGTAGGAGCCGCGGTAAGAGTCGACGGGAGAGAAGTTCGCATCCTGGATGCCGTAAGCGCCGGCCTTGTCCAGCGCAGCGCCTGAAGCGACGTAGGCTTCGATCTCGGAACTCTCAAGATTACGCATTGCAACTTCGGTGGTCTCGACACCGCTCAGTACTGTGCCATTTATCCGCACTGCCAGACCAGTATGCACCTCATGAGTCGTGCCGCTGAGCAACTCAAGCATCGCAATCGCTTCGTTCGCGTCCTCCGGCTTTCCGAGAGACCGGCCTTCGAATGCCACGACGGTATCGGCGGCGATCACGCAACAGTCCGACTTGAGTCGGCTCACGCGCTCAGCCTTGGACTCGGCAAGCTGCAAAGCGAGCTGCTTCGGATCTACGCCCTGGAATTTCGACTCATCCAGATCGGCGGGGACAACCTCGAACTGAATCGCAAGCTCTCTCAAGATCGCAGATCTGCGCGGTGAAGCGGAAGCGAGCACCACCGGATGAGCGGTACTCACGATTTGTGCGTCCATTGATTTGCCCAGTTTAGTCACCATTGCTCAGATGCGGTCTGCTCTGGAACGAGCCACAGGGTGGTCTGTTTCGTCATTCAGGTGGCCCTTCAAATACCGACAGAACCTCCACGTGTCGAGTCTGCGGGAACATATCTACCGGCAGAACACGCACAATTCTAAACCCGTGGCCCAACAGGCGTGCCTGGTCGCGGGCCATCGCCGCCGTGTCGCACGAAACCAGCACGATTTTCGATGGCGCAAGTTTTCGCACCGCTTCGAGCACCTCCGGCATGCATCCCACCCGCGGCGGGTCGAGTATCACGTAGTCCACCGATCCTGCCAGAGTCGGTATCAGCTCCTCGGAACGTCCCTCGAGAAACTCGATGTTCGATATTCCAGAGGCGTTGGCGCGAGCGTCCGCAACACCTGAAGCCGATTCCTCTACAGCGATCACGCGCTCAACATGGGGCGCAAGCAGTACGGAAAATGTCCCAACGCCTGAGTAAGCGTCGAGCAGTGTTCCTGTGCCCTGTGGTCCGAGCATGGACTTCACCAGCTCTGCCATTCGTTCAAGTTGCCGCGTGTTGACCTGGAAGAACGATGGCGACGCCACTCGAAACGTGCGACCAGCCGCTCTCTCCTCGTACTGAATCTGGCCAGACGCGGGCGACTTGAACTCTGCCGGTAACGGCGGCTGAATCAGCATCGAACCGGTTGAACTGCTGGCCCGCACGGAGAACTGGCTCATGCCCGCCAGCCTGCCCTGCACGCTCTCCAGGACGCCGTTTACAGACTCGTTCATCAGCAGGCATCGGTCGATGCGTACGAAACGCCGTGTGACAGCGTTCATGAATCCGACCTGCCCTCGGTTCTCAGGCCATCGAGACACGGTAAACCGAGCATGATTGCGGTAGCCGAGTTCGTCCGGGCTGGCGATGACCGGATCAACATCCACACCTGCCATTGCCGGATATTCGCTCATCGCCGTGATCACACGCTTCCGCTTCAACTCAAGCTGATGCTCATAAGAGACGTGCTGCCACTGGCATCCGGTGCAATTGAGAAAGTAACCGCACGGCGGCTCTCTTCGATGCGGACTCGGATCGATCACCTCCACTACCTTTGCGTGAATAGCATCGGGGTCGATCCACACCACCTCGCATCGCACCTTCTCACTCGTCAGGCCACCCATGACGATCACCGGTGCGCCCTGGTATTCGGAAACGGGGTTCCCACCATCGCCGTGTGTGCCGAGCACAAGCTCAATCACATCACCCTTGCTCACCTGCAGATGAGATGTGAGGTCTGGCCCGCTGTACCGCTGGCGTCTCTTACGCTTGCCCAAACTGGACCCTTTTCATCTACGATAGAAGGGTTGGATCACGCGGAAGGCCCAAATGAAGGCGCACCGCAAGAGATGACGGTAACACCGCCAATGGCATCCCACAGAATCAAATGGCTGTAGAACGCAGGCTTCCCGAATGGTTCAAGGTCCCCGCGCCCGGCGGCGAAGACTATATGGACCTGCGCCGCAGATTCAGGGGAGCAAAGCTACACACAGTCTGCGAAGAGGCGGCCTGCCCGAACATTGGCGATTGCTGGAGTCGGCGGACGGCCACCTTCATGATCCTCGGCGACACCTGCACACGAGCCTGTTCCTACTGCAACGTCAAGACGGGCTGGCCCAGCGAGGTCGACTTTGCAGAGCCGTTCCGGCTCGCGACAACGGTGCAAGAGATGGAGCTCAAGTACACGGTCGTGACATCGGTTGATCGTGACGATCTCCCGGATTTCGGCGCAGGTATCTTCGCCACAAGCATCCAGCAGATTCACCGGCTCACGCCCACTTGCAAGGTAGAGGTGCTGATTCCTGACTTCCAGGGGGTCCATGAGCACCTTGAGGCCGTGGTCAAGGCAGGGCCTGAGGTGCTGAACCACAACATCGAGACGGTACGCCGCGTCTTTCCAAAGGTGCGGCCAAAAGGTGACTACGACCTTTCACTTGAGCTTCTGCGCCGGGTGAAGGAAATCGACCCGCACATGCCGAGCAAGTCCGGAATGATGGTTGGCATCGGCGAGACAATGCCAGAGGTGTTTCAGACGTTGCGGGACCTCAGGGACGCTGAATGCGACCTGCTGACCGTTGGCCAGTACCTGCGACCATCGAAGAAGCACCACCCGCTGATCCGCTTCTATCACCCTGACGAGTTCAAGGAGATCGAACAGGAGGGACTTCGCCTGGGCTTCAAGCATGTTGCGGCGGGACCGCTGGTTCGAAGCTCGTACCACGCGGACGAGCAGCACGAGGCTGCAATCGACATGCTTCTTGCCGCTTCAGGCCGGTAGGTTGAGCCACAACAAGACGGCGGTCCCATGAGCACACTGTTCGTCGTCGCCACACCAATCGGCAACCTCCAGGACGTATCACTGCGCGCCGTCGAGATTCTCAAGTCAGTTCCGCTGATCGCGGCCGAGGACACACGAGTCACCCGAAAGCTGCTGAACCACATCGGCAGCAAGGTACGCACTCTCAGTTACAACGAAAACAGTGCGCCAAACCGCTTGAGGCAACTGCTGGAACATCTTGAGTCGGCAGACCTGGCACTGGTCACTGATGCGGGAACACCTGCAGTCTCGGATCCCGGCTCAAAACTGGTGCGAGAGGCAGCAGCAGCCGGGCACATTGTGACGCCTGTTCCCGGGCCTTCTTCGGCAACCGCCGCCCTTTCCGTGAGCGGATTCGACTCCGCCGGGTTTGCGTTCATCGGCTTCCTGCCCCGCAAGCGAGCCGAACGCAAGAAGGAACTGGCCCAGATCATTGATCTGCCAATGACTCTGGTTCTTCTGGAAGCGCCTCACCGTGTGCGCCAGACACTTGAGTCACTGTCGGAAGTTGCTCCCGAGCGGGACCTGGTTATCTGCCGAGAGTTGACCAAACTGTACGAAGAGGTTTTCCGCGGCGGGCCAGAGGCGGCGCTCAACCACTTCGAGAACCCGCGAGGCGAGTTCGTGATACTGATCGCTCCGGCTCCCGAATCCAGGTTAGAGCTGACGGACGACGAAATCCGGGATGCGGCACAGCGCGCAGTGTCAGACGGCCTGTCAGGCAGGTCCGCAGTGCAACACGTCATTTCGGAAACCGGAGCGCCAAGGTCAAGAGCCTACCCGGCAGTAGTCGAGGCACAAAAACCGGGTGGCTGACGTTCACACCACAGCCGCTCTCTGAATCAGCGGAAACCAGCCAACCCTTCGTCCCACAAGCACCCGTAGCTCTCGACGAAGGGAAGGCGCCCATCACTCGTTATTGCCACTATCAAATTGCCATCAGCCTGCAATGAAGTGACGGCTATAATGGGAGTTGCCGGTCAATCCGGCCGCAAAGCACGTTAATTCCTATCCCCAAATCTCTTCTGAGCCCATCCTCCTTGCCTAGAAACATCCTTGTCTGCGTGGCGTGGCCTTACGTCAACAACGCACCCCACCTCGGCCACATCGCCGGGATGAATATGCCAGCAGACATCTTCGCTCGTTATCACCGGCTCGCCGGGAACAACGTGGCGATGGTCTCAGGCTCTGACATGCACGGCACGCCCACCGCCCTGCGTGCCATCGACGATGGCGTAACTCCTGAAGAGATCGCGGGCCGTTACCACGAGATCTGGTCCAACTCCTTCAAGCAGATGGACTTCAGTTACGACATCTACACGCACACCCACACCGATCATCACCGTGATGTTGTGCATGACCTGTTCCGAGTCCTCGATGAGAAGGACCTCTTTCATGAGGCCACTCAGTCGATGCCGTACTCCCTGGCTGAGCAGCGATTTCTCTCCGACCGCTTTGTAGAAGGCACCTGTCCGCATTGCGGATACGAAGCTGCGCGCGGCGACCAGTGCGACAACTGCAGCCGAACGCTCGACCCAATAGACCTCATCGACATTCGATCGAAACGAGATGGCTCGAAACCTGAGTTCAGGGACACGAAACACCTCTACTTCAAGCTGAGCGCATTCCAGGAGAAGCTGGAGGAATGGGTCGAGGGCAAGACCGGCTGGCGGCCAAATGTCCGTAACGGCACGCTCAACTACCTGCGAGAAGGCCTTCACGACCGCGCTATAACCCGCGACATCCAGTGGGGCGTGCCGATCCCGGTTGAAGGCTACGAGAGCAAGCGCGTCTACGTCTGGTTCGAAGCAGTTATGGGTTACCTGTCGGCTACCAAACTCCTCGCACAAGAACAGGGCGAACCAGACGGCTGGAAAAGGTTCTGGGAGGACGACTCAGCGGAGACCTACTACTTCCAGGGCAAAGACAATGTTTCGTTCCACACGATTCTCTGGCCTGCGATACTGATGGGATACGGCGGGCTGAACCTGCCAACGGACGTTGTCGCAAACGAGTACCTGAACCTCGGAGATACCGGCTTCTCGAAGAGCCGTGGCAACGCCGTCTGGCTGCCCGACTATCTTGAGCGATACGACGTCGACCCGCTCCGCTACTACCTGAGCTCGATCATGCCGGAGACTTCGGACTCAGAGTTCACGTGGGCGGGATTCCTGGCTGCCAACAACAACGAGCTTGTCGCAACCCTGGGCAACTTCGTTCACCGCGTACTGACGATCACAACCAGGAGTTTCGATGGCGCGGTGCCTGAACCGGGTGATCTGGATGACACTGACAGGGCCGCACTCGATGCCTGCGACACGGCGCTGAATGATGTTGCTGCGGCGTTGGACGCTCGTAGATTCAGAGACGGACTCCGTGCTGCGATGGCGCTCGCCCAGCACGGCAATCGTTACATTGACCAGAAGCAACCCTGGGCGACCGTGAAGCAAGACAAAGCTGCCGCCGCGACCGCGCTCTGGACGGGCCTGAACATCATCGCGACGCTCAGAACCGTCTTTTCACCCTTCCTGCCATCGTCATGCGAAAAGATTCACGATATGCTAGGGCTCGCCGGAGATGTGGCTTCGGGTGGGTGGAATCGTGCGGAGGTCTCGGTCGGCGGTAAGCTGGCCTCTCCCACTCCACTGTTCCGAAAGCTCGACGAAAGCATCGTAGAAGAGGAAAACGCCCGTCTGGGACAACCCACTCAGGAGAACCCGGGATAGGTGCCCGTTGCTCGGAGCCGATGTAAAAGATAGAATCTACGTCCCGATTGCCGATGACCTGGACAAGGTCATCGCGAACATCGCAGCGGTGGCAGAGACAGACGCTCCGGGACCCACGCCTGAGATAGAGGCTCGCCTCGCCCGCGTTCTTGCGACGCCCGGCAAACGTATTCGTCCTGCCATCACCCTTCTCGCATCAAGGCTCTGGGGCAGAATCCCGGATGAGCGCACGATCAAGATGGCGACCGCCGTCGAACTGCTGCACATTGCTAGCCTGATCCACGACGACACGGTAGACAGCGCAGACACACGCCGCGGACACGCTACAGCGTCGAACCTGTGGGGCGGCAATGTCGCCGTCCTCCTCGGAGACTTCGTGTTCGCAACCTCAGCGACATTCGTCTGCGACACCAATAGCGTGCGCCTGATTCGCCGGTTTGCTCAGACCATCGCCGAACTCGCCCGCGGCGAACTGAACGAAATTCTCGAATCGTGGTTGCCCGAAACGAGCCGCGAACTGTATCTGCAGCGGATCTACGACAAGACCGCCTCGCTGTTCTCCACATCCGCAGAAAGCGGAGCGGTACTCGGCGAAAGCGACGAAGACTCGGTGGCAAGCCTTCGCCAGTACGGATACAACCTTGGTATGGCGTACCAGGTGCTGGACGATCTTCTGGACTATGAGGCCAGCTCTGAGCAGCTCGGCAAGCCGACCGCCAACGACCTCTCTAACGGTGTGCTCACGCTGCCTGCGATCCTGGCAATGGAAAGCGGCGATGCGCGACCGGAGATCAGCGCTTACCTTGCTTCAAGTGACAGCGACCGCCCCCGGTTGCTCTCCGCTGCGTACGATGCGATATGCCAGTCCGATGCGCTAGAGCGCTCTCGTGTGATCGCCAACGACTACGTTGTAACAGCACTGGAGAGTCTCGAATCCCTGCCAGAATCGGAATCGAAAGAAGCGCTCATCCAGTTGACCGGCTACATCCGCGACAGGCAGTTCTAGCTAATGCCGTCGCGCCTCAGCCCCGCCCGGCGCAGGAGGCTATCGCCGCCCCGCACGCTACCTGTCTCGATTGAGTACATCTTCGAGAAGCTGGAACTTGAGTACGGCCCGATCGAGTGGCAACCTCGTTACAACGCCCTCGATGAGTTGATCTTCACAGTGCTGACCCAGCACACCTCTGATCTGAACGCCGAGCGCGCATTCAAAGAGTTGCAGAAGCGGATTCCAACATGGATCGAGGTTATTGAGGCCGATGTAAAGGAGATTGCGAGAGCGATTCAGTCCGGCGGGCTGGCGAACCAGAAGTCTGTGCGGATTCAGAGAATCCTGAACGACATTCTTGAGCGTCACGGCGCGCTCGAGCTGGAGTTTCTGAAGGATTTTGAGCTTGATGAGGCGCGGGTTTGGCTGACCGCGCTGCCCGGTGTCGGTCCAAAGACGGCTGCAGTCGTGATGGCTTTTGCGCTGGGGATGCCTGCGATGCCCGTGGACACGCATATTCACCGCGTGTCGGGAAGGGTCGGACTCATCCGTGCAGGAACCAGCGCCGACGATGCACACGTTGTGCTTGAGAAGATCGTCCAGCCCGAGGATCGCTTCAACCTGCATGTGCTATTGATCACGCACGGCAGACAGCTGTGCAAAGCCCGGCGACCACTCTGCGACCGGTGTCCGCTGGCAGGACGCTGCCCCTCCAGCGGGAAGTTCGTCTGAGTAAGGGTGATTCGCAACGGGAGGGTGCAAGTTACCGGGCCACGCCATCACCTTGTGATCGTCAGTACCAAACAATCGCCAGGATTCCACCTGCTCCCATCAACTCACCAGTGCTAGAATTTCAGTTTGATCGCAACAACATATCCGTGGCGATTCGGACTGATGGAGTGGACTGATGACCAGGGTTGGAATCATCAACGTAACCGGCTACGCCGGATCTGAGCTGGCACGCATCCTCCACAACCACCCGGACGTGGATCTTGTCAGCGTCACCGGGCGAAGCGCAGCCGGTAAAGAACTCTCCGAAGTCTTTCCACACCTGCGAGAGGCGTCGATGACCATCACGCCGGAGATCGAGGAGTCTGTCGACTTCGTCTTTTCAGCACTTCCACACGCCGCCAGCGCCGAAAAGCTCAAGCCGTTCATCGACGATGGCGTTCCCGCAATCGACATCAGCGCTGACTTCCGCCTGAAAGACCTGCCGACATACGAGAGATGGTACAAGGTCGAACATCCCTGCCCGAACCATATCGAGGCGGCGGTCTACGGACTGCCCGAGCTGCATCGGTCTGAGATCAGGCAGACGAAGCTTGTCGCCAATCCAGGCTGCTTCCCGACCGGGACAGTGCTGGCGATGGCGCCTGCGGTCCAGGCCGGAATCGTCGAACAGAAGGTGATCAGCGACTGCAAGTCTGGAGTCTCAGGCGCAGGCCGCTCGGCCAGCATGGAGTACGGATTCTCGGAGTTGAACGACAACATGCTGGCATATGCACTGGGTGGTCACAGACACGAGCCTGAGATGACGCAGGAGTTGAGCGCTCTCTCATCAAGCGGTGAAGTCCAGGTGACTTTCGTACCGCATCTTGCGCCCATGACGCGCGGAATACTCGGAACGCACTACACGACGCTGAGCAAAGAGGTGACCCAGGCGCAGGTGAACGATATTTACCGCGATTTTTATGCGGACGAGCCGTTCGCTCGCGTTGTCCCCGCACCGCCCGCAACGAAGCAGACGTGGGGCAGCAACGATTGCCTGCTGTTCCCTGTTGTCAACGAATCGACTGGAATCCTAGTTGTCGTCAGCGCTCTCGACAACCTGGTGAAGGGCGCGGCCGGAGCCGGGGTGCAGAACATGAACATCATGCTCGGGCTCAATGAAACCGCAGGACTGGAAGCGCTGCCGGTCTATCCATAGTCGGATCGAGTCTATGGTTCTCAACGGAACTATCGTCGCGCTGAACGCCGTCCTGAGCCGGGGTACCCGCTTGCGGGTCAAGGATCGCATTCGTATGGGCGCGTGCTCACACCAGTGTGCTTCTGACGGGTTCGGCGGGTAGTATTGTCTACAGCCTCGCGTCTTACCGACGCCGTCTGCGTACCTCGAATGCCCCGTTAGTGTAGTGGCCTAACACGTCTCCCTTTCAAGGAGAAGATCAGCGGTTCGAATCCGCTACGGGGTACCAGGCTTTCGTCAGCTACCGTTGCCAACGTGCTGAAATTGCGTGAGCGTCAATTGCGTAATGCCGCTGCTGCTTGTGGGCGTGTTGAATTGAATGACGATTGGGCCTCCAGCTGGCGCAACCGTTGGAACGACGGTCGGCTCTGGCGTCGGCGTCGGGATCTCGATTCCCGGATCGAACGGGACCGGAGTCGCCAGCTTTTCCGTAATCTCACCCGTCAATCGGTCATAGAACTCTTTGAGTTCCGGATCGGTGAACTTTTCACCGGCCGCGTCGAAAACATTGCCGAGCGCCGTGAAGTAGATCTGCTCGATATCTGGCACCCAGTTGGTATCACCCTCGCTCGTCTGGCCGCGCACGATCCCCACCCCTGCGGTCAGCGCCACGCCAATTACAAGTCCGGCAAAGATTCCAAGAAGCGTTCTGCGCATGGCTATTCTCCGCTTCCCGGACCGTCGCCAGAATCGTCATCAGGCAGGCGGAACTTCTGGACTCTGCCGTTCTGCTCAGACCAATCGGCGGAGCCGGAATAACCGAAATTCGACCTGCCCTGGCCGGAATTCCATCTATTTTGGAGGCGACCGGTCCGATTTGAAGTTCGCAGAATGAGGTCAACCGCATCTTCCACGGTGTCCTGCAACCGACCCAGGCGAGAGCGGTCGATGCGACTGTCGATAAACGGGATGGACCACCCTGCGCTGCTGACAGCGGTTACCAGGTCTGCCCGGTCGATCTCTCCGTCCGTGAGCACATACGACCATTCGAGTCCAAGACCGCGCGGCACCATCGCCAGTCGTTCGGCGTCGGTGTACGGTGAAATCAGCACGAACGCGGTGTTGGGCGAGATGCGTCGAAGAGCGAATGCGGTATCGATGCCGCCCAGTTCGTAGTCGAGATCGATCTCGATTACCACGACGTCAGGCTTGAGTAGAACCAGTCGCTCGGCAGCCTCAATCCGGCCCTGTGCGCCGCCGAGATGCTTAATCCGGCTCTCGCCTGCAAGGAGGTTCGATATCTGCTCGATGAATCTCTGGGAGTTACCGACTGTCAACACCTTCGTCGGCTCAGCGCCATATTGCGGAAGCGCACGCTTCCGAGCGCCAGACCTGCCAGATCTGCCAGACCTAAAAGTGATGTGTGTACTGCGAGCCATTGCGATCCCGGTACCGCACATTCGGCATCATTAGCCGAAGGGTGTGCGGAAAGTGTGCTGACGGTGTGCTTGCGCCATATTGTGGGCACAGGCACGCAGACAGCATCACCTTTAGGGTCGCTGAGGGTAGTCTCTAAGGCTCAAGATTGGCAGTTTGGCCGCAGTTCACGCCCGATCGCCATTGCAGACGTGATCGGCTCTGTTCAGATCCTCAGAACATTCTGCGGACGCGGCCGACGTGCTGGAGCGCAGGGCCCGGTCTACCTCTACTGCGTGATATGGACTTTGATCGAGCCAGAGTTCTTGTCGTAGGCGGTCGTAAAGCCGTCCTGGATTTCATCCAGCGAAACACTGTGAGTCACGATCTCCCTGTACGGCAACGTGCCGGACGAAAGAAGGTCAATCGCAACGGCGTAGTCGTGAACTCCATCGATCACGTCGTAACAGGTGACCGAGATGATCGACACCTCACGCAGCATCGGGGCGAAGAGGTCTACAATCATCGGCACCTTGATCCCACCGAGATTGACCATCGTTCCCTGCGGTCTTGTCGAACGAAGCGCCTGGTGGAACGCCTCGGTCTGATGCCCACCCACAGACTCGAGAACGATGTCCGCCCCAACGCCACCTGACGCCTCCATGCAGGCCTCCTCGAACTCGTCGCCGTCTGACCCGGTAACCACATCGGCGCCCATCTTCCGGGCGGCCTCCGCCTGGTGCGGGTACTTTGCAGACGCGATCACCTTCTTCGCACCGAACGCATGGGCAGCACCTATGGCCGAAAGCCCGATGGTGGCGGAACCGGTTACGCCGATCACATCGCCAGGCTTCATTCCCGCGTATCGCAGTGCGTGAACTGAGACGGCCATCGGCTCCACGAGTGCGCCGTCCACCCAGTCGACATTGTCCGGCAATTTGAACAACCCGTTCGGCGTGCGAGTCATATACTCGGCGAAGCCACCGCCTGTTTCGGGTGCAAGATCGAGGCAGTGCCTGTACTGACCGTACTTGCAATACCGGCACACCATGCATGCCCGGCCGGCTCCAATTGTCTCGATTGCCACTCTGTCGCCAATTTGTAAATTCTTTTCGCCCGACGGCAGCTCGACAATCTCTCCGGCCACTTCGTGACCGGACGGAAGCGTCTGCGCCTCCGTCCGTGCATCTGTCATGTGCAGGTCGGAACCGCAGATGCCGGTCTGTCTCACCCTGATGAGCGCCGCACCCGCAAACATCTCCGGCATCGCGACCTCCTGCAGAACGTACTTGCCGGTTCCATCGTCCAGCGCTGCTTTCATCTTCGCGGGCATAGAGAGTGCTCCCTGGTCGGTTGGAAATTTGATCGGGGCGCATGTGCCCGCTCGCAGTGGCCGGATGTTATACGATGCTGGCCGCAAGACGCCGAAATTTTTTCCAGTGACGTCGGCCAGAAGACGTTTCGCACAGCTTCCAAACATTAGCAACAGTCCTCAGAAAGACGATCAATGACAGAACAAATGAGAGGCGTCTACTCGATCCCGGTCACACCGTTCAACGAGGACGGGTCGGTTGACTTCCCATCGCTCAGACGCTGTGTTGAGTGGTGCGTGGAGCGTGGCGCGCACGGAATTGTGCTCCCGGTCAATGCCAGCGAAGGCCCTTTCCTGACCGACTCTGAGCGCGCCGATGTCATTCGTGAGGGCGTAAAAGCCACGGCCGGTGCCGTTCCGTTCGTCGCAGGTGTCTCAGGAATTACGACCACGCATGCGGTCGAATACACAAAAGCCGCGGTCGAGGCTGGGGCAGACTCCGTAATCGCTGCCCCGCCGAACGCTGCCAACAACGAGATGATGCTGGACTATTTTGGCTCCGTGGCTGAGGCCTCGGGCGTGCCGGTCTGGCTGCAGAACAACAAACCTCCCACCAGCCCGGTCATCCCGACGCCGCTGATCGTCCGGATGCTGAAAGAGATTGACCATGTGGAATACGTGAAGGAAGAGAGTCTCGTCCCCGGACAGGTCATGACGGAACTGTTCGAGCAGTCGGGGGACTCATGCAAGGGGATCATGGGTGGCATGGGCGGTCGGTTCCTGACTGACGAGTATCACCGCGGCTCGTGTGGCACGATGCCAGCGGGTCATATCACCGATGCGCACCGCAAGCTGTGGGACGCGCTCGAAAAGGGCGGCAAGGACAGCGATGGTCTTCAGGTGGTGACCGACGAAGCACAGACCATCTGGGAACAGCTGCTTCCTGCTCTCAACTTCGAGTTCATGTACAGCATCTCTGCGTACAAGATCGCGTTCCATCGTCGAGGGGTCATCAGGACGCCGGTGACGCGCAACCCGGCCGCAAAGAAAATGGACCGCCTCGACATCGAAGAGCTGGACCGGATTCTCGGCCGCCTCAGTCCGCTGCTGGACTAAGCGAAAGTGGGTGCATGAGACGAACGGGATCGATTCTGTCGCTCTGAGCGCGATTGGCTCTGTTGGCATCATCGCCAAATCCCCTCTCCCGGATCGGGAGAGGGCTAGGGTGAGGGCCGTTTCGACTTACGTGGCTAACTAAACTCCCGTGGACGAACGACCCACCCTCTAACTCCCTCCCTGTCAGGGAGGGAGAACTGCTGCCTCTGCACGGCATCTAACCATCCTGTCAACAATGCCAACTCGACTCAGAATCTCTTCAGGCATCCTTGTGCAGGCGGTAAGATCTCTCCGCTTCGGTAGAGATGACAACATGACAACGGATCAACGTCACGATTGAGGCCGCACACCAGGCAACCACCGATGAACCAGGACTTCGACCTCATTACCCTCATCACGAATCCGGATTCTGTGCAGATCGCCATTGCGAGAGACCAGCTTGAGCAAGCGGAAATCAAGTGCCAGGTCCGCAACCAGAGCTTCGGTGGGCTCTACGGGCAGGGGCCGATGCGACTCCAGCGCTTCTCAGAGCCGCAGCTCGTCGTGTTTCGAAAAGACGCACGTCGAGCAGCGGAGATACTGGGAATAAGTGTGCCGGTCGACTTCGACGAATCCCCACGCAAGCGCAGTCCCGGGATAGTCGGATGGCTCAGATGGCTCGCAGGTCTCGATTGATCTCAGCCTGATCAACCCTTCCTGGTTCGTGTAGCTCTACGCCGTTGCCGCCACGCGAGCGTTAGCAACACGACCGGGAACAGCACGATGAGAATGCTCAGCAACACGACAATTACGTCGCCTTCAAGACCGGTGTACCGGTCGATCTGGTGCCGAATCCACTCGATGAGCGTCGGATCGACGGCCTCGGAATGATGGGCAGTGATGTTGGGAACCGAGCTCATTACTCAATCCTACAGCCAGGATTTCGGGTTCCGAGCAGTCAATCGGCATCACCGACAACTGGAATCGGCTGAGCCAGGCCGTCATGTGTCGGTGTGACCGGCGCATAGCGCACCGAGTAACGCTTCTCATTGATCGAGAACGAGATGATCCCCGCGAGCAGCAGGAACACGGCGCCGCTGGCGAATGCCGGGTCATAGGTGTCCCACGTGTCGAACACCCAGCCGAAAACGATCACCGCCCCAGCACCTCCAAGCTGGTGCGCCATGTTGATCAGCCCGGCCAGTGTTCCAAGCTTCTTGACGCCGTACACATCCGCCGCCAGCGATGTAGTAAGCGGGACTGTCGCCAGCCATGACATGCCGGCAATGACGGCGAAGGTCCACAACGCAACGGTTCCCGGCAGAAAGATCAGGGCCAGGAACCCGAGCCCTCGCAACAGGTAGACAAGGCCCAGAAGCGTCTTCCTCTGCATCCGATCGGATATTGAGCCGACGAACAGCACGCCGAGCGCGTTGATACCGCTCAGAAGGCCGAACGCCAGTGCCGCCGTGCCGGTCGAGATGTCTTCAGACGAGGCCCAGCGCACGTAGTGAACGGCAATAGCCGCGGTTGTGACGCCGCACACCCAGTAGGCGAGCGAAAGCTGCCACATCGGTGCTGACCTGAACGACTCCTGCCAGTTGTCAGCGGCCAACGGACCAACAGCAACAACTCTCGGAGCCGGCGCCGGTTCGCCCTTGATCGCAGGTTCTTCGATATCACCGTCTGGCAGCAGCCCCATGTCCTCCGGCTTGCTCCTTACGATCACGATCAGCACGGGAAGGCCGAGCCCCAGGATCAGTCCGCCCAGCACCAGCCAGACGGTCTGCCACGAAGTGCTCAGCAAAAAGTACGCAAGAAACGGAATCATCACCAAGCCACTGACCGAACCGCCCACGGTTAGCAGGCTCATTGCGGTCCCGCGTCTGCGAACGAACCACCTGGCGAGCAGCGCCCCGGACGGGGTGAACGAGATTGCACCAGACGAGAACGACAGGAGGAATCCGTAGGTCGCTGCCAGCATGATCGGATTCGTTGACGCGGCGACCAGGAGCGTACTTACCCCCATCCCGAGCATGCCGAAAATAAGCACTCGGCGAGCTCCGACACGGTCTGTGAGCGCGCCCATGAATGGCTGGCTGACGCCGTTAACCAACCAGCCGATTCCCGCGGCTACAGAAACCGCCGTGGTCGTGGCGCCGAAGTCCTCTTCCCACGATTCGACGAAAATGCCGAACCCTTGCCGAACGCCGATGACGACGAACGTAGAGAAGAACAGTGCGGCGACAACGTACCAGCCGTAAAAAGTGCCCTTTGGCGCGTCGGTACGCTCCAACTAACTAACCTCCAGGATCGCCGCTGCGTCTCGCTCGATGATCCCCTCGATATCTTCAGGCGGAATCACCGGAAGATGATGGTCTTTCGCAAATTTCTCCAGGTTTCTCAATTCGTCGATGTTGTCCTGCGGCATAGTCACGGGCCAGTCCGAGCCGAAGAAGATCTTGTCTGTCACGCCCCATTCGTAGAACAACCGCATGCCCTGCCAGAAAGACCACGGCCGGTAGAACTGCGCTGAAACGTCGGCCCACACGTTCGGGTGCTTACGGACCACCGACAGTGAATCACCTTGCCACGGGTGGCTCAGGTGCGCCAACACCATCTTCAGCTTTGGGAATGCCATCGCAACCCTGTCGAATGTGAAGGGATGCGCATAGGTGAGCGGAGCATCGGTCATCGGCGAGGTCCCACTGTGGAAGATGATCGGTATCTCGTCGTGCTCCAACCGGGCGAACAGCCGGAACGCTTCTGGCCCGGTCGGGTCGAAGTCCTGGTAGTTCGGTCCCAGCTTGATCACCTTGCAACCGAGATCGCCGATGCACCGGTCGTACTCTTCGTTGACCTCGGGTGCCATCGGATGCAACGACATGCCCGGAACGATCTTCGCTGGATCGGCTTTCGCAACCTCCGCAGCGATATCGTTCTGGTTGACGTCGTTGGGCCAGCCCCGCTCATCGAGAACACTCTCAGCCAGCTTCCACGGACGCTTCGCAATGCCGAACAGAAACGTTTTATCGACCGGCCTCATCGCATCCAGGTAGTCCTGGATCGTGTTCGTTAGTTGCACGACCTGTCCCGAGCGCATGGTCGACTCTGTCCGCATCTCGTCCGGCGGCACGTGATCCCGGTGGCTCGGCAGGTGTGTATGTACATCAACAACGGTCATGGTCGGCATCTCCGCGTTCTATTTTTTTCGCAAACGTGACGGCGCAATGCGCCGCAATCATACTCTCAAGTGCGAGGCGGGCAGAGAGCCTTCGCTCAAGTCGAACCTTGCCAGACACTGCTGAGCGACCTGGGATCATTGTCCGGTACTGCCAAATCTGTGGTCTAATGCGCCCCGAAGGTCCACCGACACACAGTTTCCAATCCGGGGGGCAACCTGCCAATGCCAAAGATGACCGGAGCGCGGTTCCTTGCAGAAACGCTGAAGGGCTACGGCGCAACACACTTCTTCTTCATGCCCGTCGTTGTGCCCGAGTCGATGCCACATATGGAAGAGCTCGGCATCGCCCGAATCATGGCGCACAGTGAGAAATCGGCGGCCTACATGGCAGACGCGTACGGACGAGTGAAGCGAAGCCCTGCGTTCTGCGGCGCACAGTCCGTTGGCGCGGCGAACCTCGCAGCTGGACTTCAAGACGCCTATCTCGGTTGTTCGCCTGTTGTCGCGATCACCGGTCGCCTTGCACAAGTCCAGCAGCACCGGAACGCTTACCAGGAAATCGATCACCACAGCCCATTCGATGCTGTCACCAAATTCAACACCCGCGTAACCCAGATCGATGAGCTGGGCGTGTTCCTGCGACAGGCAATCCGCGAGTCGACGACTGGCACGCCAGGGCCGACCCATCTCGATTTCGCTGGTATCGCAGGGGGCGACATCATGCTCGCTGAAGGCGACCTTGAAGTCGTGATCGAAGAGCCGTTTACGCACGTGCCGCCATTCAGACCGGTTGCAGACGACGAGTCGATCAAGTCGGCGCTCGCTCTTATGGGTCAGGCCGACAAACCGGTGATCGTTGCCGGCGGTGGTGTGACCGCTTCGGGCGCCGGGGCTGAACTTGTGGCGTTCGCCGAGAAGTTGAACATCCCGGTCGCCACATCGCTGAACGCCAAGGAGACCTTTCCGGCGGACCATCCGCTTGCGATTGGCACCCCGGGCTCATACTCGCGTGACTGTGCGAATCGTGCCCTCGCCGCGGCCGATCTGGTGTTCTTCATCGGCAGCCATACCGGCGGACAGGTGACGCACGACTGGCGCGTCCCAAAGCCGGGCACCAAAGCCATCCAACTGGATATCAACGCCGCCGAACTTGGCCGCTCTTACCCGATCAGTGCAGGACTTCACGGAGATGTGAAGGCAATACTTGGCAAGATGATCGCTGCGGCGGAAGCTGGCTCGAACTCTGAGTGGGTTTCAACGGTGCAGGGATTGGTGTCCGAATGGAAAACAGGCGTCGCCGAACACTACAACTCGGATGTCCTGCCAATGCGCCCTGAGCGACTCTGCAAAGAGCTTTCGGACCATCTTCCAAACGACGCAATCCTGGTAGCGGACACCGGCCACTCAGGCATCTGGACTGGCACGATGCTCGACTTCAAGCACCCGGACCAGTCGTTCATTCGCTGCGCAGGCTCTCTCGGCTGGGGGCTTCCGGCCGCGATCGGAGCCAAGTGTGCAGCGCCGGACAGGCCGGTTGTCTGCTTCACAGGCGACGGCGGCGTCTGGTATCACCTGACCGAGATTGAGACCGCGGTCCGCTACGGTATCAACGCCGTATTTGTCGTGAACAACAACGCATCGCTCAATCAGGAGCAGGCGTTAAACGAGAATAACTACGATGGCCGAAGTTCCGGCTCAGACGAGCTGTGGATGCTGACAGACACCGATTTTGCGGCGATGGCAGAGTCGATGGGGGGCCTTGGCATCCAGGTGACGAGACCGGACGACATGGCGAGCGCGCTGGACCAGGCGATCTCTGCCAACAAGCCAACGGTGATCGACGTAAAGACGAACATCGAAGGCATCGCCCCAAAAGCCTGGCTGCCTGGGTAAGAAACCGAGACAACCCTGTGATCCTGAACCTGTTCAAGTGAGCTTGAACCGAACCACGTCGCGTTCCATGTGAGACCGACCGAGAGATTCTGAATCAAGTTGGCTCCGTTGGCATGGTCGCCAAATCCCCTCTCCCGGATCGGGAGAGGGTCAGGATGAGGGTCGTCTCGGCTTGGGAGATCAGGTTGACGTCGATGCACGAACAACCCACCCTCTAACTCCTTCCCTGTCAGGGAGGGAGAAAAATCCTTCGCCTAAACCTCAACCTTCAGGTGCGTTCGCGGCTCCCAGCCCAGTACCCGTTTCGCCTTCGTCAGGTTGTGCTCCTTCTGGTCCTCGTCGCCTGCGATGAAGAACGAATCGAAGCGGCCATGCCCCTGCTGCACCAGCGCCAACGCCGCAGAGTAAGCACTCGCCAGATCCTCTTCATCAGTCACGAACAGCGGTCGAGCACCGCCTGGACGGTCTGTGATGGGGTTTCGTCGCTCATCAATCCACCGTTCCCGAGGACGCGGGCCGCTGATTCGCAAAGCCGCCAGGTTCATGTCGAACCATCGCGCAAAGTAACGGCAGATGCCCTCACCAAAACCCTTCGACAGTCCGTATGCGCTCGGCGTGTCAAGCGGCACCTCTTCTTCGGCCGAGTAGTAGTCGCGTGCCCGGTGATGCACGCTCATCGTGCTGGTGTAGACGCCCGATCGCACACCCAGAGATTGCGCCGTGTACAGGAACATGTGAAGCCCAAGGCAGTTCACCTGGTAGTTCTCTCGGATGATCTTCTCATCCTGGTCCGTCACGCTCCCGCCCTGCGGGCTCAGCATCACAAGCCAGATGAACGAGTCGACGCCTGTGAGCGCTTTCTGGACGTCGGCCGGTTCAGTCACTGATCCCTTTACAAACTCGACGCCAGGCTGTGAAGGTTCGGTCATGTCCAGCACGCGAATTTCATGCTGTTTCTGCAGATACGGCGTGATGAAGCTACCGACCATTCCAGAGCCGCCTGCGAGAAGTATTCTCATCGGTTTTCCTCGAAATCTGTTCCATCCAGAACCATTCGCAGCCCGCGAGACACATCGTCAAGCGCGCTGATCTGATCGTTAGATAACTCGATCTCCAGCGCGCCAAGGTTGTCCTGAACCTGCTCGGCCGTGTCTGCTCCTGAGATCGAAACGGTGATCTCCGGATGTGACAGCACCCACGCTTGCGCGATCTGCGCCACCGTCGCGCCGTGTTCATCTGCGATTTCACGTACCTTCGCCAGCACGTCTGCGGCCCGCCCGCGCAACACTTCGCTAAATGTGCTCCGCCGTCTCGAGCCCCACAACAGGCTGTCGTCCGGCATCGACTCGGGAGTGTATGCGCCGCTCAGCAATCCGACTGCCAGCGGGCTATATGCCATCACGCCGACACCGGTCGCCCGCGCAAACGGGAACATCTCGTCTTCCAGCGTGCGGTTGAGAAGCGAGTACGGGTTCTGCACCGTGATCAGCGGCTGCGCGTTCAGGGCCGATTGCACATTCAACGCGCTCGTAACTTCCCATGCCTGGTGGTTGCAAACGCCGGTGTACCGAATCTTGCCCTGTCGCAGGAGATCGTCGAGTGCCCGAAACTGCTCGTCCTGTGAGACCGAGTTGTCGACGTGGTGCAGCAGGTAGACGTCGATGCGATCGGTGTCGAGACGTTTCAACGAACGATCAACTTCACGCAAAATATGGTATCGGGATGAGCCTTCATCGTTCGGACCCGGGCCGATCGGACTGCGGACCTTCGACGTGATTACGACGTCGTCCCTGCGACCCTTGAGAACCTTTCCGAGTAGTCTCTCAGAGCTGCCGATGTTGTCACGGCTGTCCATATATCCGTACACATTCGCGCAGTCGATCAGGTTTAACCCGGAGTCGAGTGCGGTCAGGATTGCCCGTTCACCCGACTTCGAATCCGGCTGCCCGCGGAAGCCGAGCCCGAGCGCCATCCGCGAAACCTTCACGCCACCTGTGCCGAAGTTCACATATTTCATATCGGTTAAAACCTGCTGTCACTGATCGCTGTCCTTGCCCAAAGCCTGATCGCAGCGGCATTCTAAGCCCAAAGACCTCCGACACGCTTCCTGCAACGCGGATCATGCAGATGGAACCAGTCAGCCGTTGACAGGCACGCAAGATGTGTCTATAGTTCTATTTGTACTAGTCCTTTATAAACTATGTCTATTAGACCTATGACACAACTTCATTCAGATCTACCTCAAACCTCGTTCGCCGTTCTGGGAATGCTCGGGTTTAACCCTATGTCCGGTTACGACCTGAAGCAGTTTGCTGACAAGAGCATCGGGCACTTCTACTGGAGCCCGGCAAAGAGCCAGATCTACGCCGAGCTTAGACGCCTGACCGCGGCCGGTCTGGTGACCGAGAAACACGTTGAACAGGATGGCAGGCCGGACAAGCGCGTGTACGCGCTCACCTCGGAAGGCCGAGAAACGCTTGCGAGTTGGATTGAAAACTCGGAGTTCGAGCAGGATGTGTTCAAGAGCAACCTGATGCTACGGGTGTTCTTCGGCAAATCAGCGGACCCCGACTCACTGATTCGTCTACTCAGGCAAAATTTTGATTTCGAACAGGGCCGAGTTGCCGAGCTCCGGGCCATGGAGCAGCAGTGCCTGACAGCAGGACCGGAGCACGACACTCTTTTCTCGTTGCTGACAATCCGCGCCGGCATTCACCTTGCGGAGGCTGCTGTGAAGTGGTCAGAGGAAGCTATCAAGTCGCTTGAGGCACGAGTGGTAAAGGCCTAAGACCACATCGGTCAGGCAGGAGCAGTTCACTTGACACAGGAGTCAGAACTCACAGGCGGCAGCCGAAACCTGGCAACCAGGGCGTCAGAATGGATTGACCACAAGTCGTCGTATCTAATCTGGGGCACACTCGCAATCACAGCGCTGTTGGTAATCCCTCTCGCCATCATGGATACGCCGGACGCGGCATCCCAGAACCCCTCGGGCAGAGTGTTTGATCTCCAGGAACGCATCGACGACACTTTCTCAACACCAGCCCACTTTGTGCCGTTCCTCGCCGAATCGAAGACCGCGGACATCCTCACTGCCGAGAGCCTGAGCGAGATGCTTCTCTCTGAGACGAGGCTGCGCGCCGCTGACACACGGCTTGAGCTCATCCCTGGAGAGTTGCCGGAGGAAGAGGTGCTGCTCCGCTATTTCGACAACACCACCAATCGCAGCGTCGTCGGTGTGGTGACGATCGCAGACGCCGTCGAAGAGTACCTCCGAGTATCGACAAACGGCGAGGTATCCCTGTTTGAGGCGACCGAGGAACAGGTGAAGCTTGCACTGCACCGCATCTTCTCGAACGGGGACACCGCAGGGCTTATCGAGACGCTGTCCATCCAGGCCACGTCTGAGCGGCGCGTCGTGAACGGTGAAGAGATCGACTGGTGGACGTCACCGGCTATCCAGTTCAACGTGATCGCAGACAATGAAAAACTCGGAGGCGGCACGCAGGCGATTGGCGTCAGCGCAGACGACCGAACACTCGACAAAGAGGAGTTCAACAGGACGGTGCAGGATGTGCTGCGGCAGGAGACAGACAGCTACCGCATCTGGGGCATTGCGATCGACGCCAACCTGGAGTCCGCAGACCAGGGCCAGGAATCCGGCATATTCATCACGTTCACCGTCATCGCGGCAATCATCGTTGTCGGAATCGCGCTGCGCTCCTACTGGGCCGTGGCTCTGACGGGCGTCGGTCTCGGTGTGCTCATGATCTGGCTCAAGGGGATATCTCTCCTCATCGGCCTCAACAGCGGACTGGTGATCGACCTGATCGTTCCGATTGCAATGGTCTCGCTGGGAGTCGACTTCGCAGTCCACGCTGTTCGACGTTACCAGGAAGAGCGTAGAAGCATCGCCGTCCCGCGCAGGGCGCTGGTAATCGGTCTCGGCGCGGTGCTGCCTGCGCTGCTGCTTGCAATGGCCTCAGACAGCATCGCATTCCTCGCCAATACGTCGGCCGGAATCGAAGCCGTCGTCCACTTTGGATTGGCGGCAACCGTTGCTACAGCATCGTCATTCATCGTGCTTGGCGTTGTCCTCCCCCAGGCATATGCACGTATCGACGGTCTGCTGGCAGGCCGCAGCTACCGCGGACGAGCTGCGCGGACCGGCATCCTCTTCTCCTCGTTCGGCGCCGCTTCGGCGGCAGGAGGAGCGGTGATCCTGCTTGTCGCAGTCAGCCCATTGGCAGGCGCCGCATTCCTGGCTGTCGCACTTATCTTCACTGTGCTTGTTCCAATCCTCTATCTACGACTGCGGCCCGTCGGTGAGAACGAGCAGGAACTCGATTCTGGCGCCGCGACAAGTCAACAAGCGGTGAACAGCGCTGACGAAACGCATGTCATCGACAGGCTCGCGTCGCTCACCCGCTTTAAGTACGTGCTGCTCATCGCCGTCGCCGGAATCACCGCTCTCGCAGCCGTCTTCGCGTTGCGGCTGGACGCCACGTTCGACGTGAAAGACTTCTTCTCGTCTGACTCCGACTTCGCGGTGAGCCTGGACAGGCTGGACGACCACGTGGGTGACAGGAGCGGCGAGCCGGCCGCCATCTTGATCGAGGGTGACCTCACCGATCTCGGCGCACTCTCTTCTGTCCAGGCAGTTTTCGACAACCTGGACGGCAACCAGAACGTTGGCCGTGACAGCAGAGGCATCGTGAACATCAGCGAGCCGAACATCCTCCAGATCGTCCTGGACATCACTGCATCGCCTGCCGGTCGTACCGGTGTCCTGGAGCTGACCGGTGTCGAGATATCGGACGAAACTCCGTACGGCTTTCCGCAAAACAGTGAGCAGGTCGACGCAGTGCTCGATTACGCCGTACAGGCCGGTGTGCCGACTGCCGATGGCGAGCTTGCGTTTACGCCGGAAGATGTGAGGTCTGTGCTGCTCCACAATCCACTTGGCCGGACGCTCAATCTCACCCAGTTCACCGTGTTCCTGCCCGGCACGAGGGAGCAGAGCAGCGTCGCCCGCGCACGAGACTCCATCCAACACGACCTGCGGTCGCTGGGCAGCTCATCGGCGATCACCGACTACGGAGTGACAGGTTCGCCGTTCATTCGCCAGGACCAGCTCGAGGCGACGACCGACTCGCTGCAGAAGTCGATTCCGATAGCTGCTGCAGCGGCCTTCGTCCTGCTGCTGCTCGCGTTCAGATCGGTGCGGTTCGCCATCGCCACCATCATCCCGATCGGGCTCGTTGTCGTCTGGCTCTACGCCATCATGTACATCAGTGGGTTCGCACTGAACTTCGTCACCGCGACCATCGGCGCAGTGTCGATCGGCGTCGGGATAGACTTCTCCATCCATCTGACACAACGGTTCAGAGAAGAGCTCACTCGTTCCGACACAAGGATCGAGGCCATGACGATGGCTTTGCGCGGCACTGGAGTGGCGCTGGCCGGTTCGTCGGCCTCAAGCATCATCGGATTCACAATAATGGGACTGGCGCCAATGCCACTCTTCGCAAGCTATGGCGTACTGACATCCATCATGGTCTTTCTTGCGGTGGTCGCAGCTCTCGTGGTGCTACCGTCGCTGCTGCTGATCGCAACCCCCGAACTGAACCGAAAAACGATTCAGAGCCCATCTTCCGAGAGCACACTTCCTGTATGACAGAGCCATCATCACACGGAATCGCCCAGCCCCCAAATACCAAAGAGCCGATCATCTCTGTTACGGGCCTGACCAAGCGCTACACGGGCATCGTCGCGGTCGACGGCATCTCGTTCACAGTGGAGCGCGGTGAAGTGTTCGGCATGCTCGGTCCAAACGGCGCTGGCAAGACGACCACCATTGAGATTCTCGAGGGCATGCGCCGGGCCGACTCTGGCACCGCGTTTGTTGGCGGCATCGATGTTCAACGCAACCCGAAGAAGGTCAAGAGCATCATCGGGGTGCAGCTTCAGACCACTGCATTTTTCGACAACCTCTCGGTTGCCGAGACGATAAAGCTCTACGGTGAGCTTTACGGCGAACGAGTCGATGTCGACGCCATTCTCAACGAGGTGGAGCTTACCGACCGACGCAAGGCGTACTTCAAGCAGCTCTCGGGAGGCCAGAAGCAGCGGTTGTCCATCGCAGTTGCGCTGGTCAATCACCCGCAGGTGCTCTTTCTCGACGAGCCGACCACCGCCCTGGACCCGCAGGCGCGGCGGCACATGTGGGAGCTGATCCAGCGAATACGCGCAACCGGCACGACGATCATGCTGACCACTCACTACATGGAGGAGGCGGAGGAGCTGTGTGATCGCGGGGCGATCATGGACAGCGGGAAGATAGTGAAGATGGACACGCCGAAGGCGCTGGTTGAGCAGCTGCTCGCCACCGGTTTCACGGCGACCCGCGAGGTGAAGCCGGCAACGCTGGAAGACGTGTTCATCAGCCTGACAGGACGGAGCCTGCGAGAGGACTGAACTCCTCGCCCTCTTTGATGCCCTGGAACCGACCCGACATGAGACTGTACTTCGTACTGACAATCGCATCGCTCAAGATGTACTTCCGCAACCGGCAGGCCATCTTCTGGGCACTGTTTTTCCCGATGCTGATCATGCTCATCTTCGGGTTGCTCAACCTGGGTCAGTTCTCGCCGCCTGATGTCGGGTTCGTTGACAACGCCCAGAATGAAGCCTCGGCCACGTTCCGGGATGCTATCGACGACGGTGAAGACCCCATTCTCGACCTGAAAATCGACAATGAAACCACGTTGCGGGAGGAGTTGCGGGTCGGAAATGTCGATGCGCTGATCATCATTCCGGCAGGATTTGGGAACGAAGACGGCGTCGCCAGTATTCGGACTGTGTTTGATTCACGCAAACCGCAGGAGCAGGGCGTGACCGAGACCGTGATCAGAGACACCCTCGACACCCTTTTCCTCGACCTTGCACAGGTGCCAGATGAGTACAGGGTAGATAGCCGCTTCAGTGTCGAACCCAGTTACATCGAGGGCCAGGGCGAGGGATTTCGGGGTTTCCTGGTTCCAGGAATCGCAGCGATGGCCATCATGCAGGGTGGCGTGTTCGGCGTGGTGTTCAGCCTGATCCGCTTCAAAACCGGTGGCGTGCTAAGACGGCTCCAGGCAACGCCAATCGGCCCGTCGCACTTCCTGGTCGGTCAGATAGCCACCCGGCTGATGGTGACCGTGTTACAGACTTACGTGCTGATCCTGGTGGGAATGCTTGCTCTTCGCGTGTCTATCGGCGACGGCTCGATCCTGACCTGGATCGACCTGACGATCATGGCGTTGTTCGGCGGTGCGCTGTTCATTGTTCTTGGCCTCGCCATCTCAGGATGGGCTAAGACCGAAGACGTAGCCGCGCCCGTGGCGAACATAGTCACGCTGCCGATGATGTTCCTTTCCGGCATCTTCTTTCCAACCGAGACCTTCCCGGACTGGCTGAACAACATCTCGCAGTTCTTTCCGCTCACCTACCTGGCAGACGGTTTCAGGGCGATCACCGTGGATGGCGCAAGCATCACATCGCTGGGTCCGGAGCTACTGGGACTGGGAATCTGGACAGCGATCGCGTTCGCCATAGCAACACGCGTATTCCGCTGGGAGTAAGGTGCTTCGGCAGTAGCTGGAGCTGGTGTGAAAAACGTGAATAGAAGAAGCGAGGCGCCCCGCTCAGTGCACGGTTCTGAACAGATAACCTCGCTTCCTGCGCAGAATTACGGCATCGCTCACGGCGCGGTTTTCGCCCTAGTGCCCATTTTCGCGGAATTCAACCTCAGCAACGGGTCTGTAAGTACTCAGGCCAGCCCTGAGACCTCGGCCGCCAGCTTGAAGTCACGCTCCGTGATACCGCCAACATCATGGGAAGACATTGCAACCTTGATGTTCGAATAGCGAATGTCGACATCCGGGTGATGGTCGGCAGTCTCAGCGGCATTAGCCACCTTAACCACGAAATCGATACCGGCAAGGAACGTGTCGAAGCTGAACGTCCGGGTGATCTGGCCGTCCTCATAGCTCCATTCGGGAAGGTCCTCAAGCCTGCTAGCTATCTCAGAGTCGCTTAAACCGGCCATCGCTTGCCGCCTCTCAGTATTTCCTGAACTTTCTGGCCTAAGTCTTTCTGGCAACCCGCTTCGTCTTCACGTATTCGATCACCGTCGCAAGCCCGTCCGGGGGAGCGCCCAGTTCCACAGCACGAGCAACATCCCGCTCGGCACGCTCATCCTGTCCAAGCGCAGTAAGCGTAACCGCCCGATTCCCGATAGCGTCCGACATGTCAGGACGCAGTCCGATCGCCCGGTCGAAGTTTACGAGCGCCTGCTCGAACATGCCCATCGAGAGATGTGCAGTCCCGAGATTGAAGTGGATCTCGACGTTGTCCGGGTCTAGCCATGCCGCCTCTTCGAAGTCCGACGCTGCCTTGTCGGGAAACCCGAGTTGCGCCGACTTGATGCCGCGCTCAAGCCAGCCGCGGGCGTCAACAGGAATTTTTGCTTCCTGTTCCGCCGGGTCATTGCCTGAAGGCTGTTGAGCCGCCTGGAGACCGGGCATGGGTTTTCGCTCCGTCATCAGACCTCCGTCGATATCATCCGAACAGATTGCAAGGTGACCAGCTTACCGGTAAACCTGCGTGTAGCAAGATTGCCCGATGGCGACTGATGCCAGCACAGCGCTTTCTGTTGCTATGCTTCGCCGACACGAAACAGGGAACAGGCACATCCTGTAGTCGGCAAGCTGACCTGGAGAGAATAATGAGGATTGCGCTAATCGGCCAGGCTGCTTTTGGCACGGCGGTGCTGGAAGCGATTTCAGAATCCGGCAAAGACGAGATCGTCGGCGTCTTCGCCCCACCGGACCGTGAAGGACGCCCGTCAGATCCGATCGTCGAAGCTGCAAACGCCAGCGGATTGCCTCTGTTTCAGTTCAAGCGGCTGAGAGACGACGCCGCTATCGAGCAGTTCACTGCGGTCGAGCCTGAACTGTGCGTCATGGCATTCGTCACAGACATCGTACCAATGGACATGATCAACTTCCCGGCAAAGGGAACCATCCAGTATCACCCGTCGCTTCTACCAAAGCATCGCGGTCCCAGCTCCATCAACTGGCCCATCGTGGCGGGCGAAACGGAGACCGGTCTCACCATTTTCTGGCCTGACGATGGACTGGATACAGGTCCGGTCCTGCTTCAGAAGACGATCGATATCGGACCTGACGACACACTCGGCTCCGTCTACTTCAAGCGTCTGTTCCCAATGGGCGTCGATGCAATGGTTGAGGCCATCGACATGGTCAGAGACGGAAATGCTCCGCGAACAACGCAGGACGAGAGCCAGGCGACTTACGAGGGCTGGTTCAAGGCCAAAGAGGCGGCTATCGATTGGACGAGGCCGGGTCAGGAGGTCTACAACCTGGTCCGGGGCAGCGACCCTCAACCCGGCGCAAACTCCACGCTGAAAGGGGAACGCGTCAGCTTCTACAGTGCCTCGTTCTCTGCAATAGCCGGTGAAGAAGGGCAGTCATCCGAGGCTGGCACAGTGCTGCAGATTGGTGACGAAGGGTTAAATGTAGCCGTCTCAGGAGGCACTTTGAGCGTCGGGCGTGTGCGCGGTCCGGATCGGAAAAAGGTCTCAGCGGCCGAGTTCGCTGCCAGCGTTCAACTGTCCACCGGCGACCGCTTCGGGAATTGATCCGTCTCTGAAGAACCCTGACAGAAGTTCGGTGACCCGCTCCGGCTGGTCCAGCAGAGCGACGTGTCCGCAATCCGGCAGCACCTCAAGCCTGGAGTTCGGGATGAGCGAAATCGCCCGGCGGGCATGCGGCAGTGGGAAGAACTTGTCCTGCTCCCCCCAGATCACCAGCGTCTCGGCAACGATCGACGAAAGCTCTTCCTCTCCGAGAAGGTGGCGCTGTCCCATGAGCCCTGCGAAAACCGGCATGTTGTGGACAAGTGCCTCGGTATGACCGTCCGCCTCGGTCACCCTGAACGCGTACTCAAGGTACGCCTCGTTGTGCTCGGCATTGGGATTCACAACCTCTGTCGAAGCGAAAAACTTCTCGTGAACCCAGCGCTGTGGCCTGGTCAGCAAGTGCTTGAGCACAGGTAGCGAACTCAGCCTGAAACCCCAGGGCAGATCCCGCCCAAATCCGGCCGAACCCACCAGCACAAGACGATCGACCCGGTCACGGTTCCCGGACGCGAACCTGGCAGATGAAAATCCGCCCATGGAAAGACCGGCGAGGGAAACCCTATCGATCTGGAGAGCATCGAGGAACGATTCGATAAACCCGATCGTCGCTTCTGGAACCGCCAACGGACGCGACGGACGGCTCGACAGTCCGAAGAGCGGGTTGTCCGGCACGATCACCCTGAACCTCTTAGAAAGCTCAGCGATCTGCCGAAACCACATCGCTCCCCCGGCCCCTCCACCATGTATGAGCAGGACCGTTGGTCCGGTGCCATACTCAAGGTAGTGGATGCGATATCCACCGGCTTCCACGAATTCACCCTGGTAGTCGAGCCCGGCGCGGGACAGCAACTCGACCATGCTGTCGAAAACACGCTTCTGCGCCGTGGAATGCTGCCACTCGGTGTGAATCATCACTGGTCCTGTCATGCCTGAAAACAGATACCGCGGATGCTAACGCTACGAGTGTAGTGTCGATCCCTCGAATAGAATCACTATCGCAATGTCAGATGTATCAGACAATAGTACGGCGCGGGACATCGAATCCGGCCCAATAACGCTCCAGGAATCCGCCTGGCAGCTACTCGAATTCCCAAGTATCCGCCAGATGCTGGCCGGTCACACCCGGTTTTTCGCATCACGCGAGCTCGCCGAGGCAGTGACTCCCCAGGCGCACCTGGAAGACGTTTTGCGCCTGCAAGAAGAGACTGCTGAAGCCGCTTCGATGCTGGCGACGGTAGGCGATATCGGACTGACCGGACACCAGGACCTGCGGCCTGTGCTTCGCCGTGCCGCGCTCGGAGGCATGCTGAGCGGCCAGGAGCTCATCTCCTGCATCATCCTGCTCGACTCGACGTGGCTGGCACGCAACGTAGTCGTTTCGATGAAGGAACGCGCGCCGCGCATGGTTGCGATCGCTTCGGATATCCCCGATCTTTCCGATCTTCGCTCCGAAGTGAATGCTGCGCTAACCGACAGCGGTGATGTACGAGACTCGGCGACCCCTCGGCTTGGCAGGCTCAGGTCCGATTCGGCGCGCTCTTACCAGAGGCTGGTGCGGATCCTGGAGCGGGTCGCAGCCTCCAAAGAAGTGCGCGGAGCAGTTCAGTCACCGAACATAGCCACCCGTGGCGAACGGCTGGTGCTCGAAGTCCGAACCGATAGTCGTGAGGCAGTTCCCGGCATTGTCCACGATGTCTCAAACACAGGAGCGACGCTCTTCGTCGAGCCGTTCCGCGCCGTCGACCCATGCAACCACTGGCGTGAGACAGCCGCCGAGGCGCAGCGAGAAGAAGAACGGGTGCTGAGACGGCTTTCGCACCTGCTCGGCGAGAAGGAAGAACTTGCGACGACGGCAATCGAAGCCGCAGCCGACCTTGACCTGATTACCGCGCGTGCACGGCTGGCCCGCCCAATGAAAGCTATGCGCCCTGAGACCCTTCCGCCCGGCTCCGATGTCGCCGTTCGACTGTCGTACGCGAGACATCCGCTGCTTGGCGATGACGCCGTTCCGGTCTCGATGAACATCGGCCCCGGATTCCGTGGGTTGGTGGTCACAGGCCCGAATACAGGCGGTAAGACCGTTGCACTGAAGACCCTTGGGCTGATGGCGATCATGCACCAGTGCGGCATGCAGCTGCCAGTCTCAGACGGCACAGCGCTCGCCGTCTTCTCAGCCGTCTACGCAGACATCGGCGATGCCCAGAGTATCGAACGCTCCGTCTCCACCTTCTCCTCCCACATGGGCAGTGTGATCGACATTCTTGAGGAGGCCGATGAAAACTCGCTGGTGCTGCTCGACGAGTTGGGAACAGGAACTGACCCGGAAGAGGGTTCAGCCCTAGCTCGGGCGGTGCTATCGAATCTCGTTGACCGGAACATCCCGGTTGCGGTCACCACTCACCATCGCCCTGTCGCCGAGTACGCGGGAACACACGAGCGTATGGAAAACGCTTCAGTGGAGCTGGACGCCGCCACATTGCTGCCAACCTATCAGTTCATCATGGGAATACCGGGCCGAAGCTACGCCGTCCACGTCGCCCGCAACCTGGGACTCTCCGAGCAGGTGCTGGATCACGCCGAAACGTTCCTCGATCCCGGCCGCGCCGAGGCTGAAACGCTGCTCGATCAGATACAGCGGGAACGAAATACGGTAAGTGAGGCTCGCCAGAAGGCACAGGCTGACGCCACTGCTGCCGAGGCTGCGCGGCGAGACCTGCAAGCCCGCCTGGGCCAGGTTACGAAGCAGCAGGAGAACATGGTCCAGCGGACTCGGATGGAGCTGCGAAGGGAGGCCGACGATGTGCGGCGTCAGTTGCGGAGAATCGTGGCACAGGCGGAATCTGGCAAAAGCCTGGCAACGGCCCAGCGAGCGGTGAACAGGCTGCGGTCATCCCTTGCCGAACCAACATGGATGCCCATTGCCAAAAGCGAGCAAAACACGCCGGAAGGTGATGTCGCCGCCATATCTGAAGAAAAGCCGATCTCGGCCGGTGATGAGGTGGAGATCAAGGGGCTCGACGTCAGAGCGAAGGTCGTATCGATCAAGCCGGACGGCATGACTGATCTACAGATGGGCAATGCTCGGATACAACTGGACTCCCGACAGCTCAGGCGGGTGGAGGTGGCGGTCAAGACACCCCCCGAAACCAGGAGATCTGGAGTGAAGGTGAGCAGGTCTGCGCCGGAAGCATCGACGGGAGAATTGGATGTGCGTGGGAAGCGAGTCGCCGCGATCGATAAGCTTGTGAGCGGATATGTCGATAGCTGTGCCGCTGATGGCCGGGAGAACTGCCGAATTATCCACGGTTCGGGAACCGGAGCCCTGCGTCAGGCGGTGCGAGATGTGCTTTCGCGGTTGCCCCAGGTGACCTCGTTTGAACCGGCGCAGCGGGAGCAGGGTGGCAACGGAGTCACGCAGGTCAACCTGGCCTGATCTTCCCCTGACCCCCGGACGCGCAATGCCCTCCCTGAAGTGAATCAAGGAGGGCACGCTTTGGTTGCAGCGGGACCGGACCGCCAGACGCGTTCGCCGAGGGGGATGCCTTACTTTGCGTCCCGTGCGGCCGGCCCGTTGGCGCCCCATGACAGGGCGCTAGACATCCTGTGGGGATGAGCAGGACTCAAGCCGCAAGGTTAGTTAAGGTTCATCACCTGCCGAAGACCAGGCGGCACCGATCGTTGGATAGTCAGGGCAGCACCGATCTGCGGTGAAAGCTCAAGCACAAAGCGCGTGCTCTTGCCTATCA